>NZ_JSBN01000030.1 GCF_000797515.1 Sphingomonas sp. Ant H11
CTCGGGATCGGAAGGGAGAGCTTTTAAGGCTCTTGCAGAAAGTTGGGAGGGGGGGCGGGTAACTCTCTGCACGGCCTAAGTAAGGTTTTGCGTACCGCGAAAAAATCATACGATGGTTGTGGTTACTCGCCGGATGTGGGCGGCACCGTGGCAGGGCGGGGGGCCACGCCCGTGAGCCCGGCGCGTTGGACTGCGGTTGCGCCCGTGCTGCCTGCGACCGCCGGTCGCACGCGAACCGGAATCGATTTGTAGGACGGCGTCAGACACTGTTTGTCGATGTGGCCGAGCGCGACGAGCGCCTGGCTCTCGGGATAATAGGCACCGCAACATTGCGGCGGCAGATCATAGCGGATTACGGTGAGCCCACGCACGACCCGGTCGGGATGGGCGTGCGCCAGGGCCGTCTCGACATCGACAAGATCGCCCTCCGCCAGGCCCAGCCGCGTCATGTCGGCTTCGTTCATCATCAGCACATCGCGACGCCCGAAAACGCCGCGATAGCGATCGTCCAGGCCGTAGATCGTGGTGTTGTACTGGTCGTGCGATCGCATCGTGGCGAGCCGCAAGATGTCGGGATCGTCAGTGTGCAGGTCTTCTTCAAGGTGGTCGAAGATCAGGAAGTTGGCCTTCCCGGAAGCGGTGTTCCAAATGCGTTGCTGCGCCGCGTTTGGCAGTTGGAAGCCGCCGGGCTGGCGTATCCGATCGTTGAA
Source organism: Sphingomonas sp. Ant H11 (assembly GCF_000797515.1). Lineage (GTDB taxonomy): Bacteria > Pseudomonadota > Alphaproteobacteria > Sphingomonadales > Sphingomonadaceae > Sphingomonas. The sequence goes on from NZ_JSBN01000030.1 coordinate 711, forward strand.
ACCGGCAAATTCGGGATAAACCGACTCGATCTTGTCGCGGATCACGGCATAATCCGCGACCAGCCCCTCCCAATCGACATCGACCGTCGAGCCAAGCGTCGCCCGCGCAAGGCTGGCGAGAATCCAGGGTTCGGAACGGGCTTCGCCGCTTGGCGGTTTGAGAAAACCGCGCGATGCGTGGACCATCGACATCGAATCCTCGACCGTGATCGATTGCGGTCCGGTCGCCTGTTCGTCGCGTTCGGTCCGGCCGATCACCGGCAGGATATAGGTCGCCTTTCCGGTCAGCAGGTGCGTGCGGTTGAGCTTGGTCGCCAGCGACACCGCAAGATCGAGCCGACGGAAACCCTCGAAGCAGGCGGTCGGATCGGGCGCGGCGATCGCCAGATTGCCGCCGAGGCAAATAATCGCCTTTGAGGTCCCATCGCGCATCGCCGCGATCGATTCGACGACCGAGTGGCCAAACTTGCGGGGTGGCTCGAAGCCGAAGGTATCGCGAAACCGGTCGAGCATTTCCTTTGACGGGCGTTCGGTAATGCCGACGGTACGGTTGCCCTGTACGTTGGAATGGCCGCGCAGCGGGCTGATACCGGCCCCGATCCGGCCGATATTGCCCTTGAGCAGCAGAAGGTTGACGATCTGTTGTACATTGGCGGTGCCGGTACGATGCTGCGTGATGCCCATGCCGTAGCTGACGATCGCGGCTTTCGCGCTGGCATAAGCCCGCGCAATGTCCTGCAGATTCTCGTGCGTCAGCCCGCTCGAACGTTCGATGTCCGCCCACTGCGCTTGATCGAGATTGGCCACGAATTCGGCGAAGCCCGAAGTGTGACCCGCGATGAAATCATGATCCAGCACCGGCGCGAGATCGGCGGCCCGGGCGGCGCGGTCCATGTCGACCAAGGCCTTGCAGATGCCCTTCAGGGCGGCGGCATCGCCGCCGATCCGGACCTGGAAATAGGTGGTCGCAATCGGAACCGACGTCATCGTCGCCATTTCGAGCGGCTCTTGCGGAGCCTGGAAGCGTTGCAGCGCCCGTTCCTTAAACGGGTTCATGACGATGATCGTCGCACCGCGCTTTGCCGCATTGTGCAGCGATGTCATCATCCGCGGATGATTGGTGCCGGGGTTATGGCCAATCGAGAAGATGAAGTCGCAGTGCTCGAAATCCTCGAGTGTAACGGTCGCTTTGCCCACGCCGATGGCACGCGGCAGACCGACCGAGGTCGGCTCGTGACACATGTTCGAACAGTCCGGGAAATTGTTGGTCCCGAACGCGCGCGCGAACAGCTGGAAGACGAATGCCGCTTCGTTTGACGCCCGACCCGAGGTGTAGAATTCCGCCTGATCGGGATGGTCGAGCGCCCGCATTCGCGCACCGATATCCGCGAGGGCATCGTCCCAACTGACCACCTCATAATGATCGGTGGCGGGATTATACCGCAGCGGGTGCGTGATGCGCCCCTGATTTTCGAGCCAGTGGTCGGGTTGCTGCCAGAGGTCCGATACGCTGTGTTCGGCGAAGAACGTCGGATCGACCCGCTTTGCGGTCGACTCCCAGGTCACCGCCTTTGCACCATTTTCGCAAAACTCGAAGGCGGAGGTGTGTTTGGGATCGGGCCACGCGCAGCCTGGGCAATCGAAGCCGTTGGGCTGGTTGTTCTCGAGCAGCGTCTCCACGCCCTGAACAAGCACTTGCTGGCGCTTGAGCGTCTCGGCCACTGCCTTGAGAGCGCCCCAGCCGCCAGCCGGTTCGTTATAGTCGCGGATGCCATCGGGCCGTTTGTCAGTCATGCCCGCAAATTACCGCCTGGCGAAGCAGCGTCTTGGATCGCATGCGCCGAAATTGGACCGATGGCAGCCAAATTTGGGCAAGGTTGGCGGCACCGCCGAGGACCCGAAACTCTCGTATTATTGGCCGACCCGGGTTCGTTACGGCAACAGTCCGGCGATCGATGCGGCTTGGCGTCGTGTCGGTCGTGTCACGAGCGCGGGGTCGCTACACCGGGCCGTGACCCAATGCCCAAAATAGCCTTTAGGAGCTTCTCATGGTCGAATTGCGCTTTCATTCCTCGGTTCGTGTCGCGCTTGCCGCGCTATCGGTGCTGTCAGCGGTTACGGTAGCGGATGCTGCGACTGCGCCGGCCAAGCCCAAGCTGACCGAGACAATTACGTGCCGGGATTTCGTGCAGATGCGCGAGGAGTTCAAGCCGACGGTTGTCTCTTACGCGCTCGGCTACACGCACGCCAAGCAGCCGCAGCTCGATGCGGTTGATGTGGGGGGTGTTGCGCGGCTCGTGCCCGTGCTGGTCCAATCCTGCCGTGCCCGGCCGACCGAAACGCTGTTGCAAAGAATCAGTGCGTTTTTCCACCGGCTGTAACCGCGCTTGAACGATGTGCGGCGTCCGGCAGGCCTGGACGCCGCCTGCCGGGGCGCTGATCAGGATTGCGCCGCTGCGGTTCTTTTTCGCCAGAATCTGCGACCACGGATTTGGCTTTGCAGCGCCGATCCGATGTAGCGTGTTGCGGTCGTGATGCAGGAAGGGCTGGTCCTGCCCGCGCACCGCCAACGTGGTCTGAATATCGTAAGACCATGAATCATCGGGATTGAAGGTGATGTCGATCCGATAGGCATCGGTGCGGAACGCATCCTCAAGGAAATCGGTCGAGCAAATGCCGTAGTTGGTTGGTCCGCGCGTTGCCGTCAGTGTGATGGTCTTGTCGCCCGGTTTGCCGTGCCCGGATGCCAGCGCGGTTTGGCCGCGCGGGATGGCGAGCGTTTGCAGGATCAGGCCGGTTGCCGGTTCCCACAGCCAGTACCCCACCTGATCGTGAAAGGTGATGTCCTCTTCCACGGTCGTGATGTGGATGTGATAGCGCAAGCCGTAGAACAATTGCGGTCCATTGGCCTGCGGGTCGATCGGCTCGAACACGATGTGCTCGATAAACGTACGCTGTTCGGGACCCGCCGGTTTCGGCGCGGTATCGGATCCCTTGGTCGCCCGCCATGTGCCCGCAAGGGGACGGAGCGGACCCAGGTTTGCCAGGGTGTCCGGATCGACATCGCTCGGCTCGGTGAAGATGTCGCGGGGAAACGGATTCACGCAAGGGTCTCCTACAAAGGGGGAAGAGGGCGCTCGATCGCAACGCTTTTTAGGCTGGTCGCGGCGATTTGCCACCGCAATCGAGGGTGCGCAGCATCTTCCTTCGCCAGGGAGCGACCGCCCGGAATACCGCGCGTGCGGCCCCCCGGGCAGTCCCCTTAACGTTCGCGAAGCGGATCCTACAGAATGCTGCCCTCGTGCACCATTTCGAACAGCTGCGCATTCTTGCTGTAATCGACATTGACGCCGATCAGCACGGGCCCCGGGGTGTCGAAGGCCTGGTGAAGTGCAGGCGCGATCGCGTCAGGGCCGGCGACCTGTATGCCCTTCGCGCCAAACGCCTCGGCATATTTCACGACATCGATCGGCCCAAGGTCCGTGCCCGAATGGCGACCGTATTTCAGCTCCTCCTGCGCGGCGACCATGTTGTAGCTGCCGTCGATCCAGATCATGTGGACAAGGTTCGATTTCAGTCGCACCGCGGTTTCCAATTCCATGCCGGAAAACAGAAATCCGCCGTCTCCCGAGACCGACAGCACTTTCTCGCTCGGACGAACGATGCTGGCGGCGATACCCCACGGCAGTGCCACGCCCAGGGTTTGCTGACCATTGGAGATCAACACCTGACGTGCGCGAAAGCTGGTGAGATAACGCGACAGATACAGGCTGAACGACCCCATGTCCGAGCAGAGCGTAACGTCGGGCGTGAGCATCTTCTGGAGTTCGGCGATAATGCGCAGTGGATGGACGGGCGTCCCGCCTTGCGCGGCAGCTTCGGTGAGCAGTTGGACGCGGTCTGCGGCGATCACCTCGAGCAACGTCGCGGCTTTTGCGGAAGGTGCCTTGCGCGTAAGCTGCGGGGTCAGCCGGGTCAGGCTGGCCTCGATATCGCCGATGACCTCGACGGAGGGGTTATAGGCGTTCTCGATCTGCGCCGGGACGACGTCGATATGGACGATCGGCCGATCCGATCCCTGGTTCCAGATCGATGGCCAATATTCGACCGCATCGTAGCCGATCGTGACGACCAGGTCGGCGGACTCAAGCAAGGTGTCGGCGGCCTGATTGGCGATTTGCCCGACACGCCCACCGAATACGGCGAACTCGCGTTCCGAAACCGCACCCGCCGCCTGGAACGTGCCGACGACGGGCAGCGCCGCCAGGTCGAGCAGCGCGCGGATCGCCTTTGCCGCTCTGGGCTTGCTCGCCATCAGGCCGAGCAGCACGACGGGATTGTTTGCTGCGTTGATCAGGCGCGCCGCTTCCGCCAGCGCGCCCTCGGATCCTGCGCCGTAGCCTGGCATGCCGTTCAATGCGATTGGGCGGCACGCCGCCTCGCCGGTCATGATGTCGAGCGGCAATCCGACGAACGCCGCGCCCGGACGCCCGGTCTCCGCGGCGCGGAAGGCTGCAGACAGGATTTCGGCGGTGGCGGCGGGGGAGTCGACCTCGGCTGCATATTTGGTGACGGGTTTGAGCACATCGACCGAATCCAGCGTCTGGTGCAATGCCTTGAGCCGGTCCGCCACGGCGACGGAGCCCCCCAGCGCAACGATCGGGTCGCCCTCGGAATTGGCGGTGGCGAGGCCGGTGGTGAGGTTTGCCACGCCAGGGCCCGACGTCGCGATCGCGACGCCCGCCTTGCCGGTCATCCGTCCGATCCCGCCGGCGATGAACGCGGCATTCTGCTCGTGGCGGCACACCACCGTCTGAATCGACGAATCGACCAGCCGGTCGAACACCTTGTCGATCTTGGCACCGGGCACGCCAAACACATGCGTGGTGCCACGCTGTTCGAGCGTTTCAACGACGATGTCGGCGCCGGTACGCGGCCGTGTGCTTGTCTGCGTCATGACAATGTCCCATTCGGTTTGGAGGGTGATTTGGTCGGCTCGCCCTCCGCAGCGGCAATCTTCTGCGGCAGGTCGCTGTCGTCGAGATTGGAGCCGAGAAAGGCGTCGGTTTCGGGCAACTCGATGTGGAGACCGTGCATTGTGCAAGTTTGCGCGGTCGCGTCGCTGATCTGGAAATCCAGCACATGGCCGCCCGACCTACGATCGGCGGTCAGAAAATGCAGGTGAAAGCCCGGCACGCCGAGGGTTCCCGCAAAGGTCGGCGTGCGAAAGCCCGCCAGCGTGCCCGCAACATTGGTGAGAACGGTTTCGGCTTGCCCCTTTGTCGCATCCTGCAGGGGCGGGAAGGGCCGGTGTTGTTCGCGCACGGTCCTGGTCGTCACGCTTGCAAACTGCCCGTCGACACGGATCGCCGTAAACAGATTGGCTTCGGTCAGCGCCGTCAGGCGGTCGAGCAGGTCGGCCTTTGCGATATCGGCCACGGGCAGGCTGCGCTCGGGTTTGAAGAAGGTGACAACCGCGAACGGTGTCTTCTGATCGTCCGTAACGGGCCGCGCCGAACCGTCCGAACGGAGCTGGTAGAACACGCCGTCGAAGCCCACCATCTCGCCGTCGAGATCGTTGAACGTGCCAAGGCCGAAGTCCCCATGCCGATGCAGTTCGCCATAGGTCGTCAGCCCTTCGTAGACACCCTCGACCAGCGCCGACATCAGCGATGTCTGGTACAATTCGCCGGATTTCGCATCCGCCGCGCGTCCGCCGGCGATCGCAGCCGCCCCGATCATCCCCAGCGCTGAGTCCGTCATCACTGCATCTCCTTGCGGCGTTCGGTTTCAAGGCTTTGGAAAACCGTGCCGATCGAGCGGCTTGCTACAAAGTCGCGCCTTTCCAGGCACTCATACAAAGGTTGCGCCCTCCCGCCGGGGCGTCGGCAACCGACACCATCGTATGATTCAGCGGCGGCAGGGCGCTGCTAGACCACTCGCCTGATCTTCTGCCGAGGGAAAGAGCATGTCCGTCGAAAGCAAATGCCCCATGAGCGGCGGTGCGGTGTCCGGCAACGCCGTGCTGTTCGACATGACCGACCGGCTCTGGTGGCCGAACCGTCTCGACTTGGCCGTGCTCAACCAGAATGCGCCGCAGCCGACGCCGCTGGGGGATGCGTTCGATTATGCGAGCGAGTTTGCAACGCTCGACCTCGCGGCGGTCAAGCGCGACATCGTCGCGCTAATGACCGAATCGCAGAGCTGGTGGCCTGCCGATTATGGCCATTACGGTCCGCTGTTCATCCGCATGTCGTGGCACGGGGCCGGCACCTATCGCATCGGCGACGGGCGCGGCGGGGCGGGGCAGGGCGCGCAACGCTTCGCGCCGCTCAACAGCTGGCCCGACAACGCCAATCTCGACAAGGCGCGGCTGCTGGTGTGGACGATCAAGCAGAAATACGGACGAAAACTCAGTTGGGCGGACCTTTTGGTGTTGACCGGAACCTGCGCCATTGAAGCTATGGGGCTGAAGACCGTCGGCTTTGGCGGCGGTCGCATCGATATCTGGGAGCCGCAGAACGACACCTATTGGGGGCCGGAGCGGGTCTGGCTTGGCGGCGACAAGCGCTACAGCGGCGATCGCGAGCTTCAGGAGCCGCTGGCGTCGAGCCAGATGGGGCTGATCTACGTGAACCCCGAAGGGCCCGATGGCATTCCCGACCCCGTCGCCGCCATCCGCGACATTCGCGAGACCTTCACCCGCATGGCGATGAACGATGCGGAAACCGTGGCTCTGATCGCGGGCGGCCACACCTTCGGCAAGAATCACGGTGCCGCGCCGCCCAAGGAGTATGTCGGGCCCGAACCCGAGGGAGCGCCGATCGAGCAATTGGGGCTGGGCTGGAAGAACAGTTTTGGAACGGGCAACGGCGCGGCGACGATCACCGGCGGGCTGGAAGGGGCGTGGACGAGCGATCCCATCCGCTGGGACAATGGTTATTTTTCCAACCTGTTCGGCTATGAATGGGAGCTAACCGCCAGTCCGGCCGGCGCGCATCAATGGACGCCGATCAACCCGGAGGCGCAGGGTACCGTGCCCGACGCACACGATCCGTCCAAACGCCATGCGCCGATCATGCAGACGACCGATATCGCGCTCCTGCACGACCCCTCCTATGCAAAGATCGCGCGGCATTATTACGAAAATCCCGCCGAATTCGGTCACGCCTTTGCCGAAGCCTGGTACAAGCTCACCCATCGCGACATGGGGCCGCATCCGCGCTTGCTTGGCCCCGACGTTCCGGCGGAGCCGCGGCTATGGCAGGACCCGGTTCCGGTTTGCGACCACCCGCTGATCGATGCGGCCGATATCGCGGCGCTCAAGATCGAAATCCTGGCCTCGGGGTTGACCACGGCCCGGCTGGTGGCGACCGCTTGGGCGTCGGCCTCGACCTATCGCAATTCCGACAAGCGTGGCGGCGCGAACGGGGCTCGAATCCGGCTTGCGCCGCAAAAGGATTGGCCGGTCAATGAGCCCGAACACCTCGCCATGGCGCTGGCCGCGCTTGAACACGTCCAGCAGGCCTTCAACGCATCGGCACCTGGCGGCAAGCGGGTATCGCTCGCCGATCTGATTGTGCTGGGCGGCGCGGCTGCGATCGAGGATGCTGCCCGTCGAGCCGGCTATACGCTGGAAGTGCCGTTTACGCCGGGCCGGATGGATGCCGCGCAGGACGACACCGACGTCCAGTCCTTTGCCTATCTCGAGCCCAAGGTCGATGGTTTCCGCAATTATGTCGGAGCCACGCTGCCGTGGTCGCAGGAAGAAATGCTGGTCGATCGCGCGGATTTGCTGAAACTCACCGCGCCGGAAATGACCGCGCTGGTGGGCGGACTGCGCGTGCTCGGCGCGAATGTCGATCAGTCGACCCACGGCGTGTTCACCGACCGTCCCGGCGTGTTGACCAACGACTTCTTCGTCAATCTGCTGGCGTCGAGCTTGCGCATGACGTGGACGCCCGCGACCGAAGCCGACGTGTTTCAGGCGCATGACCGCGCGACGGGCGCAGTGACATGGACCGCGACGCGCGTCGATTTGATCTTTGGATCGAACGCGCAATTGCGCGCGATTGCCGAGGCCTATGCAACCGACGATTCGGGTCTGCTCTTTGTCCATGCTTTTGTCGCGGCGTGGAGCAAGGTGATGGACCTCGATCGCTTCGATCTCGCATGAGGGCCAGCCGCGCAGGCTTGGCGGTCCTTGCCTTTGCCGGGCTCGGTCTGGCCGGGGCCGCCGATCCGGGATGCGCCCAGACCCTCCCCTCGGCCGCCCAGAACGGCGGCGAGAATGGCGAGGCGGCGCGCCGCTCCGAGCGGGCATTGACCGTGACGCTGACCTATACCAGCGATGCCAACGCCGATGTCTCGGGTGGCGCGCGAACGGGAAGCGCGTATCTCCAGCGGATCGGTCTGATCGGCGACGCGGACTTGGCGCACGCGATCGGCTGGAACGGTGCCACCGCGCATATCAGTTTCCAATCTATCGTCGGAACCGGGCTGTCGGCCAGCCGGGTCGGCAATTTGCTGACGGTGAGCGGCATCGAGGCCCCCCCGGCGCTTCGCCTGTTCAATGTGTGGGTAGAACAAAAGGTGGGCAGCGCGACGTCGGTCCGCGTCGGCCAATTTTCCGCCGGGCAGGAATTCTCGATCAGCCCCACGGCAAATCTGTTCGTCAATTCGACCTTTGGCTGGCCAGGCAGTTTCGCGACCGACTTGCCCGGTGGCGGCCCCGCTTATCCCATATCGGTGCCCGGTGCGCGGCTGGCGACCACCTTCGATGGAGGCAAGACCACCGCGCGTATCGCGGTGTTCACGGGCAACCCGCCGGGGCGGGATGTGCACGGTTTTGCTGGCTGGCGCTTCGACCAGCCGCCGCTCGCGATCGCGGAGGTGGCGCGGTCGGCGGGCGGGGATGATCCGGCCTGGACCTTTGTGCTGGGCGGCTGGGCAAGCTTCGATCGCTTCGCCGATCTGCGATCCCCGACCGGGCGGCTACTGCGCGGGGATCAGGCTGTATATGTCATCGGCGACGCGCGGCTCTGGCGACGGGCCGGGCGCAGCCTCCGCGGCTTCGCCCGCTTCAGCGCATCGCCCGCAAACCGGAACCTGATTGGCGTGTATGGAGACGTCGGCGCATCGCTGACCGGCCTAATTGCCGCACGCCCAAAAGACGTCATGGGGCTGGCGATCGCAGTCGCCGGCCTATCGCCGATGACGCCCGCGATTCCCGGGCCCATTGCCTCGCCGCCTCCGGAAATGGCGATCGAGGCAAGTTATCAGGCAAATTTCGGCAAGGGGTTCTCTTTGCAGCCCAATGCCCAGTTGATCCTCAACCCCTATAACGCGAACACGGCCACGTCACAGCGGCGCGCTATCGTGATCGGCCTGCGCACGGCCTTCCGTCTCTGAGCGACGTGTCTCGGCAATCGCGCCAAGCGGATTCGCTTCAACTCAACCCGCCGCCCAGAACGCGGTACAGGGTGACGAGATTGGTGGCGCGCGCGAGCCGCGTCGTCACCAGATCCCGCCGGGCGCTGTAGGCGGTGCGCTGTGCGTCGAGCGATGTCAGGAAGGAATCGACCCCTGCGCGATATCGTGCGTCGGACAGCCGCGCCGATATCTCAGCCGCCGATGCCCGTCGCGTCCGGGCGCCGATCTGGGCGTCGATCGTGCCGCGCGTCGCCAACGCGTCGGCGACCTCGCGGAACGCGGTCTGCAGGGTCTTTTCATAGGTGGCGACTGCGCCCTGTTGCTGGGCCCGTGCCAGATCCAGATTGCCCTTGCGGCGACCGAAATCGAAGATCGGCAGGGTCGCGCCGGGTGCCACCGACCAGCTCTGGCTGTTGGCCCCGAACAGCCCGCTGAGCGCGGAGCTCACCGTGCCAAAGCTGGTGGTCAGCGAGATTGTCGGGAACATGGCAGCGCGCGCCGCGCCGATATTGGCATTTTGCGCAATCAGTTGATGTTCGGCCTGCAGCACGTCGGGACGGCGCAGCAATACCGAGGACTGGAGGTCGCCCGGCAGCGCGTTCAAGGTCCGGTCGGTGTCTCCCAGCCCTTGCGGCAGCAGCGTCTCGGGCGTCGGGGCCCGACCAGCAGATCCAGCGCGTTGTGATCCTGCGCGATTTGCGCCCGCAGCGTCGCGATGTCATTCGCGGCGGATTCGTAATTGGTCTCGGCCTGGCGTGCGGCCAGTTCGGACTGCGTGCCGATCCGGAATTGCGCCCGCGTGAGTTGCAGCGACTGATCGTAGCTCGCCAGCGTCTCCTGCGCGACCGCGAGCAAATCCTGATCCGCCGCCAGCGTCAGATAGGCCGACGCGATCTCCGAGATGAGGCTGATCCGGGTGGCGCGCTGCGCTTCTTCGGTCGCGAAATAGCTTTGCAGCGCGCTTTCGCTGAGATTGCGCAGGCGACCCCACAGATCGAGCTCGAACGACGAAATGCCGACATTGCCGGAATAGACTTCAACGGTCGAATTGGAGGCCGCACTTGAGCCCGATCCACCGCTGGAGGCCGCTGCTGCCGTACCGTTGGAGATCGTCGCCGAGGCACCCAGGTTGACCGTCGGCAACAGGTCGGCGCGCTGCACCCGATATTGTGCCCGCGCTTGCAGGACGTTTGCTGCTGCCAGCCGCAAATCGCGGTTGTTGGCGAGGCCCAGCGCGATGACCTCGCGCAGTTTGGCGTCGGTGAAGAAGGTTTGCCATCCGATTTTTGAAATATCTGCGGCATCGCTGGACGCGGCGGGATACGCCCCTCCCGTCGGCAAAGCGGCGGGCACCGCGCCCTGCGGCCGGACATAACCCGGTGCGAGATTGCATCCGGCGAGCGCGGCACTGGCCAGCAGCGCGGCTGCAATGCGGATCGTGCTGGTCATGGTCAGGCTCCTTGCGGCGCGGAATTGGAGGCGGATGGATCGGTGGGCGTGGTGGCGGCCTCCTGTGTCTTGCCTCGCGCAAACAGGCTGCGCACGACCACGAAGAACATCGGGATGAAGAAGATGCCGAGAACGGTGGCGCTCAACATACCGCCGACGACCGCACGGCCGATGGCATTTTGCCCGCCTGCGCCGGCACCAGTCGAGATGGCGAGCGGCATCACCCCGAAGATGAAGGCGAGGCTGGTCATGAGGATCGGACGCAACCGCATCCTCGCCGCGACGATGGCGGCATCGAAGGCCGTCATGCCCTCCCGCATCCGTTCTTCGGCAAATTCCACGATCAGGATCGCATTCTTTGCCGACACGCCGATCGTGGTGATCAAGCCGACTTGCAGATAGATGTCGTTGTTCAGCCCGGTCAGCATCGCGGCCAGCAACGCGCCGACCACGCCCAGCGGCACGACCAACAGCACCGAAATCGGCACCGACCAGCTTTCGTACAGCGCGGCAAGGCACAGGAACACGATCAGTAGCGACAATCCATAGAGCGCCGGAGCCTGACCGCCCGAGAGCTTTTCCTCATAGGACAAGCCCGTCCATTCGAGCGCCGTCCCCGGCGGCAGCTTGGCGTGAAGCTCCTGCATCGCGGCCAGCGCGGCACCCGTGCTGAGTCCCGGGGCCGAGCCACCCTGCAATTCCATCGCTGGCTGGCCGTTATAGCGGGTCAACTGAACGGGGGCCTGGGTCCAGGACAGCGTGGTAAAGGCGCTGTAGGGTACCATGTCGCCATTGCCGCCACGGATATAATATTTGTCGAGGTCTTCGGGCTTCAGTCGGAAGGGCGCATCGGCCTGGACAAAGACACGCTTTACGCGCCCGCGATCGATGAAATCGTTGACATAGGCGCTGCCCCACGCGGTCGAGATCGTGGAATTGACTTGCGACAGATCAAGCCCCAGCGCACGCGCCTTGTCCTGATCGACATTGATCTTGAGTTGCGGCGCGTCCTCCAGCGACATCGGCCGAACCTGGGCCAGGCGCTTGTCCTGCATCGCCATGCCGAGCAGCATGTTGCGCATTTGGACCAGTTTCTCATGACCCATGCCGACCTGGTCGACCAGTTGGAGATCGAACCCGGTCGCGTTTCCGAGTTCCTGCACGGCGGGCGGCACGATCGCGAAGATCATTGCGTCGTGGAATTGCGAGAACGCCCCCATCGCGCGCCCGGCGATCGCCTGCGCCTTGTTGGCTGCACCTGAGCGCGCGTCCCAGTCCTTCAATTTGACGAAGGCGAGACCGGCATTCTGGCCCTGTCCGGCAAAGCTGAAGCCGCTGATCGTGAAGACGCCCTCGACATCGGCTTTTTCCTTGGTGAGGAAATAGTCGCGCACCTGCTCCAGCGCTTCGTTGGTGCGCGCGGTGGTTGCGCCCGACGGGCCCTGCACCAGCGCGATGACCGAGCCCTGATCCTCATCGGGGAGGAAGCCGGTTGGCAAGCGCACGAACAACAGTGCCATCCCGATCGCGATCAGCGCGAAAACGGTCAATGACCGTCCCCACCGGCGCGCGGTGCTGCGAGTGCCGCTTTCGTATTTCGCTGCGCCGCGGTCGAACATCGTGTTGAACCAGCGGAAAAAGCGCGAAAGGGGGCCGTTGCCTTCCAATTTGCTTGGATCGTGCGGCTTCAGGATGGTCGCGCACAAAGCCGGTGTCAGGATCAAGGCGACCAGGACGGACAAGACCATGGCCGACACGATGGTAATCGAGAACTGACGGTAAATGACGCCGGTGGAGCCCCCGAAGAACGCCATTGGCAGGAACACAGCGGACAGGACCAGCGCGATGCCGACCAGCGCGCTGCTGATTTCGTCCATCGATTTGCGCGCGGCTTCCTTCGGCGACAGATGTTCGGTCGTGATGAGTCGCTCGACATTCTCGACCACGACGATCGCGTCGTCGACCAGCAGGCCGATCGCGAGCACCATGCCAAAGAGCGTCAGCGTGTTGATCGAATAGCCTGCGACCGCCAGCACCCCGAAGGTACCCAGCAAAACCACCGGCACCGCGATCGTCGGGATCAGCGTTGCGCGCCAGTTTTGCAGGAACAGGAACATGACGAAGAAGACGAGGACGACCGCCTCGATCAGCGTGTGGATGACCTGTTCGATCGACAGCCGGACGAAGGGCGTGGAGTCGTAGGGATAGATGACCTTCACATCGGACGGAAAGGTCTTGGAAAGCTCCGCGACGCGGGACTTGACGGCTTCGACGGTCGCCAGCGCATTCGCACCCGGTGCCAGCTTGATGCCGATGCCTGATGCGGGTTGGCCGTTATACCGTGTGTTGAAGCCGTAATCAGCAGCACCGAGTTCAACCCGTGCCACATCGCGCAAGCGCACGACCGCGCCTGCCGTATCGGTTTTCAAGCGGATATCGCCGAACTGCTCGGGCGTCTGCAATCGCGACTGGATCGAAACGGTGGCGTTGAGCATCTGATTGGCGGGTGCAGGTTGCGCACCCAATTGACCCGCAGAAACCTGTGCGTTCTGCGCCTGCAACGCGGCGGTCACGTCGGCGACGGTGAGTTGATAGCCGTTGAGCTTGAGCGGATCGATCCAGACCCGCATTGCATATTGCGCGCCGAACAATTCTGTATCGCCGACGCCGTTAACGCGGCTGAGCGGATCCTGGACGTGCGAGGCAAGAATATCGGCAAGGTCCGACGCGCTGTGACGGCCGCCCTCCGAATAAACGCCGAGGATGAGCAGGAAGTTGGAGGTCGCCTTGGCGACCTGAATGCCTTGCTGCTGGACTTCCTGCGGCAAGAGCGGGGTCGCTGCCTGCAGCTTGTTCTGCACCTGCACCTGCGCGATGTCGGGGTCGGTGCCTTGCTCGAACGTCAGCGTGATCGACACCGTGCCGGCTGAACTCGACGATGACGAGAAATAGCGAAGGTGATCGATCCCCTTCATCTGCTGTTCGATGATCTGGGTCGTCGTGTTTTCAAGCGTTTGCGCATCGGCACCGGGATAGGTCGCGGTGATGCTGACCGAAGGCGGTGCGATCGAGGGAAACTGCGCGATCGGCAAGCTACGGATGCCGATCAAGCCGGCGACCATCAAGATGATCGCGATGACCCAGGCAAAAATGGGCCGATCGATAAAGAAACGCGACATGGGGGTTACTGTCCCTTGCCAGCAGCGGCGGCTGCGGGGGCCTTCGGGGTCCAGCGAACCGGTTTGACCGGCATGCCTGGCTGCAGGTTCTGCGCCCCTTCGACGATCACCCGATCCCCGCGCGCAAGCCCCGCGGTCACCAGCCAATTCTCGCCGATCGTGCGTGGGGCGGTCAGCGTGCGGGGCTGGATCTTGTCCCCGGCTCCGACGACCATCACCACGGCGTTACCCTTTTCGTCGCGGCTGACCGCCCGCTGCGGGACGAGCAGCGCGTTGGCTTGCGTCCCTTCGACGAACTGGGCGGTGACGTACATGCCCGGCAGCAGCAGTCGGTTGGGATTGGCGAATTCCGCGCGGATCGTCTGGCTGCCCGTCGCGGGATCGACCGTGACATCGGCGAACTTCACGACGCCCTCGATGGGATAGATCGTGCCGTCCTCAAGCTTCAGCCGAAGCCGTGCAGTACCTCGCGTAAGACTGCCCGCCAGCAGTTTCTGGCGCAGCCGGAGTTGATCGGCGCTCGATTGCGTGATGTCGACATAGATTGGGTCTAGCCGCTGGATCGTGCTGAGCGCGGTCGCCTGCGACGCGGTGACCAGCCCCCCCCGTCGTGACCGCCGAGCGGCCGATGCGACCTCTGATCGGAGCCCGTACCGTCGTCCGCGCAAGGTCGATTTCGGCAGTACGGAGTGCGGCCTCCTGCGCGGCGACATCGGCGCGCGCCTGTTGCGCGCTGGTGACGGCATTGTCGTAATCTTGCTTGGCAATGGCATTGATCTTGACCAGCTCGCCATAGCGGCGCGCCAGCGCGTCGTTCGAGGCGATCGCTGCGCGTGCCTTTGCCAGCGCGGCGCGCGCGCTTGCGACGGTTGCCTGATAGGGTTGCGCATCGATCCGATAGAGCGGCTGGCCCGCGCGGACCTCGTCGCCCTCGGTAAACAAGCGCGCGGTAATCAACCCGTTGACCTGCGGACGGACGTCCGAGGTTTCATAAGCGGCAGTGCGCCCGGCGAGCTCGGTGCTCAGCGTGACTGACTGCGGTTCCACCGTGACAAAGCCGACTTGCGGCGGGCCGGCGGCTGGCGCTTGGGGCTGGCCGTTGGAGCAGCCGGCCAGGAGGGCTACGGTGAGGACCGCGACGGAGCAAGGTTTGCGCACGCTTTCTTCCAATGTATAAGTGTGAGCGATCGATCACTCACATTTCCGCCGAGCCGGTAGCTTTGCGAATTTGAAATGACAAGCCTAATCATAGGAGGATTATGCCGACCACCCGAAAATCTGCCGATAAAGTTATGAAAAAGCGGGATTCTCGCGCGGAAGATCGGCGAGCGCGAATCTTGTCAGCGGCGCGTCAGCTCTTCACTCAATATGGCTTCCACGCCTCCGGCGTGGCGCGTATCGCCGCCGACTCGGGGGTTAAGGTCGGGCAGCTTTATCGCGATTTTGCCTGCAAGGAGGATATTGTCGCCGAGCTGGTGCGGGCCGATGTCGTCGAGTTTTTGGATGAGCCGGCGCTTCGTGCGGCGGTCGAGGCGCGCGATTTCGCGCTGGTCCGTGCGTGGATCGCGCGGTTCCTGGAAGAGGATCCGAACGATCCGGGCTCGTACGCGCTGTTCGCGGAGATGTTTGCCGAAGCAACGCGGAACGATCGTGTCGGGGACATCATGCGCGAGGTCGACGCCCTCGTCCGCGGCAATATCCTCAGCGCGCTCGACGCTTTGGCACCGGGCGAGGAGCGGGCCGCACGGCGCAGCGAGTTGGCGGATTTCATCCTCGCGGTCGGCCACGGCGTGTTGTTTCGCCGAATTTCGGATCCAGACGTCCATCACGCGGAGCTTTCCCGCTATATCGGGCAGCTGATCGACAGCGAACTGGCCAAAATTATGCAGGATCCCCCAGTGAACCCGACGCGCTGAGCGCGGTGCGTTGGGTTTGAGAGGATCCGTTGTGGCGCACGGCCCGCTAGGTCTGCTCGGCAAGCGCGCTGGGCGTCAGGGAATGCCGACGCCGTAAATGGCGTGATGCGTCACCACGAAGAGCGTTTTGCGTGCGCGGTCGTCAACAAGCAGTTGGAGCGGGCGCTCGGGGATATCAATCCGACCGATCTCGGCACCGTCTGCGGCGAAAACGAACACCTGACCGTTGGCGACATACACGCGCCCCTGCGCATCGCTCGCCACGCTCTCTCCGCCGCGATTGGCGAAGGGGACGAGGTTGGTCAGTGCGCCGTGCGCCGCCAGGCGTGCGCGATAGGTTTTGTTTTCTGATGCGTTAGTGACGAACACCGTTCCGCCAACCTCGGCAGTGGTAAAGCCATAACTGTCGAGCGCGTCGGAGAACCGCCAGCCGAGAAAGTTCAAAGGCCCCTGCTGGAAGGTCCGATAGGCGGGCAGGACAAGGCTGCCGTCGGGCGACACATATTCGCGCGCCTTGGAGAGGCGCATGTCGCGGTCGAACATGTCGGCCAGCGTCGGATAGGCGTAGGTTTTGGTGTCGAGCTGGTCCTTGAACTCGCCATTCACCCAATAATTTACGGGCAGCACGGTTCTTGCGCCCGGATGATCGATGGCGGGCGTCGACGGGATCACCCGAACGTCCGCGCCGCTGTTGGGCGTGAGGCTATAGACCGTGCCGTTCCGGCCTTCCGACGACAGCACGAGCAGGTTGCCCGAGCGGTCGACCGCGAGGTTGACGGGATCCAGCGGTGCGTCGTTGATCACGCGCAGGCCATCGGCGCGCGACCACGCATAGATGCGCTGCTGGCGATGATCGACGAAATACAGCGTTCCGTCAGGAGCGAGGGCCGCTCCTGCGGCGGCATAGAATCCGCTCGCCAGCTTTTCCACCTTGGCGTCCGCGAAAGCGCCCTGCGTCGCCGGAGCCACGGTGTCCGAAGTCAGGTCGAGGGCTGCAAATTCCCGCTCGCGGACTTCGAGACTGCGCGTGACATCCTGAATGGCGTTCTCGTAGGGAAATTTGCTGGCACGCAAATAGGTTGCGCAGCCATTTTCGTCGCACGTGCCAAAGCCGCTTTCGGCATTGACGTGGACATTGCGGAAATGGAGGTCGCGGGTGTCGGTCAGCCGCACGGCGGTCGGCGCGGGTTTGAGCGATCGTGTCACGCGATAGGCGTGATAATTGGCGATCAGAAGATCGTGGCTGTGGCGAATGTCGAACGAGACCGCGTCCTGGCTCTCGCCCGCTTCCTCCTCGGTCTGCGGCGCTAGGAACTCCCAATGGGCGACATGGTCGAGCACGAATTCCGCGCGGACATGGTGCTCGCTCGACATCTGATAGACATGGCCCGGGGTGTCGGTTTCGGACACCAACATGCCCGCTTGAGCATAGGTATCGGGGCTCCAGAGATTGGCGAAAGTGCCGCCGCCGCCGCGCACCCATAGGCTCGGATATTGCGCGTCCCAGCGCTTGGCCGGGTCGGGGTCGCCGGTGTGGTTGGCGTTATACGGGTCGAAGCGACTGCCATCGGCGAGATCGGTGCCGTGGCCGCCCTGAAACTTGACGTCTTCGACCAGAGATTGCGCGCCGGCGTGCCAGAGCAGCGCGGTTGCGCGTGGATTGATGCCGCCGGTGAACAGGCCAAGACCGGAGACGATGGCGTCTCCACCGTGCGCACTCTCGATCAGCGCCTTGGCCGAGCCCACCCCTTGGAAGGCAGGCGTGCCGTCCGGCAGGATGAGCTGCGTCAGGCTCGGGTGCAAGGCGACCAGCACGCTGTCCGGCCTTAGCCGCAGCGTGTCGGTGACGAGATAGCGACCGGCGGGAAAATAGACAGTACGGTGCGCATCGATCGCGCGCTGGATGGCGGCGGTGTCATCGGTCTTGTCATCCCCGCGCGCGCCCAGCTGCTGGACATTGGCCCAGGAATCGGTCGCAGGCAGCGGCCGGATCGCGAGCGGGGGCGGGGCAGGCAGCCGTGGGATCGGCGTGGCGTCGATCACGGTCCTATAGCTTCCGGTCCGGCCCAGCCCGGGGACCATCAGGCCATAGCCGAAGGATGCCACGCGGTAGGAGCGGCCTGCACCTGCAACCGTCCTGCCGCTGTCGCGAAAGCGGGCGAAGGTCGGCGTGGCGCTGGCAACCGCATTCTGAAAGCCGATCTGCGTATAGACGTTGTTCTCATTGCTGATCACGACGGCGGCGTTGCGGATGTTTTCGAACCGGACATCCTTGCCCCACAGCCAGTCGCCATAGCCGCGATCGATGTCAATTGCGGTTGGCACGTTGCGGAAGGCGACGTTGACCAGGGTGAGGCTCGCCTCATGCTCGCGGATCGCGGATTCGCGTTGTCCGTCGAAGGTCGAATCGAGCAGCGTGAATTGCCAGGCGGGGGATGGTTTCTCTGTCAGAATGCCATAGCGCCCGCCATGAAAATGCAGATCCTGCGCCTGATTGGCGACTTGGTAGAGACCGGCAAGGCCCGAGCCGATCTGGAAATCGATATGAGCCAGATAGGCGTGCTGCGCGGCGTGAAAGCGGATCGCGGTGGCGGCGGCGTTGCCCTTGCCGATCACGAAATCGATGTTGGACAGTGCAGGATAGAAGGTGCCGGGATTGGCATCGGCAATATCGGGGTTGAACGGCACGCTGCCCGGTGGCGGAAACGGGGTGCGATAGGCCTTGGCGGTATCGGTGGCACCGGGCTTGGCCCCGGCGAACATCACCATGGTGGCGAGGCCCTGCTGAAAGCCCGAGGTCGCATCGCCGAGCACGATGACCGGCCGGGTCTTGCCGACGCCGAACACCCGGACACCTGGCCACACGAACAGGGTGCGGCTGATGCGATAGCGGCCCGAGGGGACAAAAACGATTCCGCCGCCGCCCTTCGCCGCGGCGGCATCGATCGCGGTTTGCAGGGCGGTCGTGTCGTCGGCGCGACCGTCGCGCTTCCCTGCAACGGTGATGGCGCGGGGATCTTCCGGGGCGGTCGCGTAATAAGACGTGGATGCGGCAACGGGCATTGCTGTTGCCATAAGCGCGGCCAGAAATGTGACACGAAACGGAAGCGACCATCCGGGCATCTTACATCCTCAAAAGAAACGTCCCGGCCACCGGCCGGGACGAGGAGCCCGACCCACCGGGTCGGGGTAGGGGACCGTGGTGCTAGAAATTGTAGCGTACGCCAACCCGGAACAAACGCCCGAGCGTATCGTAAAGCGACTGATTGACGTCGATGCCGGTATTGGTTTGGGGCGACGGTGCCGGATCATGATCGAGCAGATTGTCGATCTTGAAATAAGCGTTCAATTTCTTGGTGATGTTGAACGATCCGCCCACGTCGAGATAGAAGGCACCGGGCATCGTGTTGTTGTCGATCGTCGGGTGCTGCGTGGTCGAGACCGGGCAGCCACTGCTGCAAACGACATATTCGTTGCTGTACACGCCATCGCTGAACCAGCGCTGCTGAACGCTGAGGCTGAACCGATCGGTGGTCCAGCTTTCGGTCGTCAGCAATTTCCACGACGGGGTGTTGCCAGCATTGACCCCCGCGCCCTGTGTCGGGATCGTGCCGGGGACGCCCGGATCGGTGATGAAGTTCTTCACATTGGTGGCGAGTCCGCGCAGCACGACGCGCCCGGGCAGGCCGAGCTTGGCGACGTCGAATTGATAGCTCGCCTCAATGTCGAACCCGTCGGTGAAGATCGAGGCGAGGTTGAACGCCTGGAGGTTGACATAGGGTGCTGTCCCCGCCGGTGGCGTGAGGTTGAACGCGCCGCATAGCGAGGTGATGTTATTGAGGTAGCACAGATTGACTTCCTGCTGCGAATTGAGCGTCGAGATCACCCCGTTGATCTTGATCCGGTAATAATCGAACGACGCGCTGAAGCCGGGCAGCCAGTGCGGGCGCGACAGCACGATGCCGGCCGTGGTGTTGCGCGCGATTTCGGGCTTGAGCGCGGTGTTGCCGATCGCATTTTGCAGGATAGTCAAGGTCGCCGGGTCGCCCGCGCGCGGTTGGGATTGGGGTTGCTGAAGTTCGGCACGGTCGTGGTGATCGGGGCGGCGAACAGCTCCGACAGGTTCGGTGCACGCACGTCGCGCGAGGTAACCGCGCGTAGCCGCACGCCGTCGATCGGCGTGTCCCACGTGCCGCCCACCTTCCAGGTGTAGATCGTGCCAGAGGTACTGTAATTGGTGACGCGTCCGGCGACGTTCAGGTTCGCGCTGCCGAGCGAGTCCGATTTGAGGAAGGGCAGGTTGAGCTCGAGGAAACCTTCGGCGACGTGGTAGCTGCCGCGACCGGCGTGATAATTGCCGGCGTACCAGTTGTTGCCTGCGGTATTGAGCACCGGATCGGCGGGATAGGTGCTGGTATAGGGCGTCTCGGCCGAGACGCCGTTGCCGTATGGATCGCCGACCACGTGATAGAATTCATTGCGATATTCGGCACCTGCGGCAAACGACACCGGCCCGGCCCACAGGCTGAGCGGTGATCCGCTGAAGCTGAAGGCAAGCGCATCCTGCGTCTGGCGGGTATGCTGGAATGGGCCGTTGGTCGGTTCGATATAAGCGAGCGCCGCCGCGCTTGGCGGGGTGCCGCCGATGATGTTGATCGGCACGCAGCCATTGGCGCGCGCGACCGGATCGGCGCAAACGATCTGCCCGCCCAGACTGATCGCCTGGATCGCGGCGTTATAGCGCGAGGTCAGCGTGATGTTCTTGACGTGGATGTCGGTAATGTTCTCGCCATGCTCATAGGAGAAGTCGTAATTCCACGTCGTGCCGAACACCGGCACCTTGCCCGTCGCGCCGCCGACGAAGCGATATTGCTTGCGCGTCGGATAGACCGTGATGTTCGCGGGCAGCTCGCCATTGCTGCTGCCGAACTGGAAGCTGGTGATGCCTGCAGTGGCGCAGGCCGCCTGGATCGAGGCGGGGACGAATGGGTTGGAGCATTGCAGCGTCAGGCCCGACTTGGTCGCGCCGGGGTTTGGCTGGTTCATCGTGTCGACCTGCGCGATGTTGACCGTCGCATAGATCTCGTTGTTCGCGTCGAGGTCGAAGCCGACGCGGCCATAGCCGTTGTAGCGATCGAGCCGTGACTGCAGCGTGGTGCCGATGCCGACATTGCCCGACAGATCGCCGCCCAGGCAGAAGCCGCCTTGCGGGTAGCAACCCGAGACGAGGCCGAACTGCGGCGTGCCCGGAAGGGCCTTGGACGGAACGCCGTTCGAGCCATATTGGAACTGGAACGGAACGCCGTTCACGTCGAACGCGGTGCCTTGCAGCGGCCCGCCCGTGATCAGCCCGTATTTGGTATATTGATAGGCCTGCGCATGGTCGCGCACGAGATATTGCGGCGACCCGTCATTGGTCACGTTGCGATTGATGAAGGTCGAGGTGCGATACCACGTGCGCCCGTTGGCAAGTTGCTCGCCAAAGCCGCCGGCCGGCACGCCATCTTCATGGTCATATTCGCCACTGACTTCGACATGCAGGCGATCGTTGAAGAAGGATTTTCCGGCCGCCGCCTGGAACAGATACTGCTTGTTGTCGCCGTAAGTGGTGATGCCGCCCTGTACGTTCGCCTTGAACCCGACGAAGTGCTTTTCGGTGATGAAGTTGACGACGCCGCCGACCGCATCCGAACCATAAGAAGCGGATGCACCGCCCGTCACCACATCGACGCGCTTGATCAGCAATTGCGGAAACAGGCTGATATCGGGCACGCCGGTCACGTTCGCGCCTACGACGCGCTGGCCGTCGAGCAGCGTCAGCGTGCGGATCGTGCCGAGTCCGCGCAGCGAGAAGGAGCTCAGGCCCTGCTGTCCGCTGGAGGTGCTGTTGGTGCCGGTGGTGACGCCGCTCGACCCCTGCAGTGAGGGCAATTGCGCGATCGTCGTGAAGACGTTGGGCTCGGCGTTACGCGCTATATCAACCGCGCCGATCGTCTGGGTCGGGGTCGGTGCGGTGAAGCCGCCGGTGGTGATGCGCGAGCCGGTGACGACGATGTCCTTGGCGGTATTGTCGGCGGTGTCGGCCGTGTCTGCGGGCAGCGTCGCGGGCGGCGGCGGGGCCGCAGGCGTGGTTTGCGCCTCGGCCGGTGCCGCGATCGCGATCGCCATCAGCGACGCGAGGCTGGCGGTCAGGAACGCGGTGCGCCTGCCGCTGGAACCGGGGGTGCGTTCTGTGATCATGTCGGTCATTGGGATCCTCACCTGTTTTTTGTTGTCGTTTTCATCGGGGTCATCCGCCGCGCATCGCGACGGCGTAAAGCGCGTGATGCGTAAGGATGAAGAGCGTTGCGTGATCGGTGCCCCCGAAGATCAACTGGAGGGGGCGTTCGGGCACGTCGATCCGGCCGATCTCGCTGCCGTCGGGTGCGTAGACGAAGACCTGCCCGTTCGCGATGAACACGCGGCCCTGGGCGTCGACCGCGACGCTCTCTCCGGCGCGCTCGACAAAGGGCTTCAGGTCGGAAAGCGTGCCGCCCGCGCGACCAGCGCGCTGTATGTGCGGCCTTCGGATTCGTTGCTGGCATAGACGCGCGCGCCGATGCGCCCGTGGACCAGGCTATAGGCGTCGAGCGTGTCGGAGAAGCGCCAGCCGACATGGTCGGGTGTGCCCTGTTGCCACACGCGAAACGCCGGGAGTACGAGGCTACCGTCGGGCGAGACATATTCGCGGGGTTTCGGCGTGGCGGCGTCGCGCGCGAACATTTCGCCGAGCGTGGTGAAATGATCGGTCCGGGCATCGTATTGATCGCGGAATTCGCCATTGTTCCACCAATTGCCGGGGAGGAGCGTGTCCGCATCGCGGTGCTCGGCAACTGGCGACGGGGCGATGACCGTGACGTCGGTCTTCGATGCGGCAGGATCGATCGCATAGACGCTGCCTTCCGCGCCGAGCGAGGACAGCACCAGCACTTTGCCCGAGCGCTCGACCGCGAGATTGACCGGATCGAGCGCGGCGTCGCGGACGATCTCGAGGCCGGTGGCCGCGCTCCAGCGATAGATCCGCTGGAAGCGATGCTCAACGAAATAGAGCGCGCCCGTAGCATCGACCGCCGCGCCCGAGATTGAGAAGAAGCCGCTTTCGAGTTTGCGGACCGGCCCGGCACCCGGCACCGCAGCGGGGGCCTCGGCCAGCACGGGGGTGGCGGGAATGTCGAGGCTGGCGAACTCGCGCTCGCGCACCTCAAGGTGCTGGGTCCTGTCCTGAATCGCATTTTCGAACGGGAATTTGCTGACCCGCAAATAGGTGCCGCAGCCATCTGCCTGGCAGGTCGCAAAGCCACTCTCGGCGTTGATATGGACATTCCGGAAACGAATGTCCGAGGCATTGGTCAGCTTCACCGCCGACACTGCCGGGTGAAAGGTCCGCGTCACACGGTAGCTGTGATCATTGGCGAACAGCAGGTTGCGCGAGTTGCGGATATCGAGCGAGGTCGAGTCCATCCCTTCGCCGACTTCCTGTTCGGTCTGCGGCGCGAGAAATTCCCAATTCTCCACGCCATCGAGCACGATCTCGTTGCGAACGTGATGCTCGGCCGAGAGCTGATAGACGTGCCCCGGTGTCTTGGTGTCCGACACAGTGAAACCGGCCTGGGCGAAGGTGTTGGGCGTCCACACATCGGCGAAGGTGCCGCCCCCGCCATCGGTCACCCAGATGCTCGGATATTGCGCGTCCCAGCGATTGTCCGCGACCGGATCGCCGCTATGCGCGTTCCGCGCGCCGAGCGGCAGGCCGTCCGCCGTCGGGGTGCCGCCGCCGCCCATGATCTTGACGTCGTCGACCAGCGAATCCGCCCCCGATTTCCACAGCAACGCCGAGGCGCGCGGATTGATGCGGCCAGTGAACAGGCCGAGGCCCGACAGAATGTTGCTGCCGCCCTTCGGGCTTTCGAGGATCGGAACCACGCCGCCGACGCCTGCATGAGCGGGGTTATTGTCGGGCAAGACGAGCTGGGTCAGCGCCGGGTGCAGGCCGAGCAGCACCGTATCGGGCCGTAGCTTGAGCGTATTGGTGACGCGGTAGAAACCGACCGGGAAATAGAGCACGCGCTGCGTATCGATCGCACGCTGCAGCGCGGCGGTGTCGTCGGTCGTGCCGTCGCCGCGCGCGCCGAGATCGCGGACGTTGCTCCACTCCGCCACCGCAGGCAGCGCGCGAATGGCGTTGGGGTGGGGCGGGGGCAGGGTTGCGATCGGCGTACTCTGCACGTCGGTCGCGATCCGGCCGGTCGCGCCGAGCGTCGGCACCGCGAGGCCGTGCGAAAAGCGCGCCACGCGGTATGCGCGCGCGGGGGCGGCGACGGTTTTCCCGCTCTCGCGGAAACGTGCGAACACCGGCGTATCGGTGGCGAGCGCGTTGTCGAAGCCGATCTGGGTAAAGGCGCTGCTCTCGCGGCTGATGATCACCCCGCATGCGAGACGCGCTCGAACCGCACGTCCTTGCCCCACAGCGAGTCGCTATAGCCGGGGGTCGATATCGATCCCGATCGGCGTATCGCGAATGGCCACGTTGACGAGCGTGAGGTCGACTTCATGCTCGCGGATCGCGGCGTCGCGCTGATGGTCGAAGCTCGAATCGATCAGCGTGAATTGCCAGGCGGGCGAGGTCTTTTCGGTGAGGATGCCATAGCGCCCGCCATGGAAGTGGACGTCCTCCATGACGTTGCCGGCCTGATAGACGCCGGCAAAGGCTGAGCCCAAGCGGAAGTCCATATGGCTGAGAAAGGCGTGCTGCGCGACGCGGAAGCGCACCGCCGCGGCGGCCGGATTGCCCGCGCCGATCTCGACATCGATATTGCTCATCGCCGAATAGAAGGTCGCCGAATTGGCGTCGCGCACCTCGCTGCCGCCCTTGCCACTGGGCGGCACCACGGTCGGCACGGGCACGGGAACCTTGCCCACGGCATATTGGTCACCGCCGGTGAACACCACCATCGTCGCGACACCGCTTTGAAAGCCCGGTGTGAGATCTGCCAGCACCAGCACCGGGCGCGTCGGCCCCACGCCCAGGATCCGCACGCCGGGCGGCACCAGGATACTGTGTGACAGGCGATAACGGCCGGAGGGCAGGAAGACGATGCCATTGCCGTCGGTGATGCGCGCGGCGTCGATCGCGCGCTGGATCGCTGCGGTCGCGTCAACATGGCCGTCCTTCGCGCCGCTAACCGTTACCGCGCGCGGCTCATTCGGAGCCGTTGCAAGCACCGACCGGGCCTGGGCCGCGCACGTCGTGACCGGGGCCAGCAGCGCCACCGCAGTCGTCGCCAGCATGGCAGCTCGTCTCTTCACGGTGCTTTGCCTCTCCCCCAACCGACGCCTGCGCGTCTGGCCGATGCTGTGCATAAGCGACCATCATGCGCGTGCCATCCGCGACGATGGTCGTAGTTCCCAGGCCGATGCGCCCTGCAGTATCAGGGCTTATGAAAGGCCCGGGGCCGACGCGGCGCGTCGGGGCCCAGTCCGGTTTTGGGGACAGCATTTTGCAACGGGCAGTCAGTCACAGCGTGGTCGCGCCGATGGCGGTAATCGTGATGGGCGTCAGCGGCAGTGGCAAGTCCACGCTGGGTGGGCTGCTCGCGACCAGGCTTGGTGCAACGTTCCTGGAGGGCGATTCGTTTCACGACGCGGCGGCGGTGGCCAAGATGCGCAGCGGCCAGCCGCTGAACGACGCCGATCGCTGGCCGTGGCTCGACCGTTTGGGGGCCGCGATCGATGCCGAGGTGCGCGTCAACGGGCTGGTGGTGGCGGCGTGCTCGGCGCTGCGGCGCAGCTATCGCGACCGACTGGTGGCGGCGATCAGCGCGCCGACGCGGTTCATCCTGCTGGACGGTAGCCCGGAGGAACTGCGCCAACGGCTCGCCAATCGCGCAGGGCACTATATGCCGAGCAGCCTGCTGACGAGCCAGCTCTGCACGCTCGAGCGGGTTGCCCCGGACGAGGCGGCGACCACGCTCGACGCAGCTGCCGCACCCGATCGGCTCTGCGCAGAAGCGATTGCGTGGTTGGACGGCGGTGGTCACCCTTCCGTGGAGCAGAAACGATGAAATGGCGTGCCGGTTTTGCCGTGCTCTGCTTGGTGGCTGGGCCCGTTATGGCGCAGACCCCGGCGCTCGTGCCTGTTGTCGCGCCGATCGAGCTTCCGCTTTGGCCAGATGGTCCCCCGGGCGTCGATCCGCTGCGCGATACGCCCGAGATCGTCGAAAACACGTATATCCGCAGCGTGCATCGCCCGTCGCTCACGCTGCTGCGCGCCGACCCGGCACATGCCAATGGCGCGGCGATCATCATCGCGCCCGGCGTGGCCACCGTATGTTGGTGTGGGTGAATGAGGGGTTGATGCCCGCCCGTGCGCTCAACCGCTTTGGCGTGACGGTGTTTGTACTGAAATATCGTCTCGCCCGGGAAACAGGCTCAAACTATCGCATCGAGCGCGACGCGGCGGCCGATGCACGGCGGGCCGTGCGCTTCGTGCGGGCGCATGCTGCCGAATATGGCGTCGATCCCCGTCGCATCGGCCTTATGGGATTTTCGGCAGGCGGCGAACTCGTGTCGCTGGTTGCAGACAACCCGGCACCGCCCGAGCCTTCGGGCGATGCCATCGATCGGATCGACGCGCGACCCGACTTTCAGGTTTTGATCTATCCGGGGCCGCTCGGCGTGCCCGCGCGAGCGGTTGCAGAAGCGCCGCCAGCGTTCCTGGCCGCCGGGACCCTGGACACCTGTTGCGCCGAGCCGACCCTCACGCTCTACCAGCAATTGCGCGGCGCGCATGTCTCGGCGGAACTGCACCTGTTCGCCGATACCGACCATGGCTTCAACGTCGCGATGCATGCCGAGCGCGTCTCGCTGCAACATTGGCCTGACCGGCTCGCCGACTGGTTGAGCGATGGTGGCTGGCTTGTGCCAGGCGGTGGCAAGCGCGCGACGCCCAGCAGCACGACCGCGCTGTTGCGCAATTAGGGCAGCAGCCGCTTGCGGCCTTCCGACAAATGCCAGCGCATTGCGAGCGCCGCGCCGTCGGCATCCTGCACCCGGATCGCGTCGACCAGCATCTCATGCTCTCGCAGCATCGCGCCGATCACCTCGGGCGGGCGCGAGCGCGAAATATCGACACCGGCGCGCATAATCCGGTCGACATCGCCGAACAGCGCGTCGAACGCGACCAGAAAGGCGGGGTTGGCGGTCGCCAGCACGATTTGCCGGTGCAACGCCATGTCCTCGTCATGCGCTGGTGCGCTCGACAGCAAGGCGGTGCGGAGCGCGTGCATCGCGGCCTCGATCGCCGCCATTTCCTCGCTCGAGCGGCGCGTGGCCGCGAGGCGTGCCGCCTCGGCTTCGAGCACGAAGCGCACCTCATAAGTGCCAAAGGTCGCCGACATATGGTCCATCGGCAGAAAGGCGATCAGCCGGTCCGAAGGGCGACCCTTGACGAATGAGCCCGCACCGCGGCGCGCCTCGGTAATGCCGTCGGCGGCGAGGCGGACGAGCGCCTCGCGCACGATCGTGCGCGACATGCCGAACATTTCCGCCAGCCGCGCTTCGGACGGCAGGCGATCGCCCACCGCCAGCCCGTCGCCATTGATGATCTCGACGATCCCGGCATAGGCCCGGTCGGCTAAGCGCCCTTCATTCATCGGTCGTTCCTTGGTCACCGCGCCGGTCGCGTGCCGTCAGAATAGGTGGCTGGCAACAAGGATCAACGCCAGTCCGAGCACCGACACGACGGTCTCCATCACCGACCAGGTGCGAAACGTCGCGGGTGTGTCGATGCCGAGATAGCTTTTCACCAGCCAGAATCCAGGATCGTTGACATGGCTGAAGAAGAGCGATCCGGCACCGATCGCCAGCACGATCCATTCGGGCGACGCGCCCGAGGCGGCGACGAATGCGGGCATGATGCCCGCAGTCGTGATCGTCGCGACCGTGGCCGAACCGGTGGCGAGGCGGATACAGACCGCGACCAGCCACGCCAGCACGATCGGCGACAACGGCCCGCCGGTCGCGACCCGCGCCAGCAAATCGGACAGGCCAGCCGTGACGAGTACTTGCTTCAACGCGCCGCCCGCACCGATCGCCAGCAGGATCGCGCCCGCCGGCTGCATCGTCTCGGCCCAGATCGCTTCCTGCACCTTGGCATCGCCGATGCGCCGACCGAACAGCAGCGGCAGCGCCGCCAAACACGCGATCAACAATGCGAGGACCGGATTGCTGGCCACCGCAAGCACGCCAAAGCGCGCTGCGACCGGCGGCGGCAGCAGCGCGACCGCCTGGCCCGCTGCGATGAGGACCACGGGCATCAGCACGACCAGCAGCGCGCGCCAGTTCGCGGGTGCCGGCATGTTCAGCACTGTCGGGGCGAGCAGGGGCGGGGCCAGTTTTACGCCGCGCGCGGTGAATTTCGCGAGCACGGGCCCCGCGACGATCGCGGTCGGGATGCCGATGAGCAAGCCATAACCGAGCGTGCGCAGCAAATCGGCGTGCAGCGCCTCGACCGCGAGCAACGGGCCCGGATGCGGCGGCACCAGCGCGTGCACCACCGACAGCCCGGCCAGGGCGGACAGCATCAGCCGCAGCTTGGCCGAATCCTGGTTCGCACCCGCCGGGAGCGCCGCCGCCGCCGCCGCGACGATCGGCAGCAACAGCACCAGCCCGGTTTCGAAGAACAGCGGCAAGCCGATGAGGAGCCCCGTCGCCACGCTCGCCCAGGGCGCGCCGCGTACCCCGGCCCATCGCAAGGCGGTCCGCGCGAGGCCTGCGGCGGCATCCGACAATTGCAGCATCGCGCCAAGTGCCAGACCGAGCGCGACCACCAGCCCGGTGCCGCCCAGAATATCGCCCGCGCCCTTCTGAATGGCCTTTGCCGTATCAGCAATCGGCAGGCCGGCGATGATACCGACGACGAACGCGCCCGACAGCAACGCGACAAACGGATGCAAGCGCCCGCGAACGATCAGGACGATCGACAAGCCGATGCCGAGCATGGCCGCCACGATCAGGCGGTAATCCTCGGGCCTCATCGCGCGTGCGCCGCGATCAGCGCGGTGGCGGGTACGGTGCGGCCATGCGCCAGCGATTGCGAATGGACCATTGGACCCCCTTCTCCGCCGCAGTCTCTCGCAATGTGCGGGCTGCGTGGAAGTATCTGTACGACAGCAATGCGCAATATTCCAAGATTATTCGCGCAAAATCGGTCGAAATTGTAATATGCGCTTGAATCTGTCCAACCAATTTGAATAGGATCAGCCATCGAGACTCGCATCGAGTTTCGTTTGATCGGCAGAAGCCGACAGTCGGACGCGACGTGTGCCATCACGCCGCGAAAGGGGGAGGGCTTAGATGACGAGGCAGCAAATAGCGGTGAGCGAGGCCACGCTGGACCGAGACGCCTCGGCTCCCTTCGCTCGCCTGACCCCGACACAGCGCAAGGTCCTCGACGGCGTCTATTGCGGCCAGCTCAACAAGCAGATTGCCTATGACCTCGGCATAGCCGAGGCGACCGTCAAAGCCCACATGACCGCGCTGATGCGCAAACTCAAGGTACACAACCGCACGCAATTGGCGGTTACCGCGCAGGCGCTTGGTTGGAGCAAGAGCGCCCTGGCGCATTGAGGGCGCGACCTTCGCGTTAACACAATACGCGATGCTGCCTTTGTGACGCGGCGCGCCCGGTTGCAGTCGATGCCCCTATTGCAACCGGGCGCGCTTCATTGGTTTGAGGACGGCTTGTGGCCGTCGGTTTAGAACTTCACCTCGGCCTGCATGGTGAAGGAGCGACCACGCGGATCCGCGACGCGCGGCTCCCATGAGCTGCCGCTGCCGTTGTTGCTGTCATAGGAAATCGCGAAGGGCGGGTTGGTGTCGAACAGGTTGCGCACACCGAAGGTCAGCTTGAACCCTTTGATCCCGTTATAAGACGCGGAGAGGTTGTAGTAGATATAGTCCGCGACGTCGGTGATGTCGTTTGACGGGTTGAAGGTGCCGGCCAGCACGCCTGGCAGCACCTGGTTCTTATAGCCCGAGCGGAAGATCTGCGTCAGCGACAGGCTGAAATCATCGTTCGAATAGCTCACGAACGCATTGTGCTTCCAGCGCAGGCCAAGATCGGACGCGAGCGAGTATACGCCAAGCTGCTGGATGGTAGCGGCGCTGGCGTTGACCTTCTCTTCCTTCTTCAGCAGCAACGTGCCGTCCAACCCCGCGCCGAAGCTGCCGCCGAGCGCGTCGATGCTGCCGCGCACGGTGAAGTCGATGGCCTGGGTCTTAGTGTTGCCCGCATTGGCATAGGTCTGGTCGATGACGGTCAGCTTGCCCGTGGAATCGCGGATGAAGCGGTCCTGGAAGATCGAATAATTGGCAAACAGATATTGCAGCGGCAGCACCTGGATGGTGTTGTTGCGGTTGATCGACCAGAAGTCTGCGGTCGCGCTGAAGTGGCGCGATGGCTCAAACACTACGCCGCCGCTAAACATCGTCGCGGTCTCCGGTCCCAGCGCCAGGTTCCCGCCGTTGCGGATGTTGACGTTGTTGTTGAGCGACGGACAGCCGTTCGCCGCATTGACGGTGCCGTTCGGGCAGTTTTTGGGGTCTGCGAAATCAGACCCGGTATAGACCGAATCCGTGTCCGGATTGAAGATCTGGTTGAACGACGGGACGCGGAAGGCGGTATTGTAGGAGCCGCGGAACATGATCGGCTTGAACGGCCGATATTTGAGCGAGATCTTGGGATTGGTCGTCGTTCCGAAGCCCGAATAATCGTCAAGGCGACCGGCGAGCGTTAGTTCGAAGCCCTTGAATATGGGCACGAGCAATTCGCCATAGACCGCCTTGATGTCGCGGTGGACGCCGTTGAGCGCATTGCCATTGTCGAATGGTGCCGAAATGATCGTGCGCTGTACGGCGCGCTGGTCACCGTTGAACTTATATTCCTCGCGCCGGAAGTCGACCCCGGCTGCGAGCTTCACCATGCCGCCCCACATGTTGAACAACGATCCCGAGACCGACGCATCGCCCTGCTTGACCGAATATTTGCCGCCATACAGCACGACGCCGTTCGCCGAGGCCGACTGGATGGCTGCCATCCCGGCGGCGCTTTGCGTCTGGCCGGGGAACAGGAACGGATTGACCGCGCCGCTGTTGAGCGCCGCGACCAGCGCGTCCTGATAATAATAACCGCTGCCGAGCGTCGAAGAAGAGATGCTGTCGGCATAGGAAATGCCAGCGCTATAATCCCACCCTTTGAACAGCGGGCCCGTCGCATTCAGCGCCGCGCGGAAAGTGGTGGTGGTGGTCGAGATCTCGCGCTCCCCGCATTCGACGCAGCGCCAGCGATAGGAGAAGGTCGAATTGGCGTTCAGCAGCCCCGGGAACACGCTGTTGATGCGGCTGACGAGGTTGTCGAACGCGACATCGTTGACGCCCGCGACCCTCGAATATTTGTAGTTTTGCGTGGTGGTGTTGGGCGTGATCTGCACCGGCGAGAAGCGCTTGACCGAGTCCGCGCTCGATCCCGTGATTTCGAGCGCTATTTCGTGCTCGCCGAACCGCTTCACCGCGCGACCGAGATAGGTCAGCGTGTTGAGCTGTTGCTGGAGATACACGTTCTTGCCGGTATCATAGGAGCAAGCGAGGCCATTGCCCGGTGCCCCCCACACGTCGGTATCGTAAATGTCTTGGTCCGGCACGGCGTTGCAGCCGGCCTGTCCGGGCAAGCGCAAGGCGTTGATGCCGCCGGTCGCGCGCACGTTGGTGCCCGGGATCAGCGGAAACGCTGACGATGTAGCGAAGCTGGTGCCAGCCAGGTTGACGATCGTCGCAAACGGCGTGCCGCGCGTATCGACGCCAAGGCCGCGGTCATGCTGGAAGGTGTTGACGAAGCTGCGCGAATGCGCCTCGAGCGGAGAAATCCAGCTATAGCTGACCGTCCCCATCACGTTGAAGCCCTGCTTGTCGAGATCGCCAAAACCGGCGATTCCCGACACGCGGTAGATCGGCGCGTCGCCCTTCTCGGTTACGTCGGTGAAAGCGGTTGCGCCGAGGCCACGATAATTCTTCTTGGTGATGAAGTTGATGACGCCGCCGACCGCGTCGGTGCCGTAGATCGCCGATGCGCCGTCCTTCAGCACTTCGACGCGGTCGAGCGCCGCGAACGGGATCTGGTTGACGTCGACGGCGGACCCGGTGGTGCCTTGCGCACGACCCGGCGCCCGTTGAGCAGCACCAAGGTCGCTGCCGAGCCCTGGCCGCGGAGATTGGCGAAGGACGCACCGTTATTGCCGCGCCGTTCCGAGGTTACGACGTCGGAGTTGCTGGCGAGGTTGTCGGCGGAGCTGCCATTGTCGGTGAGGAACGCAATCAGCTGTTCGGGGCTGCTGATGCTGTTGCGTTGCAGTTCCTTGACCGTGATGACCTGCAAGGGGAGCGCGCTGTCATTCGGGTTCTGCTTGATGCGCGAGCCGGTGACGAGAATGTCGGCCGAGTCCGCCTTGCTCGACGTTTCTCCCGCACCGATCAGGGGCGTGGCTGCCCCGGTCGGCGTCGCCGCTTCCTGCGTCGTCTGGGCGAACCCGGTCCCGGCGAAAAGACACGTCAAGGCGGTGAACGCCGTGCCGGAAACGAGCAAAGTCTTGAGCGACGTCATAGTCTGAACCCCCTTTTTGCGCCCCCGCGCAACCCTGGACATTAGGTAACAGGAATGTTGCAACGCGCCATAGTTTCTCTTGCGAGTGCCATAGCCTATGGGCATCTCTTGCGACGGATTTGACCAAAAGTGTTGCGCGCGCGCACCAGTGCGGGATTGACGCTGGGCCAACCGCAGAGGAGCATGACTGCGGCGCAGCATTGCGGCCGCACGTGGGGGAATGCGATGTCGACGGTGGTATCCGGCGCGTCACTGCCGGAAATGCCGACCGTTGCCAGCGGGCTGGAATCCGCGCGCAGTCGTTTCGCGTTATACTTGCTGCTCGGCTTTTCCGCCGGGCTGCCATATTACATGTTTTCGACGATCCTGTCGGCCCGGCTGGCGAAGCACGGCGTCGATCTGGTGCTGATCGGCTTTTTCGGCTGGGTGCAGTTGCTGCCGACGCTGAAATTTCTCTGGGCACCCTTGCTGGACCGCTTCTCGGTGCCGGGTTTCGCCCGCTTTTTCGGGCAGCGGCTTGGGTGGATCATGCTTTCGCAACTGGGCATTTTCGCCGCGATGGTGGCAATGGCGTTCACCTCGAGCGATGCCAGCC
Organism: Sphingomonas sp. Ant H11; assembly: GCF_000797515.1. Classification (GTDB taxonomy): domain Bacteria; phylum Pseudomonadota; class Alphaproteobacteria; order Sphingomonadales; family Sphingomonadaceae; genus Sphingomonas. The sequence goes on from NZ_JSBN01000030.1 coordinate 33,975, forward strand.
TGCCGCTGACCGCGCTGTTCGCCTTACTGCTGGCGTTCTGGACGACGACGCTGGAAGTCTCGGCCGACGCATGGCGGATCGAGCTGGCTCCGACCCCCGAAACGCAGGGCCCGCTCACTGCCGCCAATTTGTGGGGCTATCGCAGCGCGATGGTCGCGGCGGGCAGCGGCGCACTGATCGTCGCCGATCACGCCAACTGGACCTGGGCCTATCTGGTGATCGCCGCCGGTGCGTTCGCGCCGCTGCCGATCCTGGCGATGATGCGTCCACAGGTTGGCACGGGGCGCGCTGCGCCACCCGCGCGCAGCGTTGCCCTGACAACCGGGCTCGGAGCCAGCGCCGTGATCCTGGGCCTGTCGCTGTTCCTCGCGGCGGGGGTGGGGGCGCTGGTGTTGCGCGCGGCGGCGGCGATCGGGATCAGCGCCAAAACCGATGCCACCACTGCCGTCCTGGTGCTGTGCCTGCTGCCCTTCGTCATCATGGCGGCGCTGCTGCCGCGCATCGTCCGCCTTCCGGCGGGAGCATGGGCACGGCGATCGACGATGGCCGGGCCCTATGTCGATATCTTCTGGCGCTTTGGCTATCCGGTGCTGCCGCTGCTGGCCTTTGTCAGCTTTTACCGCATGGGCGACGTGCTCACGCTGGCTTTGTCCAAGCCACTGGAAATCGCGGCGCATTACGACCTTACCACCATGGGAATTGCCGACGGTTTCGTCGCGTTGCCGAGCAGCATGGCGGGTGTTGCGGTGGGGGCATTGCTGGCGGTGCGCTTGCGGCTGACGCGCGCGCTGGCACTGGGGGCGATCGGCTCGGCGCTGGGCAATTGGATCTTTGTGTGGCTGTGGTTCCAGCCGCCTAGCCCGCATGTCATCTATATCGCCACCGCGCTCGACCAGTTCGCGCATGGCATGGAAGGGGCTGTGTTCGTCGTGTTCCTGTCGATGCTGGTGAACCCGCGCTATCCCGGCGCGCAATATGCGTTTCTGTCGGGCTTTGCCTTCCTGCTGCCGCGCCTGCTTGCGGGGGCGGGGGGCAATATCGCGCGGCATATCGGCTTTGACGGATTTTTCTGGCTGTCGGGCGGGCTCAGCCTGGCGGCGGTGCTGTTCCTGCCGTTGATCGCGCGGGTGCGGGCGCGGGAGGAGGGGGCATGATCGACATCGAACGCGCGTTCGCGCCAGCGGCGGCGGCGGTCGCCGAGGGGCGTATTCCGGGCGCAACGCTCGGCATCGTCACCGCCGACGGCAAGCGCGCGGTGCAGGTCGCGGGCCATGCCGCGCTGCTGCCCGAACCGGAGGTGCTCACCGAAGCGCATTGGTTCGATCTCGCTTCGGTCTCAAAGGTAATCGCAACGACAACGATGATCCTGCACCTCGCCGATCAGGGCCGGATCGATCTCGATGCGCCACTGACCGAGGCGATCCCGGACTTGCGGCAATATGACATTGCCGGCGCGCCCGAGCGCCGCCTGACCTTCCGCGATTGCCTGGCGCACCGCACCTTTTTCCCCGCCGTCGAGCCGATCTACACCTATGGCGATGACCCGCAGCGGCTGCGCGCTTTCGTGCTGCAGCGCGAGTGGCGGCACGGTCCCCCGGTCTATTCCGACATCAACTTCATCCTGCTCGGCATCGCGGTCGAGCGGCTGACCGGCGCGCCGCTATCGGCCTGGCCGCTCGGCGCGGGGCTCGCTTATGGCCCC
>NZ_JSBN01000031.1 GCF_000797515.1 Sphingomonas sp. Ant H11
GGCGATGCCGGCCAGCACGCAACGCCAACCCGACCGCCAAGGCGCAGGTCGAGGCGACCACCAGCCAGGCCGATCCGACCCCGCAACCCGCGACCCCGGCGGTGGCTTCGCCTGCGGATGCCCCCGCTGCCGTGGATGACTCCATCGTCGTCACCGGCATCCGCGCCGGCCTTGAATCCTCGGCCAAGATCAAGCGTCAGTCGGTGTTGATCGTCGACTCGGTCTCCGCCGAAGACGTCGGCAAGCTGCCTGACGTATCGATCGCGGACTCGCTCGCACGCTTGCCCGGCGTGACCGCGCAGCGGCTTGAAGGCCGCGACCAGCGCCTGTCGATCCGCGGCCTCGGGCCCGATTTCTCGACGACGCTGCTCAACGGCCGCGAACAGGTCACCGTCGCGACAATCGTGGCGTGGAATATGACCAGTATCCGTCGGAATTCTTCAAGACCGTCAACGTGTACAAGTCGGCCGACGCCTCGCTGGTCGCCGCCGGCATTTCGGGCACGGTCGACCTGCGCATGCTGCGCCCGCTCGATCAAGGCAAACGCGTCATCGCGGTCAGCGCGCGCGGGGAAATGAACGGGATCAACAAGCTCAATCCCGACGGCACGCGCTACGGCTATCGGGCCTCGGCGACCTATGTCGACAAATTCGCCAACGACACGCTTGGCATCGCGCTGGGTGCGTCGGCCACGCTGACCCCGTCGCAGGACGAGCGCTACAACGCCTGGGGCTATGCCGGCAGCGGCACCGCAGCCAGCCCATTCGTGCTCGGCGGTGCCAAGCCCTATGTCCAGTCGAACGAGCTGAAGCGCTATGGCGGCGTGGCGACGATCGAATGGCGGCCCTCGGACGTGTTCCACTCGACCTTCGACGCGCTCTATTCGCATTTCGAGGAAACGCAGCATCTGCGCGGCATCGAATTCCCGCTCGGCTTTTCCAGCCCCACGCAAAGCGGCGTGACGGTGAGCGATGGTTTCGCAACCACCACGACCTTCTCGGGCGTGCATGCGATCCAGCGCAACGACTATAACCAGCGCAAGGCGGAGAATTTCTCGTTCGGCTGGAACAACGACCTGAAGCTGAGCGAGAAAATCCACCTCAACGTCGATGCGAGCTGGAGCCATGCCACGCGCACCGACTTCCTGCTCGAGACCTATACCGGCGTCGGCTATGGCGGCACCGGCCCCAACGACACCGTCAAGGTCACGCAGCAGGCGAACGGCATCTACAAGATCGTGCCGACGCTCGATTATACCGACACCAGCGTGTTCAAGCTGACCGATCCGCAAGGCTGGGGCTATAACGGCACGCAGGCCGTGGTGCAGTCCGGCTTCCTCAACCGCCCAAGCTTCAAGGACGACCTCAAGTCGCTGCGCGCCAGCCTGAATGGCGAGTTCGACAACAGCATCGTCAAAAGCTGGGAGGCCGGTGCCAATTACAGCCGCCGCGAGAAAACCAGCGCCTACCAGTCCTACTTCCTCTGCCCCAAGGGCGCGGGCACGAATTGCACCGTCGCAAGCGGCACGCCCACTTCGGCACCGATCCCGAGCCAGGCGATCCTCGGCAAGATCCCGCTCGACTATCTCGGTGTGCCGGCGGTGCTCGCGCTCAATCCGCTGTATCTCTACAATAACAGCTTCAACACCTTCTACGACAACCGTCCGTCGTCGTTGGTGCGCGACAATGTCGTGACCGAAAACGTCTATACCGGCTATGCCAAGATCACCATCGACGGCGACGTGGGGGGGCAAGGCGCTCAAGGGCTCGATCGGAACGCAAGTCGTGCATAGCGAGCAGCGCTCCGACGGCCAGATCGCCAGTGTCGTCAACGGCGTGGTGACGATCGCCCCGGCCTCGCAGAAGGTGAGCTACACCAACGTGCTGCCCTCGGCGACGATGGCGGTGGAGCTGATCCCGCTTGGGTACGTCAAGCTTGGTGCATCGCAGACGATGGTGCGCCCGCGCCTCGATCAGGAGCGCGTCACGCAGGATGTCGCCATCAACGTCGCCAACATCCAGACCAACAATACCAATGCCGGGCTCAATCCGGTGTTCACCTCGTCCGGCGGCAACGTCGCGCTGAAGCCCTATCAGTCGACCAATATCGACGTGTCGCTGGAAAAATATTTCCACGGCGGCGGCTATGTCGCGCTGTCGGGCTATTTCAAGCATCTCACCGACTTCGTCGATCCCAATAACAGCTATGCCTATGACTTCTCATCGCTGCTCGGCGCGTTGACCCCGGCCCAGCAAGCGATCGTCACCGCCAACAAGCTGACCATCGGCAATGTCAGCGCCCCCGCCAACACCGGGCGTGGCACGGTGCTGGGGCTGGAGGCGACGGTGTCGGTGCCGTTCAAGTCGCTGACCAAGGTGCTGGATGGTTTCGGGGTGTTTGTCTCGGGCAATTACACCGAATCCGAGATCAAGTTCGCGAGCAACCCGACCCAGCCGATTACGTTGCCCGGCCTGTCCAAATGGACCGGCAGCGGCACCGTCTATTACGAGAAGAACGGCTTCCAGGCGCGCGTGAACTATCGCTACCGCTCGTCGTTCCTGGCCGAGGTGGCCGGCCTTTCGGCCAACCCGACCTATCGCACCGCGCGATCGGAAGGCATCCTCGACGCGCAGATCGGTTATGAATTCCAGGAGGGCTTCCTCAAGGGCTTCGCGATCCTCGCTCAGGCGAAGAACCTCACCGACCGGCCGTTCGTGACCTATCAGAATGACGACCCGCGCCAGGTGATCGATTATCAGCGCTACGGACGGGACTATTATCTGGGCGTCACGTACAAGTTCTGAACGACGATGCCATCGGCGAGCGGTGGGGGCTCCTCACCGCTCGCCCTTCCGGTACCTGAAATTGAGTAAGCGGGGACGCGGACCATGGCCAATCCTGCGGAGCCGAATGGCTCCAGACCGATCCGGATCGTCATTGCCGGCGGCGGCACCGCCGGTTGGATGACGGCGGCCACGTTCGCGCGCTTTCTGGAGGTCGGCTTCGAAATCGACCTGATCGAATCCGAGGAGATCGGCACGGTCGGCGTGGGCGAGGCGACGATCCCCCAAATCCGGCTGTTCAACGACGCGCTCGGGCTGGACGAGGACGCGTTTCTGCGCGCGACACAGGGGACGTACAAACTCGGCATCGAATTTGTCGATTGGGGTGCACCCGGCCAGCGCTACATGCACGCCTTTGGCGACATCGGCCGCGATGTCGGGTTGCTGCCGTTCCATCATTATTGGCTGCGCGCGCGAAAACTGGGGCTGGCGGGCGATCTCGCGGCCTATTCGCTGAACAACCAGGCGGCGCTGGCGGAGCGGATGCAGCGCGGTCCGGCGCGTACCGCGCGCGTACTGCCGGACATGCCTTATGCCTTTCACTTCGACGCGGGTCTCTATGCGCGCCATTTGCGCCGCTACAGCGAGACGCGCGGCATCAACCGCATCGAGGGCAAGATCGTCCGCGTCACGCAGAATGATATAGGCGACGTGTCGGGGCTGGTGCTCGAAGATGGCAGCGTGGTCAGCGCGGACCTGTACATCGATTGCACCGGTTTCCGCGGCCTGCTGATCGAACAGACGCTCCACACCGGCTATGACGACTGGACGCACTGGCTCCCCGCCGATCGCGCGCTGGCGGTGCCGTCGGCGCGCAGTGCTGCCTTCACGCCTTATACCCGTTCGACGGCGAAGGCGGCCGGCTGGCAATGGCGGATTCCGCTGCAGCATCGCACCGGTAACGGCATCGTCTATGCCTCGGCGCATCTGAGCGACGACGAGGCGACCGCGACGCTGCTCGCGGGGCTCGATGGGGGAGGCGCTCGCCGACCCGCGCCCGATCCACTTCCGCACCGGCAAGCGCCGCAAATTGTGGAACCGCAATGTCGTCGCGATCGGCCTCGCCGGGGGCTTCCTCGAACCGCTCGAATCTACCAGCATCCATTTGATCCAGTCGGCGATCGCGCGACTGATGAAGCTCCTGCCCGGCCACACCATCGCCGAGGCCGACCGCGTCGAGTTCAATCGCCAGAGCGACTTTGAATATGAGCGCATTCGCGACTTCATCATCCTGCACTACGCCGCCAACGCGCGCAGCGAGCCGTTCTGGCGGATGTGCCGCGACATGGAGCTGCCCGAAACGTTGTCGGCCAAGATCGACCTGTGGCGCGGCAACGGCCATATCACGCGCGAGCATGAGGAATTGTTCACCGAGGTCGGCTGGCTGCAGGTGTTCGCCGGGCAGGGCGTAATACCAACGGGGCACCATCCGCTCGCCGACGCGATCCCGGCAAGCGACCTCGCAGAATTCATGGACACGATCGCCAAACTCAATGCCCGCGAGGTCGCCCAGATGCCGAGCCATGCCGATTTCATCGCGCGCCACTGCGCCGCGCCGCAGCCGGTGACGGCATGAGCATCGCCGCCGCGCTGCTGCTGGCGCTCACTGGCCCGGCGATTGTCCCGATCGAGCAGGTGCGCGCGCGTGCGGCCGAAGACGAAATCATCTATTTCGTGCTGCCCGATCGCTTCGACAATGCCGATCCGACCAACGACACAGGCGGGCTGACTGGCGACCGGCTGGCAACCGGCTATGATCCGACGGCCAAGGGCTTCTATCATGGCGGCGATCTGAAGGGGCTGACACGGCGGCTTGACTATATCCAGGCGCTTGGCGTTACCGCGATCTGGATCGGGCCGATCTTCAAGAACAAGCCGGTCCAGGGCGCGGCGGGACAAGAGAGCGCGGGCTATCACGGCTATTGGATCACCGACTTCACCACGGTCGATCCGCATTTCGGCACCGATGCCGATTTCGCGACCTTCGTCGATGCGGCGCATGCGCGCGGGATCAAGGTCTATATGGACATCATCGCCAACCACACAGCCGATGTGATCCAGTATCGCGAATGCATCGGCAAACCCTGCGCGTATCGCAGCACGGCCGATTACCCGTATCAGCGGCGCGGCGGCGTAAGCGGCACGCCGATCAATCCGGGCTTTGCCGGCGATGCCGTGCAAACGCCCGAGAATTTCGCGCGGCTGACCGACCCGGCTTATGCCTATACGCCCTTCGTGCCCGCAGCGGAGCAGACCGTCAAAGTCCCGGCGTGGCTCAACGACCCGCGTTATTATCACAATCGCGGGGACTCGACCTTTGCGGGCGAATCCGCGCGCTATGGCGATTTCGCCGGGCTCGACGACCTGATGACCGAGGACCCACGTGTCGTCGCCGGATTCATCGCCATCTACGGAAGCTGGATCGATCGCTTCGGCATTGACGGCTTCCGTGTCGACACCGCACGGCACGTCAATCCCGAATTCTGGCAGGCGTTCGTCCCGGCAATGCAAACGCGCGCGGCGGCGCGCGGCATCCCCAACTTCCCGATCTTCGGCGAAGTCTATTCGGAGACCGTCGATCCCGGTTATACCGCGCAATATACCCGCCGCGACGGCTTCCCCGAAATCCTCGATTTCTCGTTCCAGGCGGCGGCGCGCGCGATGCTTTCGGGCAAGGCCGGGACCGACCTCTTCGCCAAGCTGATCGACGGCGACGTCCTCTACGGAGGCGGCGACGCCACCGCGCAACGCTTGCCGACCTTCCTTGGCAATCACGACATGGGGCGGATCGGGCATATGCTCGATCTGGCGTGGCCCAATGCGACCGAGGCCGAGCGGCTGCAGCGCCTCACGCTCGCGCATGTCCTGCTGCTGTCGGCGCGCGGCGTGCCGACAATTTATTCGGGCGACGAACAAGGCTTCACCGGCCATGGCGGCGACCAGGACGCGCGCGAGGACCTGTTCGCCAGCCACGTCGCCAGTTACAACGACAACCGCCTGATCGGCACGGCGACGACCACCGCGACCGCGCATTTCGGCACCGAAAACCCGATTTTCCAGACGATCGCCAAGCTCGCCCAAATCCGCCGCGACCATGCCCAATTGCGCCACGGCCGCACCGTGGTGCGCGCGGCGTCGGACAAGCCCGGCCTGCTCGCCTTCACCCGCGGTGCCGATGACGGGCATGAAATCTTGGTCGCGCTCAACACCTCGAACCGGCCGGTCAGCGCCAATGTCGAAATCGGTGCGCGTTCGGCGGGCTTCACCACGCTCGCGGGCGCGTGTCCCGCACGCGCCGCCGCGCCCGGTAGTATCTCGATCACCCTGCCCCCGCTCGGCTATGCCATCTGCGCCGCCCTCCCCAGCGAATGAGCCTCATGACCCCATCGATCGCCCCGCCGAAACCCGATGCCGCGCCCACGACGCCCTGGTGGAAGGGGGCCGCGATCTATCAGATCTATCCGCGCAGCTTCGCCGATTCGAATGGCGACGGTATCGGCGATTTGAATGGCATCACCGCGCATCTCGACCATGTCGCGACGCTCGGCGTCGATGCGGTGTGGCTGTCGCCCTTCTTCACCTCGCCGATGAAGGATTTCGGCTATGACGTCGCCGATTACCGCGATGTCGACCCGATCTTCGGCACGCTGGCCGATTTCGATGCGCTGATCGCGCGCGCGCATGCGCTCGGGCTGCGCGTGATTATCGACCAAGTGTATTCGCACACCTCGAACGAGCATCCGTGGTTTCAGCAAAGCCGCGCGAGCCGATCGGGCGACAAGGCCGACTGGTATGTCTGGGCCGATGCCAAGCCCGACGGCAGCCCGCCATCCAACTGGCAATCGGTGTTCGGCGGCCCGGCCTGGACGTGGGACGCGCGCCGCCAGCAATATTACATGCACAATTTCCTGAAGGAGCAGCCACAGCTCAACGGGCACAATCCGGCGGTACAACAGGCATTGCTCGATACCGCGCGCTTCTGGCTCGATCGCGGTGTGGACGGCTTCCGGCTCGATGCGATCAATTTCGCGATGCACGATCCCGCGCTGACCGATAACCCGCCCGCCCCCGCGACCAACCGCGCACGCACGCGGCCGTTCGATTTCCAGGTCAAGCTGCACAATCAGGGCCATGCCGATATCCCGCCCTTCCTCGAGCGGATCCGCGCCTTGCTCGACGAATATGGCGCAGGGTTCACCGTCGCCGAGGTTGGCGGCGAGGACAGCGATCGCGAAATGAAGCTGTTCACCGCCGGCGGCACGCGGCTGGACAGCGCGTATGGCTTCGACTTCCTGTATGCCGAGCGTCTGACTCCAGATCTCGTCGCCGATGCGGTGGCGCGCTGGCCCGATGCGCCGGGTATCGGCTGGCCAAGTTGGGCGTTCGAAAATCACGACGCCCCGCGCGCGCTTTCGCGCTGGACAACGCCCGCGCACGCGCCGGCCTTTGCGCGCATGAAGATGCTGCTGCTGGCGTGCCTGCGTGGCAACATCTTCCTGTACCAGGGCGAGGAATTGGGGCTGACGCAAGTCGACATTCCGTTCGATGCGTTGCTCGATCCCGAGGCGATCGCCAATTGGCCGATGACGCTGTCGCGCGATGGCGCGCGCACGCCAATGCCGTGGATCGGGAGCGCGCCCGATCTCGGCTTTGGCAGCGAGACGCCGTGGCTCCCGTTCGGGGGCGACCATAACGCGCTCGCCGCCGACCGGCAGCGCGCCGATCCGGACTCGCTGCTGCACTGGACCCGGCGGGTGCTCGCGGTGCGCAACGCCCATCCCGCGCTGCGCCAGGGCGACATCCGCATCCTGCACAGCGACGATGCGGTGCTCGCCTTCGAACGCCGCGATGCGGGCGAGCGCCTGCTGTGCGTGTTCAACCTGGGCGATGCAGCGCGCGACTGGCCGCCCCGCCTCGCACAGACAGGGACGGTGCTGCTCAGCGCGAACGACGCAAGCCCCAGCGCGCTTCCGCCCTTTTCGGGGCTGGTGCTGCGATCGTGACGCAAGCGGCGGCAGGCAAAGCGATCGTCATCCTCGGCGGCGGCACCGCCGGATGGATGGCCGCCTGTCTGATCGCGCAGCGGTGGCCGCATGCGCAGGTGACGCTGGTCGAAAGCCCCGAGATCGGCATTGTCGGAGTCGGCGAAGGCTCGACCCCGCAATTGAAACACTTCTTCGGCCGGCTTGGCATTGCCGAGGCCGAATGGATGCCGGCCTGCGACGCGACCTACAAGCTCGGCATCGGCTTTCACGGCTGGTCCGACCGGGCGGGCCATGGTGCCTATTTCCATCCCTTCCCGACCGCGCTCGACAGCCACACCGCACCGCATTTTTTTCTACAATACGCGCGCGCGGCGCACCGGGCGCGATGTGGCGGCGCATCCTGATCGGTTCCTGCTCCCCGCCCGGCTGGCGGCGGCGGCTTGCGCGCCGCAGCCGGACGCGAATTTCCCGTTCGAGGTGAGCTACGGCTATCATTTCGATGCCCACAAGGTTGGCGCGTTCCTCGGGCACCATGCGACGACCAAGCTGGGCGTGGTTCAGCTCCAGCGCACCATCGCCACTGCCGAGCGCGACGCAAGCGGCGATATCGCGGCGCTGCTGTGCGACGATGGCGAGCGCATCCCGGGCGACGTCTTCCTCGATGCCAGCGGCTTTCGCAGCATCCTGTTCGAAAAGACGCTCGGCGTGCCGTTTCAGTCCTTTGCCGATACCCTGTTCAACGATCGCGCGGTCGTCCTGCCCACGCCGCGCGACGAAGCGGCACCCTTGCCCAGTCAGACTCGCGCCACTGCGCTCAGCGCCGGATGGGTGTGGGACATCCCGCTCACCACGCGCACCGGCAATGGCTATGTCTATTCCAGCCGCCATCTTTCGCCCGATCAGGCCGAGGCGGAATTGCGCGCGCATCTCGGGGTAGGCGACGTCGGCACCGCGCGGCATCTGACGATGCGCGTTGGCCGGGTCGCCAAAAGCTGGTCGCACAACGCGCTGGCGATCGGCCTGGCGCAGGGCTTTATCGAGCCGCTTGAGGCAACGGCGCTGCACATCGTGATGGCGACGGTCGAGGCGTTTCTGGACGCCGTCGATGCGAACGGCTTCACCCCCGCCGCCAGCGCGCCCTTCAACGAGGCGATCGCCGCGCGCTATGACGGCGTGCGCGATTACATCGTCGCGCATTACCGGCTCAACCAGCGCGGCACCGACCCGACCGGTTATTGGGCCGAGGCGCGCGCGCTGGCGCAACTGTCGGATCCGCTCAAAGCGCTGATGTCGGCATGGTTCACCGGGGCCGATATGGCCGCGCTGGTCGAACAAATGGGAATTGGCCGCTATTACAACGCGATCAGTTGGCATTGCCTGATGGCGGGCTATGGCACATTCCCTGACGAGCACCGCCTGGTGCCCGCCGGACCCGATATCGAACGGATCGACCTGCACAAGATCGACGACTTCCTCGATCGTTGTGCGCTGAACTTCCGCCCGCACCTGACCCACCTCCCCCGGCATTTGAAATCGAGAGACACGCGATGAAACACCTATGTCTTGCAGCCTTGCTGACCACCGCCGCGCTGCCGCTGGGCGCGACCGCCGCGCACGCCACTGCGCCAGCTGCGGCGCTGAGCGCCCAACGCGATGGCGTCGAGGTAACGGCAGGCGCGCTCAAGATGCGCCTGACAGCACTTGCCGACGGCCTGGTGCGTGTGCGTATCGCGCGCGACGGTGCGTATCCCGAAGACGCCAGTTGGGCGGTGCTGCCCGAGCAGCGCAAGGCGCGCGCCAAGGTGACGCCGACCGCGGACGGCTTCACCACCGCCAGCCTGCGCGTCCGCATCGGCGCGGGCGGCGCGATCACCTTCGAAACACTCGACGGTAAGATCATCTCGGCCGATGCCGCGCCCGTCGCGATCGACGGCAAGAGCTTCACGCTGCGCAAAAGCCTGCCGATCACTGAGCATTTCTATGGCCTTGGCGACAAGACCGGGGGTCTCGACCGGCGCGGCAAGGAATTCGTCGACTGGAATACCGACGCGTTCGGTTTCACCAGCGCCGACGATCCGATCTACAAATCGATTCCATTCTTCCTCTCGACCGGCGCGCCGGGCGGTAGCTACGGCATCTTGCTCGACAACACCTATCGCACCTGGTTCGATTTCGGCCACCGCGATGCCGATACGCTGACCTTTGGTGGCCCCGACGGGCCGATCGATTATTACTTCGTCGCCGGTCCCAGCCTCGCCGATGTCACGCGGCGCTATGCCGATCTTACCGGCCATGCCCCGCTCGCCCCGAAATGGGCGCTGGGCTATCAGCAGTCGCGCTACAGCTACATGTCCGCCGACGAGATCCGCGAAATCGCGCGCCACCTGCGCGCGGATCGCGTGCCGACCGACGTGATCTGGATGGACATAGATTATCAGGATCGCAACCGGCCCTTCACCACCAACCCGAAGACCTTCCCCGATCTGCCCAAGCTCGCCGCCGACATGAAGGCGCAGGGGATCAAGCTGGTCGCGATCACCGATCTGCATATCGCCAAGGTCGAGACTGGCTATGCGCCGTATACGAGCGGCAAACAGGGCGACGAATTCGTCAAAAACCCTGACGGAACCGATTATGTCGCGCCCGTGTGGCCCGGTGCCTCGGTCTTCCCCGACTTCACGCAAACCAAGTCGCGGGCGTGGTGGGGCACGCTCTACAAGGGGTTCCTCGAGGACGGCATTGCCGGGTTCTGGAACGACATGAACGAACCGGCGATCTTCAACACGCCCACCAAGACGATGCCGCTCGACACCGTCCACCGCATCGCCAGCGACGATTTCGCGCCCCGCACCGGCGACCACCGCGAGATCCACAACGTCTATGGCATGCAGAATACGCGCGCGACCTATGACGGGTTGCTGACGCTGCGCCCCGACGAGCGCCCGTTCGTGATGACGCGCGCCAGCTATGCCGGGGGGCAGCGCTATGCCGTCACCTGGACCGGCGATAACAGCGCGACCTGGGATCACCTCAAACTGTCGGTGCAACAGATCATCAACCTGGGGCTTTCGGGCTTTGCCTATAGCGCCGCCGACGTCAGCGGCTTTGCGGGCGGCCCCAGCCCCGATTTGCTGACGCGCTGGTTTGAGATCGGTGCCTTCACCCCGGTCTTCCGCGACCATAGCGCGACCGGCACGCCGCGTGTCGAACCATGGGTCGATGGCCCCGACCACCTCGCAATCCGTCGCCGCTTCGTCGAGGAACGCTATCGCCTGATGCCCTATTTCTACGCGCTGGCGGACCAGAACAGCCGCCTTGGCGACCCGATCATGCGCCCGGTCTTCTACGATTACCCCAGCGCCGCGAGCATGGGTTGCAACCAGTCCATGGCCTTCACGCTCGGCAAGGCGCTGCTGATCGCGCCGCCGCCCAGCCCGGAATCACCGCAGACCTACGATGTCTGCCTGCCCGCCGGTGGCTGGTACGATTATTGGACCGGCCTGCGTGCGGGAACGCCCGAAGCGGCCACCAGCGGTCCGATCCAGTCGGCGACGCAAGCCGTGCCGACCGAACACGCCAAAAGCGAGCGCGTGCTCGAGACGCCGCGGCTCGATCGCTTGCCGGTGTTCGTCCGCGCCGGGACGATCCTGCCGCGCCAGCCGCTGGTCCAGAGCACCGCGCAAACCCCGTCCGGGCCGCTGATGCTCGACATTTATCCCGGCGGCGACTGCAGTGGTACGCTGTACGAAGACGATGGCACCACGCTTGGCTATCAGCGCGGCGCGTTCTTCCGTCAGACCGTGCGCTGCGCCACCACTGCGACGGGCATCACCGTGACGTTCGACAGCAAAGAAGGATCGCTTGCGCCGTGGTGGAAGCAGATTGCGGTGACCGTGCACGGCTGGCAGGGGCCGGGCCGCGTGACGCAAAACGGAGCGTCGCTCAATGCGGAAAGCGACGTGTCGGCTCAGACGCTGCGCTTCACCATCCCGACGCCGGGCAAAGCGGCGCGAGTCACGATCGAGAAGAACTGAACGCAAAAGTCCCGGGCTAAGCCCAGTGCCGCATATAGCGGCCAGAGGCCGGGATCGTTACCGCAAAGCGCTCGGTGCCGAGCCGGATCTTCACCGTCGATCCGGCCGGTGCCGAAAGCGTCAGCGCTGTCGCACGGCCCTGCCGCCACGTCAGATCGACGCGGACCCCACCGCGTGCCCGGACACCCGCGATCGATCCGTCCGGCCATGCCGTTGGCAAGGCGGGCAGCAAATGCAGTTCCCCACCCCAGGACTGCACCAGCATTTCGAGAATACCCGCCGCCCCGCCGAAATTTCCGTCAATCTGGAAGGGCGGATGCGCGTCGAACATGTTGGGATAGGTGCGCTGCGGACCGAGCAGTCCTTTGAGCACCGTATAGGCGTGATCGCCCTCGCCCATGCGCGCCCACAGACACACGCGCCATGCGGTTGCCCAGCCGGTCGATAGATCGCCGCGTTGGCGCAAGCTGACCTTGGCCGCCTCGATCAGCGCCGGCGTGTCGCGGACGTTGATCTGCCCGCTCGGATACACCGCATAGAGGTGCGAAACGTGCCGATGGTGTTGATCGGGGGCTTGCGCATCCCAATCCTCGAGCCATTCCTGAAGCTGCCCCGCCGCGCCGATCCGATCGGGCGCAATCCGCGCACCGACCTGTTCGAGCATGGCGAGCCATTCGGTGTCCCGACCCAGCTTTCGGCCAGCGGCGATCGTATTGTTGAACAGGTCGCGGACGATCTGCCGGTCCATCGCCGGGCCGACGCACAGCGACGATCCGAACGGATGTTCGTTCTCGGGCGAGAGCGAGGGCGACGTCACCAGCCCGCGCCCCTTGGGGTCCTCGATCAGCGTGTCGACGAAGAAGTGCGCCGCTCCCTTCAGCAACGGGTACAACCGCGCCAACAGTGCCGGGTCGCGGGCAAAGTCCCAATGCGTGAACAGCGTGTTGCAGAGCCACGCGCCGCCGCACGGCCATAGGCCCCATAACGGTCCATCGATTGGAGCGGTCGCGCGCCAGAGATCGGTATTGTGATGCGCGACCCAGCCCCGCGCGCCGTACATCGTCCGCGCGGTCCGCGCGCCGGTAACGGACAAATCCTCGACCATCCGCACCAGCGGCTCGACGCAGAGGCCGAGCCCGCCTGGGTCAGCCGCCCAGTAATTCATCTCGGTGTTGATGTTGATGGTGTATTTGCTGCCCCAGGGCGGGGTGGTCCCCTCATTCCAGATGCCTTGCAGCGTCGACGGCTGGCTGCCCGGCCGCGACGAGGCGATGAGCAGATAGCGACCATATTGCAGATACAGCGCCGCCAGCGCCGGATCGACCGCGCTTGCGCCCGCCGCAATGCGTTCGTCGGTCGGCAACGCCGCCGCCGGGCTGGTGCCCAGATCGATCTTCACCCCGCCGAACAGCGCCGCATGATCCGTCACATGCGACCGTTGCAACGCGTGATACGCCTTGTGTTCGACCGCCTGCCCAGCGGCGCGCACCGCGCCAACGGGGTCGCCGCCCGTGTCATCATAGCGGCGGTAGCTGGTCGCGGCGGCGATCAGCAGGGTCACGCTGCGCGCGCCGGACACGGTTATGCCCTTTTGGTTCGCAACGATGACACCGTCCCCAACCGCCTGCACGCGCAGTGCGTAGCGCAACCCCGCAGGAGCACCGAGGGCGGCCTCGTTCGACCCGGTAACAAGCAGCGCATGCGCTCCGTCGGCGGCGATCGTCACGTCCGGTCCGGGCCGGTCCGCATCCTCGCGCTGCAGCCACTCGGTCGGGCGCGTGGTTTGGGGCTTTGCCCCCTCGGAGAATTGCGCGCGGGGGGTGCTGATCGCACGGGGCGCGCGATAAGCCAGATCGAAGTCGAGCGTGCCACCTTCCGCTTCCAGCCGCATCACGATCACCTGATCCGGGGCCGATGCGAACAGCTCGCGCCGGTAACGGCCGTCTGCAGTTTCGAACTCCGTCGTGGCAATGCCCGATGCGAGGTCGAGCTCGCGCCGATAGGCGGTCGGGACCTTCGCGGATGCGAAGGTCAACAGCAGATCGCCGAGCGTGCCATAGGGCATCTGGGCGGGCGGTTTGCCCATCATTTTGCGGAAGCCAGATCCGTCGCGTCCCTATAGCGCCCGGCGGCCAGCAGCGCCCGGACCTCGGGCAACGCGGCCAAGGCCTCGAGATTGTCCGGATCATAGGGCGCACCCGCCCATAGCGTGTCCTCGTTGAGCTGAAGCCGCTCCTGTGCGACGCGACCGAACACCATTGCGCCCAGCCGTCCGTTGCCGACCGGGAGCGCCTCGGTCCAGGCTCCGGCAGGCTGCCGATACCAAAGCCGCAGGTCGCCGCTCGAATCGCTCGCCTTCGCCGCCAGCAGCGTCGGCGCAGCCGCAATCGCAAGCCCCGCCGCCAGCGTCTCGCGTCGATTGACGGCTGCGAACGCATCGCTTGATGGCATCATCGCTCTCCCCATGCGGCTTCGTCCAAGCTCCAAAACCCTGTGCGGTGCGGATGCCCGCATTGGCAAGGCGCTCGTAAATTATTTTGTCCGACTATTGACCGTCGAACCACCCTCCGTTTAGCAATGCCGCACGATCCGTAAGGTCGCACGCCCGCTGCACGATCGTCGAAAACAAAAAGCTCCGGCCAGCATAAGGCAGGGCGATCGGGAGAAGACCGGATGACCGGAGTGGGGCGATCCGTTGATCGACGTCGTGCTTGGTTCGCATCGCATGGCGCGGGGCGCGCCGCATTGTACGGAATGGCATTGCTGCTGGGCGCGCCCGCCATGGCACAGGACGCGCGGATGGTGCCGACTGTAGCCCCGGCCGAACCCAATGCGATCCGGCTCGAGACCGGCGACGCCGCGGGCGCGACCGCACCGGAGTCATGGTTCCGCCAATATGGCGTCGCGATGACGCGCAACGTCAGCAGCGCGACGCTGACGCCGTTCCTCCCCGATCCTGCCAAGGCGACCGGCGCGGCGGTGATCGTGGCACCCGGCGGCGGTTTCCTGATGCTGTCGATGGAGAATGAGGGGTGGCGCGTCGCGCGTGCGCTCGCCGATCGCGGGATCGCCGCGTTCGTTCTGAAATACCGCCTGAAGCCAACCCCCGCCGGCATGCCCGAGTTCGAACAGGCGGTAGCGGCGATGTTCGCGGGTGCCGGACGTCCCACATCGCGGCTGCGCCCCGAGGAGGCTGCCGCCGGGCTGGCCGAGCCGATCGCCGACGCGCGCGCCGCCTTCGCACTGATCCGTGCGCACGCCCGCGAATGGCGGGTCGATCCAGCCCGCGTTGGGATGATGGGCTTCTCGGCAGGGGCCATGACGACAATGGCCACCGCGCTCACCGCCCCCGAACTGCACCCGGCGTTCCTCGCGCCGATCTACGGCTCGATGGAGGCGGTCAGCGTACGCCCCGACGCGCCGCCGCTGTTCGCGGTGCTCGCCGCCGACGACCCGCTGTTCGCACGCAAAGGTCTGGGCCTGATCGATTCGTGGCAGCAGGCGGGACGGCCTGTCGAATTTCATTTGTATGGCCAGGGCGGCCACGGCTTCGGCTTGGTAAAGCGAACACGACGAGCACCGAGTGGTTCGACGCCTTCGTCCGTTGGCTCGATATGAACGGCTTGCTGACACGCCAGCGGGACGGCGGCGCGGCAGGCGCAAGCGGCACGGGAGCGACAAAGCCATGAAACCGATCAAGATCGCAATCGTGCTGGCAGTGGGCGCTTTAGCGCCGCTGACCGCCGGTTTGGCGCAACAGGCACCCGCGCCTGCGCGCAGTTTCGAACCCTATTTTACCGCGCCGACAAACGCACCGCTGCCCCCTGACGCCGACGGTTTCCTGCAACGCTGGCTGCTGTTGGAACCGATCGTCAAGCCAAACCGCAGCAACATCGGTTTCACGCAAAGCTATGTGCGCGCCGCGCTGACCGATTTTCCCGGTGGCACTGTTGCCGTGCCGCGCGATGGTGCGCTGATCAAGACGCCGGAGCCGCTGCGCTGGCACGCGCTCGATGCGCGGTTGTTCGACGTCAAGCTGTTCAATTTCGCGCAAAGCCTCGGCAAGCCGGTCTATGGTGTGATCTTCCATGCGGTCACCGTCGTCGACAGCCCGCGCGAAATGCACAATGTGCGCCTCGCCGTCGGCTCGAACGCGGCATCGATGTGGTGGGTCAATGGCACCGAAGCCGTCGGCCTGTACGGCGACCGCCGGATGGTGATGGACGATGGCGTATCGCAACCGCTGACGCTGCACAAAGGGCGCAACATCATCCGTGGTGCGGTCATCAACGGTCCGGGCCTCAGCGACTTTTGCGTCCGCTTTGTCGACGCCGAGGGGCGACCGGTCCGCGACCTCACGATCGACCTCAAATAGCTCCGTCCGGGCTTAAACCCGCGCGATCCCGTTGGAGATACCATGAAGTACGCTGCGATTGCCGTCCTGTCGGCCCTGCTCGCACTGCCGGGCACCGCCGCTGCCCAATTGGAGGGCGAGCCCTTTATCCATGATCCCTCGACGATCGCGCTGTCGGACGGGAAATATTATACGTTCGGCACAGGGCGCGGTGGCCTGGTGTCCGAAGACGGCTGGAGCTGGCATAGCGGTGGCGTTCGTCCCGGCGGCGGGGTCGCGCCCGACATCATCCACATCGGCGATCGCTACTATGTCGCCTATGCGGTCGGCGGCGGCGGCATGAACGGCGGCCATGCCAGCCAGATCAAGGTGATGTGGACGCACTCGCTTGACCCCGGCTCGCCCGCTTTCGGATATCATGATGTCGGCGTCGTTGCCGAGAGCAACGGCGTCGAAGACGCCGATGCGATCGATCCCGCCTTCCTCCTCGCCGACGGGCGGCTGTGGCTGAGCTACGGCACCTATTTCGGCTATATCCGCATGGTCGAGCTCGATCCCACAACGGGTGCCCGGCGCGCAGGCAACCAACCGGTCGATATCGCGATCGACATGGAAGCCACCGCACTGCTCTACCGCGATGGCTATTACTATCTGCTGGGAACGCACGGCACGTGCTGCGACGGGCCCAATTCTTCGTACAACATTCGCGTCGGGCGCTCGCGCTCGCCGACCGGCCCGTTCGTCGACCATATGGGCGTACCGCTGCTGAAAGGCGGTGGGAAACTGGTGGTCGCCGGGCGCGGGCGTCGCTACGGCCCCGGCCATTTCGGCCTGGTCGACCTTGGCGACGGACTCCAGAAGTTCTCGATGCACTATGAAGCCGATATGGATCGCAGCGGGCGTAGCGTGCTCGCGATCGAGCCCTTGTTGTGGAAGGATGGCTGGCCGGTCGGCGGCGAAAATCTTGCGGCCGGAACGTATGAGATCGAATCGCAGCGCAGCGGCGGCGCGCTGCAGCTTGCCGTTGACGACACCCGCATCGCGTTCGATGCGCGCCGCAGCTTCTTTGCTGCGCCGAATACGCCGGTCACCCCCATCGCGAACCAGACGCTTGGCGAAGATCAGGCGAACTGGCCAAGCGGGCCGATCAACGTCGACCTTGGCGATTATATGATCAGGCCGCACCAGCAATGGACAATCGCCCCAGTCGCCGGGGCAGGCGGCTATTTCGGTGCCCCGTATTACAGCATCCTCATCGCGGGTACCGGCCGCGCGCTGGCCGTGTCGGGCGAGACCGTCGCAACCGTGCCAACCTTTACCGGCGCACCCGAGCAATTGTGGCGGATCGACCAACTCACCGACGGCACCTACCGGATAACGCCGAAGGTGACGGGACAAGGCCCGTCGCGCGCGCTGGTTGCCGTGGGGGCCAGCACCCCCGCCCTTGCCCCGTTCGATCCCGCAAGCGCCGTCGGACGGTGGACCTTCAAGCGACCGTAGCGGAGACTCCCCATCTTCACGGAAGGACGTCCTACGATAGTCGCAGTTTCCGTCACGACCGGCTGCTGCTAGAGTTCGGCGCTGTGACGATCGAACATTCCCTCTCCCCGGCTGAAGATGCCGGAACCGCAACCGACAGCGAACTGCCAACGCGCTCTCCGCGCGGCAAAGGGCGGCGGCTGCGCGGCGCCATTGCCCACAAACTCGGCGTGGCCATCCTGTCTGGCAAATATGCCCCGGGCGAGACGCTTTCCAGCGAGACCGTCTTTGCCGAATCGCTCGACGTATCGCGCAGTGCTTATCGCGAAGGCATCCAGGCGCTGATTGCCAAGGGGCTGGTCGAAAGCCGACCAAAAGCGGGAACGCGCGTGCTCCCGCGCGACCGGTGGAATCTGCTCGACCCCGACGTGCTCGGCTGGGCCTTTGCCGGCGAACCCGATCCGCAATTGGTGCGCAGCCTGTTCGAACTGCGCTTGATCATCGAACCTGCCGCCGCCGGGATGGCCGCGACCAAGCGCGACCGCAGCGAACTCAAACGCATGAAGGAGGCACTTGCCGCGATGCGGCGGCATTCGCTCGCGACCGATCTGGGCCGTGCGGCCGACCGGCAGTTTCACGATACGATCCTGCGCGCCACCCGCAACGATGCGTTGGTGGTGCTCAGCGCCTCGATCGGCGCAGCGGTCAGTTGGACAACGCAGTTCAAGCAACGCCTGCGCGCGCTGCCGCGCAACCCGATCCCCGATCACGTGCTCGTTTATGACGCGATTGCCGCCGCCGACCCCGACGCCGCCAGCGCGGCGATGCGGCGGCTGGTCGAACTCGCGCTGGAAGATACCCAAAGCGCGATGGCGAGCTGATCGCGCCGGAGTCAGCGCGTCAGCGCCGCCTCGGACCAGCTCACCGGATCGGGAAAGCGCAGCGGCGTCGCGGTGCGCGCAACGAGTTCGATCAGCGTGACGCCACGCACGTCGACCGACAGCGGCGCGACTGCGTCGCCGAAGCGCATCGGTGCCGACTGGCCGAGCAGCTTGCCGTCGCCATAGACCGCGAAGCGCACCGGCTGGCTGCGATCGCGCGCCGAATCGTCGACCCCGACCAACGCCGAGAAGCGGGCGAACCCCGAATTGCGCACTTCGATCCGCGAATTGGCAAGCACACCGATCCCGGTGGTGAAGCGACGCCCGGCCACCTGCAGCGTCTCGCCATAAGGCGTGCCGTCAGCCTGCGCGCCACCCCAGCCGCCATAACGCGGGTGGTCGCCGTCGCCCCGAGTCCCGCGCCACGGCAAGATGCCACGGTGGATCAGCGGCTCATGCTCGGGGACGACGACGCCATCGACCGCAGGATTCACCCGGCCCGGCTGCTCCGAGAGATAGAGACCGCCGGGCAATTGCCGCGTGCCGTGCGCAGTGAAGACAAGCGTCTGATGCGGCGCGAGCGCGAGCTTGGTCTCGCCGCGGAAGTGCGTCGTGCCGCCATCCCACAGATCGTCGAGCGTAACGTCGCCATCGGCGGTGAATTTGAGATGGTCGGCAGTCAGCACCGCTTGCGCTGGCGACGCGGTGCGGTTGAAGATCGCCACCGCTTTGTCGCCGCTCGCCAGCGTTTTGACGAGGATCTGCACATCGTCGGTATCGAACGCCAGCACCGCCTGGTTGCCGGCGGGATCCTGGTCGAGCGCGATGATCCGCGAATTGCCCAGGATCGCCAGCATCGTCGGCGGTGCCTTGCGCAAGTCATAGCCGATGAACAGCGGCGCATTCACCATTGCCCAAAGTGTGAAATGCGTCCGCGCCTCGGCCGCATGCGCCGCATCGAAATCGCCGGTGCCGATGAACAGCATGTCGGGGTCGTTCCACGATCCCGGATGCGCATAGAGCGCGCGGCGCGACACGCTGTCGAAATTGTGCAGCATCCGCGACCAGCTTGGCGAAATGTCCTCGCTGGTGCGCGAGATGCTGCCGACATCCTTGCCCCAGGCGCGGACATCGGCCGAGCCCCACAGGCAGATCGAATAGAGGAAGTCGTTGTCGGGGTTATAGCGCTTTAGCGCGCGCCCGACCTCCTCATACAGCCCGCGCACCGCCGCAATGTCGCTGCGCCCGACCGATTCGACGTCGACCAGCGGCGCGAGCGCGCGATACTGGCCCGACTTCACGCGCGGATCGGTGGCGGGGAAAGCGCGGATGCCGCAGCCGTCGACCTTGATCAGGTCGAAGCCCCAGTCCTTGAAATAGAGCGCGATATCCTGGTCGACATGCCCGTACAGGGCGACCTCGCGCTCGGCGACGGTACCTTCGGGCATATTGGCCATGGTCGAGGTGAACGCCTGCCCGCAGGTATTGCGCCCGATGTCGGAATAAATGCCGGCCTTGAGCCCCATCGCATGGAGCCGGTCGGTAAAGGGCCGGAAGCTGGTGTCGCCGCCCGGCCCCGCCCCCTTGGCCGAGGGAAAGGTGGTGGTGCGGATGACCATCCGCCCGTCACTTTCCCGTCGCTTGAGCCACCAGCCGTCATCGATGTCGATATAGCGATAGCCCTTCGCCGCCAGCCCCGAATCGACGATGATCTGCGCCGAGGCGAGCACCTTGTCCTCGCTGACATCTTCGTAAAAGGCGTTCCAGCTGTTCCACCCCATTGGCGGCAATTGCCCCGCGCCCGCAGTATAAGCGCTCCACCGCCCGGCTGGGGCGAGATCGTCGGCCTGCGCCATCGCGGGCAAGCTGCAAGCCGTGGCCGCGAGCAGCGCCGCACAGACGCGCAATCGGCTGCGTCCGCCGCGCATCAGCGCGCCGCCTTGGTCACGAGGTTCTTGCCGAAGAAGGGCATCACATTTTCCTGAAAGCGCACCGCCACGTCGCTGACGTGCGTCCCGTGGTACAGTTCGAAGCTGTTGGCGATACCATAGCGGTCCAATGTCGCGTGAAGCTTGGCGGCGTCGTCCTTGAGGCCGTCCTGATCGCCGACATCGATCGCGATGGCGCGATACTGGCGCAAATTGCCGATATATTGGTCGACAAAGGCGAGCGGCGCGTTCGCCGCCCATTTTGCCAGCACCTCGGGCTGCACGACGCCGTTCTTGGTCGGCAAGTCGAGGTAAAAAGGCGGGTTTTTCGGATTGGGCGACCAGGCGGCGGCGGTCGCAAATTGCGCGCGCCCGAAGAAGGGCAGCGCGGTGGCTTCCTCGCGCGTATGAATGGCCTCCAGCGCGGCGGCCGCCTTGGGGTCGATCTGGCCGGGATCGCGCGCCGACAGGCAGCACGGGCTCATCATATAGATCGCGCCGAACATGTCGGGATGCCGCATCCCGATCCGCGCGGTGCCGTATCCCCCCATCGAATGCCCGGCGAGCCCGCGGCTGCGCCGGTCGGCGATCGTGCGATAATGCGCATCGACATAATGGATCAGGTCGCGCGCGATGAAGGTCTCGAAATCGCCGGTGGTGACCGAGCTGGAATACATCGATCCGTTATGCAGCGTCTTCGAATCGGGCAGCACCACGATCATCTCGGGCACGCCCTTGGCGAACGCGCCCTCGATCGTCTGCGGCACGTGAATTTCGTGGGTCCATTGCTCGGCACCGATCGAATAGCCGTGGAGCGCATACAGCACCGGGTAACGCCGCTTCGGGTTGGCGGCGTAGCTTGGCGGCAGCATCACCAGCACGTCGCGGTCCGCCGAATCGCCCTCGAGATTGCCGACGATGGTCGGCGCATGCACCTTGATCCGCTCGATCGTAACGGCCGGAGCACCGGCAACCGGCGGTGGGACGTGCGTCGGCACTTGTCCGATTGCCGGCATCCCCCCCATCAGCAAAGCGGCGGTTCCGATGCAGGCAACGCGTGAGGCACGCCATGCCGCCCGCAGCCGATGACGATTGCGCATATCACTCTCCCAAGCACTTATTGGATCGGTATCGCGTCTTCGCGACGTGTCGTCTTGTCCGTCTAAAGCAAGTCCGCGTCAATTCCTTGCAGCGCCTCCTCTAGGCCGGGGCCTACCCGCCGCGAAGCAAGCGCATCACCAACGCCCGGATCCGCCCATAATTGCCGCCACGCAGCGGCCCCAGGATACCATGCTGCTGTTCCGACAGGTGCCTGAGCGGATGGCCATCGGGGCGAAAAACATAGTGTTCAAAAAAACGCTCGCCACGCCGCGCGTTCGGGCGCGGGGCGCTCGGCGATTGCGATCATCGCGAGCAACATCGCGGTATGCGGAGCATCGGGACCGCTGGCGAAGCCATCCCACCAATAATTGACCAGAACATTGAAGGGTGCAGTCGCTTCGACCGAATGCCACCACAGCTTCGGCAGATACAGCGCGTCGCCGGGTTCCAGATCGACGGGAATCGCCCGTCCCCGGGCGTTGGCGAACGCCGGGTAGCGTGCGTCTTCCGGCGGCGCACTGGCGGCCAGGCTGACCGGTTGCCCGGCCAGCGTGTGATCGATCGGCCCGACATACAGATCGGCAATCGCATCGGGCGGATAAAGCGTGAAACGCCGTCGCCCCGCCACGACACAGGCGAGGTTGTCGAACGTATCATAGTGGCAAGCGACCGACGACGCGGTCCCAAGCCAGATCCGCGGCCGACGTCGGGCGACAGGATCGAGAGCGTATTTTCGGCAGAAAAGCCCGGAAGATAGTCATCTGTGGGCAGCGAACCGACATAGATTGACGGTTGCGAGGGAGACTGTGCTGCGTCCGCGATCCGCCCAAGCGCCTCACCGAACCGCACGCTTTCGCGCGAGAAGGTAAACCCGGCCAGTCCGTCGGCATAATCGTATCGTCCACCCGTTCCCGGATCGCCGACAAACATCTCCGCCGCCCGGTCGACCGCGAATCGTGCCAGATAGGCGACGAGCGCCGCCTGCGATTGCGCTTGCGCGGCATAAGCCGGCCACTGGCGACATACGCCGCGCAAGACGACCGGTTCGCACGGCTCGGCAATGTCGCGGAGGAACCGGTCGCGATCCAATGTCGTGCCGTCGACGGTTCGCAAGCAGGGCGAGTCGAGCGATGTCATCCGGCAACAAGACGATCGTTGCGCAGGCGGGCGAGGCGCGAAAGATGCTGCTGTGATCCAAGGACGCTTTGCGCGAGCGCCAGGTCGCCTTGCCGGAACAGTCCGATCACCGCAACGTCGTCGAGCTCGGCCAGGGCATCGCGACTGATCGTGTAGAGGCCTTCCAGCACGAGTCGTTCGCCATCGTCGAAGCTGAATGACAGGTCGATCGGCTCGACCAGTTTGAGCGCGAGCAAACGCTTGAGGAACTGCTCGGTCCGCGGCAACCCCGCGTGCAACTGACTCAAGGCGCTCTGGACACGGCGCAGCGCCGCGGCGGGCAGGCCCTCTTCTTCAAACACCCTTTGCCCACCCGTTCCCGCAAAGCGGGGTTGCGCCGGATCGATCGCGATATGATCGCCGGAAATATAGAAACCCTGCCGCACCAGATCGAGGAGCCCTTCGACCGCCGCGCCATCACCCGTTCCGGAAAAAATGTTTTCGCCCGGCTTCAGGCCCAGCAGTGCTCCTGCATAAAATGCCCCGGTTTCAGGATGTTTGGTAAAAAGGATCGGAAATCGGGCAGCGACCGACTCGAACTCTTCGACCACGATCTGCACGAAGTGCCGGTCGGCGGACAGCGGCGGACCAAGCCGCAGCGCCGCGTGATTATCGGTATTTAAGACCTCCAGCGTCGCCATCGGCGTCCTCTCCTAAGCTATCGCGCCGCTGCTCACGGTCGTCCTGCTGGCATAAGCGGCGCACCACGCTCCGGCCAAGAGCCTTGATCGTTTTTTCGCATTACACCGACAAATACCATTGCGCAGCGTCTCTGGTAGCGATAACAATGCTCCCAGCGCAATAGGTCGGACGATACCGACTGGGGCGCGAGAAGCTTGTCCCAGGGCCCACGGCCTGGGGCAGACGTCTGAATAATAATGATAGTTTAAGAGGGAGGGGATTGTGACGTACTTCACCGCACGCCGGAATAGCGCAGCATCGGGCTCACGCAGGCGCAAATTTATTCTGATTGGCGCTCCGAGCTTGCTCGCGCTTGCTTTGGCAGATCCGGCCGCCGCACAAACCAGCGACGCGCAGACTATCCATACCGCGCAGGCCGTAACGCCGCAGGATGGGGCTGCTACCGCCGACACCGGCAAACCTTCTACCCCCGACGACATCGGGCAGGACATCATCGTCACGGGTCTGCGCGGATCGCTCCAGCGCAACCTGGACATCAAGCGTTCGGCGACAGGCGTTGTCGACGCCATCTCGTCCGAAGACATCGGCAAATTTCCCGACTCGAACGTCGCAGCCTCGCTCCAGCGCTTGCCCGGCGTGTCGATCCAGCGCTCCGGTGCCCGCGGCGAAGCAACCGGCATCACGGTTCGCGGCTTTGGCGGCGACTTCAACACCACGCTGTACGACGGTCGCCGCATCTCGACCGCGACCGGTGGCCGCCAGATCGATTTCTCCACCGTCGGTTCCGATTTCATCGGTCGCCTGAGCGTCCTCAAGACGCCCGACGTGGCGCTGACCTCAAGCTCGATCGGCGCGACCGTCAATGTCGAATTCCCCAAGCCGTTCGATCATCCGGGCCTCCGCCTGGCGACCAGCATTGCAGGCTCGGTGCAGGATCGCTCGGGCAAGATCGTTCCGACCGGCGGCGTGCTGCTTAGCGACACCTTCGCCAATGGCACGCTCGGCGTGCTCGCCGACTTCATCTACACGCGCCGCGATACCAACACCAACCGCGTCGGCGTCAATGGCTGGGAGGGCGGCTATTACGCGCCGTGCCAGCTGAAGGGCACCACTGCGACCAGTTGCTCGCCAACCAGCGACTCCAAGAGCGCCGCCTATGCCGACGCACGCAACCGCCAGACGGTGGTCGGCTGGTTCCCCCAGCAATATGTTTACGAGCAGGATCGTACCAAGGACGAACGCTATGACGGGCGCATCGCGCTGCAATGGCATCCGTCGGACGATGTGATGGTCACGATCGACGACAATTTCTCGCGGCAGAAGGTCGTCACCGACATTTACGGTTTCGGCGTGTGGTTCAACCAGGGCGCGCTGCGCAACGTCGAGCTCGACAAGAACGGGCAGGCCATCAATTTCACGCAGACCGGCTCGCCGACCGACTTCACCTCGGCAATCAACACCGAAGTGCTGCAGACCAATGCGATCGGCGGCAACGTCAAATGGGACGCGAACGAGCACCTCACGCTCGAGGGCGATCTCAACTACGCGCAGAGCTGGCGTAATCCGGACGGCAATATCGGCAGCCAGAACGGCGATATCGGCTATGGCGGTGCGCTCGGCACGACGACCGGGCTGCAAATTCTCGGCAACAGCAGCAACGCCATTCCGGTGCTGACGGCTTTTGGGCCCAACGGTACCGCTGCGGATTTCGCCAATCCCGCGCTGATCGGTTCGCATGTCACCGTGAACCAAACCCAGCGCAACACCGATACCCTGAAGCAGGCGCGCTTTAATGCGACCTGGCATCAGGACAATCTGACCATCAAGGCTGGCGGACAGTATATCGAGGACCGCTTCCAGCTCAGCAACCAGAGCACCTTCACCAACAACTTCTGGCAGGCCTATGCCGGCTACGGCACGCCTTCCGCGCAGGGTGGTGGCATCGCGCCGCTGCCAAGCAGCCTGTATCAGGGCACGATCTCGACCAACAACTTCATCCCCGGCTTCAAGGGCTCGTTGCCGCCGTCGTTGATCATGTTCAACCCGATCGCCTATCAGAATTATCTGACCAGCCTCGGCAATCCTCAGACGAAAAACATCCCCGGCTATAACTATTCGGGCGTTACCGGCTTTACCGGAACCTTTGACGAGGCGGTCGATCCCGGCAGCATCCAGGATATTCGGGAAAAGACCTGGTCGCTCTACATGAGCGTCAATTTCACCACCGACATCGGCAATATGCCGTTCCACTTCAACGCGGGCGTGCGGAACGAGAACACCCATCTGACATCGGTCGGCCAGGGCCGCCTGCCGTTGGTGCTCAGCACCAGCAGCGCCGATCCGACGCTGCTGACAGTGTCGAGCTATACCCCGGTTCAGGCGGTTTCGAGCAAGAGCAGCTATTCGTTCCTCCTGCCGACGCTCGACGCCCGGCTCGAAGTCACCGACCGGCTGCAATTGCGCTTCGATGCGTCGCGCACGCTGACGCGCCCGGCGCTCAACCTGCTGTCGCCGGTGCTCAACGTCGGCAGCGGCCAGCGCGTCAACGCGCTGACGGCAAGCGGCGGCAACCCCAACCTCAAGCCGTATCTGTCGGACAATTTCGACGTCGCGGCCGAATGGTATTACAAGCGCAACTCCTACGTTTCGGTCGATTTCTTCGTGAAGAACGTCAGCAACTTCATCGTTGGCGGTGTGACGCGGCAGGCCATTAACGGCGTGATCGATCCGACCACCGGGCAGCCCGCCAACTTTGCGGTCACGCAACAGGTCAACGGGCCTGACGCGACGGTGCGCGGGGTCGAGGTTGCATGGCAACAGGTGTTCGGCGAATCTGGCTTCGGCTTCACCGCCAACGCCACCTTTGTCGATACCAACAAGCCGTATGACCCAACCAACATCTCGCAGACCGGTTTTGCCGTGACCGGCCTGGCCAACTCGGCGAACTTCGTCGGCTTCTACGACAAGCACGGCTTCCAGTTCCGGGCGGCGCTCAACTGGCGCGACAAATATCTGCTCCAGTTTGGCCAGAACCAGAATACCGGACAATTCGGGGCCGAGCCGACCTTCGTCAATTCGAGCCTCCAGCTCGATCTGTCGTCGAGCTATGACATCAACAAACACTTCAGCGTGTTTGGCGAAGTGCAGAACGTCAACAACAACCAGCAAAGCACCCACGGCCGCTTCGACAACCAGTTGCTCGATGTGTTCGATTATGGTCGGCGCTATCTGGCTGGCGCGCGCTTCCGCTTCTAGTCTCTGCCACCTCGGGGGTGCCGTATCGGCACCCCCTCATTTTTGGTAGTCGGGAGCGATGCAGAGCGTCAAAAACATCGTCATCGTCGGCGGCGGGACGGCTGGGTGGCTGACGGCCGGCATCATCGCCGCGCGGCATCGCGGCCGGATGTCGGAAGGCTTTTCGGTAACGCTGATCGAATCCCCCGGAACGCCGATCATCGGGGTTGGCGAGGGCACCTGGCCGACGCTGCGCACGACGCTTTCCAAAATCGGTGTGTCGGAAAGCGATTTCTTCCGCGAATGCAACGCATCGTTCAAACAAGGCGCGCGCTTCGCCCGCTGGACAACCGGCGAGCCCGATGAAGGCTATTATCATCCGCTGATGCTGCCGCAGAGTTTCTCGCGGGTTAATCTTGCGACGCATTGGCTGGCCGACGGCCATGGCCAAAGCTTCTGCGACATGGTCTCGCCGCAAGGGCGGCTGTGCGATGACGGGCTTGCCCCCAAGACGATCGCCACCCCCG
Source organism: Sphingomonas sp. Ant H11 (assembly GCF_000797515.1). GTDB lineage: Bacteria > Pseudomonadota > Alphaproteobacteria > Sphingomonadales > Sphingomonadaceae > Sphingomonas. The sequence continues at coordinate 27,185 of NZ_JSBN01000031.1, forward strand.
AATATGAGGCGCTCGCCAACTACGCCTATCATCTCGATGCCGGGAAATTCGCGGGCTTCCTCCAGCGGCACTGCTGCGAAACGCTCGGCGTTCGCCACATACTCGCCGACGTCCAGCATGCGACGCAGGCCGAAAATGGCGACATCCTCACCGTCGTCACCGAACAGGCAGGCGAGATCGCGGGCGATCTGTTCATCGACTGCACTGGCTTTGCGGCGCTGCTGATCGGCAAGACGCTCGGCGTGCCGTTCAAGAGTTGCAGCGACACCTTGTTTTGCGACACGGCGCTGGCGGTGCAAATCCCGCATGAGGATCCGGACGGACCAATCGCCTCGCACACGATTTCGACCGCGCAATCGTCAGGCTGGATCTGGGACATCGGCCTGCCGACGCGGCGCGGCGTCGGACATGTCTATTCGAGCAGCCACATTTCCGACGATGCCGCCGAGCAGGAATTGCGAGCCTATCTCGGCCCGCGCGGCCGCGATCTGGCGGTGCGCAAACTGGCGATCCGGGCCGGGCACCGCGAAACCTTCTGGAAGAACAATTGCGTGGCGATCGGCCTGGCCGCCGGTTTCCTCGAACCGCTCGAAGCATCGGCGATCGTGCTGATCGAACTCTCCGCCAAGCTGGTGGCCGAACAGATGCCGGTGTGCCGCGAAGTGATGGACATCCTCGCCGCGCGCTTCAACGCGACGACGCTGTACCGCTGGGGCCGGATCATCGATTTCCTGAAGCTGCATTATGTGCTGACCAAGCGCACCGACAGCGATTTCTGGCGCGACAATGTCCGGCCCGAAACGGTCCCGGACCGGCTACGCGATCTGCTGACCCTGTGGAAATACCAGCCGCCATGGTTCCACGACGAATTTGACCGTGTCGAGGAAGTCTTCCCCGCGGCAAGCTATCAATATGTGCTCTATGGCATGAACTTCCACACCGAAGTGTCGCGCGACGCGATCGCGGGCGAAACCCGGCTCGCGGCGCAGGCACGGCGCGAAGCCGCGACCCAGACCGAGCGTCTGCGCGCGGGCTTGCCGCGGCACCGCGATCTGATCCGCAAGATCGTCGAGCATGGGTTACCGACGATCTGATCCTCCGACGACTCCTTCCCTCCCCCGGATTTGAGGTACATTATGGCATCGACCCTTTCTTTCGCATCGCGCGCGCTCCTGCTGGTGAGCGCCAGCGTCGCAACCATTGCGTCGCAAGCGCAGGACGTGCCCGCATCGCCAACCCGCTTGCCGCCGCAGCCCGGCGTGGCGCGCGCCGAGGCGGACCGCCTTGCGGCAACACTGGTTGCGCAAATGACGACCGAGGAGAAGCTGCCGCAGCTGCTCAACGTCGCACCCGCCATCCCACGGCTGAAGATTCCGGCGTATAACTGGTGGACGGAATCGCTCCACGGCGCGCTCGGGCCGATTCCGACCACCAACTTCCCCGAGCCGATCGGCCTAGCGGCGAGCTTCGATGCCCCACTGGTGCATCAGGTCGCGGGCGCGATCAGCACCGAGGTGCGCGCGCTCCACACCCAAGGGCGGCAGACCGGCAAGCTGGGCCGGATCGGCACCGGGCTCGATACGTGGTCGCCCAACATCAACATCTTCCGCGATCCGCGCTGGGGCCGGGGCCAGGAGACCTATGGCGAGGATCCCTATCTCGCCGCACGCATGGGCGTTGCCTTCGTAACAGGCATGCAGGGGCCCAACCCGGATCTGCCGCAGGTCATCTCCACGCCCAAGCATTTCGCGGTCCATAGTGGCCCCGAATCGACCCGCCACGCCGCCAACGTCTATGTCTCGCCGCACGATCTGGAGGATACCTATCTCCCCGCGTTCCGCGCGGCGATCGTCGAGGGGCGCGCCGGTTCGATCATGTGCGCCTACAACCGCATCGACGGCCAGCCCGCTTGCGCGAACGATCTGCTGCTTAAGGATCACCTGCGCGGTGCCTGGGGCTTTACCGGCTATGTCGTGTCGGATTGTGACGCGGTGAAAGACATTGCCGACAATCACAAATATGCCCCCGACCAGGCGACCGCCGTCGCTGCAGCGATGAAGGCGGGCGTCGACAATGAATGCAACACCCAGACGATCGGCGATATCGGCGGCCTGCCCGACCGGTTCGGCGAGGCGTTGAAGCGCAATCTGATTTCGCAAGGCGATATCGATCGCACCTTGGTCCGGCTGTTCTCCGCGCGCCTCCGCAATGGCGATTTGCCAGGCGTCGCGGGCGCACCGGCGGTGGTTCCGGTAAGCGCCATCCTCACCCCCGATCATATTGCGCTCGCGCTGGAAGCGGCCGAAAAGAGCCTGGTGCTGCTCAAGAATGACGGCGTGCTGCCGCTGCGTCCCGGCGCGCGGATCGCCGTGCTTGGGCCCCTCGGCGATGCGACGCGCGTGCTGCGCGGCAATTATTCCTCTACGCAATCCGCGCCGCCCGTATCGGTGGTCGACGGTCTGCGCCAAGCCGCCGGAGCAAGCGCGGTGACGCTGGTGCCGTTCGGGGAATCGATCACCGATGGCGATCGCGTGCCGCCGTCGGCGCTGATTGGGCCAGACGGCAAGCCCGGGCTGCTCGCACGCTATTTCAACCCGGTCACCCCGCCCAGCCTCCCCTTCAAGCCAGGGACCGACCACACCATCCTTGCCGCGCTCACCTATCAGGACCGCCCGATCGTGACGCGGCGCGAGGTCGATGTTGCCGCGCGCGCCTTCGATCTGCCCAGGGTGAACGATTATCACCGCACCGAATGGACCGGGTTTCTGGTCGCGCCCGAGACAGGCAGCTACCGCCTTGGCCTTGGCGGCAGCGGGCTGCTGGAAATTGACGGGCACACCTTCCTTGATGTCGGCGGCGAGCATCACAGCCCGCTGCCGACGCTCAAGACGGTGACGCTGCAAAAGGGCCAGCGCTATCGCTTGCGGCTGGTCTCGACCGCGCGCGGCTTCGGAAATACCGATCTGGTGTGGAAGCGGATCTCGCCCCAGCCCGAGCCCGATCTCGCCGCCGCCGCTGCCAAGGCCGACGTGCTCGTCGCGGTGGTCGGGCTGACGTCCGACATGGAGGCCGAGGAAACCGGCACCGACATTCCGGGCTTCAAGGGCGGCGACAAGACCTCGCTCGACCTGCCCGCCGAGCAGCAAGCGATGCTGGAACGCGCGAAGGCGACCGGCAAGCCGCTGATCGTGGTCGCGATGAACGGCAGCCCGATCAACCTTGCCTGGGCCAAGGACAATGCCGCCGCGATCGTCGAGGCCTGGTATCCCGGCCAGTCGGGCGGGCTTGCCGTCGCCAACGTGCTGACCGGCAAGACCAATCCCGCCGGTCGCCTGCCGCTGACCTTCTACCGCAGCGTTGCCGACCTGCCGCCGTTCGACGATTATGCGATGGCGGGGCGCACCTATCGCTATTTCACCGGCACGCCCGTTTACCCGTTTGGCTACGGCCTGAGCTTCACGCGCTTCGCCTACACGCCGCTGACGGTGACACCCGCCAGCGGCGGTGCCGAGAGCGGGCTGCGCGTGACGACCGAGGTCAGCAACGCCGGTGAGCGCGCGGGCGACGAGGTGGTGCAGCTCTACCTCAACTTCCCCGATCAACCCGGCACCCCGCGCGTGGCACTGCGCGGCTATCAGCGTGTCACGCTCAAGCCGGGCGAGCATCGCGTCATCAGCTTCGACCTGTCGCCCCGCGACTTGAGCGCAGTGGCGATCGACGGAACGCGCCAAGTGATGGCCGGCCAATACCGCGTCAGCGTGGGATCGGGCCAGCCCGACACCGGCGTGCCGACCAGCACCGCCAGCTTCACCACCAGCCGCGCGGTCCGGCTGCCGCTCTGACGAATAGGCGACTTCTCCCTCCCTGAAAGGGAGGGGAGGAAGCCGGGCTATTTTCAAAGAAACCCCGAGCTCCAAAGGCGGTCCGCACCCGCAGCGCAGGACCGCCCTCGCGGCCTCACTGCAAATCGAGCACCACGACCGACATAGGCGGCAGCGTCGTGCTGAGCGTGCCACCGCTCACATGCGCGCCGGTGAAGGCGACCGGCTTCACCACATCGGGCTGCTCAAAGCTGTTATGCGCGTCCATCGTCGCGCCGGTGACGATCCGCCCCGAAACGCTGCCAGCCGTGACCCCGGCCAGCGCAATCGACAGCGGGATCGCGCGGTTGGGATCGAGATTGACCAACGCGACATGCACTTGCCCGGCTGTGTCACGCACCGCCGACGCACTGATCGCGGGAAGTGCCGTCGCATCCTTGTGATACCAGGGCGACTTCACGTCGATCGGCAACACGGTCGCATCCTGCCAGGGCTTGTACAGATCGAATACCCAATAGGTCGCGTCTTGACCATCTTCGCGCCGTCGGTGAGCAGCATCGCCTGCAGCACGTTCACCATCTGCGCGATCGCCGCCATCTTCACGCGGTCGGCATGATGCGCGAAGATGTTGAGGTTGAGCCCCGCGACGACCGCGTCGCGCACACTGTTCTGCTGCACGAGGAAGCCCGGGTTGCTGCCGGGAGCGGGATCGTACCAGGTGCCCCATTCGTCGACCACCAGCCACACCTTCTTGGCCGGATCGTATTTGTCCATGATCGCCGAATGCTTGGTGACGAACTCGTCCATCTGCAGCGAGTGCGCCATCGTGCTGGCCCATTCGCTTTCGGGAAAGCCGAGGGCCGCGCCCTTGTCCTTCCATTCCTGATCGCGCGGGCGCGTATAGTAATGCAGCGAAAGACCATCGATGTTCTTGCCCGACAGCCGCATCAGCGTGTCGGTCCACTCATAATTCGCGTCGCTTGGACCGCTGGCGATCTTGAGCATCTTGCCGGTGCCCGACTTGGCAAAAAGGGCGTAGCGATTGGTCAGGTCCGCAGCATATTCGGCGCGCATATTGCCACCGCAGCCCCACAGCTCATTGCCGATGCCGATATAGGGGACCTTGAACGGTGCCGCATGACCGTCCGCCGCGCGTTCCTTGGCCAGCGTCGATCCGTTCGGCGAGGTCATATACTCGACCCATTGCGCGGTTTCGCTCGGTGGCGCGCTGCCGACATTGGCGGAGACATAGGCCTCCGCCCCCAACCGCTCGACAAAGCCCATATATTCGATCGTGCCGAAGGCATTGTCTTCGTTGACGCCCCCCCAGTTGGTGTTGATCTTGACCGGACGCTTGCCGCGCGGACCAACCCCGTCACGCCAGTGATATTCGTCGGCAAAGCAGCCGCCGGGCCAGCGTACCACCGGCACCTTGATCGCGCGCAGCGCCTCCAGCACGTCGCGGCGATAACCGTGATCGTTGGGAATCGACGACCTCTCACCGACCCAGATCCCGCCATAGATGCCGTGGCCGAGATGCTCGGCGAACTGGCCGAACACTTGCCGGTTCATCACCGGTCCCGGTTGATCGCCGTGAAGCGTGGCGGTCGCGGTATTGGCGGGGTCGACATTTTCCTGGGCAAAGCCCGCGCCAGGCACCGTGGCGACAAGGGCAAGGCCGAGCAAAAGATGGGCGCGACGGATCATGGCAATAGTCCTTTGACGCAGAGCGTGGGGGAAGTCGGTCGGAGCACGACGCGGATCCGGAAAGGCGAGAGTTTCGGCGCGGCCCGATGCCGCGCGGGACATGCAGATCATATGCAACATTCCCCCCTCACACCCGCAAAGAGCGCTACCGAGCCCTTGCGCTTTCCGTTATATTGTCTGAGTATAAGCAGAGAGCCAGTGCGTCAACGGCGCGGAACGCGCAATCGTCAGGCGGTTCGAAGGAGAGGGTATTTCATGCTTCGCACCTTTGCTGTGGGGACGAGCGCGTTCGCGCTGGCCTTGGGGACCCTCGTCGGTCCCGCCTGTGCCGCGCCTACCGTGGGCGGACTGCTGTCCGACCATAGCGTCGTCCAGCGTAACCAGCCGATCGTGGTGACCGGCGAAGCGATCGCGGGAGAGCCCGTTACCGTCGTGCTGGCCGGACAATCGGCCCAAGCCCGCGCGGCCCGCGACGGTCGTTTTTCGCGTCACGCTGCCGCCCTTGCCCGCCGGCGGCCCGTATGACGTGCTCGTAATGGCACCAAGCGGCACGACGGCGCTGCACGATGTGCTGATCGGCGATGTCTATCTGTGTTCGGGCCAAAGCAACATGGAGCTCCCCGTCGAGCGCGCACAGAATGCGATGGGCGCGATCATGGGGGGTGCCGACGATCAGCTCCGCCTCGTGACCGTGGCCAAGCGAACATCGACGACCGCGCGTGACCGTTTTGCGCAACAGCCCAGCTGGAGCGCCGCCGACGCAAAGACGACCGGCAGCTTTTCGGCGGCTTGCTTCTACATGGTGCAGGCATTGCGCAAGGTCGCCAAGGTGCCGATCGGCGCGATCCATTCGAGTTGGGGTGGATCGCAAATCGCCGCATGGATGGGCGAAGACGCACAGCGCGCCGCGGGCCGTGGCGCGCAAGCCGACCTGCTCGCACTCTACGCCCGGGATCCTGCCGCCGCCGAGCGCACGGCGAGCGCCGCCTGGGAAAGTTGGTGGCGCGACAAGACCGGCGACACGCGTGGTCACGAACCGTGGCAGCCCGACGCGGCGCTCGACTGGCAGCCCGTACCAAAGATCGCCTTTTACGAAGACTGGGGCGTGCCAGCACTGCAGACCTATCTCGGCATGCTGTGGTATCAGAAGACCATAACGCTGACGCCCGAACAGGCACGCCAGATGGCCACCATCGCCATCGGCGCGATCGACGATGCCGACCGCACCTGGATCAACGGAAAACCTGTCGGCGGGCGCGGCGGCTGGGACGCGCGTATGTATTCCGTCCCCGCCGGTACGTTCGTCGCCGGCCGCAACGTTATCACCGTCAACGTGGAAAACGCCTATGCGACGGGGGGCATGCCCGGCCCGGCGGACGCCATGAAACTGACCTTCGCCGACGGCAGCATTGTGCCGATTGCCGATGGCTGGCGTTATGCGATCGCCAAACGCGTCCTCGGCACCTCGCCGCGCGTGCCATGGGACGAGATCACCGGTGCCGGAACGATCTACAATGCGATGATTGCGCCGCTCGGCCAAACCGCGCTGGCGGGCGTGGCCTGGTATCAAGGCGAATCCGACACGGACATTCCCGGCTATGCCGACCGGCTGAAGGCGATGATGTCCGAATGGCGGCGTCAAGTGGCGCAACCGCACTTGCCGTTCGCAATCGTTTCGCTCGCCGGTTTCGGCACGCCGTCGATCGCGCCTGGCGAAAGCGGCTGGGCGCGAGTCCGCGACGACCAGCGCAAAGTGGCCCAAGACGACGGTCATGCGGCGGTCGCGGTAACGCTCGACCTTGGCGATCCCCTCGACATCCATCCGGGCGAGAAGCACGAAGTCGGGCAAAGATTGGCTCGAGCGATGGGCGCACTCGTCTATGGACAGACGATGTCGGCATCGGGGCCGCAGCCCTTAGAAGCCACACAGGACACGGCTGGCAACGTGACCGTGACGTTCGCAGGCGTGACCGGTGCGTTGCACACGCGCAGCACGAACCAGGCCATCGGATTCGAGCTGTGCGGGCCCGAGGTCGGCTCCTGTCGCTACGCCCGCGCGACCGTTACGGGGAACCATGCCACGCTCTTCGCGGACAATCGCCCGGTTACGCGCGTGCGCTATGCCTGGGCGGATTTTCCGGTCGTCAATGTGGTCGACGACGCCCAACTCCCGGCCGGGCCGTTCGAGCTGCGCATTCCTTGATCGGGCGTTGACCGGGTACGGTAGCCCGAACGATCGTCGCATCGCGGGGAGATCGCAGCCCCCCGCCGACAATGAGCAAGCCGTACCGCCCCTTTTTCAAGGCGAGCAGGTGTCGCGCCACGCTGCCGCCATCCCGAGCTACAGCCGCACGGCATTCAATCGCAGCGCGTTGGTCACGACGGTGAAGGACGACAGTGCCATCGCCGCGCCAGCCAGCATCGGCGACAACAGGATGCCCGCGACCGGGTAGAGCACGCCCGCCGCGACCGGTACGCCGATGCCGTTGAACAGGAACGAGAACAGCAAGTTTTGCCGAATGTTGCGCATCGTCGCCTTTGCCAGCCGCCGCGCCCGGACCATCGCGGCCAGATCGCCCTTGGTCAGCGTCATACCGGCGCTCTCGATCGCTACGTCGGTGCCGGTGCCCATCGCCACGCCGACATCGGCCGCAGCCAGGGCGGGGGCGTCGTTGATGCCGTCGCCCGCCATCGCCACGATCGCGCCCTTTGCCCTCAGCTCGCCGACGATGCGCGCTTTGTCCGCGGGTTTCAGCCCGGCATGAACCTCATCGATTCCGCCGATCGCGACGGCCACTGCGTTCGCGGTAGCAGCGACATCGCCCGTGAGCATCACGATCCTCAACCCCTCGGCGCGTAGCGCGGCGACCGCAGCGCGCGCGGATCGCTTGATCGGATCCGCGACCACCAGCAGCCCCGCAAGTTGCCCGTCAATCGCAACGAACATGACCCCGGCCCCTTCGCTGCGATAGCGATCCGCCGCATCGGCGAGTGGGGCGGTGTCGGCACCCGCCAGGGTCATTTGTTCCGCGTTGCCGACGAGCACACTACGGCTGGCCACGCTGCCGCTCACGCCGCGCCCGGTCTGAGAATCGAACGCGTCGACGGGTTCGATCGAGAGTCTCTCGTGCTTGGCGGCGGACACCACGGCCCGCGCCAGCGGATGCTCGGACCGGGCCTCGACCGCCGCCGCCGCCGAGAGCACCGTCGTGCGCTCGAAACCCCCGGCGGTCTCCACCGCGGTCAGGATTGGACGCCCCTCGGTCAACGTGCCGGTCTTGTCGATTACCAGCGTGTCGACGCGTTCCATGCGTTGCAGCGCCTCGGCATCCTTGATCAGCACGCCAGCGGCCGCCCCGCGCCCGGTGCCGACCATGATCGACATCGGCGTCGCCAGCCCCAGCGCGCAAGGACAGGCGATGATCAGCACCGCGATCGCGTTGAGCAGCGCTTGGCCGAAGCGCGGCTCCGGCCCGGTCAGGTTCCATACCACGAAGGTCGCGACCGCGATCGCCACCACCAGCGGAACGAACCAGCCAGATACGCGATCCGCGACCGCCTGGATCGGCGCACGGCTGCGCTGCGCCTCGGCCACCATCTTCACGATCCGCGCGAGGACCGTGTCCGATCCCACCGCCCGCGTTTCGATGACGAGCGATCCGGTGCCGTTGACGGTGCCGCCGGTTACAACCGCCCCATCGGCTTTCAGCACGGAAGCAGGCTCACCGGTCAGCATCGATTCATCGACGGAGGACCGTCCATCGACCACCACCCCGTCCACCGGCACCGCTTCTCCCGGTCGAACGCGCAATCGATCGCCGGCTTTGACCAGCGCGAGGTCGACGTCCTCTTCCGTTCCGTCGGCGGCGATCCGCCGCGCCGTCTTGGGGGCCAGATTGAGCAGCGCGCGGATTGCCCGCCCCGTCGCCGCGCGCGCGCGCAATTCGAGCACCTGCCCCAGCAACACGAGCGTGACGACGACGCCCGCCGCTTCATAATAGACCGGCACCGCCCCGTGCATGCGAGAGGTCGCAGGGACGATGCCCGGCGCGACGGTCACCACCAAGCTGTAGAAGAACGCCGCCCCCCACCCCGAGCGCGACGAGGGTGAACATGTTGAGATGACGCGTTACCACCGACGTCCAGGCCCGCACAAAGAACGGCCAGCCCGCCCACAACACGATCGGTGCGGTCAGCCCGAGCTGGATCCAGGGCGACCAGGCCGGCGGCACGAAGTGCAGGCCCAGCATCTCGGCGAGCATCGATATCGCCAGCAACGGCACGCTGAGGACACCTGCCACCCATGTGCGCCGTGTGAAATCTATAAGCTCGGGGTTCGCTACGTCGTCCAGCGAAGGCTGTTCGGGCTCGAGCGCCATGCCGCAGATCGGGCAGGTGCCTGGCCCATCCCGATGGATTTGCGGGTGCATCGGGCACGTCCACATTGAGACAAGCGATGGCGATACCGCCGGGGGGGCATCGGACGAGAGATATTTCCCCGGGTCATCCACGAATTTCGTGCGACAGCCCGCCGAACAGAACGCATACCGCCGCCCTGCATGATCGGCGTGATGCGGCACCGTATCCGGATCGACGGACATCCCGCAGACCGGATCTTTGGCGCTTCGTGTATCGGAGGCGTGGACCATGTGGTCCGGGTGATCCGCCATATTGCTCCTTCCCGCGAGCGCTAACGGCGCGCTCCGTTCGGCGACCGCACCGTAGAAAGTAGGGTCGCAGAATATCGCCGCAAGGACGTTCTTAGGCGGCCCGAACGTGCCTGCGCGCACGCGCCTGTTCGTTGATTATCTCGCAGATCATTATGGCGAGCAGAAATCAGCCGTCTTGGCTGCAGGCATACGTCGCGTCGAGAAGGCCGTTCGATGCCTTCGGTTACGGCTTCGCACCGGGAGCCTGCAATGCGTCGGCCGATTTCTTTTCAAGGCTCGCCAAGGTGTCCGGAACGAGCCGTTCGGAGAAGCCCGCCAAAAAACGACCAGACCAGAAGTTTGGCAAACTCCACCGTTGGCGACAGTTCGGACGCCGCACGAAGATCTTCGGGCTTAACCTTGGCGAGGCCCTTGGTAACGGGGCCGGCCAAGTGCAACGTCCAGATCGTCTGCTCTGTCACCATGCCGGAGCTCAGAGCCGGGAAGAGGTTTCCGCCGACAAATTTTCCGCAGATGAAGAAGTAGAAGAAAATCGCCCCGGTCATTCCGCAGAGCAGGCGGAGACAAAGCATGCGGGAAACGTAAGTCTGAATGACCGTGTCGAAGGTCAGCGCGGCGCTGTCTGTCTGAAATTTCATGGCACGGCTAAAGAATGCGCCAAGCGCGCCGGCGCACGCGACCGCCAGCAGCACGAAGATGGTCTCGTTGATCACCGCGCCTCCTTCCAAAAGAGCTTTCTTCGGTAGGCTGAGCCACGTGAAGAAGAGCCATAGAAAGGGAACCAGAATCGTGATCGCGGCAATGATAATGCCGTAGCGCAGCAAGGTGGATGCGGCCTCGGCTCGCAGTCGGCGGATGAAACGCCCGCCGATGAAGCCGGACTGCAGCTCGTACAGAAGCGCACCGTAGATATCCCGCTTGTCATCCAGACCGAGCAATCCGAATGCGGACCGGTTTGGATAGGTACTGAGCGAGGGAAGCGCTCGCGTGGCCGCCAATGTCAGCAGGATCGAGTATTGCGATCTCAGTTGGACATCGGTGAGGACAGCGCCGAGCAGACTTTCCGCCTCGTTGATCCGGGACCAGTCGGCCTCGTTGAGATTCCCGCTGCTATCGTAGAAGATCTTGTCCAGCTCTGCTGCGATGATGGGGTCCGCCGGCGAAGCCGTGTCCGCCTTGCGGATTCGCCAGAGGATCTCGGCCTGCTTCCATTCATGAACCCTCACCTCGGTGGGCGGTTGTACTGGCGGCACCGGTTTCGCCGCAGCAAACCATGTCGATGGATCCAAAAGCCTCATGCGCCCCGTCCCCCTTTCCTTGCTCTGCCCGTGCCAGTCCGCCTCTCGCCTATCGTGACAGCGTCCAGAAGCCGGACTCGTGCTTTGTGTCGCCGACCCTGTCTATTGGCTGCGCTGGCAGGTCAGCGGTATTCTCCGACGACCAAGAACCGAGATCATCGCATCTTGGCTGGCACCGGCCATGTCGCCATGCAGGTCCTCGATCGACGTGATGTGGACCATTCCCGACAAACGCGGCATGATACCAATCCTTCCAGTCCTGCGTCACTGGCGTGCGCGACAAATGCCCCCAAGGGTTTTACGATTTTTACAGCGATCTATTCTTTTCCGCGAGAGTATTTTTGTCAACAGCATCAATAAACTCTTAAAGTCGATCCGATCTTGCTCTGGGCGTAATTGTCGCAAAGCCTTTCATTGATGCTACCAGCCTCGAGACCGCTCCTGGAGAACATCCCCAACGCCGCGCGCCACCGACGGGCGGGAGGTCACATCCCCGAACGCAGGGCCAGGTCTGCGGGTCGGCAAGCGCCTCCTCACAAATGCTTCCGGAACGTTACTTGCACGGTTCGGCCAAGCGGGTTGAGTTGGTAGCGATCGTAACCGGCTGGCACGGTTCCGTCGGCGAGCGTTACGCGTTGGAACCGATCGAACATGTTTTGGACGTTGATCGAAAGCCGTGTGTTTGCTGCCCAACCCCGGTCGAAACGCGCGCCGAAAAGCGTCGCTGGCTCGAGAAACAGATCCAGATCGAGCTGGGCCAGCGCAGCATACGCATTGTCGCCCCTCCCAGCGGCAATGGCCAAATTGCGGATACGGACGCCGCTTTGCCAGCGACCGTTTAGCGTCACTCCCATACCACGCTTACCCGCCACCGCCTGCGCCGACAGCAAATGGCGCGGCTGTCCGCCATCCCCCCCAAGCCGATCCAGGGCGGGAAGGTCCGCACGGATCGTCAACCGACTTTCCAATTGCCAATGATGGATGAGTGCCACCGAAAACCGCCAGTTTCCTGCGCGTATTTGCCGCTCCTGGGCGGGGGCGACCGCGCGCCCGAGGTTCCAGAGCAGCGTAAATCCTGCGGTCAATTGTGCCTTATCGTCCTGCTCGATCGCGATCGGGCGCGCATCGATCTCGATCAGCTGCCCGGCTCCGTTTCGCATGACCCTATCCGGGAACGCCGCCTCGACAGCCGGCGTCAACTGCGGAAAGCCCGTCGCGCCGCCACGCGCGATTTGCCGTTGATAGCCTAGATTGATCGTCAGTCCCTGCCCGCCCAGGGGTCGCCACGCCCCTTTCAGGACAAAATTCGTCCTCGACCCGCGGCGCAAATTTGGATTGCCGCCGCTGAGCCAGATCGGCGCGGCGACCTCCTGCCGAACAGGGTCATAGAGGCGAACCACCGTCCGAGTTTGCGGAGCATTTAGCTGGGCTACGTCTGGCGCGTCCTCTGCGATACTATAGTCGCCAAACACCTGGACCGTGGCGGCGGGCGACCAGCTGAGCGCGTTGTCGAGCTGGCGTTGCACCGTACTGCCGAGGATGCCAGCCATCCCAGCCGTGACCGTGGCCGACAGCTCACCCAATACGGCACCGGGACCTTCGCGCCGCCGGGTCAGCGGCACGGTGAAACCGGCCTGGGCGTTAATTTCCGTACGACGCAGGCCGGGCAGCGACGCATTCGCGGTGTCGCGGGCATCGCTGCCCACCGCAACGTGGCTGCCCCCGGTCGCGAGGTTCACCGTCAGCGGTCCGGCCGGGAGCGTCGCCACCGCTTTGTCCACGATCACTTTTACGTCAAGACCGCGCGTTTGCGACTGCACCCGGTCCGTGGTGATAAGCGTCGCGCGCGGCAGCGCGACATAGGGATTGAAGGTTGAATCATGTGCATCGATGCGCGCTTGCACAGCGGTAAGATCTCCGCTTCGATCGAAGCGGCTGTCGCTCCAGCTTTGGGTGTAGTTTGCGACCAGGTTCACATTCCAGCCCGCGACAGAGCCTGCAAGCGTGCTCGATACGCCGAACGTGGCGGTATCCTGGCGCGCGGTAGATATGACGCCCGACAAAGCCGGTATCAGCAGGACATCGCGCGCGAACGGCGACCACGGGCTGCCCGCTGGCAGGTGAAGCGCCTGGGCGGGATATCCAAGCTGCTGAATACTGCCGATGACCGCGAAATTTGTGTTCAAGGATAAGGAAAACCCGCCGAGCGGACGGGTAACCCCCAGATTGATCCCCAGTGTCCGACCGCCGGGAAGCAACGCATCAACATCGTCGGGATTGTCATACCGCACATTGGAAGCGGCGGCGGCCGCAAGCGCTGCCAGGTTGGGCGAGTGCCCCGACGCCATCGCGGGAATGTCGACGACGGCAACAGTGCGGCCGACGATCCGACTTAACGCCGGATCGATTTCTCCTCCATCCGGCGCGGCGAAATGCGCCGCCAGATCAACCAAAGCCGCAGGCGAGGTTAAAGGTCGGGCACTCTTGCGAAGGGCGCTGTCGCGGGACAGCTGAAGCTGCGCGTTCCAGTAGGTCGCCCCGTCGATCACGACGCGGCTCACCGAACCGTTTTCGCTGTCGCGCCCACCCGCCGTTGCAAGCGTCACGCCGGTGGAGCCGTCCCAGCTGGCGAATTTCGGCTTCAAGACCAGATTGACCACGCGCTGATCGGCCGGATAGCCATATCGTGACGCCGCCCCCGGCGGCAAAATCGCCAGCCGCGCGAGCGCCTCGGGCGGGAATCCGGTGACGCCCGCTGCCGCGCCGATCCGTTTTCCATTGACCAGCAGCACAGGTGCCCTGCCGCTTCCATCGATCAATGGGGCAATGACGCCTAGCAACTCCGCGATCGTATCCGCGCCATATGCTGCGATGTCGTCCGCGCCCAGCTCGGTTTCCGGTGGTACAACCGCGTCACCGCGCCGCGCCGTAACGATGATGTCGTCTCTATCGTCCGTCCGAGGAGCCCGGTCCGCCGCGTTCACCGGGGCCGGCAGTGGCCCCGCTACAGGGCTGGCAGTCGGCGTTGAGACTTGCGCCGCCGCTGCCGCAGAGCATCCGCCTAAGATCGCGCCGACTGCCCAAAGCGCGCAACCGGAGGAACCGGCCAGACCTTTTCGCGGAGTGGCTGGGTGGGTTACCTTCAAATCCGACACGCACACATCATCCTGGGGCAATCCCCGCCGGTTGATCCGCCCCCCTCATTTTACACCGGAATGCGGTACCACCCCCGTGTCGATCCCGATGCACCGGCACACCGGGATCGACGAGGAACGGGATCACACTTCGACGGAACCGGGAGGACGAACGATCCCCCCGATCGTCGTCGGTCAGATGATCGTGATGCCCGACACGGTCAGGTGCGCGGTGACCGTGCAGCCGCCAGGGCTGATCGTGGCCGTCGGAATATCGAAGTGCGACGGCGTTCCATTGGCCCAGGTCGCGCTGACATTGGCGGGACCGCACGATACCGGCGCGGTCACTTCGAGGCCATTGACGTTGACCGAAGTCGTCGACGTTGGAACGAGCGTGAACGGCGTGGTCAACCGCACTAGCGCACAAGCACCGAGCGGCCCGCCGACAAAGCTGGCGCTGGTGATCGTCGCCGTTCCGTCGCTATTGACGGTACCGCGAAAGGTCGCTGCACAATTGAGGGTCGGGAAACCAGGCGCGGTCAAGCTGGTCGCGCCCGTCGCCGTGACGGTAGCACCCGATGGGGAAAACGACTGCGCGAACGCCGGTCCGGCCAACGTCATTGCGGCGGCAGCGCAAAGTACTGCAAGCTTTTTCATGGTTCATCCTCTCTCGAATAGATGGTTTACACATCTTTTTTCGGGGAATTCCTCCCCATTTCGATTGACGCTCGTTGAGCTGCTGCCGGTCCCATGGACACCAAGTTAGGCTACATGAGCCTGCTTCTCGAAGTCCATGGGGCTGAGATAGCCCAAGGTCGAGTGCCTGCGCATGGGATTGTAGAAGCGTTCGATGTAATCGAACACGTCCTGCCTTGCCTGATTGCGCGTGCGGTAGGTTTGCGCGCGATCCGTTCGGTCTTCAGCGAGGAGAAGAAGCTCTCCATCGCCGCGTTGTCCCAGACGTTGCCGGACCGGCTCATCGAGCAGGTGACGCCATTGTCGGCCATCAGTCGCTGGAACTGCTCGCTGGTATATTGGCTGCCCTGGTCGGAGTGATGCAGCAGCGCATCGGGCTTGCCGCGCCGCCAGATCGCCATGACCAGCGCATCGGTGACGAGCTGCGCCGTCATCGTGTCGCTCATCGACCAGCCGACCACCCGCCGCGAGAACAGATCGATCACTGCGGCCGCGTACAGCCATCCTTCGGCGGTCCAGAGTGGAGTAGGAAGCGCATCAGCGCTTCCCCTCCCCGAACCGTACGTGCACCTTTCAGCGCATACGGCTCTCCATTCAGCCTTGGCCCATGGCCATGGCGACATCATGATAATGGGAGGTGACAGTGTTTCGGAGTTCGTCCCGGAAGATGTAGGGATTTCGCTCCGGGTTCCGCCACCGGAACTGCAACTTCTGGCTTGTGACCAGTCGCCGCAGCGCCTTACCCACGGCATTGCCCTGATTGCTTCGCCCGTACAGCAGCCAAGTTTTCGATTGGCCGATGCCCGGGGCGCGGTACCATTTGCGCATCAACGGTTTGATGCGAGAGCGGTACTTTTGCGCCAACCAGTGCGCCATTTTCCAGAATACGACGGTGTCGATGCGCCGGAATGTGCGCGCCGTGAAGTCGGTGAACTTGTAGAACGCAGCCCATCCCGCCAGTTGGCGGTTCAGGCTGTCGATCATGTCCACCGTGGCAACATCATGATTGCCGGAGAGCGCCTCGATCAAGCGGTGAGCGAAGGTCTTGGCTTTCTCCTTGGGTATCGTTGAGACCACGGACATGCGTCCGCTTGATCCCCGCCTGCGAATGATCCGGTGCCCGAGGAACACGAACCCGTCGTCAACGTGGGTGATATGGCTCTTGTCCATATTCAACGTCAGCTTCAGGCCGTCCTCCAGAAAGGTCCGGCATTCCTCGCGGATGGCCTCGGCATGTGCCTTGGTGCCCTTGACGATGACGACAAAATCATCGGCATATCGGCAGTAGGCGACAGCAGGTTTCCATTGCCGGTTCTCACGAACCGTAATGGGGCGCTCCTGCTGGATACCGAAGTTCCATGCCCAGCGGTCCTTCCGGGCCTTGTCGCTCAGATATTTCGCCTCCAGCCACGCATCAAACTCATGGAGCATGATGTTGGACAGGAGTGGCGACAGAACGCCGCCTTGCGGAACACCTTCGCTTGAGGCCACGAACAGGCCACGATCAATGTGGCCTGCCTTCAGGAACCGCCAGAGCAGATCAACAAACCGGTCGTCCCGGATACGCCGCCGGACGCAACGAAGCAGAAGCCGGTGGTGGACCGTGTCGAAGTAGCTCGCCAGATCACCTTCGATGATCCAGCGGCCCCGCGTCCCGGCACCAGTATCCTGCAACTGTATCTTCACGGTCCGAACAGCGTGATGCACGCTGCGCTCCGGCCTGAAGCCGTAGGAGAGGCGATGGAAATCGCTCTCCCAGATCGGCTCCATGGCCATCAGCATCGCGCGCTGGACGATGCGGTCTTTCAGGGTCGGGATACCCAATGGGCGTTTCTTGCCATTGGCTTTCGGGATATAAATTCGCCTGACCGGCTGCGGGCAGTAAGTCCCGTCCAGCAGGTCCGTACGCAGGCTGGCCAAATGTTGCGTAAGGCCTGTCCGCATCCGCTGCTTATCCATTCCGTCGATGCCCGGCGTATGGGCGCCGCTTGACGCCAATACGACCCGGGCGGCCTCGGCAAGCCACGCCTGATCGGCAATGAGCCGGAGAAGGCGATCAAACCGGCGGGTTGGATCGCTCTCGGCCCATGTCGCGAGCTTGTGCTGCATTTCGCTGATTATCAAAGGTCTTCACCTCATTTGGTCAGGTAGTTTGCACTTCAAGCAGATTGAACTGCCCCCCTTCGCCATGTGGCCGGATTTCCCGGTCGCGGACTACTACGAGGACTCCGTCAGCATGGTGGACATCAGGGTCAACTCCCTTGGCATTCCATCATGCCTTCCCTCGTTCATATGCTGGACTTTCACGCGCTGGGGAGGCTGCCGGTCGCAGTCCTTGTCCTTGCGTCCTGCAAGTCGATGCCGATGCCATGGCCTGGCTGCGTTCTCTCCATGACTCCATGCGGGCGAGCTACATGTACGACCGCACTCGGGTGCCGCCGACATACGTCTCCGGCGCCACCATCAACATTCCGCCTGTTAAGCCGTGTAGGCGAAGGCGACATTTTAGCCCTCGGATGCGGATTAACCGGTTCGTGTTCCTCAACCTTCCAGCGCTACAGCCTCGGGGACCATCTTGACGTAACGGCTTCGCCTCAATCCCCTTTACCTGCGGGCTACGTCACCCTGCCAGTTGACGGCAGGTCACCGCCGCTTGGGCTCATGCCCCCTCACAGCAGAGGGCAAGGCATTCGTTCGATTCCTCCTTTCTCCTTTGCATTCCAGACATATGCGCTCGAGGCGCACTGTAGGTGAAGTCGGCCACCCACTTCTGGTTCGGCGCGTCGGCGCTGAACTGCCGATCGAGCACGTTGCCCGCGATGACCGAGCGTTCGCCATGATCCTTGGGCAGACCGCGGCGCCTAGGCCGCGCCATCAGGCCGTGCATCCGCATCAGCCGTTCGACACGATGCAGGCCGCATGAAAGGCCTTCGGCCAAGAGATCGTGCCAGACGCGACGCGCGCCATAGGTTCGGTAGCTGGAGATGAAGCTGGCGCGGATCTTCCCTGCATACGCTTCGTCGCTCAGCGACCGGGCGCTTGGCGCGCGTACGAGCCAGGCGTGGAAACCACTGCGCGAGACATCGAGCGCCCCGCAAAGCCACGACACCGGCCAGATCCCTCGATGCTTTGCGATGAACCCGAACTTCATATCGAGTCCCTGGCAAAGTAGGCCGCGGCTTTTTTTAGGATGTCACGTTCGGCCTTCATCCGGGCCAACTCGCGGCGTAGCCGCTCAATCTCCTGCTGCTCGGGCTTCATCTGACCGTTGCCCGGAAACGCCGACTGGGGATCAGCTTCCGCTTCGCGGACCCATTTGCGCAGCACGTTCTCGTGCAGGTCCAGATCGCGCGCGGCCTGCGCTACCGCCACGCCGCGATCTCGGACCAACTTCACCGCCTCGAGCTTGAACTCTCGGCTGAACTTCCGTCGTTGCATCTACACCCTCCGGTTCCGAAAACACCTTATCTTGGTGTCCACGAAACCGGCAGCAGCTCAATGGAGCGTATCTTGCGATAGGCGATCAGTGCCGTCTCGCCGACCTCGGGATTAAGGACAACCTTGCCAACAAATGTGCCTATAGGTTCGTCAGTCTGGCCATCGAGTTGCTCAAGCTTGAACGTCCGGCCCGCCGCTCCCTCGCCAAGTCTTGAAACGACCCGAAACCGCTCATCATTCCATTCGATGATCGCTCCCTCGTCCCAATGAAGCGGTGATTTAGGGGGATTCGCTTGGCTTGGAACAACGGCTTCCGCTGTCAGAGCGTCGGCGATCTCGCGCGCGGGCGCTCGATGCGCGGGCGCGTCGCTAAGTCCCTGCTGCAGGATGACACAGGCGTCGTCGGCCTCGGCGGAGCCGTCTGTAAAGAGTTCCAGAAGCACCTTGCAAAGGCTGTACACGTCCGACCGTACATCGGCCGTGGCAAGGCCAGACCGTAGAACCTCGGGCGCAGCATATTGGTCAGCGCTGACATTCGCGCCAGCGCCAGCAATCGTCTCCGCTTTTGGCAATCTCGCCCACCGCCATCCGGCGAACAATGGCCGCCCGTCCGAACGGACGCGCACTGTTTCCGGCGTTAGAGAGCGGTGAACAAGCGTCTCTCCGTCCAGGGTGGGCTCGTGGAGATCTGAGAGTTCGCGCAAAGCTGCCGTAGCGAAGGCAAGCCGGCCAGCTATTGTCCAATCTAGATCCGTAGACGCCTCAGCGATGGACGTCGCAGCGCTATCAGCGGTCGAAAAGAAAAACAGCTCACCTGCATAGTCGGGCAAGGCTTGGAAGCTGTCGACCAGGCTTGGAAGTGCGGGCGATTTCTGAAACCGTCGGACAGTGTCGAATTCACGGCGTGCCAGATTCTCCGCGTTTGAGGCGCTGCTGGCTGATAAATCATACAGGTAGATTGTCACATGGTCGCCACCGCTGACATCCTGCGCGGAATAGACGCGCACGAACTGATCTTCAGCCGGTGACAGGCGTTGAAGCTGGGCATAGCGGCCGAGGCGCCTCAACTCACCGCGTGTGACGGAAAGCTCATAAGGCGCAAGTTCCTTCGCCAGCCGATGGGTATCAATGATCGCACGATTCGTAAGGATGTCCGCAAACGCCTCTTCGAGGTCCACCAGACCGTATAGCTTGACCCCTCGGACAGAGGGCAGTTGTCCATCGCGACGAGTCGTTTTTCGGCCCGGTGGTAAGCAACATGCCTGCTGCTACGTAGCTGAGTTCGGGATAGAGGCGTCGCAAGCGCGTAGCTACACGCTTGGCCTTGGTCGTGATGAGGTCGGCATGATGCTCGAACTCGCGCGCACGGCCCTTCAACCGCCCAATATCCCAATGCTTGACCTCGATCGCCGTCGCGCCGCCAGGACCAATCACGACCAGATCGATTTCGTCGGGCTGACCGTCGGGCTTTAGCGCATGGGCCAGGTTGGTCAGAACATAAACGGTGCCCTCGCCAACCGTTGCCCGAAAATGGGCCTCGACGGCGCGATAAGCGAGTTCCTCGCTCCGGTTTGCAAAAGGCCCGCAGGGCAGATGTTCAACGCGCAACTTCGTCCCTCGCTAATCCAAGTCCGGCGATGCGCGATTGATTGAAACGGTGCGCCGGCCTTGTCCTCACGAAGAAAAAGTTCACGCCGCCACCCCCATTAACATTGCGCCCAGTTGCCCCACGGTAACCATAGGCGATTGCCCTCCCGTTCGTCGATGACGAAGATGTATTGATATCACCTTTAGGCGTTCTTTGGTTACGTCCCGCGGGATAGATATCTCTCGCATTTCCACTGGCTTCTGGACGTTTTGCCTGGCCGGGAGAGCCTTGTAGATGCGAGCTAGTGATAGTGTCCGGTAGGCCCGCTCGCCACCAGCGGACCGTTCGGAACGGCCTCGCGGACCTCGCAGACCTAGTTCCCCTCCATGTGAACCAACGATCGCTTACAGCAATTGCCCGTCAAATCCTGACGGTGCGCAAGGTTCGACGTTGCCGACATTCGGCAAAACGATGGCGCGTTCGTTAGGTCGTTCGTTCGTGCGCTGATGGATGGCCCGTTGGAGCGACGGACGCGGGACTAAGTCGCTATTCCTGATGCTGCGGATGACAACGGTTCCGTCCCTTCGCTGAGGATAGCGAGATATCTGCGATAGCCGAACACCCGGCCTCGCTTCTTGCCCGTGATTTCATCGACCACGCCGAGGCGTTCAAGGTCTGCCAACGCCGCATTAACCGTCGGCGCCGAGAGCCCTGTTCGTTCGACGAGTTGGTTTGCGGTGAGAAACGGGTTCTGCTGGAAAAGATCATGAACCCGCAGGGCCGAGCCTGCGCGATCACTCTGGGCCGTGATGCGTTCGCGATCGTCCTTGAAAAGATCGACTATGCGGGTAGCGGCGTCGAAAGCCTGGTTGGCGGTGTCGGCGACACCGGCAAGAAAGAAGTCCAACCAGGCCTCCCATGCGCCATGCTCGCGCACCTCCTGAAGCAGCCGGTAATAGTCGGTCCGGTGGGTTTTCAGATACAGGCTGAGGTAGAGCAGCGGCTTGCGAAGGACGCCGTTGACGCAGAGGTACAGCGTCACCAGCAGACGGCCGATGCGGCCGTTGCCATCAAGGAACGGGTGGATCGTCTCGAATTGGACGTGGAGGAGACCTGCCTTGATCAGGGCGGGCAGGCGAGATTCACTCTCGTGCATGAAGCGTTCGAGAGCATCCAGGCAGCCATCGAGTTCCGTAATCGGCGGTGGCACAAACAGCGCGTTGGCTGGGCGCGTGCCGCCGATCCAATTCTGCGAACGGCGGAATTCGCCGGGGCTCTTGGTGCCGCCCCGGCCGCTTTGCAGCAAGCGTTCGTGCATCTCTCGGATGAGACGGAGCGACAGCGGCAGCTCTTCCAGCCGATCGAGCCCGTACATCATGGCGTCGACATAGTTCGAGACCTCGCGGATATCGTCGATCGGCTGGCCAGCCTGCGCCTCTGTTTCGAAGCGGAGCAGGTCCGACAAGGTCGATTGCGTGCCCTCGATCTGAGAGGACAGCACCGCTTCCTTTCGCACGTACATGTAGAGGAAGAGCTCCTGGCGCGGCAGCAGCATGGTGATACCGTCGAGGCGCCCCAAGGCGCGCTCGGCCAGACTGAGACGGTCGAGGAGGCCCAGCACGTCGATGGGTGGCGCTGGTGGAAGCGGTGGGGGCACGAAGGCTCGCACAACCTCGCCCGCAACGGGGGTCTCGACGAAGCGGCCCAGCCGCAGATTCGGTTCAGGATCGACCATGCGGACCCAATATGCGGAAAACCTCTTATTTAAGCAACTGGCACTTGGCTTAATTAGCAAACAAGCTAAGGTAAGCGGGCTTAAATAAGGGAGACGACGGGGCGATGCGCAGGCGTGTACGATATCTACGAGGCTGTGCTCGTGCGTGAGGCGGGACCATCGGCGTGTCCATGCACGCGGTCAAGGCTTGCCAAGCGCCTGGTCTCTCGCGAGAATCGTCGCCGTGCGCTCTGATGTTGATCATCTGCCTCGGTCCAGCAAGGCGAACTGGATCGGGTGAAGCAATTGCTGATGGGCGAGTTTGCCGAGGCGACGACGGCGCGCGCGACCCAGCCCTGGAAGAAAAACGGGAGCATCCTCAAAGTCGTCCTGTTCGGCAGCTATGCGAGGGACGATTGGGTTGATGAACCCGAAAATGGCTACCAGTCCGACTATGATCTGCTGGTCATCGTCAGCCATCCCGATCTCACTGATATCGCCGATTACTGGTACGTTGCCGAAGACAAGATCCTGCGCGACACCGCAATCGCGCGACCCGTGAATATCATCGTCCACACGCTGGAGGAGGTGAACCAAGCGCTAAGCCGGGGCGAATATTTCTGGGTTGATATCGCCCGCGACGGGATCGTTCTCTACGAATTGCCCGGGAGCGCACTTGCCACGCCGCAGCCACTGACGGCCGCCGATGCTTATGAGATGGCCTCCACCTACTTCCAAGACTGGCTCGCCAAGATCGACAGCGGGATCAAACTGGCAGCATTCGCACTTCAGGAGGGCGAATTGAAAGATGCGGCTTTCCTGCTCCATCAAGCGACCGAGCGGGCCTATATTTGCTTCCTGCTTGTTCGCACCCTGTATTTTCCGCGCTCGCACAACATCAAATTCCTGCGCTCGCTCGCTGAGGACAGCGAACCCCGCCTGATCGAGGCATGGCCGCGTGCGACCCGGGTCGACCGCCGCCGCTTTGAACTTCTGAAGCGCGCCTATGTCGAGGCGCGTTATTCGGCGAGCTATGAGATCGGCAATGACGACCTCTGCGCCCTCTCACAGTCGGTCCGCGACCTTCGCGACATCGTCGAGACCGTTTCGCGCGAACGCATCGAAACGCTCCGAACAGACGCAGGCCTCTAACCGCCGGACGACGCCTGCCGGATAGCTTCCGGTTCCACCTCTCGGCCAAAGCAGGCCGACGCGAGCCCATCAGCGCCCATCAGCGCCGTTCCGTTTTTCGAGCCTGTCACCGAGTCTGAGACCGCCCCAGCCGATCCTGTTCGGCGGGCGGGAGCTTCGACGTGACACCCACCAAATTGCTCATCGGCCAGATCCTTGTCGTCTTCGCGATCGTCATCGCGGGGGTGTGGGCGGCGACGCAATGGGCAGCGGCGATGCTGGCTTATCAGCCCGAACTCGGCCTGCCCTGGTTCCGGCTCGGTAGCGTGCCGGTCTATCATCCCTGGGCGCTGTTCGCTGGTGGTATCACTATGATGCCTATGCCCCGGTCGTCTTCGACAAGGCGGGCATGCTCGCCGGCGCCAGCGGCTTCGTGGGCTGTGCTGCGGCGATCTTCGGTTCGTTGTGGCGCGCCCGCCAGTCGAGCAACGTCACCACCTATGGTTCGGCGCGCTGGGCAAGCCCCCGCGAGATCGAGCGCGCCGGGCTGCACCGCGACGCGGGCGTCATGCTCGGCACGCTCGGTGGCCGCTATCTCCGCCACGACGGCCCCGAGCACATAATGGCGTTCGCGCCAACGCGATCGGGCAAGGGCGTGGGCCTCGTCGTCCCGACCTTGCTGTCCTGGACCGGTTCGACAGTCGTCCATGACATCAAGGGTGAGAACTGGACGCTGACCGCCGGCTGGCGCGCGCTGTTCTCGCACTGTCTGCTGTTCAATCCGACCGACGCCGCATCGGCGCATTACAATCCGCTGCTCGAAGTCCGGCGCGGTATCGACGAGGTGCGCGACGTCCAGAACATCGCCGACATCCTGGTCGATCCCGAAGGCGCGCTCGAACGCCGCAACCATTGGGAGAAGACCAGCCATTCGCTGTTGGTCGGCGCGATCCTTCACATCCTCTATGCCGAGGAGGAGAAGACGCTCGCGCGCGTCGCGACCTTCCTCTCCGATCCGCAGCGCAGCTTCGTCGCCACGCTGCGCCGGATGATGACCACCAATCATGTCGGCGACCACAAGAAACCCAGGGTCCATCCCGTCGTCGCCTCCGCCGCGCGCGAACTGCTCAACAAGAGTGAGAACGAGCGCTCCGGCGTGCTGTCGACCGCGATGTCCTTTCTCGGCCTCTATCGCGATCCGACCGTCGCCGAGGTCACGTCGCGCTGCGACTGGCGGATCGCCGACCTGATCGAGGCCGAACGGCCGCTGTCGCTCTATCTCGTCATTCCGCCATCGGACATCAGCCGCACCAAGCCGCTGATCCGCCTCGTGCTCAACCAGATCGGCCGCCGCCTGACCGAGCGGCTCGACCAGCCCGGAACGTCCACGCGCCGGCACCAGCTCCTGATGATGCTCGACGAGTTCCCGGCGCTGGGCCGCCTCGATTTCTTCGAGACCAGCCTCGCCTTCATGGCCGGCTACGGCATTCGTGCCTTCCTGATCGCCCAGAGTCTCAACCAGATCGAGAAGGCTTACGGCGACCACAATGCCATTCTCGACAATTGTCATGTGCGCGTCGCCTTCGCGACCAACGACGAGCGCACCGCCAAACGCATTTCCGACGCGCTCGGTACGGCGACCGAGCAGCGTGCCATGCGCAACTATGCCGGCCACCGGCTCGCCCCCTGGCTCGCCCACGTCATGGTCAGCCGCCAGGAAACCGCTCGCCAGCTCCTGACGCCGGGCGAGGTGATGCAGCTTTCTCCCGACGAAGAACTTGTGCTCGTGTCCGGGCTTGCGCCAATCCGGGCGCGCAAGCTGCGCTATTTCCGCGACCGCAACTTCGCCGCACGCGTGGCTGCCGCACCCAAACTGGCATCTGGCCAATATGCCGATCGGCCGAAGTCGCGCGGCGACGACTGGTCCAACCAGGTGTGCGGCACCGATGACCGACTGCACCAGGCGGAGGACGCCGCAGGCAGCGAGGACGATGGTGGCATGCAGCAGCAGCGCCATCCAGGCCTTCCCGAACAGGTCTCCAGAGCAACCGACGCCGCCGAAACGCGCGATCCCCAGATCGTGCCCGACGACGACGATGTCGCCGCCGACAAGCGCGCCATGGACCAGGCGCAAGGGCAGAACGCCGTCGTCCGGGGTCATGCCATCAACGAGGGCGCGAAGCGCGACCTCATTCCGGACTTCTGAGGCCGCGATGAAGATCCGCCAGAACCTCTATATCGACCGCGAACTCAGCGACGCGCTGGAAGCGCTCGCGGCCGGTCCGCGCGGCAACAAGAGCCACCTCGTCAACGATGCGCTGAAGGATTGGCTGGCGCGCCGTGGCACCAAGGAAGTCGACGACCTCCTCAAGGTTCGCCTCGACCGTCTGACACGCGAACTCGCCGGCGCGCGGCGCGACATCGATGTGCTGCTAGAAAGCCTGTCGTTGTTCGTCCGCTACCAGCTGATGGTGACGGCGCCGTTGCCCGAAGCTGATGCAGCAGCCCGTGCCATCGGCCGCGACCGGTTCGAGGCGTTCGTCTCGCAGGTCGGCCGCCACATTGCCGGTGGAAAGCGCACGCTGGTGCCCGCCGAACCCGCTGGAGGCGCATCATGATGTCCGCCCAGACGACAAGCGTCTCGGCGGAACGCCGCCGTGCCATGCTGCGCACCGCGATGGGGCCGGCGATTGCCGCCGCGCTCGCCGACCCGCGGGTGATCGAGATCATGGTCAATCCCGACGGCGCGCTGCGCGTCGATATCCTCGGCGAAGGCCGCGTCGATACCGACGTGAAGCTCGATGCGCCCCAGATCGAGCGGATCATCCGGCTGGTGGCATCCCATGTCCGATCCGAAGTCCATGGCGACAAGCCCATCGTGTCGGCTGAGCTGCCGCCGCTTGGTTCTGGTGCGGGCGAGCGGTTCGAGGGAATCCTGCCGCCCGTATCCACCGCCCCGTGCTTTTCGATCCGCAAGCCGGCGGCGCGCATCTACACGCTGATGGACTATGTGACCGACGGCATCATGTCGGCGGAAGCGGCGCGCCTCCTCTCGCTCGCCGTCGTCGATCGCCGCAACATCCTCGTCGCCGGCGGGACCAGTTCGGGCAAGACGACACTCGCCAACGCGCTGCTCGCCGAGATGGCCCATCTCGACGAACGGGTGATCCTGATCGAGGATACCCGCGAGCTGCAATCGCCGGCACGCGACACGGTCGCGCTCAGGACCCGGGCCGGCGCCGTCACCATGGGCGATCTCGTGCGCTCGACGCTGCGCCTTCGGCCCGATCGCATCATCGTCGGCGAGGTGCGGGGTGCCGAAGCGCTCGACATGCTCAAGGCTTGGAACACCGGCCATCCCGGCGGGATCGCGACCGTCCACGCCAACAGCGCGACGTCCGCGCTCTACCGGGTCGAGCAACTCATCCAGGAAGCCGTGGTCACCGTACCGCGCCGCCTGATCGCCGAGGCCATCGACATGATCGTGTTCATCGCAGGGCGCGGCACCGCGCGGCGCATCGAGACGATCGTCCGCGTCGCCGGGCTCGACCCGCAGGCCGACTACGTCGTCGTGGATCTCACCCCAACCCTGACCCCTGACCATGAAGGAGACTGACATGACCACCGTTCGTATTCCCAACCGCGACCGCTTCTTCGTCACCGGCCTGATCCTCGGCCTTTCGATCACCATGACCAGCCGCGCATATGCGAGCGGTGCGGGCATGCCGTGGGAACAACCGCTCCAGCAGGTGCTGGAGTCGGTCCAGGGACCGGTCGCCAAGATCGTCGCGGTGCTGATCATCATTTCCACTGGGCTCGCGCTCGCGTTCGGCGAGACCGCCGGCGGCTTCCGCAAGCTCATCCAGATCATCTTCGGCCTGTCGATCGCGTTCGCCGCCTCGAGCTTCTTCCTGTCCTTCTTCAGCTTCGGCGGCGGGGCGCTCGTCGCGTGAGCCACATCGAGGGATTCGAGGCGCCGATCCACGCCAGCCTGGGGCAAGCCATCCTGCTGGGTGGTGCGCCGCGCGGTATCGCGATCGTCAACGGCACGATCGCGGCCGCGGTCGGTCTGGGTCTCCAGCAGTGGCTGGTCGGGATCGCGATCTGGGCCATCGGACACAGCATCGCGGTCTTCGCCGCCCGCCGCGACCCGGACTTCGTGCCCGTGCTGCTCCGCCATCTGCGCCAGAAAGGATATCTGGCATGCTGAACCTCGCGGAATACCGGTCGCGTGCCGATCGGCTTGCCGATCATCTGCCCTGGGCAGCGCTGGTCGCACCCGGCGTCGTCCTTAACAAGGACGGCAGTTTCCAGCGCAGCTTCGCCTTTCGCGGTCCCGATCTCGAAAGCGCGACCGAGGCGGAGCTGGTCTCGGCCTGTGCGCGCGCCAACAATGTGCTCAAGCGACTCGGCTCGGGCTGGGCCTTGTTCTTCGAGGCCGAGCGGCGCGATGCGCTCGGCTATCCCGAGAGCGTCTTTCCCGATGCGGCATCCTGGCTGGTCGAGCAGGAGCGGCGTGCCGGGTTCGAAGCCGAGGGCCAGCATTTCGAGAGCCGCTTCCACGGCACACTCGTCTGGTTGCCGCCCGCCGACAGCAGCGATGCCGCGGGACGGACACTGGTCGAGCGGCCCGACGACGCGAAAGGGCGGGACTGGCACGCCAGCCTCGTCGGCTTCATCGCCGAGACCGACCGCGTGCTTGATCTCCTGTCGGGCTTCATGCCCGAGGTGCGGGCGTTGGGCGACGCGGAGACGCTGACCTATCTCCACGGCACCGTTTCCAGCCGTCGTCACCCGGTCGCCGTGCCGGAAACGCCAATCTATCTTGATGCGCTGCTCGCCGACACGCCGCTGGTCGGCGGGTTGGAGCCGACGCTCGGCGCAAACCATCTGCGCACGCTGACGGTGCTGGGATTCCCGAACCTCAGCCGGCCCGGCATCCTCGACGCGCTCAACCACCAGGATTTTGGCTACCGCTGGGTCACGCGTTTCATCGCGCTCGACAAGACCGACGCGACCAAGGCGCTGACGAAGATCCGGCGGCAATGGTTCAACAAGCGCAAGTCGATCACCGCGCTGCTGCGCGAGGTGATGTACAACCAGCCGGTCCAGCTTCTCGATAGCGACGCCGACAACAAGGTGGTCGACGCCGATCTCGCGCTGCAGGCGCTCGGCGGCGATCATGTCGCATTCGGCTATCTGACGACGACGATCACCGTCGCCGATACCGATCGTGCCCGCGCCGAAGACAAGGTTCGCGCGGTCGAGCGGATCGTCAACGGCCTTGGCTTCACAGCCAAGCGCGAAGGCGTCAACGCGGTCGAAGCGTGGCTTTCGTCGCTGCCCGGCCAGGCCTATGCCAATGTGCGGCAGCCGCTGATCCATACCCTCAACCTCGCCCATCTCATGCCGCTCTCGTCGGTCTGGGCCGGACCAACGGAAAACCGGCATCTCGGCGGACCGCCGCTGCTCTACGCCCAGACCAGCGGATCGACCCCGTTTCGCCTTTCGACCCATGTCGGCGATGTCGGCCACATGCTCGTCGTCGGGCCGACTGGTGCTGGCAAGTCGGTGCTGCTGGCGCTCATCGCGCTGCAGTTCCGGCGCTACGGCGGCTCCCAACTCTATATCTTCGACAAGGGCTATTCGGCGCGCGCGGCGGTGCTGGCGATGGGCGGCGCCCATCATGCACTGGGCCTCGGCGCGGACAGCAGCGAAACGCTGGCGTTCCAGCCGCTGCGCCGGATCGACGATCAAAGCGAGCGGAGCTGGGCGGCGGAATGGATCGCGGCGCTGCTGGCGCACGAGAAGGTCATCGTTACCCCCGAGGTGAAGGACGCCGTCTGGTCGGCGCTGGGCAGTCTCGCATCGGCGCCCCCGGAGGAGCGCACGCTGACCGGGCTCGCAATGCTGCTCCAATCGAATGCGCTGCGCACCGCGCTCACCGCCTATACGCTCGACGGCCCCTATGGGCGGCTGCTCGACGCGGCGGAACAGCATCTCGCGCTCGCCGACGTCCAGTGCTTCGAGACCGAGTCTCTGATGGGACAGGCCGGCGTGGTCGCCCCGGTGCTGACCTATCTGTTCCACCGCCTTGAGGAGCGCTTCGACGGCCGGCCGACGCTGCTGATCCTCGACGAGGCCTGGATCTTCCTCGATCACCCGCTCTTCGCCGCTCGCATCCGCGAATGGCTGAAGACGCTGCGCAAGAAGAATGTCGCGGTGCTGTTCGCGACGCAGAGTCTGGCCGACATCGCCGACAGCAGCATCGCGCCCGCCATCATCGAAAGCTGCCCGCAGCGCATATTGCTGCCCAACGACCGCGCGATCGAACCGCAGTCGCGCGCCGCCTATGAGAGGTTCGGCCTCAACGAGCGACAGATCGAGCTGGTCAGTCGGGCTACCCCCAAGCGGCATTATTATCTGCAATCCGCACGCGGCAACCGGCTGTTCGAACTGGGCCTTGGCCCGATTGCGCTGGCCCTCTGCGGTGCCTCCGATCCCGCGACCCAGGCCCGCATCGATGGGTTGCTGGCTGAGCACGGCCCCGAGGATTTCGCGGCGCGCTTCCTTGAGGGAGCCGGCCTCGACTGGGCCGCCGGCCTCCTCGCCGACTTTCCCGTCCCCCCAAGCCAAGGAGTAAAATGAGATGCGTACCCCCACCCGCAAACATCTGATCGCGTCCGCGCTCGGGTTCGGCGCCATCGGTTCGCTCGCCTGCGCGCTGATCATGCCGAGCGCGCCTGCCCATGCGCAGTTCACCGTGTTCGACCCCAGCAACTATAGCCAGAACCTGCTCACCGCCGCGCGAACCCTCCAGCAGATCAACAATCAGATCCAGTCGCTCCAGAACGAAGCGCAGATGCTGACCAATCAGGCGAAGAACCTGACTCGCATCGATTTCCCCCAGCTCCAGCAGCTCACCCAGAACCTGCAAGCGATCGACCGACTGATGGCGCAGGCTCAGGGGATCGATTTCCGGATCGACGGCCTCGACCAGCAGTTCAGCCGCCTGTTTCCGACCGACTTCAACCAGGCGCTGACCACCAACCAGCGTGTGATCGACGCGAAGGCGCGGCTCGATGCTGCAATGGCCGGGTACCGGCAGACGATGGGCGTCCAGTCCCAGGTCGTCGCGAACGTGCAGGCCGACGCAAATGCAATGAACGGCATCGTTGCGCAGAGCCAGGGGGCACAAGGCTCGCTCCAGGCGCAACAGGCGACCAACCAGCTGCTCGCGCTGACCGCCAAGCAGCAGTTCCAGATTCAGAACCTGATGGCTGCCCAATACCGCGCCGAAGCCACGGAAGCGGCGCGCCGTGCCCAGGCTGAGGCCGAGGGGCGTGCTGCCACCGCGAAGTTCCTCGGTACCGGCTCCGCCTACACGCCCCAGTAGTCGGACGCGGCCCGGCGGCGGCGGTATCGCCTCCCGTCGCCGTCGCCGCGGGGCGCGTGACGCTCCCCTACGCGCCCCGCGGCACCCCCTCTTGATGGAAGAGTGAAGTGAACGATCTCAGCGTCATCGACCGGTTCATGCAGGCCTTCATCCGCTACATCGATAGCGGATTCGGGCTGCTGGGCGGCGACGTCCACTTCCTGACCGTCACGCTGATCGGCATCGACATCACGCTGGCCGGCCTGTTCTGGGCAATGGGCGGCGAAGACAATGTCATCGGTCGCTTCATCAAGAAGATCCTCTACATCGGCGCGTTCGCGTTCATCCTGAACAGCTTCTCGACACTTGCCGACATCATCTTCAAATCGTTCGCGCAGGCTGGGCTCACCGCCGGGGGCGGAACCCTGTCGGCGGACGATCTGCTCAAGCCCGGCCGCGTCGCCTCGACTGGCTTCTCCGCCGCGTGGCCACTGCTCCAGCAGGCGTCGAGCATGATGGGGTTCGTCAGCTTCTTCGAGAATTTCCTGACGATCGCGGTGCTGCTGTTCGCCTGGGTGATCGTCATCCTCGCCTTCTTCATCCTCGCCGTGCAGATGTTCGTGACGATCATCGAGTTCAAATTGACCTCGCTGGCCGGCTTCATCCTCGTGCCCTTCGCGCTCTGGAATCGCACCAGCTTTCTCGCCGAGCGCGTGCTCGGCAACGTCGTCTCGTCTGGAATCAAGGTCATGGTGCTCGGCGTGATCGTCGGCATCGGCTCCAATTTCTTCGCCGAGTTCACGACCTCGATGCAGGGCCAGGAACCCGATCTCGGCGCCGCGATGAGCCTGACGCTCGGCGCGCTCGCGCTGTTCGGGCTCGGCATCTTCGGCCCCGGTATCGCCTCGGGCCTCGTCGCCGGTGCCCCGCAATTGGGGGCAGGCGCCGCGCTCGGTACAGCCGTCGGCGCGGCGGGCGTCACCATGCTTGCCGGCGGCGCTACTATCGGCGCGGCTCGTGCGGTCGGCGGTGCTGCGCTCGGTGCGATCCGGGCCGGCACGACCATGGGTTCGGCGGCTTCGGCTTCCTACCAGCTCAGCCAGACTGCGGCCGGATCGTCAAGCGTCGGCGCCGGGATTGGCGGCATGGCGCAGGCGGCCGGCAACGCGGTCCGCCAGAAAGTATCGGCGGCGCTGGGATTGTCAGAAGCCGCCGAGCGCGGCCGCGACGCCGCGTGGTCCGCTCTCAATGGCGCCGCCGGTTCTAAAGGATCAGCTCCCGATGCCGGCAGCGATGGTGCGCCGTCCTGGGCACGCTCGCTGCGGGCGCAGCAGACCGCTCGCCACCACCGTCAAGTCGCGTTGCACACTCTCCAGCAGGGCGATCGCGGCGGCGCATCCGCCACCCCCGACATCAAGGAAAGGGAAGATTGAGCCATGATCTTCAAACCCCATGATCTTTAAGCGCGCCGTCCAGCGCTACGCGCAAACGCCCGAGCCCGAGACGCCCTATCAACGCGCCGGCCAGGTCTGGGACGACCGCATCGGGTCGGCGCGCCTCCAGGCCCGCAACTGGCGCCTGATGGCGTTCGGCATGCTGTCGTTGTCGACCGCCATGTCGGGTGCGCTCATCTGGCAGTCGCTGCAAAGCCGGGTCACGCCCTATGTCGTCGAGGTCGATCGGCTCGGCGAGGCCCGGGCGGTGACCGAGGCCGAAGCGGGCTATCACCCCACCGATCCCCAGATCGCGTGGCATCTGGCGAAGTTCATCGAGAATGTCCGCGGGGTCTCGCTCGATCCGGTGCTGATGCGCCGCGATTGGCTATCGGCCTATGACTTCGCCACGACGCGAGGAAGCCAGTTTTTGGGCGACTATGCCCGCGCTGCGGACCCGTTCGCCAAGATCGGCGAGCGTACCGTTTCGGTCCAGGTGACCAGCGTCGTCCGGGCATCGGATCGCTCGTTCCAGGTCAAGTGGACCGAGACGGCCTATGAGCGTGGGAGTGAGGCTGGCTCCTCCCACTGGACCGGCATCCTGACGATCCTGACGAAGCCGCCAGTATCGGCTGACACGCTGCGGAAGAACCCGCTCGGTATCTACATCGACGCGATCGACTGGAGCCGCGAACTCGAGCCTGCCGCATCGACTGCTCCCGCGCGTACCGCGCAGCCGCCCAGCAACGTGCCGCTCGGCTCGCCGCTCGACCCGAACCTTGCCGCTCAACCGACCGTCAATACGGAGACCCAGCCATGACTACCACTCTCGCAGCCGCCGCGCTGCTGGCGCCTTGCCTGATCCTTGCTACCCAACCCGCAGAGGCGACCACACACAAAACCACGCCAGTCGCCGCCGCCAACCGCGCAGCGACGATCGAACCCGTCGCGCAGGGCTTCATCAACGCCGTGCAGGTCTATCCGTTCGCCGACGGCGCCATCTATCATGTCATCACCGCACCTGAGCGGGTGACGGACATCGCGCTGCAACCGGGTGAGACGCTGGTGGCAGTGGCCAGTGGCGACACGGTGCGCTGGGTGATCGGCGATACCACCAGCGGGTCGGGCGCGGAAAAGCGAACCCATGTACTGGTGAAGCCGTTCAGCGCCGGCCTGTCCACCAATCTCGTCATCACCACCGACCGGCGCAGCTATCATATCGCGCTGACCAGCGTGATGAAGACGGCGATGGCCGCACTCTCATGGACCTATCCCCAGGATGCGCTGATCGCATTGAAGCGGGCCGCCGCGGCAACCGAGGCGGCGGCCCCAGTAGCGGCCGGGATCGAGGTCGAGCAGCTCCATTTCAATTATGCCGTATCGGGCGATCGACCGGACTGGCGGCCGTTTCGTGCTTTCGACGACGGGCGCCAGACCTTCATCGAATTTCCCGCGACGCTGGCCGTAGGCGAGGCGCCGCCGATTTTCCTGGTGGACAGGAAAGGCGAGGCCCAACTCGTCAACTATCGCGTGAAGGGCCGCTTCTATGTTGTCGATCGCATCTTCGACGTCGCCGAGCTTCGCCTCGGGACAAAGCACCAGCAGATTGTCCGGATCAGCCGGGTGGCGGACGGCGCGCCCAAGCGGAGGGGATCATGACCGTCGAGGCGGCAGCCCCACCGGCACCCGAGGCCCCCGCCGCACCGGGCAAGGTGGACCCGGAAACGCTGGCGCTTCGCGCCCAGCCGGCACGGGCGATCCGCTTCAAGCGCGGCGCCGTGGTGGCGATAGCAGCACTCGGCTCCGTCAGTCTGATCGCAACGGCCTGGGTTGCGCTGCGGCCGACCGCGCTGCATCTCGCCGGACAAAGTGACGATCAGACCGTCACGGCGAAGGCGCCGGCTGATACACTGAGCGGACTGCCGGGGAGCTATGGCGACGTGCCGAAACTCGGACCGCCATTGCCGGGCGACCTCGGCCGGCCGATCCTCGATCATCAGCGCGCCATGGGCATCGCGCCAGCGAACGGCGAAACAGCGCGCGCGGACCAGGCCGTCGCCACCGAACGCGATCGACGGGCCGCGGAGCAGAAGGCGGCACGCGAGTCGGGATTGCTGGTGCAGTCCGGCAACCGCACCGATCCGACCCGCAGCACTGATGCAACACCGTCATCTCCCCCGGCAGCGGCTGCTGAGCAAGCTCGGCTCGCGATCGATCCAGATCGTGATCCCAATGCCCAGCAGCGAAAGGCTGACTTCGTTGCAGCGCGCGACACTGGCGGCGACGTAAACGAGCATCGATTGAGCCCGCCGGCGTCGCCGGACATGCTGTCTGCTGGCAGCGTCATTGCGGCAAGCCTGATCACCGGGCTCAGGTCCGACCTCCCCGGCCTCGTCACCGCCCAGGTGACGGAACGGGTCTTCGACAGTGCGACGGGCAGCATTCTTCTCATTCCGCAGGGTGCGCGGTTGATCGGCAGCTATGATAGCGTCGTCGCCTTCGGGCAGAAGCGCGCGCTGGTGGTATGGCAGCGGATAATCTTGCCGGACGGCAGCTCGATCCGGCTCGACAACGTGCCCGCGACCGACCCGTCGGGCTATGCCGGGCTTGCCGACAAGGTCGACTTCCACACCTGGACGCTGCTCAAGGGCGTTGCGATCTCGACCCTGCTTGGCGTGGGCGCGAACGTGACCTTCTCCGGGGAGAGCGATCTCGTCCAGGCGATTCGCGAATCCACGCAGCAGAACGTGTCGCGCGCCGGCGACCAGATTACGTCCCGCAATCTGCAGATCCAGCCGACCATCACCATCCGCCCCGGCGCGCCGGTCCGGCTGATCGTTCACCGTGATCTCATTCTCGCGCGCTGGAAGGAATAGGAGCCCGATATGACCGATCTCAAGCTCGCCCGCCTGCCGGACAGGACGCCGATCAAGTTGACCATCAGTATCGCGCCGGACCTTCAACGAGCCCTGGCGGACTACGCTACGATCTATCAACAAGCCTATGGTGAAGAGCAGGCGATTGCTGATCTGGTCCCGCACATGCTGGCAGCCTTCCTCGCGAGTGACCGCGGCTTTGCAAAGGCGCGTGAAGGGCTGGCGGAGCGGCGCAAATGACGGCCGAACCTGACGCAACGCAGCCGGAGAGGTTGCTCAGGCTGGCGGAAGTTCGCCACCGTGTAGGTCTGGGCAAGACCATGATCTACGCCATGATAGGCGATGGGCGCTTTCCGAAACCATACAAGATCACCGCCGCCGCTGCACGATGGAGCGAGCGCGAGGTCGAAGCGTGGATCGAGGGCGTCGTTCGCGATTCTCGGACAAAATGATCGCCGTCAGGCGGCCTCCAGCATGGCGCCATCAGCGTCTGAAAGCCCGGCATTACTGCGCTTCGCACGAGCATTTCGTTTCTGGATGGGCATCAGATAATCCTGCCACTCCTGCATGAGTGAGCGTCGTTTGAGGAATGCGTCGCCACGGCGATAGGCCCGGGTCGTCTCGTCGCCGATCTGGTGGGCCAGCGCCTGCTCCACGAGCGACTCCGGATGATCGGTCATGTCACCCATGTAATCGCGGAAACAGCTTCGCATGCCATGGACGGTGAAATGCCCAAGCTTCATTCTGCGCAGCACCATCGTCATCGCCATCTGCGACAATGGCCTCCCCGGCTTTTCGCCCGGAAAGACATAAGTACCCGGTGCCTGGCTTGACGTTCGAGCCTGTGCCTTGATGAGTTCGACGGCGTGGCTGGGCAACGGCACGCGATGCTCTATCCCCATCTTCATCCGCTCGCCCGGCACCGTCCACACGGCCTGTTCAAGATCGACCTCCGACCACGTCATCTGCAGCGTTTCGTTGGTACGGGTTGCGCACAATATTGTCAGTTCGAGCGCCCGCGCAGCCGTTGCTGGGCGCTGCCGCAGTTTGCCGAAAAAATCAGGCAGATCATCAAACGGCATCGCCGCGTGATGCTTGACCTGGGATTTCTTGGGCGGGCGCGGCAGGAGATGTATCAGATTTCCGCGCCACCGCGCAGGGTTCTCCCAAGGGCTGACGATGTGCTTGGACGCCTTTGCCGCGTCCAGGATGTTCTCGATCCGGCCTCGAAGGCGACCGGCCGTTTCGGGAACCTTGCGCCAGATGGGACGAAGGACGGCAACCACGTCATCCGATGTGATCGTGTCGACCGGCTTGTTCAGTAGCGACTTGGCATGCGTCTTGATCGTGTTGCGCCACTGCTGCCGATGCTTGGGATTTTTCCAGCCGTCCTCGTGGGCATCGATATACGTGTCGGCGAACTGGCCGAAGGTCGTGACGCTGGGAGTTTCGTCCGCGCTATCTTCAGTAGCCGCGGGAGCTTCCTGCTCAGCCTCTTTCGCGCGACGCTCTTCGATTGGATCAAGACCCTGCGCCAATAAGGCACGAGCCTCGGCAGCGAGTTCGCGTGCTGCCACAAGCGTTATATCGGAGGCGGCGCCCAGCCCCATCTCCCGGCGGCGTTTGGATCGCTCCCAGGCGAACACCCATTTCCGGGAGCCGTTGTTGTCAATGCGCAGCCAGAGCCCGCCACCGTCGCCGTGCCAGCCCGACGCCTTGATCGTCTCCACGCGACGGGCGCTCAGCTTGTGCATTGCGCGAGACATTCGAATTCTCCTTCGTCCGTCCATCGGCTTCAGTCCGGGTCCATCCGGGTTTTGTTCGAATCCCGGGCCCTCCGCCGATTGGCTCAGTCCGGGTTTCCGTCCGGGTTTGAGTCGCGGATTGGCGCGATCCGCTCCGAACCGCTGCGACCCGAAAAATCCGATTGGACTTAGGAAAGCCATTGTTTTACAATGACTTTAGAGCACAAAAACGGCGGATTTGCTAGGCCGCGCAAAGGGGAGTTCGAATCCCTCCCGCTCCGCCATTTGCCTGTTCCCAGCGGTCCGCATCGGACCACTGAAATCGACTTTTCTCTCCTGAAATCCAATACTGAGCAGACCGGTCCGACCTCGGCCGTTCGTAGCCGTTCGCGCCCATCCGGCGAATCGGAGGGGCAAAAACGAGGTACGCGCGGTCAAAAAACGTGGTGTTTTTGGAGACCGAACCATGCTTACCGATGCGAAGGTGCGCAACGCCAAGCCACGCCCCAAAACCTATAAACTCGCAGACACCAATCGCCTCTGCCTGATGGCCACCCCTAGCGGCGGAAAGCTGTGGCGCTGGAACTACGAATATGATGGCAAGAACAAGACGATGGCCTTTGTGCCTATCCCCGCGTCTCGCTGGCGGATGCTCGCGAAAAGCGCGATGAAGCCTGGTCCATGCTGTGCGAAGGACAGGATCCCAATGTCGCGAAGCGCCTGAAGATCGAGGCGAACCTCGAAGCCGGGCGACAGACGTTCGAGCGTGTGGCTCGCGAGTGGCACGAGAACGCCAAGGCCCAATGGGCCACCCTACGCGCCACGATGGCGGGACGGCAGCAATGGCTCGTCGAGCAGCAATTGGCAGACGTCGATGGCGATCGCGTGCGCCTGCGTGCCAACGCGATCATGATGCTTCAACGACGGGAGCTCCTGCGCACCGGCCGCGCGCCGGCGACATCATCGAAGGGCGATTGGCGCGCTGGGTGGATCTCGCCAGCGGACGGTTCGCTCTCCTTGAGAAAGATCGGGAATTCACGCTCGTTCGGTTGCGACCAGTACTCGAGAACCAGCTTGGCAAGACCGTGCACGGGATTGCGCGCGGCGACGGTGTCACCTGGCAATTCGGGTGCAGCCGTGGGCCGGAAATTTCATGAGCCTTGCTCCCTCAGCACGACGTCGTGCGCTCGGGAGCGGGCCCCATCCTTGCGGTCGGGCAAGGCCCGTTACATCGTGCTCACGGTCGAGTAATGTCCGCAGCAGCAGGCAGCGTCGGCTCATCAATCGGCGGCCTGGTCCTCCTCCAGGGGATCGGCAATCCTGAGCATGATCTCGGCGGCAGCGCGCAGGCTTGCGCGCTCCGTCTCGTTTAGCCGCTCGGCCATCACGCTACCCAGCCATTCGCGGCGCTGGGTCATCGCCGAACGCAGCGCGTTGCGTCCCCGGGAGGTCAGCGTGATGACATGGCGTCTCCGGTCCTCGGGATCGATCCCCCGCTCGATCAGTATCCCGGCCTCCATTCGCACAAGCAGGCGACTGAGCGATTGCGGTTGCAGCCCCTCAGCTCGGGCGAGCGCCACTGCACTCAGCGGGCCCTTGCGATAAAGCGTCGCAATCAGCGCGAGCGCACCGCCCGTCAGTTCGCCTGCCCGCGCTGACCGGCGCATGGCCCTCGCAAGGCGCAGCACCGCCCGCACAATCCGCGCCTCGTCACTTTCCCGATCGTTCGCGCTCGACATAATAATACGCATAGCGTATTAATAGTTGGTCCACAACAAGGAGCGTGTGCGTGCCGGTTGCTCGTCCGCGTCGGCTGGCCAAGCGGCCTGGTTACCCCCGCGACGATGGAAGCCGATCGATTACGGACGCACCGGAAATCGACTGACGGGTTGGGACGCTCGCGTGCTGGGCAGCGCCGCCCGCACTCTTCCGGGCATGGGCATGGACGGTGCAGCAGGAACCAGATCGTGAAATCCCTTCACCTCCCCTCCCGGCTTTGGCGCGATGTCGTGGCGATCGATCCGGGGGAACCCGTGAGCCTACGCATGCTCGCGATCGCGGCGCTCGGCATGGGCGTCCCCGTCGTTGCCGGCCTTATGCTTGGACAGGCGGAGGCAGGCTTCACGATCGGTCTCGGTGCCATCCTGCTTGCTGGCGCACCGACCGGGGCCAGCGGCAGCGCGGCAACGCAGCCCCCTCCCCTCAGCCAGTCAATTGCGCCTGCGCTGATCGCCGTTGCTGTGGCGACCGGGGTCTCCGCACTGCCGCAACCCGACCTGGCGTTGATCTCACTCACCGCGGTGGCGGCCCTTCTGTCGGGCTACAGTCGACCAATCGCAGGGGGTGCCATCCGTTTCATCATCTATTTCGTGCTCAGCGTCGGCTTTCTCGACGGTGCCCCAGCGCATCGTGGCGCTGCAGCGCTGATATTTGGATTGGGTGCGTTGTGGAACATCGCCCTGCGCGGCATCTTGGCCGGCGGCCGCAGGAGCCAAAAAGGCGTTGCACACAAGACGCGGCAAACGCCCACCCACGCGCAACGTCGCGCCTATTTTCGCCGCACGCTATACAGGCTCGAGGGATGGCAATTCCCGCTTCGGCTTGCCCTCGGTCTCGGCATCGCCAGCGTTCTGCGCCATCTCTGGCCGACGCATCATTTCTACTGGATCCTGCTCACGGTCGCGCTGCTGACGCAGCGCCCTATCGAACATGTACCGGTGAAGACCGTGCAGCGATTGGCGGGCACCCTCGGCGGCGTTGCCCTGACGGGTGCGATCCTGTGCTACGTGTCGTCGCCAGTGGCCCTCGGCATCGTCGCGTGCCTGCTTGCCACGGTCGTGCCCTTGGCACGCGCGCGAAATTATCTCCTCTACGCAGTCGTCAGCACCCCGCTGATCCTGCTGGTGCTCGACATCGGCAAGCCGATCGCGTCTGCACTGCTAACCGACCGACTGATCGCAACCCTGGCAGGAGGTCTAACGGTGATGACACTCAACGTGCTCTTCGATCGTTTGCTTGCCGCCAGCGCCGGGGACGGGTCAGACCGCCAGCTTGGCCATCAAGTTACGGTGCAATCCAAAGATCGATAGGAATGCGCCGCACTGAATCCTCTATTCGTCTCAAGGACTTCTGGGCAATGCTTTGAGACCCATCCCCGGTCACTCGCGACCCGTTTTCGGCTCCTCAACATCGGACGTGGGTTCGTGTTCAGATGACGCGTCGGATTGGCCGAAGTAAGACCCGCTGCGCCGAAAGCGGACTCCGGCGCGACCGAGCGGAGATCATGTAGTGAGTTCATAATCCCGCCGACGGGCCTGATCACAGATTCCGGCTGCCAGCTACGGTGCGTCCGGTGCCCCGCCGACTACCGCAGCTAAGATTGCTGCTGACTATGCGCGCCGGCATATTCGCACCGCCCACGAAAACCGCGTGAAAGACCTCCCGATCGCCGGGATTGAACGGTTCGAGCAACGGCATCGGTCGCCGTTCCGCCCTGTACGATGCTCGAGGTGCGGGTCGAAAGCGATGGTGCATTTCGGCACGGGTTTGCGGCGACCGACAACACCTTTGTCTACGTCATCGAAGGCGGTCGAGATCGGGCCCGCCGGTAATCTTTTGAGCGCTGGCCCGCTTGGCTGGTTAACGCGATCGGAGGAGCCCGGAACGTCGGACCTTACCATAAGGGCGCGGGGCACTGTCGCCCGATTTCTGCTTTTCGCCGGCCAGCCTTTGCGTGAGCCGATCGCCTTTGGCGGCCCTTTCGTCATGAACACGCAGGCGGAAATCCAGCAAGCCTTCGTCGATTACCGGGCCGGCCGCTTCTAAACGTTCAAATCGATTTGGCGGATGCGTGGCGGCTGTGGTGACCGCCTTTTGGACGCGCTCGGCGGCAAGGTGGTCCTGGGCCCAGCCGACCCCGCCGCCCCCAAAGGA
Organism: Sphingomonas sp. Ant H11; assembly: GCF_000797515.1. GTDB lineage: Bacteria > Pseudomonadota > Alphaproteobacteria > Sphingomonadales > Sphingomonadaceae > Sphingomonas. Next base: position 67,744 of record NZ_JSBN01000031.1, read on the forward strand.
GTGCCGACGCTCCCGGGCTGTCCTATGTCGCGGTATATGGCGCTTTTCAGCGGCCTATGGACGCCGGAACTGTTGGGTCGTTCCGGAGCTGGTTCGTGATGGCCTCTGCCCTCGATCCTTTTGAGTGTCGAAAGCAGGTCGTGGGTCGACTGTCAGCGCCCTCTGGGGCCTCCAATCCTTCCAAAATCACGAGGCCCTCACATCGGCCCCCGAATCGGTCGGATTAGGGCGAACGGATACGGAACGCCGCAAACCGCCTCTGATTGATTTACCAGAATTTTCAGGATTTTGCGAGGATTTAGAGCCGTCTCGGGCCTATAATGGTGCCGCTTACAGGACTCGAACCTGTGACCCCCGCATTACGAATGCGATGCTCTACCAACTGAGCTAAAGCGGCGTGGCGCTGATCCGTACGAACCAACGCGAGGGCGGGCGCTTATCAGGTCGTTTGCGGGCTGACAAGCGTTGCGATGCGAGGTGCATCGCGCGCTCTCCGAAAACGGATGCCCTTTACCCCACGTTTACCACGCACGGCGCACAAGGTGTGCCGGTGACGCTCGCCCATGTCGGGTCGGGTCGCGCCAGGTGAGGCGTTTGCGCAATGGATAGTGTTCGCGGTTTCGAGGAAGATCGGCTCGGCACGGATGAGATCGACAGCGGTCGCGCCGACCAAGACGCCGATACCGGCGGCGTCGATACGCAGATAGACGTCGGCACCGACGAACGGCGGATGCACGTTCGCGCTTATAATTATTGGGTGTCGCTGCTTGGCGGGCGCGCTTATCCGTCGATCGAGGATCTCGATCCGGCCAACATCACCGATTTCGGCCCGCATAGCGTGCTGCTCGATTTCTCCGCCGGGATCGAAAATCCTGCCATCGCCTTTCTCGGCAAGGCGCTGCGCGAGGAATGCGCGCTCGACTCCTCCATCACCCACATCGCGCAAGTGCCGAGTCGCTCGCTCTTGTCGCGGCTGACCGACCATTATCTGCAAATCATCGCGAATCGCGCGCCGATCGGATTCGAGGCGGAGTTTGTCAGTACCCGCGGATTCAACACGATGTATCGCGGCATCCTGATGCCCTTTTCCTCCGACGAGGATTCAATCGATTTCATCTACGGCGTCATCAATTGGAAGGAGCTGGTCGACGCGGAGACGCAAGCCAAGCTCCAGGCGGAAATCACGGCGGCGGTCGCGACCGCACCCAAATCTGCCGTGACCGCACCGGTGTGGGCCGATGGTCCCAGTGCCGGTTTCGACGACGATGCGCCAATGGACCGCGAAAGCCCGACGATCGCCGGAGCCACGCTGATCGACCAATTGATGCTCGCACAGCAGACCGCCGCTGCGCTCCGCGCCGCCGACACCCGCCACCGCGCCACACTGTACCGCGTGCTCGGACGCGCCCACGAATTTGCCGCAGCGGCGGACGCCGATCCGGTCGGATATGACGCGCTGCTGGCATCGGCAGGAATCGCCGTACAATTGCGCGCGCCGATGACACCGATCGTGAAACTGATCTTCGGGGCCGATTACGACAAAACCCGTCTGACCGAATATGCGGCTGTCCTTGCCCACGCCCGCCGCATGGGCGTCGCAATAGGGGCCTTGGGTGACTTCCTCGATTCGTTCGAGGGAGGCATCAAGGGCGTGGTCAAGGCCGAGCGCGCCGCCCGAACCCCAAATCCGAAGGCGCGGGTCGATCGCGCGTCGGCGCTGGCCAATCGTCCGACCCTCGCCAGCGTCGCGATCGAAAGCAACGTGGCGCCGGGGGACTATGTCCTGCTGCTCGCGCGCGCCAGCGACGGGGGCATGCTCGATATCGTCGCTGAAATTGGCGACGACGCTACGCTGACCGAGCGGGCGATGCGCCGGATGGTGTAAGCCGCCCCCTCCGCCCCGGCCGGGCAAATTTGTGCGCTGCCACAAGTCTTGAGGTCGTCACGCGACCGGCGCATAGGGCGGCTATGGCAAAAACCACGCTGAAATCGCTGTCGGATGCATTGGCCGTCCGGTTGACCAAAGGTGCGCTTCCGGGCGAATTGCAGGGGTTCGGCAAGACCGAGCGCGCGGATGCTGCGGCGTTTGTCGCCGCCACGGCCGAACGGCGCACGACCGGCGTTCCGAATATCGCGCTGGAGCCGCTGCCCGGCACCGACCCGCGCCGACGGATGCGGCTGGCCATCGTCAATGACGACATGCCCTTCCTGGTCGATTCGATCGCCGCGACGATCGGCAGCCACGACATTGCAATCGACCGCATCATCCACCCCGTCGTGTGCGTAAGCCGCGATTCGGACGGGGCGCTGGTCAGCGTCGACGACAAGGGTTCGCCCGAATCGATGATCTATATCGAGCTGGAGCGTGCCGATGCGCGCGAACGGCGCGATTTGATCGCCGCACTGGAACGCAATCTGGCCGATGTGCGCGCAGCGGTGGGAGACTGGCAGGCGCTGCAGGATGCGATGGCGGCGGACATCGCCACGCTGCCCGCCGGGGAAGGTGCCGCCTTGCTGTTCTGGCTGCTCGACCAGAAGTTCACGCTGCTGGGCCATGAATTGTGGATCGGCCGGAGCGAGACCGCGCTTGGCATTGCCCGCAACCCGCGCGCGGTGCCGATCCTGGCCGAAGCCTCGCGCACGCTCGCGATGGAATGGTTCGCCAAGGGCGGGCAAGCGCCCTTGCTGCTCAAATCCAACCTGATTTCGGGCGTGCATCGCCACGTCCCGCTCGATCTGGCGGTCGTGCCGGTTCGCGACAAGGACCAGATCGTCGGCCTGTCGATCCACGCCGGTCTGTGGACCAGCAGCGCGCTGAATGCGGCCCCGCAGGATGTGCCGGTATTGCGCGAACGGCTCGCGGCGCTCGAGGCGAAGTTCGGTTTCGATCCCAAGGGCCATACCGGCAAGGCGCTCACCCACGCGCTGGCCGGTTTGCCGCATGACCTGGTCATCGCCTTTACGCCCGATGCGCTCGAGGATGTCGCGCTTACCGCGATGTCGCTCGCGGACCGCCCGCGCCCGAAGCTGCGGCTGGTGCGCAGCGTGCTCGGTCGGCATCTGTTCGCGTTCGTTTGGCTGCCCCGCGACGACCTGACCACCGCGCGCCGCACTGCGATCGGCGACATGCTGGCGGAGGCGGCCAAGGCGAGCGTGCTCAACTGGTCGATCGAAGTCGACGACACGATTGCGCTGATTCGCTTCACGCTCGATCTGCGCGAGGGCGGCGTGCTGCCCGATACCGACGCTCTCGACACGCGGATCGCGCGGATGGTGCGCGGCTGGGTGCCGGCGGTCGAGGCGGCGCTGGTCGAACAGACCGATGCGGCGCGCGCCGCACGGCTTGCCCTGAAACATGCCGCCAATTTCCCGGCGGGCTATCGCAATGCCAACACTGCCGAGGAGGCCGCGCGCGACATCGTGCGGCTGGCGCGGCTGGAAACCGCAGCCGATCGCTCGGTGCGGATGTATCGCGACGAACGCGGCGCGGCGCGGCTGAAAATCTATCGTCTGGGCGGGGCGCTGGCACTGTCGGATGCGGTGCCGGTGCTGGAGAATTTCGGCTTCCGCGTGATCGAGGAATTGCGACCGCGCTGATCGGCGACGAACAGGGTTTTGTGCATGAATTTCTGGTCGAGGCGGCGGGCGTGCGCTTGTCAGCCGACACCAGCGTGCTGGAAAATGCGATCCAGGCTGTGCTGGAGGGCAAGGCCGAAAACGATGCGTTCAATCGCCTGATCGTCGATGCCGACATGGCACCGGCATCGGTCGTGCTGTTCCGCGCATGGTTCCGCTATCTGCGCCAGGCGGGACTGACCTATGGTCTGGTTACGGTGGTCGACGCGCTGCGGCGCGCGCCGAAGGTGGCCGCCGCGCTGATCGAGCGCTTCGCTGTTGCGCATGATCCGGCACGCAAGCGCCGTGACATCGCCGCCGCCGACGCCGCGATCGATACCGGGCTCGACGCGGTTTCCGCGATCGACGACGACCGCATCCTGCGCTCGCTGCGCAGCGTCATCGCCGCAACGCTGCGCACCAACGCTTTTGCCCCCGCTGGCCAGGCGGCGCTGGCGTTCAAGCTCGACAGTCACCTCGTTCCCGGCCTGCCCGCGCCCGTGCCATGGCGCGAAATCTGGGTCTATTCGCCGCGGATCGAAGGCATCCACTTGCGCGCCGGGCCAGTGGCACGTGGCGGCTTGCGCTGGTCTGACCGGCGCGACGACTTCCGCACCGAAATCCTGGGCCTGATGAAGGCGCAGCGCGTCAAGAATGCCGTGATCGTACCGACCGGTGCCAAGGGTGGCTTCTACCCCAAGCAATTGCCGCCTGCGTCCAATCGCGATGCCTGGCTGGCCGAGGGCACCGAAAGCTACCGTGTGTTCATCCGGGCGCTGCTGTCGATCACCGACAATATCGTCGAGGGCGCGGTGGTGCATCCGGCCGACGTCGTCATCCACGATGGCGACGACCCCTATTTCGTCGTCGCCGCCGACAAGGGCACGGCGACCTTTTCCGACGTCGCCAATGCGATTGCGCTCGAACACCATTTCTGGCTGGGCGACGCCTTCGCCAGCGGCGGCTCGGTCGGCTATGACCACAAGGCGATGGGCATCACCGCCAAGGGCGCGTGGGTCAGCGTCCAGCGCCACTTCGCCGAGCGCGGGGTGGACGTGCAGACGCAACCGATCCGCGTCGTCGGCTGCGGCGACATGTCGGGCGACGTGTTCGGCAACGGCATGTTGCTGAGCCAGACGCTCAAGATCGTCGCGGCGTTCGACCATCGCCATATCTTCCTCGATCCCGATCCCGACCCCGCCGCAAGCTGGGCCGAGCGGGCGCGCATGTTCGCCCTGCCCCGTTCGAGCTGGGCGGATTACGACGCCTCGCTCATCTCCAAGGGCGGCGGCGTGTTCCCGCGCACCGACAAGATCATCAAGCTGTCCAAACAAGTGCGCGCGGCGCTTGGCATCGAGGCAAGCGAAATGGAACCGGGCGCGCTGATCTCGGCGATCCTGAAGGCCCCAGTCGACCTGATCTGGTTCGGCGGCATCGGCACCTATGTGAAGGCGCGCGCCGAGAACAATATCGCGGTCGGCGATCCCGCCAATGATCGGCTGCGCGTCGACGCCGAGGATCTGCGCGCCACCGCGATCGGCGAAGGCGCGAACCTGGGTGTCACCCAGGCCGCGCGCATCGCCTTTTCGGCACGCGGCGGGCGCATCAACACCGACTTCATCGACAATTCGGCCGGCGTCGATTGTTCGGACAATGAGGTCAACATCAAGATCGCGCTTAACCGCGAGATGATCGAAGGCCGCCTCGGCTATGACAAGCGCAACACCTTCCTCGCCGGGATGACCGACGATGTCGCGCATCTCGTGCTGGAAGATAACCGCCTGCAAACGCTCGCGCTGTCGATCGCCGAGAGCGATGGCGCGCGCGACGTGCCGAGCTATGTCCGCTTGATCGAGATTTTCGAGGCAGGCGGTTCGCTCGATCGCGCGGTCGAGGGGCTGGCCGGCAATGACGACCTGTTGCGGCGCGCCGCCGAAGGGCGCGGGCTCACCCGGCCTGAACTCGCCGTACTGCTGGCGACCGCCAAGCTCGCCCTGCAGGCATCGATCGAGAAAGCGGGCCTCGGTCTCGATCCCGAGTTACTGCCCGATCTCCACGCCGCCTTCCCGCCTGCAATGCGCAAGAAGTTCGGTGCGGCGATCGACCAGCACCGGCTGCGCGGCGAAATCGTCGCCACCAAGCTCGCCAACCGCATCGTCAACCGCATGGGCGTGCTCTACCCGTTCGAACTCGCCGAGGAAGAAGGCGCGGCGATGAGCGACATCGCGGCGATGTTCGTCGTCGCCGAACGCCTGTTCGACTTACCGACCTTGTGGCGCGAGATCGAAACGGCGGCGATGCCCGAAAATGCGCGCATTGCCTTGTTCGACGAAGTTGCGGTCGCAACGCGCTCGCAAATTGCCGATCTGCTGCGTGTCACGCGCAGTGGCACCGGGCCGGGCGCGGCGCTCGCGCGGCTCAGCAAGGGCATTGCCCAGCTCGACAAGCAGACCAAGGCATTGCTGCTCGAAGAAGCCAGCGCGCAGAGCGCCCGCATCGCCGTCACTCTGGAAACGGCGGGGGCACCCAAGAAGCTGGTGCAGAAGGTCGTGCGCCTGTTCGAACTCGACGGCGCGGTCGGCCTGGCCGATCTCGGCGAGCGGCTGGGCCTGAACGAGACCGTGTTGACGCGCGCCTTCACCCGGCTCGGCCAGGCGCTGGGGCTGGATTGGGCGCAGGCCCATGCCGCGCGCATTTCGTCGAGCGATCCGTGGGAACGCTTGCTGATCGCAGGCCTCGCCCGCGACTTCCAGCAGTTGCGGCTGGAATTTCTCGGGCGCGGCGCGAGCGGCAGCGACGCGGATCCGCAGGCGCTGGTCGAGACGTGGCTGGCCGACAATGCCGGGCGCGTCGGCCAGTTCAAGGCGGTGGTCGACCGCGCCCGCATGGCCCCTGCACCCAATGCGGCGATGCTGGCGCAGATTGCGGGTCAGGCGCGGGTACTGCTGGGTCGGTAAACCGGTGATCCTCCCCGTGCCGGGGAGGATCAGGCCCGCGCCCGCTGCCGCGCCTTCAGTTGCGCCCGCCAGCCCCGCGCGCGCCACCACATGATGATTCCGGTCACCGCCAGGATCGCGGGCAACAGCCCGCCCAGGAAGATCACGATCTGCCACACCAGCCCCATCCGGGTGCCGTCGTGGATTCGCCGCATCGTGCGCGCGAACGGTTCGGGCGCGGCGCGGGTCGCCTCGGTCGCGCCATTCCGATCATCGATCGCAACGCCGCGTGCTTCATGCGCAAAGCCGACCTTCCACATCGGTTTCTGATCGGTCGGCCATTCCACTTTGGACACCTCGCCCGGTACCGCCGCCCGCGCGCTGGCGATCACTGTAGCAAGCGCGAGGCCCGGCTGCGCCAGCGGCACCGGGCGCGGTGCATTCGGCCGCATTCCCGCCGCCGGGCCGCCACCGCCAAAGACTTGCGGGAAGGAAATCCACGCCCCCGTCAGTGACAGCACGAACAGCGGCAACGCGATCCAGAAGCCGAGCAAATGATGCAGATTGGTGTCGGTGTTGCGGTGCCGCCGCCAGCGCAAGCCGCGTACCCAGCGCCCCACCGTCGGCCACCACAGCCATAGCCCCGATACGCACGACAGCAGCATCGCGACGCCGATCCAGCCAACCACCTGCCGCCCAACGCCCGGAATGAGCATCGACCCGTGGATCATGTGCAGCGTGCGGATCAGACCGCTCCCGCTATTGGCAAAATCCAGCACGCGCGCGCTCGGCGGATCGAGCCAGACCGTCTTGCGCGGCGGCGGACCTTGGACCCGCATGCCCTTGCCCGCGAGGCTCGCCGAAACGACGACCGGTTCGCCCGGCGCATCCGGCAGCGTCAGTGCCGCAATGCGGTCCCCCGGCTCGAGTACCCCGCGCGCGGCCGCAACGTAACGCTGCGGGTCCAGCGTGTTGCTGCCGCTGGTCGCATAGCGTTGCGGGTTGAGCGCATGGTCGAGCGCTTCGTCCCACACCAGCGCAGCCCCAGTCAGCGAGAGTGGGATGATGAGGATCGCGAGGGTCAGGCCGATCCATTTATGAACCTGAAACCAGGCGTTGCGCAGACCGATCTTGCTCATCACACCTCCGCCCACTGGCGCAACAAATTGTGGTAGACACCGGTCAGCCGGACGACCTCGCTGTCCCCCTGCCCCAGCCGCGCGCCGACCGACTGGATCGCGGTGTCGAGATCGAGCAGCGTGGCGCGCGCTTCGTTGTTGCGGATCATCGACTGGATCCAGAAGAAGCTGGCGACGCGCGCGCCGCGCGTTACCGGCGCGACATGGTGCAGGCTCGACGCCGGATAGAGCACCATCTGCCCGGCCGGCAGCTTCACCCGCTGCTCGCCAAACTGCATCTGGACGACGAGTTCGCCACCGTCATAGCTGTCGGGATCGGCGAGGAAGAGCGTCGCCGACAAATCGCTACGAATGCGGAAGTCGCTGCCGCGGCGGATACGGATTGCGGTGTCGACATGCGCGCCGAAGCCGTCGCCCGGCGCATAGCGGTTGAACAGCGGCGGAAACACCTTGAGCGGCAGCGCAGCGGCCACGAACAGCGGCGAGGCGGCGAGCGCGTCGAGCACCATCGCCCCGCCGCGCCGCGCCGCCTCCGAATCCTCGGGCAGTTGCGCATTGTGCTTGGCCAATGCCGACTGGTTGCCCGAGGTATCGTTCCCGTCGATCCATTGCGCGGTATCGATCAGCGCGCGCACTTCCGCGACCTGGGTCGCGCTCAGCATATCGGGAATGACGGTCAGCATGATGCAGCGGTCCTGAGGGCTTGCACGCCACGTTTGCGCAGCGCGGGGATATCGGATGTCGCCAGCCAGGCCGCTGCCTTCTCGACAAAGGCCGGGGTCGCTGTCGCGCCGCGCGGCGAAGCCAGTTCAGTGCTTCGTCGATCCCACCCTTGGCAGCCAGCATACGGGCGTGGTTGAAGGCACCCCGGAAATCACCGCCGTGCGCCGCGCGGGCATAGCAGGTTGCCGCCTTGGCAAGATCGCGCGGCACGACCCAGCCATCTTCATGAAAGCTGCCGACGAAATTGATCGCCTTGGCATTGCCAAGCGCCGCCGCCTTGCAGAACCACTCCAGCGCCAGCGGCTTGTCCTCGGTCACGCCCTGCCCGAGCGCGAGCAGCGTCGCATAATTGTACATCCCCCAATCGAGCCCGCGCTCGGCGGCGATGCGATAACACGCTGCCGCGCGCGCCTTGTCGGGCGCGGTGCCCCAGCCGAGATCGTAGCACCGCCCGACCATGTTGATCGCCATCAGGTGATGCTGCGCCGCCGCCTTGACGAACCAACCCAGCGCGGCGGGCGCATCCTGCGCCACACCCGTGCCGTCGAGCAGCAATTGACCGTACAGCGCCTGCGCCTCGGCCACCCCGCCTTCGGCGCACTCGCGCAGGAAGGCGGCGCGCTCTTCCGGCGATCCGGACAGGCGCGCGGCGATCTCCGCTTCCGACAGCGCGATCAAAACGCCACCTTCACCGTGCCGAACACGGTACGACCGGGCGCGATCGACGCATAATGGCTGGTGTAAGTCTGCGTGAAATAGACCTTGTCGGTCAGGTTCTGCGCGTTGACCGACAGTTCCAGCCGATCGTTGAGCTTGAACCGCGCCTGCGCGTCGAAGCGCCAATAGCTGGGGATGCCGCGCGTCAAGATCTTCGTCGCAGGATTGACCGTGATCACCCCAGCCGCAGTCTGCGTGGCCGTGCGATTGTCGGCATAGCCGCCATTCTGCTTGTCCATGTAATAGGCCCCGCCGCCGATCGAGAGGCGTTTGGTGACTTCATAATTGGTCGACAGAGTGAAGCTGTTGCGCGCCGTCTGCGGTACGTCCTTCCCGGTGTTGACCGAGGGCACCAGCACCGTCGTTGCCTTCGCCGCGCCGTTTGCCGCCACCGTCAGTGCGGTGAAACCGCCATCGACGATCTTGGCATCGAGGAAAGTATAGCCGCCGAACACCGTCCAGCCCGGCAGCACGGTGCCGCTGGCGGTGAGTTCAACGCCGCGAATGCGTGTCGAACCAAGATAAGCGATGTTGTTATTGGCATCGGTCACGCGGGCATTGGCAATGTCGGTCTGGAACACTGCCAGGCCCAGCGCCAGCTTCTCGCCGAACAGGCTCGCCTTCGCGCCGACCTCATACGACTTGGTCTTTTGTACCTTTAGCGAATCGAGCACGTTCGCGGTCGCTGTGGTGGTCGGCAACGCATTGTCCTCGCGCCCCTCGCCGAGCAGGCTGTTGGGCGGTGTCGCGGCGGTGGCGTAGCTCGCATAGACGCTGGTTTCCTTGGTCGGTTTGAACACCAGCCCGGCCTGCCAGTTGAACAGCTCGTCGGTGCGCGAGAAGCGGAACGCGGTGGTCGCATTGGCCGCCTGCCCCGGCGTGATCCGCGAGGTGAAGCGGTCATAGCGCGCGCCGACGTTGAGGATCAGCGAGGGCAGCAACGTGATCGAATCGAACCCGTAAAGCGCCTGGGTTTCGGCGTCGTTCTGTGTCTCTTCCAGCGGCAGCGAGCGCACGATCGGCGACGCGGTGGTCGAGGTGTCGCTGGCGTAATTGACCCAGGGGTCATTCGGATTGGCCGAAAAGATGCTCGCGCAATAATAACGCGCAACGGTGGCGGTGCTGCAGCGCGGGGAGATGGTCGAGCCGCTGGACAGGATCTCGACCCCACTGGAATTGAGATAACCGCGCGTGACATAGGTGCCGCGCCGCGCCTTTTCCCACGACACTTCGGCACCAACCGCAAAATCATGCTTGATCGTACCGGTGTTGAAGCTGCCCGACAGATCGAGCTGGTCGATGATGCTTTCGGCATAGCTGTAGCGCGTGTTCGAGCGCCGCCACACTTGCCCGCTGCCATAGACGTTGCCGGTCGAATCGTCGGGCAAGGTGTAGATATAGGCCTGGCTGTCATGGCTGAAACGCGCGGTGTTGCGCAGCGTCACCCCGCCAAAATCATGCTCGACCCGCACCGTCGCCTGGTCGGTGGTGCTATCGCGGAAATCGCGGCTGGTGAGACCATAAAAGGTCGAGCGCCCCACGTAGCCGGTCTGCCCGGTGGCGGTGGTGATTTGCCCAAGCGCCGGTTCGGTGCGGATTGCGCCCGTCCCGGGCGCATTGGCGATCGTGTAGAGATAGGGAATGCCGCTATCGGGCAATTCGTGACTCTCGAGGCGATAATAGCCGACGGTCAGCCGCGTTGGCGTGCCAAGCCCGATTGTGAAGCTGGGGGCCACACCCCAGCGCCGTTGATAGATGGCATCGCGTCCCGCGACATCCTGGTCGTGCCACATGCCTTCGATGCGGAAGGCCGCCGTATCGCTGAGCTTGAGGTTGAGATCCCCGACGATGCGCTTGTAATCGGCATTGCCATAGCTGCCCGCGATCGAGCCAAAGGTACGCGCTTGCGGCAATTTGGTCAGGATGTTGATCGTCCCACCTGCGCTGCCGCGCCCGCCGAGCGTGGAATCCGACCCGCGCACGATCTGCACCGAATCGATCGCGAACACTTCGCGCGTCTGTGAGGCCAGGTCGCGCACCCCGTCGACATAAATCGAGCCCTGGCTGTCAAAGCCGCGGATGAACGGCCGGTCCCCGATCGGGTTGCCGCCCTCAGCCGCACCGAAGGTGATGCCGGGCACGGTGCGCAGCGCATCCTGCAACGTCGTCGAACCGGTTTGTTCGATCACCGACTTGTCGAGCACCACGATCGACTTGGGCGTGTCGACGATCGGCGCGACCAATTTGGGGTCAGCGGGGCGACGCTCGTGGATGCCGTTGACGATGATATCGGCCTTGCGCTCCGGATCCTCATCATTGGCGGGGGGCGGCGCGACATCGTTGGCGAAGGCCGGAAAACTGGCAAACGCCCCGACACAGGACAAAGCGAGATAAGCGGGCTTGCGAACGGCGTGTGACAAAGTGTGATCCCCTTGAAGATGGAGATCGGCTATTGCGAGTCACTCGCATTGTCAACGCTATTGCGATTTATTCGCATTTTTGCGCCGCCAACACCCAGCTTCGCAAAGCGCTGGCAAGGTTGGGGGGATCGTCCGCAAGGATCCGCACCGAATCGATTTGCGCGATCAACGCGTTGAGCGGCAGCAGGCGCATTTCCGCCTGCTCCTCCAGCGCACGCCAGAAGATCGGCTCCAGACTGATCGACGTTGGGTGTCCGGCAATGGTAACGGAACGCTTGACCGGGCCGATAAACCCGCCCGGCGGCGCTTCAACCACGCCCTCGCCCCATCGGGGCGTCGAAAAGGGCGGCGATCTGCTCTATGATCGTACCCCCTAGCTGTTCCGCATCCATGATCGTCACCGCGCGCGCATAATAGCGTGTCACGTCATGGCCGATACCGATCGCCGCCAGTTCGACCGGCGACTTGGCTTCGATCCAGCCGATCACCTGCCGCAAATGGCGTTCGAGATACGACCCGGAATTGACGCTCAGCGTCGAATCGTCGACCGGCGCGCCGTCCGATATCACCATCAGGATCTTGCGTTCCTCGGGCCGCGCGATGATCCGCGAATGCGCCCAGAGCAGCGCCTCGCCATCGATATTTTCCTTTAGCAGCCCCTCGCGCATCATCAGCCCAAGCGAGGTGCGTGCGCGCCGCCACGGCTCGTCGGCCTTCTTATAGACGATGTGGCGCACGTCGTTCAGCCGCCCCGGCTGCGGTGGCCGCCCGGCGGCGAGCCAGGTCTCGCGCGATTGTCCGCCCTTCCACGCGCGCGTGGTGAAGCCGAGGATCTCGGTCTTGACCCCGCACCGCTCCAGCGTGCGCGCCAGAATGTCCGCGCTGATCGCCGCGATCGAAATCGGGCGACCGCGCATCGACCCCGAATTGTCGATCAGCAGCGTCACCACCGTGTCGCGGAAATCGGTTTCGCGCTCGACCTTGTAACTGAGCGACAGCGTCGGATTGACCACGATCCGCGCCAGCCGCGCCGCATCGAGAATGCCCTCTTCCTGGTCGAAATCCCAACTGCGGTTCTGCTGCGCCATCAAGCGGCGTTGCAGGCGGTTGGCGAGCTTGGTCACTGCCCCCTGCAAATGCACCAATTGCTGGTCGAGATAGGAACGCAGCCGCGTCAGTTCATCCGCATCGCACAGATCGGTCGCCGCGATGACTTCGTCATAGGCGGTGGTCCATGCTTTATATTCGAATTGCGGCGCGAAATCCGCGAACGGTCGGTTGGGGCGCACCGGGAGCATCCCCTCCTCGCCTTCGTCGCCGGGCTCGCCGTCCATATCGTCGAACGAATCGTCGCTTTGCTCGGTGCCTTCGCCCTCTTCGCTGTCGGAATCCTGCTCGGACCCGCGCGCCTCGATTTCGCCCTGGCCCTGCTCGCCTTCGTCCTCGCCTTCGTCGCCCTGATCGTCCTGCTGCTCTTCCGAGCCTTCATCCTCGGAACCGCCTTCCTCGGATTCGTCGGGGATCATGTCCCCTTCGATCAACTCCAGATCTTCGAGCAGCTTGGTGGTCAGGCTGGCAAAGGCGCGCTGATCGTCGATCGCGAGCCCCAGCGCATCGAGATCGCGCCCCGCTTTCTGTTCGATCCAGTCGCGGACGAGCTCGAGCCCCGGCACGGTGGCGTCGGGCGGCGGGGCACCGGTCAAGCGTTCGCGCACGATCAGCCCGAGCGCGGTCGACAGCGGCACCTCGTCGCGCGTCCGTGCGCGCGTGATCGGGTCGGCGCGCAACCGCGTCTCCAGCGCAACGTCGAGATTGGCCGCGATCCCGGCATAACCGCGCGCGCCGAGTGCCTCTACGCGTGCGCCCTCGACCGCATCGAACACCGCACGCGCCACCGCCTCGTGCGGGGCGATCCGGCCGTGCAGCGCGGTGTCGTGATAGCGCAGCCGCAGCGCGAAGCCGTCGGCGAAACCACGCGCCTCGGCCACTTGCTCGGGCGGCAGCGTGCGCGCGGGCATCGGCACCTTGATATGCTTGCCCGACTGGCTCGGCGAGTCGGCGGTGAAGGCCAGCTCGATCTCGGGCTCATGCGCAACCGCGCGCGCTGCGCCGCCCAGCACGGCCTTGAAACGATCGAGGGGGGTCTCAGTAGGCACGGCTCAGCTCCGACGACACGCTATGCCTGCGGACAAAAAGGCAAGACGATGGATCATGGCGTCCCTGCTACCAGATTGCGGCGCGTCGGAAAGCGGGGATGTTCCGATACTATCCTTCGATCCTCGGCAGGTCAGATGCAGCGGCGGCATCCCTGCGACCGCGTAGGTAGCCCTCAATCGTGCTGACCCGGTCGCGCAGCGAGACATGGCTATCCGCCAGCCGCGTCAGGCCATCGCTGAGCGCGGCCAGTTTTTTTCTCCAGCCCATTCATACGCTCTTGATAGGTCAAAACGGCCTTGACGAGCGCGAATGCCTTTTCGCTCGTGCTCACGCCGGGTCGCCTGCCAAGGCGCGATCGATCGCCGCGCAGGCGCGGTCGATCGATTCATTCATCGCGTCCAACTGGCGGTTCCACTTCGCAAGACTGATTTCAAGCTCCGGCAGCACCAGGGCGAGCGCCTCATCATAACTGTCCGCTTCGCTTTGCCCCCCAGCAAGGTATCGGGTCGAAGCCTCACGCAGGACATGCCCAACGGATTTTCCCGCGCCGGACGCATAAGAGTCTAGCGCCGCCTTGTTCTCGGGAGTGGTCAGAAAGGTGACACGTTCGGTCTGCATCGCGGCAATCCTTATCATGTGATTATAAGGTTTTCGCGCCCTTGGACAAGATCCCCTCACAGCGGGATATTATCGTGCTTCTTCCACGGGTTCTCCAACTGCTTGCCGCGCAGCTTGCGCAAGCCCAGCGCGATGCGGCGGCGGGTCGAGTGCGGCTGGATCACCTCGTCGATGAACCCCTTGCTCGCCGCCACAAACGGGTTCGCGAAGCGCGCCTCATACTGTGCGGTCTGCTCGGCAATTTCCTCGGGCGTGCGGCCGCGAAAGATGATTTCGACCGCACCTTTCGCGCCCATCACCGCGATCTCGGCGGTCGGCCAGGCGTAATTGAGGTCGCCGCGCAAATGCTTCGAGGCCATCACGTCATACGCCCCGCCATAAGCCTTGCGCGTGATGACGGTGATCTTGGGCACGGTCGCTTCGGCATACGCGAACAGCAGCTTCGCGCCGTGCTTGATGATGCCGTTCAGCTCCTGCGCGGTGCCCGGCAGGAATCCCGGCACGTCGACAAAGGTGACGATCGGGATTTCGAAGGCATCGCAGAAGCGCACGAACCGCGCCGCCTTCTTGGACGAATTGATGTCGAGGCACCCGGCCAGCACCATCGGCTGGTTGGCGACGAAGCCGACCGTGCGCCCCTCGATCCGCCCGAAGCCGATAATGATGTTCGCGGCATGGGTCGGCTGAACCTCGAAGAAGTCGCCCTCATCGACGGTCTTTCGGATCAGCTCGTGCATGTCATAGGGCTGGTTGGCCGACGCTGGCACCAGCGTGTCGAGCGACGCCTCGATCCGGTCCCATGGGTCCGACGAGGGACGTTCGGGTGCGCCTTCGCGGTTCGAGGCGGGCAGGAAATCGATGAAGTCGCGCGCCGCCAGCAACGCCTCGATATCGTTTTCGAACGCGACATCGGCCACGCCGGATTTGGTGGTGTGCGTCACCGCGCCGCCCAATTCCTCCTGCGTGACGATTTCGTTGGTCACCGTCTTCACCACATCGGGCCCGGTGACGAACATGTAGGACGAATCCTTCACCATGAAGATGAAGTCGGTCATCGCCGGGGAATAGACCGCGCCGCCCGCGCACGGCCCCATAATCAGGCTGATCTGCGGCACCACGCCGCTCGCCAAAACATTCCGCTGGAACACCTCGCATAGCCGCCAAGCGAAGCGACGCCTTCCTGGATGCGCGCGCCGCCGCTGTCGTTGAGGCCGATCACGGGTGCCCCGACCTTCAGCGCCATGTCCATGATCTTGCAGATCTTCTGCGCATGGCGTTCCGACAGCGAACCGCCGAACACCGTGAAATCCTGGCTGAACACGAACACCAGCCGACCGTTGATCGTGCCCGATCCGGTGACGACGCCATCGCCCGGAATCTTCTGCTCGGCCATGCCGAAATCGACGCAATTATGTTCGACATACATATCAAGCTCTTCGAACGAGCCTTCGTCGAGAAGCACATCGAGCCGCTCGCGCGCGGTGAGCTTGCCCTTGGCATGCTGCGCGGCGATGCGTTTCTCGCCCCCGCCCATGCGCGCGGCTTCACGTTTACGTTCCAGTTCGGCGATGGTCGAGGACATGGTCACTCCCTAAAACCCGTTGTGCGCTCTTTTCGCGGTTTGGCGACGGAACGCAACCCATGCACCCTTGCCAAGCACCAGCAGGGAACGGCAAATGCGCGCCCATAGGAGACCAAGATGTCCGAGCAGGAGCTTTATCCCGTCCCGCCCGAATGGGCCGCCCACGCCCGCATCGATGCGGACGGCTATGACCTGCTTTATGGCCGTAGCCTGGCCGATCCCGGCAGCTTCTGGCTCGACCAGGCCAAGCGGCTCGACTGGATCAAGCGCCCGGAGATCGCTGGCGATTGGTCGTTCGACAAAACCGATTTCCACATCCGCTGGTTCGCCGACGGCAAATTGAACGTCGCCGCCAATTGCCTGGACCGGCATCTTGCAAAACGCGGCGGCGACACCGCCTTGCTCTGGGAACCCGACGAACCCACGGAGGAACCGCGCAGCTTCACCTATGCCGAGCTTCATCGCGAAGTCTGCGTCTTTGCCAATGTGCTCAAGGCGCAAGGGGTCGCCAAGGGCGACCGTGTCACCATCTATCTGCCGATGATCCCCGAGGCAGCATTCGCAGTGCTGGCCTGCGCGCGGATCGGGGCGATCCATTCGGTGGTGTTCGCTGGCTTTTCACCCGAGGCGCTGGCCGGGCGGATCGAGGATTGCGGATCGAGCATCGTCATCACCGCCGACGAAGGGCGGCGCGGCGGCAAGCGTGTGCCGCTGAAAGCCAATGTCGATGCCGCCGCCGCGCACGCGCCCGGCCTCAAGACCGTCATCGTGGTCGCCGCAACGGGTGCCGCCGTGCCGTTCGAACCGACACGCGATGTCTGGTATCACGAAGCGCGCGACGGCGTGCCCGCCCTTTGCCCGCCCGAGCCGATGGGGGCCGAGGACCCGCTGTTCATCCTCTATACCAGCGGATCGACCGGCCAGCCCAAGGGGGTGATGCACACCAGCGGCGGCTATCTGTTGTGGGCCAGCCTCACCCACGAATTGTGCTTCGATTATCGGCCGGGGGATGTGTGGTGGTGCGCAGCCGACATCGGCTGGGTGACCGGACACACCTATATTCTCTACGGCCCGCTCGCCAATGGCGCGACGACGCTGATGTTCGAAGGCGTGCCCAACTGGCCCGACGCCAGCCGCATCTGGCAAGTGGTCGATCGCCACAAGGTCCACACAATCTTCACCGCACCCACCGCGCTGCGCGCGCTGATGAAGGATGGCGACGATTTCGTGGCCCGGACCGATCGCAGCTCGCTCAAGCTGCTCGGCACTGTCGGCGAGCCGATCAACCCCGAAGCATGGCGCTGGTATCACGAGGTCGTCGGCGGCGGCCGCTGCCCGATCATCGACACCTGGTGGCAGACCGAAACGGGCGGCGCGATGATCTCTCCGCTTCCCGGCGCGACCGCGCTCAAGCCCGGTTCGGCGACCAAGCCGATGCCCGGGGTCGACCCGCAACTGGTCAATGCCGATGGCGAGATTCTGGGCGGCGCGACCGAAGGCAACCTCGTCATCGCCCGCAGCTGGCCGGGACAGATGCGCGGCGTATGGGGTGATCGCGAACGCTTCTTCCAGACCTATTTCACCACCTATCCCGGCAAATATACCACGGGTGACGGCGCGCGCCGCGATGCCGATGGCTATTGGTGGATCACCGGCCGCGTCGACGACGTGATCAACGTCTCGGGCCACCGCATGGGCACCGCCGAGGTGGAAAGCGCGCTGGTGCTGCACCCCGAAGTGGCCGAGGCCGCCGTCGTCGGGATGCCACACGATATCAAGGGCCAGGGCATTTACGCCTATGTCACGCTCAATTCGGGGCACGCCCCGTCCGAGGCGTTGCGCAAAGACCTGATCGCCTGGGTCCGCAAGGAAATCGGCCCGATCGCCGCGCCGGACAAGCTGCAATTCGCGCCGGGGCTGCCCAAGACGCGCTCGGGCAAGATCATGCGCCGGATCCTGCGCAAGATCGCCGAGGGCGACGTGTCGAGCCTGGGCGATACCAGCACGCTCGCCGATCCGTCGGTGGTCGATGATCTGGTGGCGAACCGCGTGGCCTGACGCGCAGGCACGTGTTGCGGAGCCCCCACCCCACTGTTATGGTCAAGCATAACACAGGTTTTAGGGGGCTCCTTCATGCGTACATCCACCTTCGCCCGGCTCGCCGCCGCGGCTGCCATCGTCGCGCTCGCGGCACCCACGCTCGCCAAGGATGCCAAGAGCGGGCCGCGCTACGGCACCTTCGGTGTCGATCTGACGACGCAGGACAAGGCGATCAAGCCGGGCGACGATTTCTGGACCTTCGCCAATGGCGCGTGGAACAAGCGTACGCAGATCGCCGCCGATCGCACCTCGGCCGGCTATTGGGTGGTGATCAGCGACGAAGCCGAACAGCACGTCCGCGACATCCTGACCGATCTCGCCGCCAATCCCGCCAGCTTTGGCGCGTCGGGCAAGCAGATCGGCGATCTCTACGCGAGCTGGATGGACCAGGCCGCGATCGATGCGCGTGGCACCACATCGCTCCAGCCCTATCTCGCCAAGATCGCTGCCGTGCAGGACAAGGCCGCGTTGCAGACGCTGTTCGCCAGTGTCGGCTATGCCTCGCCGGTCGAACTCGGCCAATTGCCCAATCCGTCCGACCCGACCCGCTATGTTGCCGCCGCCAGCCAGGGCGGGCTCGGCATGGGCGGGCGCGATTACTACCTGCTCGAAGGCGCGAAATATGACGGCTTCCGCAAGGCCTATCGCGACTATGTGATCCAGATGCAGACGCTGGCGGGCATTCCCGACGCCGCGACCAAGGCCGATGCGATCATCGCGCTCGAAACCGCGATGGCCAAGGAGCAATGGAGCCCCGAGCGCCAGCGCAATCTGATGGAGATGTTCAAGCCGATGGACCGTGCGGGCATGAAAGCGCTCGCGCCGCAATTCGACTGGGATTTGATGCTGAAGACCGCCGGGCTCGACAGCATCCCGACCGTGATCATGGCGACCAGCACCGCGCTGACCGCCAATGGCAAATTGCTCGATTCGGTGCCGCTGCAGACATGGAAGGACTGGGTCGCGTTCCGCTTCGTCAGCGATCACGCACAATTCCTGCCCAAGGCGTTCGACGATGCGAGCTTCGCCTTTTACGGCAAGACGCTACGCGACCAGCCGACCCAGCGCGACCGCTGGAAGCGCGGTGTTGCCCTCGTCAATGGTGCGTTGGGCGAGGCGGTCGGCCAGATTTACGTGGCGCGCTATTTCCCGCCCGAGAGCGAAGCCAAAATGGGCGAGCTGATCGGCGATCTGCGCGGCGCACTTGGCGAAAGGCTCACGGCGAATAGCTGGATGGACGCCAAGACCAAGGCGGCGGCGCTTGCCAAGCTCGACAAGTTCGACCCGCGCATCGGCCACCCGGCCAAGTACATCGACTATGCCAGCCTCAAGATCGATCGCGGCGATCTGCTCGGCAATGCGATGCGCAGCGGCGACTTCCAGCATCAGCTCGATCTCGACCGGCTGACCAAGCCCGTCGATCGCAGCCTGTGGGACATGACCCCGCAGACGGTGAACGCCTATTACAATCCGCTCTCGAACCAGATCACCTTCCCCGCCGCGATCCTGCAGCCGCCCTTCTTCGACCCCAAGGCCGATGCCGCGGTCAATTACGGCGCGATCGGCGCGGTGATCGGGCATGAGATCGGCCACGGCTTTGACGATCAGGGCAGCCTGTTCGACGGGACCGGCAAGATCAGCAACTGGTGGACGCCCGAATCCAAAAAGGCCTTCACCGCGCGCACCGCCGTGCTCGGCAAGCAATATGACGGCTATGAACCGATCCCCGGCACGCACATCAAGGGATCGCTCACCATGGGCGAGAATATCGGCGATCTGGGCGGCGTGGAAATGGCCTATGCCGCCTATCAGCGCTATCAGGCCAAGCACGGCAAGGCACCGGTGATCGGCGGGCTGACCGGTGACCAGCGCTTCTTCCTCGCCTGGGCGCAAGTCTGGCAGGAAAAGGACCGCGAAGGCGCGCTGCGCCAGCAATTGCTGACCAATGCGCACAGCCCGGCCTTCTTCCGCGTCAACGGCGTCGTGCGCAATGTCGATGCCTGGTACACCGCCTTTAACGTCAAGCCCGGCGACAAGCTGTACCTCGCCCCCGCCGACCGGGTGCATATCTGGTAAGGTGAATGAGACCGGTCGTCCTTCCCGCCGCGCGGGAAGGACGATCGGTTACCGCAGCAGCACCAGTTCCTCCGCCATCGACGGATGCAGCGCGACCGTCTGGTCGAAGGCGTCCTTGGTCAGCCCGGCCTTCACCGCAACCGCCGCCGCCTGCAAGATCTCGGGTGCATCGGGGCCAATCATATGCAGCCCCAGCACCACGCCGGACTCGGCATGGCACACCATCTTGTAGAGCGCGCGTTCGTTGCGGCCGGCGAGCACATTCTTCATCGGGCGGAAGTCCGAGGTATAGACCTTGACCGAACCGAACTTGTTCTTCGCCTGCGCCTCGGTCAGGCCGACGCCCGCCATCGGCGGGTGGCTGAACACCGCGCTCGGGATATTCTCGTAATCGACTTGGGTAGGCTTGTTGCCAAACAGCGTATCCGCAAACGCCTGCCCCTCGCGGATCGCGACTGGGGTCAGTTGCACGCGATTGGTCACGTCACCGACGGCATAGATGCTGTCGCAGCTCGATTTGTTGTCGTCATCGACGACGATCGCGCCCTTGTCGTCCAGATCGACGCCCGCCGCCGCCAGGCCAAGCCCTGCGGTATTGGGGGTGCGTCCGGTTGCGAACAGCACGCAATCGACCTCAATCGGTTCATGATTGGTCATCGAGACCAGCAAGCTGCCGTCGGCTTGCTTCTCGATGCCGCGGAACGCCGCGTTGAAGCGGAAGTCGAGCCCCTTCATCATCGAGATCTGCAGCAGCCGGTCGCGGATCGATTCGTCATAACCGCGCAGGATCACATCGCTGCGGTTGATCAGCGTCACCTTTGCGCCGAATTCGTTGAAGATACCGGCGAATTCATTGGCGATATAGCCAGCGCCCGCGATCAGGATGCGCTTGGGCACGGCGTCGAGATGGAATACTTCGTTCGAGGTGATGCCATGTTCGTGCCCCGGGCATTCCGGCACCACCGGCGTCGCGCCGACCGCGATCAGAATGTATTTAGCGGTCACCTCGCGCCCGTCGCCCAGCCGCACGCTATGCGGCCCGGTCACCTCCGCGCGATCGAGGATGATGTCGACGCCATTGTTGTTGAGCGTGGCGGTATAGGCACCGTTGATGCGGCTGACTTCTTCCATGACATTGTCGCGCAGCCGCACCCAGTCGAAGCCGAGATTGTCGGGCACGTCCCAGCCAAAGCGCTTGGCGTCCTTCAGATCCTCGGCGAAGTGCGCGCCGTAGACGAGCAGCTTCTTGGGCACGCAACCGCGGATAACGCAGGTGCCGCCAACGCGATATTCCTCGGCCACCGCCACCTTCGCACCATGTGCAGCGGCAACGCGCGACGCGCGCGTACCGCCCGAACCGGCACCGATGACGAAGAGATCGTAATCATAAGAAGCGGTGGTCATCGAAAGCTCCGTAAGGGAATTCAGCGCAAGCCCGCGCGCGCATCGGCATCGCGTCGATCGCGGCGATCAGGGTTGCGGGGGTAATCGGATCGGTCTGTCGCAGGGCTACATGCCCGTCCTTGCCGATCAACAGGACAGCGAAACGATCACGCGGTAGCGACCAAAGTTGGCGCAACGCCGCCGCGGAATCGCGCACGCCCGCCACGCGATCCGCCATGACCGTGACGATCACGACGTCGCGCGCGGCGAGCGGCTCCTGGCTTGCGGCAAGCGCAGCGATCTGCTGCTGCGCTTGCCGATCGGCTTCGGCGGGCGCGGCGATGACAAGCAATCGGTGGTGATGACGCATCTCCACCACCGATTGGGTCATCAACGCCAGCGCCGCCAGCAACATCAGCCGAACGCGCGCTTGATCAGGTCGGTGGTCGACACGTCGAACTCTTGCCCGCCCGCATCGGCCGCCTTGGCCATTTCCTTGCCCAGCTCGACGCCGAACTGGTCGAACGGATTGATGCCGAGCAGCACGCCATTCACGAACACACGCTGCTCGTAAAACGCGATCAGCGCGCCGAGCGTGCGCGCATCGAGCACTTCGAGGAGGATCGTCGAAGACGGCCGATCGCCCGAATAGCTGCGCGCGAGATCGTCATTGGGCCGCCCCTTCATCAGCGCCGCCCCTTGCGCAAAGGCATTGAGCAGCAATTGGCGGTGATGTTCTTCGGCCAGCGTATCGCCCGGTTCGATCACCGCGACGAATTCGACCGGCACCAGATGCGTGCCCTGATGCAGCAACTGGAACACGGCGTGCTGCGCATCGGTGCCGACGCCGCCCCAGGTGATGGCAGCACTTGGACGGCCGAGCGGCTTGCCGTCGATCGTCACGCCCTTGCCGTTCGATTCCATTTCGAGCTGCTGGAGATAGGACGGCAGCAACCGCAACCGCTCATCATAGGCGAAGGTCGCGCGCGTCTCGGCGTGGCGGACCTGCGTGTAATAGAGATCGGCAAACGCTGCCAAAGCCGGCGCATTCTGGCTGAGCGACGTCTGGCGGAAATGGCGGTCCATTTCGCCCGCACCATCGAGCATGTCCTGGAAATTGTCCCATCCGAGCGCCAGCGCCGCCGGGAAGCCGATCGACGACCACAGGGAATAGCGCCCGCCAACCGACTCGGCGAAGGGCAACACGCGGGTTTCATCGACGCCCCATTCGACCGCCTTGTCGGGGTCGGCGGTCAGCGCAACGACGCGGCCATAGACGTCATCCACCCCGCCTTCGCCCATCCACTGCAGCACCGATTCGGCGTTGGTCAGCGTTTCCTTGGTGGTGAAGGTCTTGGACGCGATCACCAGCAATGTGGCGGTCGGATCGAACTTCTTGAACACCTCTTCCAGTGCCGCACCGTCGATGTTGGAGACGATCGCGACGTCGTAGCGGCTGTCTTCGCGCCCCAGCGCGTCGATCAGCAGATCGGGCCCAAGTGCCGATCCGCCGATGCCCACGTGCAGCACATGGCGAATCGGCCCGAGCGCCTCGCCCTCGATCGCGTCGATCAACGCGCGCATGCGCGCGTGCAGCACCCGGGCCTGGGCGACATCGTCGACACTGCCTTCGCCACGCTCGGCGACATGGGTGACGGCGCGGCCTTCGGTGGTGTTGATGATCTCGCCCGCGAACAGCGCCTCGCGCTTGCCCGCCAGGTCCTGCGCCTTGGCCAGCGCCTCGAACGCGGCCACCGCTTGCGCCGTCAAATGCGTCTTCGACCAGTCGAAATGCAGACCCGCCACATCGACGCTGAAGGCCGCCAGCCGGTTGGGGTCTTCGGCGAACAGGGTTTCCAGGCGCGGCGCGGGCAAGGCTTCGATCGCGGTCCAGTCGGCAGGCATTAGGGCACCTCTTTGGTCAATGGGGGCGGGGGGAGGGTCCGCCTTAGATTGCCCTAGCGCCGCGCGGTTACAACCGCCAGCTTGACGCGACACCGGAGCCGCACCAAACCGCGCGCATGGCCGACCCCACCTCCCCCGCCCGCAAATCCGAAACGCGCGAGACGCTCGTCTTCTTGCTGAAGCTCGCGGTGATCGTATTCGTGTTCCGCAGCTTCGTGTTCGCGCCGTTCAGCATCCCGTCGCAATCGATGCTGCCGCGATTGTACATCGGCGACTATCTGTTCGTGTCGAAATGGAATTACGGCTATTCGCGCTGGTCGCTGCCGTGGGGCGTTCCGCTGATCCCGGGCCGCATCCTTGGGCGCGATCCGGCACGCGGCGACGTGGTGGTGTTTCGCGGCCCGCCCGGAGAGGATCACGATGTTATCAAGCGCGTGATCGGCCTGCCCGGCGACACCATCCAGATGCGCCACGGCCAGGTGATTCTCAACGGCACGCCCGTGCCCAAGGTCCGTGTCGCCGATTTCACCATCCCGCTCAGCCCGAATTATCCCGGCGGCAGCGAATGCCCGAGCGAGTTCGAGGACAGCCTGAACGGCACCCCGATCTGCCGCTATCAGCAATTCCGTGAGACGCTGCCGAACGGCAAAAGCTACAACGTGCTCGACCGGGGCGAGCAGCCCAATGCCGATGAGACTGGCGTCTATGCCGTCCCCGCCGGGCATATCTTCGTGATGGGCGACAATCGCGACGACAGCGGCGACAGCCGCTTCGATCCGCCCGAAGGCATGGGCATGGTGCCGATGGAGCGCGTCGAGGGCAAGGCAGTCTTGTCGTTCTTCTCGACCGATGGTTCGGCCAACTGGTTCCTGCCGTGGACGTGGTTTTCGGCGGCGCGCTGGAGCCGGATCGGGGCAGGTTTTTGAGCAACACGCTGCACGACTGGCTGACCGCGGCGCTGGGCCACGCCCCGCTCGACCTGATACCGTTCGAACGCGCGCTGACGCATGGCAGTCAGGCCGCAGCGAATTATGAGCGGCTCGAATTTCTGGGCGACCGCGTGCTCGGGCTGGTGATGGCCGAATGGCTGTTCGAGCTGTTCCCGGGCGAGCCCGAGGGCGCCTTGTCCAAGCGGCTGAATGCGCTGGTGACGGGCGCGGTCTGCGCCGATGTCGCACGCGGCCTTGGCGTCGCCGCGCAGCTCCGCCTCGGCAAGCAAGCGCGCGACGATGGCGCGGCCGACAGCGACAATGTGCTGGGCGACGTGATGGAGGCACTGATCGGTGCCTTATACCTCGAAGCGGGGCTGGACGGCGCGCGCCGTGCGATCCGCAAGATCTGGGCGGACCGCCCCAGCCGCCAGATCGCCGCCCCGCAACACCCCAAATCCGCGCTGCAGGAATGGGCCGCCGCGCACAATCGCAAGACGCCGGCTTATGACGTGGTCGAGCGCTCCGGCCCCCACCACGCCCCGCGCTTCCGCGTAAAGGCCACGCTCGGCACGTTTGCCGAAGCCGAAGCCGAAGGCAGCTCCAAACAGGAAGCCGAAACGGCGGCGGCGGCGGCGTTGCTCGCCAAATTGCGCTAAGCGCGCGACAGGTTCAGGGCGAACGGTGTATGGGGGGGCGGACGGTATCGTTACTTCCGTTCGCCCTGAGCCTGTCGAAGGGCACCTTCCCACACGGGCGAGGCTGACATATGGCGTTCTGGGCCTATCTCTTGCGCTGTTCCGACGGTAGCTTCTACACCGGCCATACCGAAGCGCTTGAACATCGCATCGGCCAGCATCAGTCCGGCCAGATCCCCGGCTACACGCACACCCGCCGCCCGGTGACCCTGGTTTGGAGCCAGGACTTCCCCTCTCGCCTCGAAGCGCTGGAGGCAGAGCGCCAGATCAAGGGGTGGAGCCGCGCCAAGAAACAGGCACTGATCGCTGGCGATTGGGAACGGCTTTCCTTACTGGCACGGAATCGCCAAGATACGAGCAGCCCTTCGACAGGCTCAGGGCGAACGGAATTGGCGGGCGATGTCTCCCGTACCGTTCGCCCTGAGCCTGTCGAAGCGCCCGCACTACCCAAGGACCATCAATGACTGACCCCACCCCCCAACATTGCGGCCTCGTTGCCATTCTCGGCGCGCCCAATGCGGGCAAATCCACCTTGGTCAATGCGCTGGTCGGGCAGAAGGTGGCGATCGTCAGCCCCAAGGCGCAGACCACGCGCGTGCGGCTGATGGGCGTCGCGATCGAGGGCGACACGCAGCTCCTGCTGGTCGATACCCCCCGGCATTTTCGAACCCAAGCGGCGGCTCGATCGCGCGATGGTGCAGGCCGCCTGGGGCGGTGCCGAAGGGGCCGACGTGCTCGCCTTGGTCGTCGATGCCAAAGGCGGGCTCGGCGCCAAGGTCACCGATATTGCCGAGGCGATCAAGGACCGCCGCGAACCCAAATATCTCATCCTCAACAAGGTCGATCTGGCCGACAAGGGCAAGCTGCTGCTGCATGCCGAGAAATTGACCGGCATGGTCGATTTCGCCGAGACCTTCTTCGTCAGCGCGGCGACCGGCGACGGCCTGCCCGAACTGAAGGCGCACCTCGCCAAGGCGATGCCCGAGGGCCCATGGCATTTCCCCGAGGATCAGGTATCCGACGCAAGCGAGCGCAGCCTCGCCTCCGAAGTGACGCGCGAGCAGCTCTATCTCCAGCTCCACGCCGAACTGCCTTATGCCTCGGCGATCGAGACCGAACAGTATAAGGAGCGCGAGGACGGCTCGGTCGAGATCCACCAGCAGATTTTGGTCGAGCGCCCGACGCAACGCGCGATCGTGCTCGGCAAGGGCGGCGCGCGCATCAAGGAAATCGGCGCGCGCGCGCGGGCGGAACTCAGCGAGATCATGGGCCGCCCGGTCCATCTCTATCTGCACGTAAAGGTGCGCCCCGGCTGGGACGACGAACGCGACGTCTATCGCGAAATGGGGCTGGACTGGGTGGAATGAGCAAGACCGTGAAGGCGGCGCTGGTCCAGGCCGCCCCTATCCCGCTGGCAATCGGCGACGGCATCACCGCCCTGCTCGATCACGTTGCCGATGCCGCCGATATCGGCGCACAGTTGGTCGCGTTCGGCGAGACGTTTCTCGGGGGCTATCCGATCTGGCTGGATGAAGCGCCCAATGCGGCCTTGTGGGATCATCGCGGGACACAGGCATTGCATGCGATCCTGCTCGACCAGGCGCTGCGCCCCGACGATCCGCGCCTGGAACCGCTGCAGCAATTGGTCGATGCAGCCAATATTCTCGTTTCCGTCGGCGCGCATGAACGGGTGCGCTCGAGCCTGACCAACACCCAATATCTCTTCCGCCCGGGCTTGCCGCCGCTGCTCCATCGCAAGCTGGTGCCGACGCATGGCGAACGCATGATCTGGGGCCGGGGCGACGGCTCGACGCTCGATGTGCATCAAGCACCGTGGGGCACCGTCGGATCGCTGATCTGCTGGGAGCATTGGATGCCACTTGCGCGGGCAGCGATGCACCATGCGGGCGAAGCCGTGCATGTCGCGGCGTGGCCGACGGTGCGCCCGATGTACCGCGTCGCCTCGCAGCATTATGCGTTTGAGGGGCGTTGCTTCGTGCTTGCGGCCGGGCTGGTTCAGCACCGGCGCGATTTGCTGGACGGGCTCGACCGGGTCGGCGGCGATGCAGATGCGCGCGACCTGATCCTCGGCATCGCCGATACCCAACTGCAATCGGGCGGGAGTTGCATCATCGCGCCCGACGGGACACTGCTTGCCGAAACCGGCGCGGATCCCGACCTGTTGATCGCCGAGCTGGATCTCGATGCAATCGGGCGCGGGCTGACCGCGCTCGATACCGATGGCCATTATGCCCGGCCCGACGTCTTCGAATTGCGGGTCGATCGTCGGCCCCGGCTGGGCGTGGCCGATGCCGAGGACGGATTCGCGCAGGGCTGAACGTTCAGGAAAGGCTCGTCAGCAGCGCATCGACCCAGGCTGGCACCAATTCTCCCGCGGGGCCGAGCCGGGTTTCGTGAAAATAGCCGCTGCCCGCCGACCGCTCCAGGTTCAGTTCCAGCGTCCGCGCGCCCGCATAGCGCGCACCCTGCACAAAACCGGCGGCGGGATACACCGCGCCCGACGTACCAATCGAAACGAACAGGTCAGCCTCCCCCAGCGCGCGCTCGATCCGGTCCATCGCATAGGGCATTTCCCCGAAGAATACGATGTCGGGACGCAGCGCCAGCCTCCCGCACGCGCCGCACGGTGCCTTGGGCGGCAGAGCCGTTACCCAGCGCACACGCGCGCCGCAGGCGGCACAAAGGGCCGATTGCAATTCGCCATGCATATGCACCAACCGCGCAGCGCCCGCGCGCTCATGCAGATCATCGACATTTTGCGTGACGATCAACAGTTCGCCACGCCACGCCGCATCGAGCCGCGCGAGCGCGACATGCGCCGCATTGGGGACAACAGCCGACAGCGCGGCGCGGCGTGCATCATAAAACCGATGGACCAAAGCCGGATCGGCGGCGAGCGCATGAGGCGTACATACATCCTCGACGCGGTGCCCCTCCCACAAGCCGCCAGGACCGCGAAACGTGGCAATTCCACTTTCGGCCGAAACACCAGCACCGGTCAGGATCACAAGGTTGTGCGCGTCGGACATTAGACCACGCATAACTTAATCCTCGCCCCCGTGCCACGTCCGGTACCGTCATTCGACAAGATCCGTCCGTCGCCTCGGACAACAGAAGCGTCTGCACTTATATATGGTTAATATTTAAATAATTATTACAAAACGTTCTGCCGACACGATGCTCACTATTCCGACGCTCTACAATACAAAAAATGAGCAATTGGATTTTAGAATGAACTTTCTTGCCCAAGTTAAAATCGGTAAACGATTGCTTATCATTGGCGCAGCATCACTGGCCGGTCTTTCGCTCGTATTGATCTTGTCGGTCAATCAGCTGAATTCGGCTTTGCGACAGGGCTTTAACGAGCGCACCAAGCAGACCCTTGAAGTGGCCTATAGCCAACTTCAGCGCTTCCAGGCCGAGGAAAAAGCCGGCCGGATGACGCACGATCAGGCTCAAGCCACTGCAAAAGAAGCGATCCGGACGATGCGCTTCGGCAAGGACAGCTATTTTTTCATCCTCGACACCAATTACAAGATGATCCTGCATCCGGTGAAGCCCGAGAAACAGGGCAAGATGGTCCGTGACGAAAAGGATGCCGACGGAAGAACGCACTATCAAACGATGGTCGAGGTCGCGACATCGCCTGCGGCTGCCGGCTTTGTCGATTATAATTTCAAGCTTCCCGATGGTTCGGGTTCAAAGCCGAAAATCTCGTATGTGCGCCTGTTCAAGCCGTGGGGCTGGGTGATTGCCACCGGCGTGTTCAACTCCGAGATCAACGAGGCCGTTTCCCGCTCGGCGTGGAACCTGGCGATCGTAGTGGTCCTGGTTCTCGCCGCGCTCGCCGCCGTAATCCTTACGATCAGCAATTCGATTACGGGACCGCTCAAGCATATCACCGCTCGCATGGGGAGCCTCGCCGACGGCGATACCCAGGCCGAAATCCCGGGCACGGAACGCGGTGACGAACTGGGCGGGATGGCGCGTGCGCTGCTCGTGTTCCGCGACAACGCCATTGCCAAGTCGTTTGCAGAAGCGGTCCAGGCCAAGTCGGACGCCGACCAAAAGGCGATCGTGTCGCTCCTTTCGGAGAAGCTGGAAGCTCTGTCCGAGGGCGACCTCACCAGCACGCTGCAGGACGGTGTTCCCGCCGACTATGTCGCGCTGAGCAACAACTTCAACACCGCGCTTTCCAACCTGCGCGATTTGATCGGCGTCCTCGCCGAGGGCTCGATGCGGATCGAAACCGGTTCGCATGAAATCGCGGCCGCCTCGGACGACCTCGCCCGGCGCACCGAGAGCAATGCTGCAAGCCTGGAACAGACGTCCGCAGCGCTTTCGCAAATGAACAGCCGCCTCCGCTCCAGCGCCGAAGCCGCAGACCGTACCGTCAATTCCGCACAGCAAGCGATCGGCGTGGTCGGGTCGGGTCGATCGACCGCCGAACAAGCGACCGCCGCGATGATCCGCGTTTCCGATAGCGCGCGCGGCATCGACAGCGTCATCGAAGGTCTCGACAAGATCGCCTTCCAGACCCGCGTTCTCGCCATGAATGCGGCGGTGGAAGCTGGCCGGGCGGGTGAAGCCGGGCGCGGTTTTGCGGTGGTCGCCGATCTGGTTTCCGCACTGGCGATGCGCGCAGAGGAAGAGGCACGCCGCGCCCGCGAACAATTGACCGCGACGCAGACCGATATCGTTGTCGCAGTCGATGCCGTTAAGAATGTCGATAGCGTGCTGCAGCAGATCAGCGGCAGCGTCGAGCAAGTCCACGAGTTCGTCGAATCGATGGCGAACGACAACCGCGCTCAGTCGTCGACGATCAGCGAGATCGCCTCCGCCGTGAATGCGATGGACCACTCCACCCAACAGAATGCTGCCATGGTCGAACAAACCTCGGCCGCCGCGCGCAATCTGGCTGGTGAAGTTGCCACGCTCAGCCGCCAATCGGCCCGCTTCAATGTCGGCTCGACCTCGCCGACCAGTATGCCAAAGCCGGTGGCCATTGCAGCGCGCGCGCGGCCAAGTGGAAAAATCTCCCAGCCGCCGCTTGCCGCCCGCACACCGACCGCCGCCAACGCCGACTGGGCAAGCTTCTAACTCCCGAGCGGGGTGACCTGCGAAGGCCACCCCAAACACCGCTCCCTTCACGACACCACCGCTCCGCGCCCCGTTTGGGACGCCTGGCGGAGCCTTGCCAACAAGATCGAGGATCATCATGCGCATCTCCCGTTCCGGTTTCGCCATTGGCGTTTCGCTGCTTTCCCTTGCCACCGCCTCGGGCGCAGCCCACGCCGCACCGGATGCTTCGGCTTCGCCGAGCGCGCCCGCCGCCAGCCCGTCGCCAACCTCCGAAGCGAGCAGCACCAAGCCGACCGCCGTAGCCAGCGCCGCCAAGACAGCGCAGCAAGCCAATGTCGACCCCAACCGGCCAGTACCGCCCGCACAACGGTCGACCCCGCCGAGTGAAGCAACCGAGCAGCGCGCGCCCGCCAACCCGTCGGTGCGCACCTATCCGCGTCAGGCCGACGGCCATGGCATCATGCTGGGTGGCTATAACGCCTCGCGATGGGCCGAAGATTGGCGCGCGATGCGGGACCCTAAGAAGCGCAAGGATATCCTCGATCGCCTCAAATACATCCCGATCGACGACCAGGGCAAAATCTACATCACGCTGTCGGGCGAGGTGCGCTATCGCATCAACGACTATTCGGAGCCCAATCTGGTAAAATCGGGATATCGGCTGGAGGAGCAGACGCGTCTGGTCGGCGGTGCCGATGTCCATATCGGTCCCGTGCGTTTCTACGGCGAACTCGGCCATGGTGGGTTGAGCGGGTACAATTACGGCGTGGCACCGGCAAAATCGCGCGACGCCCTCATCGCCCAGCAATTCTTCGGGGAAATCAGCGGGACGATCGGCAATTTCGGCCTCGGCGTGCGCTATGGCCGTCAGGAATTTACCGATGGCCCCTCCAATCTGGTGTCGCAAAAGGACAACAACACCATCCATACCTCGGTGCAGGGTCTGCGCGCCTGGGGCCAGACCGGCGACGTCCGCGCCGACATCTTCGATTTCAAGCAAGTCACGCTCGGCACGCAGGGGCTCAGCGACGATGTCACCGACGACAAGACGCGTTTCTCCGGGGCGACGTTCGGCCTGGTGCTCGCCAATTCCGCGACCCGTAAGGTGTTCCTTGATCCGTTCGCCTGGCGCGAGCGCAATGATTCCCTGAAATGGGGCCGCGTGACCGGACGCGAAGTGCGCAACTATTATGGTGCCCGCCTGTGGGGCAGCCTCGATCGGTTGACCCTCGATTGGACGGTCGACCATCAAAGCGGCACCTTTGCCGGGCACGACATCAGCGCGTGGAACGCCTTCATCGCGCAAACCTATGTCATCGATCCCAAACACTGGAAGCCAAAGGTCGGCATCCATTTCGACTTTGGCGAAGGCGGCGGCAGCTATGGCAGCGGTACGCTTCATGTCGCCAAGGCCCCGTTTGCGGGGACGATCGCCTATAGCTATCAGGGGGCGCTCAACTTCACCAACCTGTTCCAGGCGTCGCCCAACCTCACGGTCTCACCCTTTAAAAAGCTGGATCTGACGACCGAATATCAACACAGTTGGCGGGTCAGCCCGCACGACGCGATCTACCGCGGAGCGGGCACCCCTTATACCGGCAGCGAAACCCTTCCCGGTAATAATGTTGGTGACGCGATCCGCCTTCAGGCGACGTTGAAGGTTACGCGTCGGCTGTCGATCGTCGGGCGCTATGAATATTTCATGCCCGGCCCGATCCTCGACCGGCTCGGCTATGTCGATTCCCACTATCTGGCCAGTTGGGTAAGCTACCGCTTCTGACGATCCGCCTGCCCCCGCCCTAGTCGCTGCGTTTCGACCAATTCCTGCATGGCGTCGGCGGCTCTGCTTCGGTAGAGCCGCCTCGCAGCAAATCGGGAGACGTGCGATGACCGCAATCGGGATTATCGGCAGCGCGGGCCGAATGGGCCAGGCGCTTGCCGCCGTAGTGCCCGACCTGGGCGCGACATTGGCTGGAGGAATCGACGCGGGTGGCGATCCCGCCGTGCTGGCGCTGGATGCTGACGTGCTGGTCGATTTTTCGACGCCGGCAGCGCTGGAGCGCACGCTTGCCGCGGCACGGCAAGCGCGCACGCCGATCCTGATCGGCACCACCGGACTTGCTCCAACGCATCACGCGCTGATCGACGTCGCCGCAGCCGAAATCGCGGTGTTGCAAACGGGCAATGTCTCGCTCGGTGTCACCTTGCTCGCCAAATTGGTGCGCGAAGCGGCGTCGAGGCTGGGGCCCGATTGGGACATTGAAATCGCCGAGATGCACCATCGCCACAAGGTCGACGCCCCCTCTGGCACCGCCCTGCTGCTCGGCGACGCCGCCGCCGCCGGGCGCGGTATCACCCTTGCCGAAGCGCGCGTGGCGGACCGTGCCGGGCTGACCGGCGCACGCTCCGAAGGGACGATCGGCTTTGCCAGCCTGCGCGGCGGATCGGTTGCGGGCGATCATCTGGTGATCTTTGCCGGCGAGGGCGAGCGGATTGAGATCGGGCACCGCGCCGAAAACAGAGCGATTTTCGCGCGCGGTGCTATCACCGCCGCGCTGTGGCTCGCCGAGCAAGGCGCCGGACGCTACAGCATGGACCAGGTGCTGGGGGTTTGAAAAAAGCCGACGTCGTCGAATTTTATGCCCGGCTGGCGGCGGACAATCCCCATCCGGAAACCGAGCTGGAAGCGGGCAACCCGTTCCAGTTGGTCGTCGCAGTCGCGCTGTCGGCACAGGCGACCGATATCGGCGTCAACAAGGCCACCAGGCGGCTGTTCGAACAGGTGAAGACGCCCGCGCAAATGGTTGCGCTTGGCGAGGACGGGCTGAAGGAGCACATCAAGACGATCGGCCTGTTCAACACCAAGGCCAAGAATGTGATCGCCTTGTCGCAGCGCCTGATCGATGTTTACGGTGGCGAGGTGCCCGCCGATCGCGACGCGCTGGAAACGCTGCCCGGTGTCGGGCGCAAGACCGCCAATGTCGTGATGAACGTCGCCTTCGGGGCCGAGACGTTCGCGGTCGACACGCATATCTTCCGCGTCGGAAACCGTACCGGTCTGGCGCGCGGCAAAACGCCGCTGGCGGTCGAACTGAAGCTCGACAAGGCGACCCCGCAACCGTTTCGGCTGCACGCGCATCACTGGCTGATCCTGCACGGCCGATATGTCTGCAAGGCCCGCACCCCCCGAATGCTGGCGGTGCGTCGTCCGCGACCTGTGCGCGTACAAGCCCAAGACGACAGCACCAAAGCGTGGCGCGACAGAAGCGACGTGACACGCATATGATGGCGCTGTGCCGGTCATGCCAGACCGCAGGTAGGGACTGGCGCAGCGCGATTGGCTTTGCTAGGCGAAGGATCAGGCACCCGTAGCTCAGCTGGATAGAGCGCTGCCCTCCGAAGGCAAATGCAAGCTCTTTCTGATGGTCGAGGGTGTCGTAAAAAACGAGTGAAACCAAGCGATTGGCGAAACTCGAAGGAAGCACGAAAATCGCATTCGAGGTCGCGGAAGCACCACGGAAGCAAACCGAAAGGAGGTTGTGGAGTACGAATGGCGATGATCGGCGAGGCTTTAGCCCGCGTCGTTTGAGCCATGTCGATTCTAGAATTCGCGATTGACCGTGGTCGATCTCGGACACTATCTGAATATCGATGCGCCCGTAGCTCAGCTGGATAGAGCGCCACCCTCCGAAGGTGGAGGCCACACGTTCGAATCGTGTCGGGCGCGCCAACTTAATATTAGGTTGATATCTTGCATATTTGCGGAGCGCCGTTGCAGAGCAATTCGCCGTATTGACCTCCAGATATTTCAGAGGTCATTCAAGTTGGCAGCGCCGCAGAGCGCGATGTTCAATTCTTGCAGGACGATTTCTTCCGGATAGCGGCTCCTCGTTGCCCTCCCGTGACCGAGTCCGGATCCATCCCGTCCCGTCGATTGCCGCTGCTAGTACATCAAACACCGCTGATGTCTTCATGCTACCAGACTGAGGCTTAGTCCGGGAGTCTTGGATCTGTCCCTGTCGGATGGCACGCACGGCGCTCGCTTGGTAATCTCTATAGCACTCGACGGGTGTACTCTCGTTCGGGAAGCGACCAGATCGGATGTCTCAAACGTCGATTGTCAGGGAAAATTCAGACAGGATTGTTAGAGAACAAACTGGGAATAATATAATGCACGTACTTGAGGCTACTCTTTGCTCATTTGCATTACGCCGCTGTATACGAGAACACGAACTGCATCGATCCTAGCGCGAACCACCCGCTGGAAGCGTTGTGCTCTTACGTTATTGAGCACAACGATATTTATTGCGTACTTTGCAATTAACTGTAAGCGACGTTCGCGTCCCATTCGCAAAGGTTTGGCGTGGGGATTGCAGCCTGTTGATCAGCGTGTTTGCAAATCGTTGGCGGCGGGTATGGAGGCGGCAACGACGGAGAATCACGAGGTGCGGCCGAACGACCAGGGCAGGAGTTCGTCGATCCGGGACTGCGGGTGACCAGTTGCGATCGCTTTGAGGGTCGCTTTCATCCAGGCGTAGGGCTCCACGCCGTTGATCTTGCAGGTGGCGATGAGCGAAGCTATGCGCGCCCATGAACGACCTCCTTCGTCGTGACCAGCAAATAAACTATTTTTACGCGTCAGAGTCAGCGGCCTGATTTGATTTTCGACGGGATTGGTGTCCATCTCAACGCAACCATCGTCGAGAAACAAGGTGAGGCCATCCCAATGGTTCAGGAGATAGGCGATCGCCTTGCCCATCTCGCTGCCCGGCGACAGGCGGGCGGCTTGCTCGCGCAGGAACCTCTCGAGTTCAGCGACCAGCGGCCGTGATCGCTCGTTACGGGTCTTTTTGCCGAGCCGGGGCGTCGGCGCCACGGATCTCCTTCTCGATTGCATAGAGTGCGGCGATGCGCGCGAGAACGGCTTCGGCGATCGGTGAGCCGGCTTTCGGAGTTGCTGCGATGATCTCACGCCTTGAGTGGGACCAACATGCGGCCAGCCGCAGTGGCACGCCGCCTTTGCGCTCGGGCCGTGCGAGCCGATGATAGCCCTGGTATCCGTCGACCTGAAGGATGCCGTCGAAGCCCTCGAGGATGCGCTCAGCATGTCCGCCACCGCGTCCTGGTGCGTAGTGGTAGACCACGATTGGTGGATCAGCGCCGCCGTGGCCGCGATCGTCGCGCAGGACAGCCCACAGATAACCGGTCTTCGTTCGGCCCCGGCCCGGATCGAGCACGGGCGCCCTGGTCTCGTCCATGAACAAGCGGCCCGATTGCTTCATCACGACGCTCATGCGCTCGACCAGCGGCGCGAGGTGGAAGGCGACCGTTCCCATCCAGTCTGCCAGAACGGCGCGATCGATGAAGATGCCATGCCGGGCCAGAACCTGCGACTGACGATAGAGTGGCATGTGCTCGCTGAACTTGGCGACCGCCACCTGCGCCAGCAGCGCCTCGGTGGGGATGCCACCCTCCACGAGATGGGCGGGCGCGGCGCCTGAGCAACACCGGCGCAGCCGTTTGCGCAGGCGTAGCGCGGTCGCACCGTCTCGATCACCCGATACTGGGCCGCCATGACATCGAGACGACGGGAGCGATCCTCGCCGATCTGGACCATCCGACCGCAGCCGCAGGGACACTCGAGGTTCTCGGGTTCGATCACCTGCTCGATGCGCGGCAGGTGCGCGGGAAAGGCACGGGCAGCGCGGCCGGTCCGGCGGCTGGACGGCGCCGTGCCGGCGCGGCGCGCACGATCGTCCTGGCGCTCCTGGACTTCGGCGATGGCAATCTCGATGTCTTCGAGAACCAGTTGCATCTGATCGGGATTGAACTTCTCCGAGCGTTTGCCGAAACGTGCGCGCTCGTACTCCTTCACGAGCAGTTCGAGGCGTTCGACGGTCTCTTTGGACGCAGCCAGTTCGCTCTCGACATGAAGGCGCGCCGAGCATTCATCGTCAGCGCGACGACGCTCGGCTTCAATCATCGCTTCCTGCGCGCGGAAGAGCGCTCGCAAATCGGCGGGCAGCGCTGCAAGACGGGCGGGATCAATCGGGGATGGCGACACATCCGCAAGCTATCATCCCAAAGCCCCGCGCGAAACAGGTTGTCGGGTCTGAGTCAGTTCGCCGCAGCTGGCGTCGCGACAATCCGTTCGCCCACTCGCTTCCAGTTCAGTCCTTCAAACAGCGCTTCGAACTGCACGCGCGTCAGATGCATGACGCCGTCGCTGATCTGCGGCCACTCGAAACGACCATCGCGGCCAAGGCGCTTGTAGACCAAAACGAGGCCGGTGCCGTCCCATAGCAAAATCTTCAGCCGGTCGGCGCGCTTCGAACGAAAAACCACGATCAGGCCCGAATGCGGATCAAGCCCAAGCGTGTTTTGCACCAGGCCGGCCAGCGCGTCGTGCCCACACCGGAAGTCAACAGGACGCACAGCAAGCACAATCCGCAGTCCCTGCGCCGGAATGATCATGCGCCACGCTCGATCGCAGTCACGATCTCCGCGATCCGCACCGCCGACACGTCCGCATCCAGGCGGACCGAAACCTTGCCAATCGTAATCTCGACGGGCCCCTCGCTCTTGCCTGACGCCGCTGGATCGTTCAGCTCGATCGACACGAAATCCGCCGCGTCGTCCGTGACCAATGCGAGCCGGCCAGCACGCGCCAATCTGCGCCACGTCGTCAACTGCTGGGCCTTCACACCATAACGCCGTGCGACATCACATACGCGGGCGTCGGGCTTCATGCTCTCGAAAACAGCGCGCCCCTTGATCTCCGCAGACCATAACCGGCCTCCAGAACGCGTCCGGCGCGTAAGCTTCCCTACAAAGCCATCAGCTTCGGCTTCCTCCCCCGATTGTTCCATCGCCTTCAGTCTCCTCTTGGCTCTCTGACCAGCCAAGAATCGCAGAGCGAAAGCCGAAGGGAAACCAATCAATCAAATGGGAGAAAAGCTCCGCTTACAATTAACTCGTCGCCCACATCAGCTTTGAGCGACGAGGATTGGGACTCGTGCGTGCATGCGGCCGAAATCGTACCCGATCGCTCGATCCGGGGATGCACAGCGGTTATCCAGGCAGGCGAGCGGATGATCACCCAGTTGGCGGCGGCTTATAACAATCGCGGTGTCGCGCTGCGGTCGAGTGGAGATATCGACCGTGCCATGGAGGATTACGATCGAGCACTTCGTTTGTCCCCCGACTACTATGTCGCGCTCAACAACCGAGGCGTTGCTTTAATGAGCAAGGGAGAGCTTGATCGCGCGATTTCTGATTTCGATCGCGCCGTACAACTGAGGACTGACTACCTCGGTGCCTATTATAATCGCGGGAAGGCACTCGGGCGTAAAGGACTCTTTGATCGTGCCATCGCGGATTATGATCTGGTCATCAAGGCTGATCCGAAGAATCCGACCTTCTTGTTCGAACGCGGAACGATGAAAGCGAACGCTGGAGATCAGAGCGGCGCGGATGCTGATTTCGAGCGCGCCGAATCGCTCAGGTCGAATGGTGCGCGGACGACGCGGCCACGATGAAACTCGCCCAACCTAGACGCCGTTGAACTTGTCAGGCTGATGGGAGCCGCAACTCCGCGTGAAGGCCTCCATTTCTGCCATTGGATAGTTCGACAGAGCCGCCGTGCAGTGTGGCGAGATCGCGGACGATTGCGAGTCCGAGCCCGCTTCCCGGTTTGGCCTCGTCGAGCCGCTCGCCTGGGGCGAACGCGCGGTTTAGTGCATCAGCCGGGATGCCTGGCCCGTCATCAACGATCGTAATAAGGAGCTGCCCCGTCGGGGTATCGCGCGTAGCTTGATCGAGACAACACCACGAGCCCACTTGCAGGCATTATCGACCAGGTTGGCGACCATCTCGTCAAGGTCGTTGGGATCGACGGCGGCAAGCAATTCCGTCTCGGCTGTATGGACGATCGTCAGCTCACGATGAGCATAGAGCCGCCGCATCGCCGCGGCTATTGATGCGAAGGCAGGTTCGACCTGCGTGATGACGCCAGGCAGGCCGGCGTTGGCTGCGGCACGGGCTCGGGCAAGCTGGAAATCAATCTGGCGCTGCATCCGCCCTGTTTGCTGAGTCAGGACCGCGGCGCCCTCGGTATCACCTCTCGCGAGCAGCCGGCGCGCTTCGTCCGTCAGCACGGCCAATGGTGTCTTCAGGCCATGCGCGAGATTGCCCGCCTGCGTGCGGGCGCGGCGAACCATCTGGGTATTGGCGTCGATCAGAGCGTTGAGATCATCGACCAGCGGCCGAACTTCGGACGGGAAGTCACCAGGCAGGGTTTCTGCTTTGCCCGCGCGAATGTCGCCCAGCGCGTCGCGCAGACGGCGCATGGGACGCAGACCAAACCAGGCCTGCAACGTGCCGGCCCCAATTAGGGCTATTGCCAGTGTGCCGAGTGACAGGGCCAGCGCCTGATTAAAATGTCTCAGTACATCATCGACGATCCGCTGGTCGGCGCCAATTTGAAGCACGTAACCGTTTTCAGCGGTCTGCCACGGTCGCTCATATGCGATCATCGGCTCACCAGCCGGGCCAGCTTCGACTGAGCGAGTAAGCTGCCGATCCGCCCCCCGCGCGGTGGCGGAAAAACGCCGTTGCGGTTCGAGGGAGGCTGATTGTAGGACGATGCCGTTGCGATCGCTCACCTGCCAGTAATAGCCAGTCCCGGGCTGCGCGAAGCGCGGATCACTGAGCCTTTGTGCCAGAGCGACATGTCCGTCGGCCGTGCGGGCCAACAGACCTTCGAGCTCGTCGAGATGACCGATCAGCTCGGCATTGACAAGCTCCGTGACGTGCGCCCGGAACAGCGCGGAAATCGAAACGCCAGCGACAGCGATACCTGTCACGGTCGTGAGAATAACGCCAACCAGCAGCCGGGCGCGCAGACTTCTGACCATCAGCCGAACCTGTAGCCCAGAC
The DNA here is from genome assembly GCF_000797515.1 of Sphingomonas sp. Ant H11. GTDB lineage: Bacteria > Pseudomonadota > Alphaproteobacteria > Sphingomonadales > Sphingomonadaceae > Sphingomonas. The sequence continues at coordinate 106,782 of NZ_JSBN01000031.1, forward strand.
CGCGCAGGGTCCTGATGGTATCGCGGCCGATTTTGCGTCGCAGCCGACCGACATAGACCTCGATCGTATTCGAGCTGCGTTCCTCATTCAGGCCGTAGAGATGGTCGAGCAACTCGGCTTGCGTCACGACGCGGCCGACGCGATGCAGGAAGAGGTGGAGCAGGCGAAATTCCTGTGCCGTCAATTCGATCGGCTGGCCCGCAACATTGGCGGTGCCGGCAACGGGGTCAAGCACGATATCTCCGTGGCGCAATTCGGAGGTGGCTTGGCCCGCGACGCGCCGCATCAGCGCGCGCAGGCGAGCTGCGACTTCGTCGACGTGAAACGCTTCGCCACATAGTCATCAGCCCCTGCATTGAGACCTTCCACCTTCTCAGTCCAGCTGCTGCGCGCCGTCAGGATCAGGACCGGTGTGGCGGCCCCGGTACGTCGCAACCTCCGTAAGACCTCGATGCCTGACAGGCCGGGTAAACCGAGATCGAGAACGATCGCGTCGAATTCTTCTTGCAGCGCGAAGGAAAGGGCGTGCTCACCATCTTCCACATGCTCAACGACAAAGCCAAAGCTGGCCAACCCTTCCTTCAGGCGGGCGCCAATGTCCTGATCGTCTTCGACAAGAAGAATGCGAATGGTCATGTCTCCTGATTGCTGCAGTCCGATACTGGATCAACCTGCATTTACGCTGACAGCTTGTGTTCAGACTAGCGTGGCAATCAGGCGTCTAGAAGTCAGTGTTGAGACTCGTGCCAATGTTAAAATTGCTCCTGATAATCGTTCGCATATCAACAATTATCTTGGTGACCCCAGCCTTCGCTCAGCAGGCCGCCGTGCTGTCGATTGATGCACTTGCCAATTCCGTCGTGGCAAGTAACCCCGAACGACGCTTTTATTTCCAGCAGATCGGGCTTGCAGGTGTTGAGCGCGACGCGGCTGATCGCCTGCCGGACCCTGAAGCTGCATTCGAGTTAGGCGAACGCCGGATGGCCGACGGCCTGACAGGTGCACCGAAAGGCGCCGGGCCGACATATGGCTTGTCGATTATGCAGCCGCTCGACTTTGCCGGACGCGGGGCGCTCCGTCGCGCCATCGCCGAGCATCAGATCGCGCTGGCGCGGCTCGGTCTTGCGCAATTCGACGCAACGCTCGCAAGCCGGGCACGCTCTTTGGGATATGCCTTGTTCGCGGCCGAGCGGAAAGCCGCCGCGGCACGCGACGTTGCCGCGCGGATGCGCGAGCTTGCACGCGTTGTGGAGCAGCGGGATCCGGCGGGCATCGCCACCACGCTGGACACGGCCATTCTGGATGCGGGTGCCATCACGGCGGAGCGAAATGCCGCGATGGCTGATTCCGAGACCAGCACGATCGTCTACGAACTGAATCAACTTCGCGGCGCGCCGCTCAAAGCGCGGCTCCGCATTGCTCCGCCCGATATCACGCTGCCCGGCCTTCCGTCGGTCGAGCGCATGGCGCAACAAGCTGGCATCAACAATTTCGAGATTCAGTCGCTGCGCGCGCAATTGCAGCAGCAAGGGTTGCGCGTTGACCTCGCACAAGCAGCGCGTGTGCCGAACGTCTCAGTCGGTCCCTACTTCAATCGCGCGAAGTCAGACAGCCGCGAGACCAATTTCGGCATACGGCTGACGACGACGTTGCCGCTTTGGAATAGCCAGGCTGCTGGCCTCGCACAGGAGTTGAGCCGTCAATCCCAGGGCGATGCGGCCCTGCTCGCCGCCAACCGACGGATCGCGAGGCAGGTTTACGAACAGGCAGCCTACTACGAGGCGAAGCGTCGAGCCCTTGCGGGCTGGCCAGCCGGGGCCACCGAGAAATTTGCGGCCGCAGCTACCGCCGCCGCCGATAGTTATCGCCAGGGAGCGATCCCGATCGCAACTTACGTCGAGATGCAGCGCCAGTATCTGGACGCGCTGTCGGCTCTGCTCGACACGCGACGTGAGGCTATGGAAGCGATGCTTCAACTTCGGGCGCTCAATGGCGGCCGCAGCTTCGACGGCGTGTCCCGATGACGCGGCGGATTCTGGAATGGACAACCGGTCGACCAGCCACGGTGATGATCATCGCTTTGCTGATCGCTGGTCTTGGAATCTGGTCTTTCGTGAATCTGCAAATCGATGTCATTCCCGACATCACAGGCGTGCAGGTGCAGATCAACACGACTGTTCCTGCCCTGGCGCCAGAGGAAATCGAGCGTCTTGTGACGCTGCCCATCGAGCGCAGCATGGGTGGTCAGCCGGGCCTGCGGGAAATGCGATCGCTCACCAAGACCGGACTGTCACAGGTCACGCTCATCTATCAGGACGGCACGGACCAGCTTCGCGCACGCCAATTCGTCAACGAGCGGCTTTCCGCAGTGCGCGACATGCTGCCAGCCGGATCATCGCCGCGCCTCGCTCCGATCACCACCGGGCTTGGCGAAATCTGGTACTACACACTCGAATGGGCGCAACCGCCGTCCGATTTGGACGAGCGGCAACAACTGATGGAGTTGTTCGAGGCTCAGGAATATATCGTGCGCCCGATGCTGCGCGCGATCGAGGGGGTCGCCGACGTCAATTCCAACGGCGGCCTCGAACGTCAGTTTGTCATCGAGCCTGATCTGAAGAAGCTCACGACAGCGGGCATCACGCCGAGCGAGCTTGCCCAGGCTGTTGGCGCCAACGTCGCCAATGCCGGCGGCGGGACCATCACCAAGAACGGCCAACGCTTCACCGTCCGAACCGAAGCGCGTGTCACGACGGCGGAGATGATCCGCGCATTACCCGCGAAATTCGCAGGTGGCGTGCGGCCGCTGACTGTAGCGGATCTGGCGACCGTGACCATCGGCCATGCTCCACGCGATGGCGCCGCGACCACCAACGGCAAGGAAACCGTGCTCGGCACAGTGATGATGCTGGTCGGGCAGAACAGCCGGGACGTTGCCCGGCGCGTCGATGCGCAATTGCCGAACCTGCGCGCCGCGCTGCCCAAAGGCATGATCCTTCAGGTTCAGTACGATCGTTCAGAATTGGTGGATCGCACCATCGCGACGGTCGAGCGCAACCTTGGCGAGGGAGCGTTGCTGGTCGCCGTCGTATTGCTGATCGTGGTCGGCAACTGGCGCGCGGCATTTATCGTCGCGTCGGTCATCCCGCTGGCCTTTCTCATGATGATCTCGGGCATGCATGCGCTCGGTATATCGGGCAATCTGATGAGCCTCGGCGCGCTCGACTTCGGCCTGGTCGTAGATGGCGCGATCGTCGTCGTGGAAAACACATTGCGTCTGATGGGCGAGGCACAGCGCCTCAAGGGGCGCGAGCTGACGGCCGATGAACGCCGTCGCATCGTCATCAACGCTGCGGGGGGCGTGGCGCGGCCCGTGTTCTTCGGCATGGCCATCATCGCGCTGGTTTATGTGCCGGTACTCAGCCTGGGCGGCGTCGAGGGGAAGCTGTTTCAGCCGATGGCGCAAGCCGTGATGCTGGCGCTGGCAGCGGCGCTGATCGTTACCTTTACGCTAGTGCCGGCGCTGTGCGCCCGGCTGCTACGAGGCGAGAAGGTGCGTCAGCCGAGCGTCAGTGAAAAGGAAGATTCTCTCCCGGAGATAACCGCCGACAACCACATCACGCATAACGGTGGCTTCGCCGGCCTCGTGATCCGGGGCTACCGTCCCGTCCTGGACTTCGCCCTCCGTCATCCCGCTGCCCTTCTCGTTCCATCGGCAGTCCTGTTGGCCGTGGCATTGAGGATATTCCTGACCCTTGGCTCGCAGTTTACGCCACGCCTCGATGAGGGCTCCATCACGGCGATGGTCTACAAGCCCGTGGGGATGTCGCTCGACCGTAGCCTTGAGATCGAGCAGCAAACCGAGCGTGAAATTTTGCGTCGCTTTCCGCAAGTGACCCGAACCTTCTCCCGCATCGGCACCAGCGCGGTTGCGACCGACCCGATGCCGCCGAATGAGAACGACCTCTACATCTTCTACAAGCCGCTCGACCAATGGCCGCAAGGTCCGGACATGCCGCGCAACAAGAGCGAGCTGGTTGCGGCGATCGAAAAGGCTGCCACTGCGCTGGCGCCGGAGCAGTCATTCCTTTTCGCGCAGCCTATCGAGATGCGCTTCAACGAAATGTTGGAGGGCACGCGGGCGGATCTGTCGGTCAAGATATTCGGAGACGACTACGACGTGCTTGAGCGGCTCGCCGCGCAGGCGCGAGAGGAATTGCAAGGCGTGCCCGGCACCGCCAATGCCGCATTCGAAGCGGCCAGCCGCACCCACAGTGTGGTGGTCGAGATCAATCACGACGCGATGGTGCGGTTGGGGCTGGGAACCGCCGAGGTCAACCGTGCCATTGCGTCAGCGATCGGTGGGGACGAGGTCGGCTTCATCGCGGACGGAGAGCATCGACACGCGATCGTCGTTCGTATGCCCGAGTCCTTACGCGCGGACACAAAATCGATCCTCTCCCTTCCATTGCGCGTCGGCGCGTCCGGCCTTGTGCCGCTGGACCGCGTTGCAAGTCTGCGCGAGATGAGAACGGTCGAACCGATCCTGCACGACAATGGTAAGCGCCGCGCCGCCTTGATGGTCAATCTCAACACCAGCGACATCGAAGGTTATGTGACCGCAGCGCGTGCACGCCTCGACGGCAAGCTTGCGCTGCCTGAATCCTATCGCATCGAGTTCGGAGGCCAGTTCCGTCAGCTAGAAGCGGCCCGAGCCCGTCTGATGATCGTCGTGCCGGCGGCGCTGCTGATGATCTTCTTGCTCGTTTATTCGGCGTTGGGGAGCGTCCGTCATGCCGCCGTCGTCTATACCGGTATTCCGTTTGCGATCACCGGTGGCGTGCTGGCACTCTGGCTACGTGACATGCCATTCTCGATCACCGCCGCGATCGGCTTTATCGCGGTCTCCGGCATCGCGATGCTGAATGGTCTCGTTCTGATCGATCATATCAATGCGTTGCGGCGGAAGCTGCCTGTTATCGAGGCAGTCCGGCAAGCCGCCACGGATCGGCTCCGTCCGGTATTGTCGACCGCCATGGTCGCGGGAATCGGCTTCGTACCGATGGCGATTTCACAGGGCGCGGGAGCGGAGGTGCAACGACCGCTCGCCACTGTCGTCATCGGCGGCGTCCTGTCGTCCACCGTTCTGACGCTGCTGCTGTTGCCGGCGATCTACCGATGGATGGAGCGCCGCTCCGCAGCCGTCGTCGAACGAGAGAAACAGCCGTTGGAAGTGGAGGTTTCAGCATGAAAAGATCGAATCGGCTCCGTGACGTGGCAATCTTAGCCGCTATGACGTCACTTTTCTTTGTCTCGCCGGCCCTCTCGCTCGCAAGTTCTCCTGTCCATGACAATCAACCCAGTCCTTTCTACGTGCAAAACCTGCCGGCGGAAGTGCGGGCAGGCCTTCAAAAATACAGGAAGGTATGTGGCGATGAATTGACAACAACGCGTGGCTTCAGCCGCTTCATTGACGTTGGGAACGTTCGTCTCATCGCTCTTCATCTTCATGAACTCAGATGTGGCGACCGCCTTACGTTTTGTAGCAGCGGAAAATGCCTCCATCAGGTCTACATGTCGCACCACGGACGATATCATCTGGTGATGAGTGTCAGGGCAAATGAAGTCACGTTGAGAGGCCTGGACAACACTCCGGCGATTGAAGTTGAATGCGGCTTTGGACTACAGCGTATGTGGCGATGGAACGGTAGGCGTTTCATCGGAAGATAGCATCATTGATCAGCCTGACCGGCCAAGTTTCCAGATCGATCTCGAAGGCAAGGCGCCTTTTCCTATGTGCTCAGCGCCGCGTTACAAAGCCTTAGAAATGTAATTCAGGACCATGTTCCATGCGAGCCCTTCATAAAGAGAACCATCTGATCGAACGAATAGGTTGGCTTCGCGCAGCGGTGCTAGGCGCCAATGACGGGCTGATTTCAACATCGAGTCTGATCGTCGGTGTTGCCGCCGCGACCGCCGCTTCCCACGAAATTCTGGTTGCTGGCGTAGCGGGGCTCGTCGCCGGAGCAATGTCGATGGCTGCAGGCGAATATGTGTCGGTCAGTTCCCAGGCCGATACGGAAGAAGCCGACATGGCGCGTGAGCGCCGCGAACTTGCCACGCAACCTGAAGCGGAGCTGGCCGAACTCGCCGCGATCTACGAGCAGCGTGGTGTAACGCCCGAACTGGCGCGACAGGTCGCCGAGCAGATGATGGCAAAGGACGCCTTCGGGGCCCATGCGCGGGATGAACTCGGACTGACCAGTCATGTGATGGCGAAGCCAGTTCAAGCGGCTTTCACTTCGGCGGTCACCTTCGCATCTGGCGCGACTTTGCCGCTGGCCGTCGCTCTCCTGTCGCCGGCCTGGACCGCCACCTGGACCGTCTCCATTGCCTGCCTCATCGGACTTGGCGTTCTCGGAGCGATCGGCGCTCGCGCTGGCGGCGCCAGCATATGGAAACCCACTCTTCGGGTCGTGTTTTGGGGAGCAGTCGCCATGGCCTCAACTGCGACCATTGGTGCCCTCATCGGTCGAGCCGTCTAGTTCGCGGAGCTCTCTATTTTTTAATCGATTTTGCACTCGATATTTGCATCGCTGCAGAATGGGATTTTCTGCGATGTATTCCAGCGGTACCCAATCACACATGCCGCGGACTTCAGGACTAGGAGAGAGCCACTGCGTACGCGGCCCAGATTTGGAAAGAGCTAGTCATTTCCTCATAGACCCGGGAGAAGCAAAATACCGGATACCTTGTACTTGGTCCGATATCAGCTCCGCGTTCGGTTCGGCGCACCCGTTTGGGTGGGGCTATTGGCGGCAGCCGGCGAACGCTGAAAGATGAGAGGATCACGATGCCCCAAAATAAATTAATCGCAGATTCAATCACATATGCGTTCGCACTTTTATCCAGTACGGCGCGCCATTCTCCTTGTGAGATTGGCTCTTTCCCCCACACATTGTCCTTGTTATTTCTGTAGCCTGCCGTCCGGCCATATCAGCCGTCACGCCTGCAGCGCCGTGCGCGCGGCCAGTATCTCGGGCCAGCGCCTTTACACTCGCCCTTGAAAGTGAAGGCGCGTTCTAGCTTTGTGTCAATCGAACGCCACGCCGATGCGCGTAGCGCTCCGCCAGACTATTCGACACTGTGAGCAAGCGCCGCCAGGTTCTATTTTCAGCTCGAAGGCATCCGGAATGTTCAGGGCAGCAGGAACTTCGAGGCAGGCGCCTGTGTCCGACAAGTTTCGGACGACGCAACTTATCACGGACGATCGCTGATTGAGAATGATCTTCCCCGTCAACAGCGTGCGGCGACGGCGAGTGGTGCGACGCTCCGTCATAACCAATACCAAACGACGCCGCAGGCGGTTGTCGCTGCCCCGCGTCTCGCCTCGACGGCCACCTTCGCGATTCCCGTATCGCGTGGCAGGTTATTGGCGAGTATTTTGAAGACGAGAGCCCCCGGCATAGCGCACTCGCAATACTTCAACGTAGAAACACCATCGCGCGGTTTGGCCGAGCAGGACAAAGGCCAAAGATTCGTCCCAGTAGCTCAAGACTCCCAATCTGAATCGTTGGTGGTTCATGAGGGCCAAGGCACAGCTGATAGCCGCGCTCATAAACAGCATCATCGTAAGCGCTTTCCCGAATCCCCAGGGCAGCGGGCTTTGAGCACCGGCAAAGATCAGCACGATCAAAAGTTTGAGAGAAAGGCGACGGAGCACAAAGCGCGAGTCCGACGTCATTTTCGGCTCGGCTGCATAACGACGTCGTATCCGCGAAGAGGCAGTACGAAAGAGACACTGCGATAAACGCAATGTCGGTCGGGCAAAGGCATCCAAGCCCGTGCGGCGAAACCGAAACGCCGCTTTCAGAAAGGTTAAGGACAACGAATAAAGCAATCGCCGAAGACGAGGGCTTCGCGCGACGATGCGCTCGACAAGAACCATATCGATACCCACACTAGACCTCGGATCGAAATAAATCAGAGCGATCACATCGCTAGTGAAGTCGACGCGCCCGTGTCCGGTGAGTCTAAGCGGCTTGATATTGCGCAGGTAGTTATCGCCGAAGACCTTACAATATACGATGGTATATCCCGGATATTGTTTTGTATATCGGATCAACCCCGCAAGACACTGTCACTCAAGGAATGACGGTGATATCCAGCCAATGTCATCTAGCGGCTCCAACCCGCTGCCGACGCATGAGGATCAACGAGCAATGCCAAGCGACAGTAGTCGAGCAAGCGTGCCGCTCAGGTCGTTCTCGCGAGTCTGAATCATCAGTCTCGCCTGTGACGGCCGAGCGGCTCGTCACGGAGGTGAGACATGACTCTCCAATTTTTTTACTCTGCCGGCTTCGCTCCGCGTTTCGCGGATCGCCTCGCCGAAACGCAATCCCGCATTCGCCGACCCGCGATGCGAGCGTGACCGTCCTTTCACGAAGTCTCCCCGCACGAACCGGACTCGACTGGTCGCGGCGTGGCGTGTCAATGGCGAGACCGGTCGGCTCGAATGCATCTGGATGCTTGACGCCGAACCAGACACGGGCGGCGGGTTGCGCCGATTGATCGAGCGCGCCGGACTCCTTCTTGCAGTTTACCAGCATGGTCGCTTTGCGGCGTGAGGCGTGTGATGCATTCCCTCACGCTGCATAAGGCCAGCACGGCGATGGTTCTGGTGTCCGCCGGCCTGGACGGGCTTCACCCCCGCCGGGGCGGCAATCCGTACTCGCGCAGAATCGCACGGTCGCGCGAAGGTGCGGACCCTCCCTGGTGAAGAGCGGCTGCGCTGCTCAAGCGCGGTCCGAATGCCGAGCGTCGTGAAGATGCATCGGTTTCATTATCCCCTCAGCCGACCAAGACCCCAAGCGCCGAAGACCGTGCCGAGAGGCGCATGGTCTCGCGCTTGCGGCAGGAGATTCATCCAATGAATGCCCCCATCCTCAAGGCGGCTCTCAAGCCGCGCGGAAAAGACGAACGCAAGCTGTCGATGAAGGCGGTCCGTGAAGCCCAGAATGGGTTGGATGACACCTTCGAAAACGTCAAAGGCGACCGCAACGGCCTGATTGCCCGAGATGCGATCGAACGGCTGGCAAAAGACGGCCCCAATGAGGTTGCGCAAGAGCGACGCCTGCCAGCGGTTGTTCAGTTTTTTGGCGCTTTCAAGAATCCGTTCATTGCAGTGCTGCTGATCCTGGCTGGGATCAGCGCTGTAACGGACATCTGGCTTCGGCTTCAACATGGCGAGGATGCGGATCCGACAAAAGTCACCATCATCATCGTGATGGTGCTTGCCAGCGCCTTGATGCGCTTCGTTCAGGAGTACCGATCGAGCGCTGCGGCCGAAGCTCTGAAGGCGATGGTCCGCACGACGGCGACGGTTCTTCGTCGAGGATCGGCAACGTCAAATCCCGAAGCATTCGAAATCCCGATGCGAGAGATCGTCGCCGGCGACATCGTGCGTCTTTCAGCAGGGGATATGATCCCGGCAGACGTGAGGCTGATCGAATCCCGCGATCTGTTTGTGAGCCAGGCAGTGCTCACCGGTGAGGCCATCCCTGTTGAGAAGTATGACACGCTCGGGTCTGTCGCCGAGAAGTCCGCGGCGAGCGTAGCGTCCAGCGAAATGAACGCGCTCGACATGCCCAACGTCTGCTTCATGGGCACCAACGTCGTGAGCGGCACGGCGACCGCGCTTGTCGTTGCCACGGGTGCTCGCACCTATTTCGGATCGTTAGCCAAGGCGATCGTCGGATCGCGCGCTCAAACGGCGTTCGATCGCGGCATCAACAGTGTGAGCTGGCTGCTCATCCGCTTCATGCTCGTCATGGTTCCTGTCGTCTTTGTCATCAACGGCCTGACCAAAGGCGACTGGGTGGAAGCGCTGTTGTTCGGCCTTGCCGTCGCCGTCGGACTTACCCCCGAAATGCTGCCGATGATCGTTTCCTCGAACCTCGCGAAGGGCGCCGTAGCGATGGCGCGGCGCAAAGTCGTCGTGAAGCGACTCAACGCCATTCAGAACTTCGGCGCGATGGATGTTCTCTGCACGGACAAGACCGGCACGCTGACTCAGGACAAGATCATTCTGGAGCACCACGTCGACGTTACCGGGCAACCCAACGCTGACGTTCTCCGGTTGGGCTGGTTGAACAGCTACCACCAGAGCGGCGTGAAGAACCTGATGGATCAGGCCGTCGTGCGATTCGCCGGGGCGGAGCCAGCCATCACGAACACGGCCGCGAGCTACCGAAAAGTCGATGAACTTCCGTTCGACTTCGTGCGCCGCCGACTCTCAGTGGTCGTCGAGGGCGAGGACGGAGATCACTTGCTCATCTGCAAGGGCGCGGTTGAGGAGATGCTGTCGATCTCTACGCACGTCAGAAGAGGCAAAGATCTGATCCGCCTTGGTGACGTTGAGCGCAAGAATCTGGCTGCGATGGCTCGGGCGTACAACGAGGACGGATTCCGTGTGCTGGTCGTCGCCACCCGAGGGTTTGTGGCGTCCGAGGCCAAGACGCATTATGCCATCGCGGACGAAGCCGATCTCACGATTCAGGGGTTCCTTACTTTTCTCGACCCGCCAAAGGAGACGGCTGGACCAGCAATCGCTGCGCTCGCGGAGCATGGCGTCAAGGTCAAGGTTCTTACGGGCGACAATGCGGTCGTGAGTGCCAAGATCTGCCGTGAAGTAGGACTTGAACCGGGCCAAGCCGTACTCGGGCGCGACATAGAAAAATTGGACGACACCGCGCTTCGCGTTTTGGTCGAGGAGCGGACGATCTTCGCGAAGCTCACTCCGCTCCAGAAGTCGCGTGTATTGCAGGCGCTTCAGGCTAACGGTCATACCGTCGGATTTCTCGGTGACGGCATCAATGACGCCCCGGCGCTGCGCGATGCCGATGTCGGCATTTCCGTCGATAGCGGCGCCGATATTGCGAAGGAGTCGGCCGATATCATCCTGCTCGAGAAGAGCCTGATGGTTCTTGAGGAGGGTGTGCTGAAGGGGCGCGAAACCTTCGGCAACATCATGAAATACCTCAACATGACCGCCAGCTCGAACTTCGGAAACGTGTTTTCAGTGCTGGTGGCGAGCGCATTCATTCCGTTCCTGCCGATGCTGTCGATCCATTTGCTCGTGCAAAACCTGATGTACGACATTTCCCAATTGGCGCTGCCTTGGGATCACATGGACAAGGAGTTTCTCAGCAAACCGCGGAAGTGGGATGCCAAGAATATCGGTCGTTTCATGATCTGGATCGGGCCGACGTCCTCGATCTTCGACATCACGACGTTCGCTCTGATGTGGTTCGTCTTTGCCGCCAATAGCCCGGAGCATCAATCGCTCTTTCAGTCGGGCTGGTTCATCGAGGGCCTGCTTTCTCAAACGCTCGTGGTCCATATGCTGCGTACCCAGAAGATTCCCTTCGTCAACAGCACAGCGGCTTTGCCGGTCTTGCTGATGTCGAGCGTCATCTGCGTACTGGGGATCTATTTGCCGTTCTCTCCGCTGGGAGCAGCCATCGGATTGCAGCCCCTGCCTATCGCCTACTTCCCGTGGCTGGCCGGAACGCTGCTCTGCTACTGCCTCGTCGCTCAACTGATGAAGACCGTCTACATCCGCCGGTTCGGACAATGGTTCTGACGGCCAAGCGCATGAGAGGTCCTGATCATGTCCACATCACCGTTGATCCTGAGATTTGCGCCGCCGCAGGCTGGAGACTGCCCGCGACAAGGGCCGCCACCGCCGAGGCGACAAGCGCCGCGTCCGCCCCACAATCGCGAGCCGGGCGATGCCAGGTCGTCGCTTCGGAATCGGTTGGACAGACGTTTGTGTTGGGCTTTGGCGGTTTTGGCGATGTTCGTGACGCATGCGGCCGTTCACCTTGCTCGTCGCCGTCTGCTGGACGGTTTCAAGCTCAGATTCCTGCTGCGTTGCGGCGCACGGTTGAACAGAGCGGCGATATCGCGAATGCGGCGTTGCCGCTGGTGAGCCACACAAGCGCAAAACGATCGCTTGCATGGAACCAAAGCACGAGGCCCGGACCTGAACCGGACTTCGATCAGCAAGGAGCTTCAAATGGACGACCCATCTAGTCGCGGCGCGACCAACAACTCGCGCCGCTTGAATTCACGAGAAAACTAGGAGGGCAGCTCGCGGCTATTGGCGCCGGGCGCTCTCGCAACCCGACGCCAGGAGTAGCCCATGACTTATTTTACGACCCACGGACTTCCCAATTTCACTATCACCACCGGACTGAAGGTTTTCAGGCGTCGTCGGGTTCTTTTTTTTGCCGACTGATGGTGATCGCTTTCTACTTGCTGGCGCTCGGTCTTGTAGCGGTTCTTCAGGTAACCAAAGCGCACGCGCAAGAACTTCAAACGACTCCCGGCCATCCGGATGCGGCACGGCTCAACACTAGTGGACCGCAACCCATCCTGGCGATGCCAACGAAGGCACCGGGGGCCTCGCGTGACAATAAGGTGGAATCGGGCGGGCCCGACTGGTCGGGCGTCTATTTTGGCGGACACACCGGTTTCGGGGCTGGCAGCCTTGGCCCGGGAACGAACCCCGTCTTGAATCAGTCCGTTGGCCTGCCGCCTACGGTGACAGGAATGATCGGCGGCTTTCAGGGAGGCTACAACTTTCAGGCCAGCGATCGTTGGGTGCTCGGCGCGGAAGCCGATGTCACTTTTGTGAGCCCGCCCGATGAGACGCGACGGATACCGGCTCCCTTCAACACATCCCTGGATGTCGTGGGGACGGTGCGTGGCAGGATCGGCTATGCTTTTGGCCCATTCCTCCCCTATGCAACGGGAGGCCTCGCTTGGACACGAACGAACGTCGACATCAATGGCGATGACGGCAGCGTTTTGTCAAAACTGGGGCGCTGGCACGCTGGGTGGACGGCAGGCGCAGGTGTCGAAATGGCCTTGGGCGGACCATGGACGGCACGCGTCCAGTACGACTACCTCGATCTGGCTTCCTCGACCTATCGACTCGATGGTGCCGGACTGCGCGATGTGTCCGTCCGCCCCCGAACCCAGAGGTTCACGCTTGGCCTGAACTACCGACTGGGCGATGTGGCCTCGACACTCCCAAGACCACCGGCAACTGTCGAAATGTCGCCGGACTGGAATATTCATGGCCAGACCACATTCATCGCCCAAGGCTATCCCGCGATTCGTTCCCCCTACGCTTCCAGCGCCAGCCTGCCCGGTGGTGGGCAAGTTCGTGAGACGTGGACCGCGGACGCATTTCTTGGCGTGAGGCTTTGGGACGGTGGTGCGTTCTATTTCAATCCCGAGCTAGCCCAAGGCTTCGGGCTGAACGGGACGCTCGGACTCGCAGGCTTTCCAAATGGAGAAGCGCAAAAAGGCGGCGCTGAATTTCCGAAATTTCGGCCACAGCGCTACTATCTTCAGCAGACATTCGGTCTTGGTGGCGAGCAGGAGGATGTCGCAGACGGCCCCCTGCAACTGGCGGGGCGACGCGATATCGATCGCGTCACTGTCACGGTTGGTCGTTTCGCGGTTGGCGATTTCTTCGACGCGAATGCCTATGCCAAGGATCCGCGCGCGGATTTCATGAATTGGGCAATCTGGTCGTCGGGGGCCTATGACTTCCCCGCCGACCTTCCCGGCATGACGCGCGGTGCGGTCATCGAGCTGAATCGTAAGGATTGGGCTGTGCGAGCCGGGGCCTTCCAAGTGCCCAGGGAGCCGAACAGTGATGTTTTGGTCTTCAATGGGGGCGGCGGTGGCGCCGTCGAGTTCGAGGAACGGCACAGCCTGTTCGGGCAGCCGGGTAAGGTTCGGATCGGCGCTTTCATCAACCGTGGTTACACCGGCGCGTATCGCGACGCTATCAACCTCGCGCAAGCGAGCCCTCAAACAGATATCAACGATGCGATGACGGCCCTGCGCCGCAATCAGAATAAGTATGGCTTTTATGGAAATATCGAACAGGCTTTGACAGCTGACCTCGGGCTTTTCGCCCGTGCAAGCTGGAACGACGGCCGCACCGAAATCCTCTCCTTCACGGACATCGACCGCAGCATTTCCGGTGGTTTCTCCCTAAAGGGTTCTGCATGGGGACGGCCTGCGGACACGATCGGAGTCGGTGCTGCGGTCAACGGCCTCTCGAGTGCACATCGTAACTTCCTCGCCGCCGGAGGCACGGGGTTGCTGATCGGTGATGGGAGACTGCGCTACGGCCACGAGTCGATCGTCGAGGCGTATTACGCCTTGCGGGTCAACGGCTGGAGCACCGTCACCTTCGACTATCAGTTTGTTGCAAACCCCGCCTACAACGCCGACCGCGGACCAGCCTCGATTCTGTCGCTTCGCGCCCACGCCGAATTCTGACAGCGAGTGGAGTGGCAATTCCAGCAATAGCGCGGGCTTGCGCCTCGGGAGGGCGCGACCGACGCAACGAGATGGGAACACATTCAGATGGATTGGCAAAGCCTTGGCCACACCGCACTCACGCTCGGGGGCGCATTCCTTCTTGGCGGCTTGATCGGCTTCGAACGGCAATGGCGCCAGCGCCTGGCCGGGCTGCGAACCAATACCCTCGTCGCGCTCGGCGCGGCCATCTTCGTCCTCTTTGCCGGGCTGTTCCCCGGCGAGGCGAGCCCGACGCGCGTTGCGGCCCAGATTGTTTCCGGCATCGGCTTTATGGGCGCCGGCATCATCTTCAAGGAAGGGTTGAATGTGCGCGGGCTCAACACCGCCGCGACGCTGTGGTGCTCCGCCGCGATCGGCGCGCTGTGTGGGGCCGGATTTTTCTTTCATGCATTGATTGCGACGACGTTCGTCATCGCCGTCAACGCAGTTCTGCGCCCGCTCGTGCGCCTCGTTGAGCGCCAGTCATTCGCCGCAAGCCCGTTGGACAGCGCATATGCGATCAGCATCATCTGCCATGGAGAGCTGAGGCGCATGTTCGGGCGCTTCTTCTTCGCGATCTCGCCGGTGCGCTGCACATCCGCGACCTCGAAAGCACGAATATCGAGGACACAAACCGAGTCCAGGTGAGCGCGACAGTGCGAGCCGACACTCGGCAGGATCGCCTTTTGGAACAGATTATCGGTCGTCTCAGTCTGGAGCCGCTGGTAACATCTGCTCGGTGGCGGTTCGAGCCAGGCGAGTGACCGAGAAGCAATAGTTATCTAGGTACACGGCGGAGTAGATTCTCCAGGGAAGAATATTGAAAGTAGGTAAGTTGATCGAGAAGGTGAACAATGCTCAAGATCGCCAATGATATACGTCCCGGATCGGCGCTGACGTTGATCGCGATGGGCGTTGCGATGGCCGGCATTTTTATCGCCGATACGGTCACGGACTACGCCATCGCAGCGGCCGTATTCTACACAGCGGTCATTCTCGTTGCGACACGCATCTTGTCTGGCACGGCTGTAGTGGCCCTCGCTTGCATTTGTGTCGCGCTGACCCTGATCAGTTTTTCTTGACCCACTCCGGTGCGTATGAGGTCGGCATCGTCAATACCGGGATTAGTATCGTTGCGATCGGCGTTACAACCTATCTCAGTTTAAGGATGGTGGCTGCGAAGGCCGAGGCGCTGGAGGCGCGCGATCGGCTTTTGCGAATTGCGCGGGTCACGACGCTCGGTCAACTGTCGGCGTCGATCGCGCACGAAGTCAACCAGCCCCTGGCTGCCGTCGTCGCCAGCGGCGGCGCGTGCACCCGATGGCTTGCCCAGGAGCCGCCAAATCTCGACAAGGCCCGCCTCGCGCTCGACCGCATCGTCAGCGATGCCAACCGGGCAAGCCAGGTCATCGCGCGCATTCGCGCCCTTTCGAAGGGCGAGGCGCCGCGCCGACAACCATTCGACCTCAGGGAAGCTGTCATGGAAATCGCGACCTTGTCGCGCGGCGAGATCGAGCGTGGCGGCGTCGCCTTGCAACTGGACCTGCATGACGGCCTACCTCGCGTTTTTTTGCCGATCGGGTCCAGATCCAGCAGGTCATCAGCAATCTCGTCCTCAATGCGACCGAGGCGATGTCGGACCGCGCATTGCCCGAGCGTCGTCTGCGAATTGCCGCCTCGCAGGATGGACGGGATGCGATCGTTCTCGCGGTGGCCGATTCCGGCACCGGTCTGGCGCCGGGAGCTCGTGAGCACCTCTTTGACGCCTTCTGGACGACGAAAGAGGGAGGCATGGGTCTTGGCCTTACCATCAGTCAGACGATCGTTGAAGCGAATGGCGGACAGATTTCCGCGGCTCCAGTCCCTGGAGGCGGGACCGTATTTGAGGTGCGCCTGCCGCGCCACATGGAGGCAGCCTGATGAAAAATGAACCGACGGCGGATTCGCGGCCGCAGCCCATCGTCTATGTCATCGATGACGATCGGTCCGTTCGCGCCGCGCTCGAAGATTTGCTCGCATCCGTTGGGCTACAGGTGCGCTCGTATAGCTCGGTTGCCGAATTTCTGGAAAGCTCCATGCCGGACGCGCCCGGCTGCCTGCTGCTCGATGTGAGAATGCCCGGACAAAGCGGGATCGATTTTCATCGGCAAATGCCTGAATACGGCATTCATCTGCCGACGATATTCATCACGGGACATGGGGACATCACGATGGGCGTGAACGCCATCAAGAATGGCGCCTTCGAGTTCTTGACCAAGCCGTTTCGCGACCAAGACCTGCTGGATGCTATCCAACAAGCGATCGAAAAAAGACCGGCGAAGGCGCGAGAGCGAAGCGCGTTCGCTGGATTTGAATGCGCGTTGGGAGACATTGACGCCCGGCGAACGAGACGTTTTCAAGCTCGTTGTAAAGGGCCTCCTCAATAAACAAATCGCCGCCGACCTGAATGTTAGCGAGATCACGGTGAAGGTTCGCCGTAGCCATCTCATGCAGAAGATGCAGGCCAAGACGATTATTGACCTTGTTAGAATGTCGGACAGTTTGAGCGTTTGAATCTCGACTGAGAGGAGAGCCCCTGCACCGCGAACTGGTGCGCGATCTGCGCGGGCGTGCCACCCCCCCCCCTTTCAGAACACGGTATATTTCGAAGATACGTTGGTATATCGAATCTATATAAGATCATCGGCCAATGAGCGTCTGTAGCCGTCTATTCTAGGGTGAGAATCGGGAGGTCTTGCCTTAGCTGCGGTCGGGGCGCGATGGTCGTGGTAGATGGTGCTTACAGAGCGATGCTCGCAACGAGCGGACGATGGACCGTCGCGAGGCCAGGAATCATTTCGAATAGATCTCGGTCGCAATTGACCGATGCTTGAATTCCGCCAGATCCGGTATTTTCTTGCGGCGGCCGAATATGGCAGCTTCCGAAAGGCGGCCTTGGCCTTGGGAATACAGGAATCGGCGATCAGCCGTCGCGTTCGCGATCTCGAAGACGAACTCGGCGCTTCCCTATTTCAGAGGCACAACGGCGGCGTCTGCCTGACGTTGGCAGGACAGCAGTTTGTGCGTCGAGCACGCAAAGCACTTCAACAGATCGACTGCGGCGCGAAGGATGTGGCCGCCATAGGTCGCTCCGAGCGGGGGCATATCAAGGTCGGCATCTTTTCGTCGCTCGCGTCTGGATTCCTGTCCGATCTGCTGGGAGCCTACGGCAAGGAGCATGCAAGTGTACGGGTCGAATTTTTTGACGGCGATCCTGCGGATCACGTTGCCTCGATCCGGCGACTTCAACTCGATGTGGCTTTTATCACGGGAACCACACAGTGGTCGGACTGTGAAACAGAGCAACTTTGGTCCGAGCGAGTATTCGCCGTACTTCCCAGCGATCATCCTCTCTCTGAGAAATCGGAGCTTGGCTGGCGTGATCTTGTGGACGAGAGATTCATTGTAAGTGACGGTGCCCCTGGATCGGAAATTCACGACTATTTGGTTCAACGCCTCGCCGATCTTGGGCGTCACCCAGAAATCGATACCCAATACGTCGGGAGGGACAATCTCCTGTCGCTTGTGGCGATCGGCCAAGGCGTCACGGTCATGAGCGAGGCCGGGACGGCGGCTCAGTTTCCGGGAACTGCCTATCGGCAGCTTGCCGGCGAGGTTCTGCCGTTCTGCGCGGTGTGGTCGCCGCGGAATGATAACCCGGCCTGGCGCCGCCTCCTCAGTCTTGCGCGTTCAATGTCGCGCTCGGCTGCCGCCACAATCATTCAGACGGTTTCGGCAGTTCTTTTGACTTCCTCGCTTTCGCAAATCCCCGATCCGTGGCTATGAACCGCTCCAGCATCGGAGCGATGAGGCGAACGGGATCGGCCGGCGGTTGCCTCGCTTCGCGGCCGAGAATTTCTGCGTAGGCCGTTAGGTCGCGATGCAGGCTTGCCGGTAACTCCACCGTGACCTTCACCGGTTTGTCGTCGACGATCGCTCCCAATTTCAGCTTGGTCATGTCAGCCTCCGTAGGGTTCGAGAACGAGATCGCGGGTGACGATGACGCGGACGGGCAAGCCTGGCCGGATGGTGAGGGTCGGTGCGATGTTGAGCTGGCGCTGGACGATCTGCTGGCCGGTTTGACTGACGCTATTGGAGGCACCCTGTCGCAGCGCCCGCACAATATCGCTGTCCTGGCCAGACGAGCCCGCCTCCGCACCGATGCTCAGAATCGTGGAAAGTGCAGCGGCCTTGAACAGTTCGCCCCAGTGATAGTCGACGCCATCCTCAAGGCCCGCATAGCCCTCGGCGTCCGCACCAGGCTGACGCTCCAGAACGATGGAGCGGCCATTGGGGAAGATCAGCCGGTTCCAGACGAGAAGTATGCGCCTCTGACCGAAGCCGACGCCACTGTCATACTGGCCGATAACGCGCGTGCCCTGTGGCACAAGCAGGATCTTGCCGGTCGGGCTGTCATAGATGTTCTCCGTCACCTGTGCGGTGATCTGACCCGGCAGGTCGGAGCGGATGCCGGTGATGAGCGCGGCCGCGATGACGGCGCCGGCCTGCAGGACGTTCTTCGACGCTGGCGCGGCAACGCGATCCGGCGAGACAGTGCGCTTGTCGGGCGTCTGATTGAGGAATGCGAGCTGACGATCCTGCGCGGAGGGTGTCGCTGGCTGCGGCGCAAGGCCGAGGCTGGCGAGATCGGCCGACGGCGTGGCGGTCGCAGTCGGCTGTGTCGAAGCTCCAGCCGTAGCGGGCCGAGTCTCGGTGGATGCGAACAGCCGTGCGGTCCGAGCCGCCTCCAGTTCCTGCGCCCGGCGCTGTTCCTCGGGGCTCGGTCCCGTCGGACCTGATGCCGGTGCGCCGATCGGCGGCACTGTGCCACCGTTCTGCGCGTTGAGGATCGGGCGACCGAGGTCGCCGGGCAGCGGCGGGCCGAGCTTCGGGACGCCGGAATAATCCTTCGGCAATCCAGCCAGACCGTCCGGTGTCGAGCGGTTGTCCGTAGAGTAAAGCTCCTGACCCTGGCCGCTGTGACGAGTCTGGAGCGCATAGATCAGCGCCCCACCGACACCGAGGCTTGCCGCAAGACCCAGACCGGCCAGCACCTTGCGGGACAGGCGGGTCACACGCGGCGGCTCGGCGCGCAGCCGCATGGTCGCGGCCGGCTCGCCGGTCAGCGGCCGAGCGTCGTCGTCGGTCGGCTGAGGCTGGGGCGCCGAACCGGGCGTCCGGCCTTCCTCCTTTTCGGGATCGCGTTCGTCGCTCACGATGCCGGCCTCCCGTCGGTGCGGGAGATGCGGACACGCTTCTGGTTCTTGCCCGCGCGAACCGCAGTTCGGCGGCGGCGAACAGTCGATCGACGATCATGTAGTTGCCGCGCACGCGATAGTTCACCAGCTCGGAGGTGTCGCCCTCCGGTCCGACCACGAACAAGGGCGGCATCTCGCCCTGTCCGATGCCGCGGGGGAATTCGATGAACACCTGCTTGCCGTCATCGAAGGCGCGCAGCGGCCGCCACGGTGCGCGGTCGCCGGTCACCTCGTAGCGGAAATTGACACGGGCGAGATCGATGCCGCCCGACACCGGCTGCGCGGCCTCGGCTTGGCTGTTCTGGCGGCGCAGCGCGATGAGCTGGTCCTGCGGATATTGCCAAGACACCGATGCCATATAGGTCGATGGCGTCGCGCGCAGCTCCATGTGATAGGTGCGCCGGTCGGTGTTGATGACGAGATTGGTCATCAGCTCGGCCCGCGTTGGCTTCACGAGGATATGGACCTGCTTGGCCGCGCCAACGCCGCTCTCGGTATCGCCGATGATCCAGCGCACTGTGTCGCCAGCGGCGACAGGACCGGAGCCGACGAGCTGCTCGCCGGGCTGAAGCGCGATGTCGGTGATCTGCCCCGGCGAGGCGTAGACCTGATAGAGCGCGCCATCGACGAAGGGATAGACCTGCATCGAGTTGATGAAGCCGTTGCGGACGGGCTGGACGCGCGCTGCGGCATTGGCCTGGTTGACGCGCGCGGCGGGATCGGACGGTTCCGGCTCGGGCTTGCCGTCCTTGCCGATGGGCTTCAACTGACCAGGCAGCGGGAGCGGTTTGGGAAGCTCCACCACCCGGACGGGCGCTGGCGGATCGGAGGTCTGCACAGCCGGCACCGCATTGTCGTAGGAAATCTCCGGCGGCGGGGTGTGAGTGGCGCACCCTGCCAGCGCCGAACCGGCGAGCAAGATTCCCGGCAAAGCGGATTTGCGGAAAACCGGAACTACGTGGATGAGCAAAGCCGGGAGCCTGCACTCCAAGGGGCGGCTTTGCGGAGTGCGGGCGTCATTGTCCAAGCTCCTTCGACCAGTTGATGGCGTTGATGTAGATTCCGAGTGGGTTCTTCCGCAGCGTGTCGGCGTCGCGTGGGGGCTGCACGACGACGGTGAGGATCGCGGACCAGCGTTCGGTGGAGGCCAGTGAGCCGTCCTGATAGCGTCGCTCGATCCAGGCGATGCGGAAGCTCGACGGCGAGGCGCGGATCACCGACGACACTTCGATCGCGATCTGCTGCTTGCCGACCTTGGTGAAGGGGTCGTTGGCGCGCGCATAATCGTTCAGCGCGAGCGCGCCACCCTGTGTCGTGAAGTCGTAGGCGCGCAGCCAGTTCTGCCGCACGATGATGGCGTCGGACGGGATCGAGCGGACCTGCTCGATGAAGCGCGCGAGGTAGAAGGCGATTTGCGGATCGTTTGGCTGATAGTCGGCGGTCGCCGGCGCGATCGCCTGCGCCTGGCCGAGCCGGTCGACCTGCACTACCCAAGGCACGATCGAGCCGTTGGCGGACTGCCAGACCAGCGCGGCCGAAAGGCCGCCCGCGAGGGCCAATGATCCGAAGGCCATGTAGCGCCAGTTACGGGCCTGCACGCGGGCGGAGCCGATGCGATCGTCCCAGACCTGAGCGGCGCGCTGATAGGGAGTCTCGGGCTGAGGGGCTTTGCCGTAGTGGGTGGATGGTCGCTTGAACATGGTCAGTCGCTTTCGGAGAGGTTGACGGAGGAGCCGCCGCCATGGCTGTCGCCGCTACGCACGGCGTGGGCGGCGGCCTGAACGCCATGGGACATCTGCTGCGAGCGCTTCATGCGTTTCGCCCAGGCCGGCGGCCCGTCGCTGGTGGAAGACGCAGCTCCGGGAGATGCGGCCTCCGCGGTGGCGGTCGTCGCAGCACCGGATGCGCCGGTGGCGATCTCCGTCGCGGCCTGGCCACCGGCCTGATAGCTCTGCTTCAGGCTGTCGGCGGCACGACCGGCTGCGCGCTTCAGCGGTGAGACGGCCGCCTTCGCGCCGGTGCTGGCAACACTGCCAAGACCCGACGCGACGCCGGATGCGCCGGCCTGGCCG
>NZ_JSBN01000032.1 GCF_000797515.1 Sphingomonas sp. Ant H11
GCGACGATTCGTCTCTCAGGAGCAACTTAACCATGTTTTCGGGATCAATCCCGGCGCTCGTCACGCCGTTCTCCGCCGACGGCGCGTTCGATGAGTCGGCGTATCGCGATCTGGTTGAATGGCAGATTGACGAGGGTTCGACCGGTCTCGTGCCCTGCGGCACCACCGGTGAAGCGGCAACGCTGAGCGTGGAGGAGCATTTCCACATCGTCGGCATCTGCGTCGACCAGACCAGGGGCCGCGTGCCGGTGATCGCGGGGGCGGGCTCCAACGACACGCGCGTCGCGATCCACAATATCAAGGCGGCCAAGGCGGCGGGCGCAGATGCCGCGCTGATGGTGCCACCGTATTACAACCGGCCCAATCAGGAGGGCATCTTCCGCCATTTCGAGGCGGTGGCGCAGGCGTGCGACTTGCCGATCGTGCTGTACAATGTGCCCGGCCGCACCGTGACCGACATCGCGGTCGAGACGGTCGCGCGGATTGCGCATGCCTTCCCCAGCGTGGTCGGCATCAAGGATGCGACGGGGGGTGATCCAGCGCGCATCGGCGCAGCGCGCGGCGTGCCCGGCGGGGTTCGTGCAGCTTTCGGGCAATGACGACATGGCGCTGGCGTTCAACGCGACCGGCGGGGTGGGGTGCATTTCGGTGACCGCCAATGTCGCGCCGGCTTTGTGCGCGGCGTTCCAGGCGGCGTGTGCGGCGGGGGACTATGCGGCGGCGCTGGAGCTGCACGACCGGCTTTTCGCGCTGCATGTGGCGCTGTTCACCGATGCTTCGCCGGGGCCGGTGAAATATGCGCTGAGCCGGGTGCGGCCGGACTTTCCGAAAGCGCTGCGCTTGCCGATGACCTGGCCGAGCGAGACGAGCCAGCGCGCGGTGGATGCGGGGCTGGCGGCGGCTGGGTTGGTTTGAGGGGGTAGGGTTAGCCTCTGGGCTTGGTGGAAAGCCGCCGTTTCGTGCCTTGGCGATTGCGGGTATAAATAGACTGGAAAGGCACGCCGGATGACCGCGAAGAAAACACGCATCATGTATATCGAGGACAAATCCGAGGGCCTGAACGGCCCCGCCCGTATTGGTCGCGTCACCCTGTCGAAATCGGGTCAGTCGGTTCACTATGCAGGTCGCACCTTTCAGCGCCTCGGTGGGCAGGGCTTCAAGGCGAACTATTTCGATACGGAGAGCGGAGCGCACTTCTGGATTTCCGGGCCGTGCAAGGATGGCTCTGATCGGCTCAACAAAGGAAGCGCAAATCCGATCGATATCGATGGTGACGTGGAAGCCGAATATTGGGCTGATATCCGAGGTCAGAAACCGCCGCGTTGAACGTTCGCAACTGGGCGGTATCTGCTGTTATCGCGCCAGCCACGCGAACATTGAAAAAATAACGGCTGCAAACCCAAATAGCGATACGATGGCCGCAGCCCATCCTGCCCAAGGGCCATATTCCTCGTTGATCCATCCAACGAGATCGGTCGTCGCCAGGAAAATCTCTTCCATATTGCGACGATACCGCAAGCGCATTGCGTCCGCTATTGGTTAAAATCTTCCATGGTCGCTCTGGCGATCCCGCCCCGCAGCATAGCGCTTGGTCGTCCCCCGTTCGTTTACGAACGAACGATGGGGGGCTGGTAGGGATTGAGCGGCCAACCCGCCGCTCAATCCTTGGCGAAAAAGCGGTCGATCACGTCGCGCGCCAGGCGGGCCGGGCGCAGGGTGGTGGCGTCGAGGCAGCACCAGCTCGATTTGACTTCGGCGAGCACGTCTTCGCCGCGCTTGATGATCGTTTCGTAGAAAGCGCGCGCGCCCTGCACCTTTTCGAGCAGCACGGTGGCGATCACTTCGTCGTCGAGAAAGGTCGGCTTGCGATAGGTGATCTCGTGCTTCAGCGCGACCCAGGCGTGAGTCGCCAGCGCTTCTGCCGGGGCAAAGCGCTGCCAGTGGCTGACCACCGCATCCTGTACCCATTTGAGATAGGAGGCATTGTTGACATGGCCCATGAAATCGATGTCGGCGGCATCGATGGCGATGGCGAAGCTGTGCGTCGCGAATTTGGGGCTCAGGCACTCGGTCATACCCTCACCTTATAGGATTGGCGCGCGCATAGCGAGCGAACAACGCGCGCGACCTGCGCAAAATGTGCGATCTTGCGGTGGGTCGGTGCCAATCTGCGCTTGTGGCTTTTGTTTCGCGGCGACAGCGCCTACATCGCCGCTCTTATGGCCCGTCCAAAGCCCCCCGTTTTCGAAAAAACCAAGATCGTCGCCGAGAACCGGCGCGCGCGTTACGATTATGCGATCGATACCGTCTATGAAGCGGGCATCGCGCTGACCGGGACCGAGGTGAAGAGCCTGCGCAGCGGCACCGGCTCGATCGCCGAAAGCTATGCCGAGGTGAAGGACGGTCAGGTGTGGCTGATCAATTCCAACGTGCCCGAATTCAGCCACGGCAACCGCTTCAACCATGAGCCCAAGCGCGCGCGCAAACTCCTGCTGCACGAGCGCGAGATCAACAAGATGCACGGCGCGGTGGCGCGCGAGGGCATGACGCTCGTGCCGCTGATGGTCTATTTCAATTCCAAGGGCCGCGCGAAAGTCGAACTGGCGCTGGCCAAGGGCAAGAAGGCGCATGACAAGCGCGATTCGATCAAGGAACGCGACTGGAAGCGCGAGCAAGGGAGGCTGATGCGCGACCGTGGTTGACGTCGTCATCCGCGCCCGCCGCACGGCACAGATCATCGCATTCGCGCGTCGCCACATCCCCACGCGGGAAAGCGTGGAGGCGAATCGCTATCTTCGTCCCGTTGCGCACCGCATTCTCGCCCCGGAATTGTGGCGCTTTACGCGTCGTTCGGTGCCGCGGGGCGTCGCTTTGGGGCTCTTTACGGGCGTCCTGTTCCCATTCGCGCACATGCCCCTGGCGGCGGTGACTGCGCTTCCGGTGCGTGCCAACGTACCGGTCGCCGTCGGGACGACGTTGTTGCACAACCCGGTCACAACGGTGCCGCTATTCTGGTGCGCCTACGAACTCGGGCATTGGGTGTTGCGGCTCGATCGCAGCGTGCCGGGCGCGCCGATTGCCAGCAATGTGAAGGCCAATGTCGGCCTGCTCCATTGGCTGGTTTCGCAGGGTGGTCCGGCGACGATTGTCGGCCTGATTTTGATCGCTGTGGCGCTGTCGGCGGCAGGTTTTTTTCTGGCCGGACTGGTGTGGCGCGTCCGCATCGGTCGCAAATGGCGCAGGCGTGCTGCGCAAAAAGGGCCGAAACAAGCGATTTGACGGAATGTGTCATGCGGTTACAACACGCTCCATTAAATGTCCGTTGAGAGGATTTTTGCATGCGTCGTTCGTTGGTCACGGTTTCCCTGCTCGCGTCTGCGGCACTGGTGGGGGTGACCCACGCAAATCCGGCACCGAAGCCCAAGGTTGCAGCGAAGGCAGAGCCCGCGCCGAAAGCGGCCGGTGCCGAGATCGGCGCGTTCGGGCTCGATATTGCCGGCATGGACACCAGCGTTAAGCCGGGTGATGATTTCGTGAAGTTCGCAGGCGGCAAGTGGGAAGCAGCCACCGAGATTCCGGCGGACAAGGCGACGTACGGTATGTTCAACCGCTTGGCCGACCGCTCGCTGGAACAGACCCGCACGATCCTGGATGCTGCGGCGAAGCGTCCCGGCGACAAGATCGGCGATTTCTATGCGAGCTTCATGGATGACGCCGCGATCAACGCCAAGGGCATCGATCCGATCAAGCCCTGGATCGCCGAAATCCGCGCAGCGGGCGACAAGACTGCGCTGGCGGTCGAGATGGCCAAGCTGCAACGGATTGGCGTGGGCGGCCTGTTCCGCATGGGCGTAGGCCAGGACGACAAGGCCCCCGATACCTATATCGTCGGGCTGAGCCAATCGGGCATCGGCTTGCCCGATCGTGATTATTATCTGAAGGACGACCCCAAGCTCGCCGACACGCGCGCAAAATATCAGGCCTATCAGGTGCAGATGCTGGGCCTCGCCGGTGTGGACGATGCCGCGGCGCGCGGCGCGGCGGTCTACGCCTTTGAAAAGACGCTGGCGACCGCGCATTGGGACCGCATCAAATCGCGCGATTCCGATCTGACCTACAATAAGTGGTCGGCGGCTGACTTCGCGGCCAAGCCCCGGGCTTCCCGTGGGAGGTCTACATGAAGACGGCGGGGACCGCAGGCCAGGGCAATTATCTGGTCGGGATGCCCAGCGCGTTGACCGACGAAGCCAAGGCTTTCGCCGATGCCCCGGTCCAGGTGGTCCAGGATTTCCTGATCCTGCGCTTGCTGCGCAGCTACGCCGGCGTTCTCGCCAAGCCGATCAACGACGCCAATTTCGCCTTTTATGGCACGGTGCTGAGCGGTGCGCCGCAGCAGCCGGTGCGGTGGAAGCGCGGCGTGGGGATCGTCAGCGGGGCGATGGGCGAACAGGTCGGCCAGGAATATGTCGCGCAATATTTCCCGCCCGCGACCAAGGCGGCGGCGGACCAGCTCGTCAAGAACATCATCGCGGCGATGAGCGTGCGGCTGGACAATCTGACGTGGATGG
The DNA here is from genome assembly GCF_000797515.1 of Sphingomonas sp. Ant H11. GTDB lineage: Bacteria > Pseudomonadota > Alphaproteobacteria > Sphingomonadales > Sphingomonadaceae > Sphingomonas. Next base: position 4,569 of record NZ_JSBN01000032.1, read on the forward strand.
CCCCGGAAACCAAGGTAAAGGCGCACGCCAAGCTCGCCGCCTTTACCCCCAAGATCGGCTATCCGTCGAAGTGGCGCGACTATTCGGCGCTGACGGTGAAGCGCGACGACATCGTCAGCAATGTCGCGGCGGCGAACGCGTTTGAATATGAGCGCGATCTGCACAAGCTCGGCCAGCCGATCGATCGCACCGAATGGGGCATGACCCCGATGACGGTGAACGCCTATGCCAATCCGCCGATGAACGAGATCGTCTTCCCGGCGGCGATCCTGCAGCCCCCCTTCTTCGACGCCAAGGCGGACCCGGCGGTCAATTACGGCGGCATCGGCGTGGTGATCGGGCATGAACTGAGCCACCATTTCGACGATCAGGGGCGCAAATACGATCCGACCGGCAAGCTCGCCGATTGGTGGACCGCAGAGGACGTCAAACGCTTCACCGCGATGACCGACAAGCTGGTCAAGCAGTATGACGCGTATGAGCCGCTGCCGGGCCTGCACATCAAGGGCGGGCTGACACTGGGCGAAAACATGGCGGATCTTGCCGGGCTGGCGCTGGCTTATGATGCGTATCACCGCTCGCTTGGCGGGAAGCCTGCTCCGGTGATCGACGGGCTGACGGGCGACCAGCGCTTCTTCCTTGGCTATGCGCAGGTCTGGCGGATCAAGTTCCGCGAACCGGCGCTGCGTTCGCAGGTGATTTCGAACGAACATTCGCCCGGGCCCTTCCGCACCGCCGAGGTGCGCAACGTCGATGCCTGGTACAAGGCGTTCGGCGTGAAGGCGGGCGAGAAGCTGTATCTTGCCCCGGCTGACCGTGTGAAGGTCTGGTAAAGGCGGTATTCTGCACCGCGCCGCCTGGACGGGTGGCGCGGTGCGGCGGTGTCTGGCCGCTTTGCCCTTGACGCTCCCGGCGCATCGCCCAATGCAGGTGCGGATGGCATCGCTTCCAACGTCTCCGAACCCGTCTCGCGGCGCAGCTTTGATCGCGATTGGCTGCGGCTGCGCGGCTGCGGCGATCGTTCTGGTGGTGATCGGCAGCGCGCCGATTGCGGCGGCGTTCTTTGCGACCGCGCTCGTGGCGACGGGCGGGCTGCTGTTGTTCCGCCGTCTGTTCCCGCGCACCGCGGAACTCGCTGCCGAGCCGGATTGGAGCGTCGCGCGTACGGTTGCGGAGAGCAGCCCGGATGCGATTGCGGTGACCGATCGTGCCGGACGGTTGGTGTGCGCCAACAATCGCTACGAGACGCTGTTCGGCGGCTTTGCGACCCCGCCGGGGCTGCCGTTTGATGCGACTGGTGTGGAGCTTTTGGGGGCTGCCGGACGCGCCGCCTGGCGTGATGGCTCGGCGGGAGTCGCCCGGCTCCTCATCAAAGGCGCGCAGCTTTCCGCCGAAGTGACGCGGGCCGGCGAAGACGGCAACCTTCTGGTCTGGCGTTTCCATGCAACGCAGGGCCTGGATCTCGCCCAGACGATGGAGAATTTGATCTCGGGAGCGACGGGCGATCGACTCGGCAGCGCCGGGATCATGGCGGCGTTGATCAATCCCGACGGGCGGATCCGGGCGGCGAACCGCGTGTTGCGGGCACGTGCGATGGGGCATGAGGAAGGCGCGATCGTCGGTCGCGACTTTGCGCGCTTTCTGATCACCGACTCGCACGGCATGGCGCGGTTCGAACGCGAAGGGCTGGCGCAGAACCCGTTGCGCGTTCTCCAGATCCCGTTTCTCGATGGGGAAGACGCGCCGATGCTGGTCGCGCTGATCGACGAGGAAGAGAATAGCCAGCCTGCCATTGGCGAAAGCGCGGCGGCGCATATCAAGAGCCTGGTGTCGTTGATGCCGTTCGGCGTTGCCTTGATCGGCGGCGACGGGCGCTTCGTGCAGATGAACGACGCCTTTGCGCGGGCGGCGGCGGTCGATCCGCACAGCCCGCCCATCTATCCCGGCGATTTGCTGGTGCGCGAAGACAAGGGTGTGGTCGCCGACGCGATCCGCCGTTTTGCCGGTGGCGCGACGCATTCAACCGACCTTGCGGTGCGGCTGAAGGATCATCCCGACGAGCCGGTCGCCCTGTCGATCGCGGGTGCGCGCGGCCTCGGCAATTCGGCAGTGTTGTTGAGCCTCAAGGACAATAGCGAGGAAACGCGGCTGAAGCGCGAAGTGGCGCAGGCCACCAAGATGCAGGCGGTGGGGCAGCTCGCGGGCGGTGTTGCGCACGATTTCAACAACATCCTCACCGCGATCATCGGGCATTGCGATTTGATGCTGATGCGCCATTCGCCCGGCGACAGTGATTATGACGACATCCAGCAAATCCGCGCCAACTCCAACCGCGCGGCCAGCCTGACGCGGCAATTGCTCGCTTTCTCCCGCCAGCAGACGCTCAGGCCGCAAGTGCTGCAACTGCCCGACGTGATTTCCGAAGTCACCAATTTGCTTAAGCGCTTGTTGGGCGAAAGCGTCACGCTTACCGTCAAACATGGGCGCAACCTGGGGCCGGTGCGTGCAGACCCCGGGCAACTCGAACAGGTCGTCGTCAATCTCGCGGTGAACGCGCGCGATGCGATGATGGCGAAGGATCCGCGCGGCACCGGCACGCTGGCGATCCAGACCTATGCGGTCACCACCGCCGAAGTGCGCAAGCTCGCATCGGATATCCTTCCGGCCGCCGATTATGTCGTGCTTGAAGTGGCCGATACCGGCGGCGGTATCCCGCCCGATGTGCTGCCAAAATCTTCGAGCCCTTTTTTACGACCAAGGAGGTGGGAAAGGGCACCGGGCTCGGTTTGTCCACCGTTTATGGGATCGTCAAACAATCGGGTGGCTATATCTTTGCCGATAATGTGAAGGCTGGACCGCGCGGGCAGGCGGGGGCGGTATTTACCATCTACTTGCCGGTCCACACCGTCGGTGCCTTGGCGGAAGCGCCACCCGCACGGATTTTGCCGCGCGAGAAGCCGGTCGATCTCTGGGGCACAGGCACGATCCTGCTGGTCGAAGACGAGGACATGGTGCGGGCCGTTGCCGAACGGGCGCTGACACGGCAGGGCTATACCGTGCTGTGCGCCGAACATGGGGAGGCTGCGCTCGAACTGTTGGCATCCGGCCCAAAGCCCGATCTGCTCATATCGGACGTGATGATGCCGTTGATGGATGGACCGACCATGGTGCGGCAAGCGCGCGCGCGCTATCCCGATCTGCCGATCGTGTTCATGTCGGGCTATGCCGAGGAGACGATTCGCAAGTCGATCGATCTCGACAACGTCGCCTTTCTGGCAAAACCGTTTTCGGTACAACAGCTTGCTGAAGCGGTGCGGGCGGTATTGGGTGCGAAATGATTTGGCGCATTCCGGCATGCCCGGCTAAGGGCCTATTATGAGCGGGCCACAGACCATTTTGATCGTCGAGGACGAACCCTTGATTGCGATGATGATCGAGGATTTTCTCGATGTCTTGGGAAAGCGTCATGGCGGCACGGCGGATAGCGTTGTGGCCGCGCTGGCGTTGATTGAAGCGGGTGGCATCGACGCTGCCATCCTGGACGTCAATTTGCGCGGCGGGGAGAAGAGCTTCCCGATCGCGGCGGTGCTCGCGGAGAAGGGCATTCCGTTCGTTTTCGCGACCGGCGGGTCGCATGATAGCGTCGGGGAAGAGTATCGCGATCGTCCGACTCTGGCCAAACCTTTCACGATGGATGGGGTTTCCAAGGCATTGGCGGCATTGGGCTAATCAGGCGGCTGATGGGGGGCTGATCACGATCAACCCAACAAAGCCGGCCTGATGCGGACCCATCGCGGCGCTCTGCCGTTTCTCCTGCCACAATCCCGGCACGGAGACCGATCGTGGCACTTTCCAGCTCAGACATTTCGCCATCCGCTTTGACAAACCCGCAAAAGGTTGGTCCCAAACCGCCGTTCGAACGCCAGAGCCAGCCTTGGCCGGGCCTTGCGCGCGACATGCGGCCCCGGCCCGATCACGGTGAATCGACCTATCGTGGCTCCGGTCGTCTGGCCGGTCGCAAGGCTTTGATTACCGGTGGCGACTCCGGGATGGGACGGGCGGCCGCCATGCTTACGCGCGCGAAGGAGCCGACGTTGCCATCAACTATCTGCCGGAAGAGGAGGCGGATGCCCGGGACGTGATCGATCTGATCCGCGCTTCGGGCCGAGTCGGAGTCGCCATCCCCGGGGATTTGTGCAGCGAGGATTTCTGCGCCACCCTGGTCCAGACCGCAGTCGATACGCTTGGTGGGCTCGACATTCTGGTCAGCAATGCCGCCCGACAACAAACCCACGGTTCGATCCTCGACATTTCCACCGAGGAATTCGACCGGACGATGAAGACCAATATCTACGCGCCGTTCTGGCTCATCAAGGCGGCGCTGCCGCATCTGGCACCGGGATCGTCGATCATCGGGACGACGTCGGAGCAGGCAACCGATCCGTCAGAAGATCTGTATGATTACGCGCAAACCAAGGCAGCAACCACCAATTATGTTCGCAGCCTAGCCAAACAACTGGCGTCGCGGGGAATCCGCGTGAACGGCGTCGCACCGGGGCCGATCTGGACCCCGCTGCAGGTGTCTGGCGGCGCGACGATGGAAAAGCTCGAGCAGTTTGGTGGTCAGACGCCGCTCGGTCGCCCGGGGCAACCGGGCGAGCTTGCCGGGATCTACGTTCTGCTGGCCGAAAGTGGCGGCAGCTACGCCACCGGACAAGTCTATGGCGCAGCGGGCGGCAGCGGAATGCCGTGATCCTGCCGGTTTTTTTAAAGAGGTTGTCGTTCTACTCTTGTTCCATAAGAACAAACGCGATACACGGTGCATCACGCATTGAACGCACCCGGCGTTCGGTCTAGCGCAGGAGGCTACCAATGGCGGTATCGTTGAAGGTCATCGACAGCAAAATGGCAGCCTCAGACAAGCAAGCAGACAAAGCCACCGCAGAACGCGCCAAGGCGCTGGAAGCGGCGCTCGCACAAATCGACCGCGCCTTTGGCAAGGGCTCGGCGATGAAGCTGGGCTCGAAACAGACGATGCAGGTCGAGGTGATCTCGACCGGCTCGCTCGGGCTCGATATCGCGCTCGGCGTCGGCGGCTTGCCGCGTGGGCGCGTGATCGAGATTTACGGGCCGGAAAGCTCGGGCAAGACCACGCTGGCGCTTCATGTCATCGCAGAGGCGCAAAAGGGCGGCGGCACCGCGGCGTTCGTCGATGCCGAACATGCGCTCGACCCGGTTTATGCCAAGAAGCTCGGCGTCAATATCGACGAGCTGATCGTGTCGCAGCCCGACACGGGCGAGCAGGCGCTCGAAATCGTCGATACGCTGGTGCGCTCCAACGCGATCGACGTGCTGGTGGTCGATTCGGTCGCAGCCTTGGTGCCGCGCGCGGAAATCGAAGGCGAAATGGGCGACAGCCATGTCGGTTTGCAGGCGCGACTGATGTCGCAATCGCTGCGCAAACTGACGGGCTCGATCAGCCGCTCGCGCTGCATGGTGATTTTCATCAACCAGCTGCGCATGAAGATCGGCGTGATGTACGGCAACCCCGAGACGACGACCGGCGGCAATGCGCTGAAATTCTACGCCTCGGTGCGCCTCGACATTCGTCGCACCGGCCAGATCAAGGATCGCGACGAGATCATCGGCAACACCACACGCGTGAAGGTCGTCAAGAACAAGGTCGCGCCGCCCTTCAAGCAAGTCGAATTCGACATCATGTACGGGCAGGGCGTGTCCAAGATTGGCGAGATTCTGGATCTGGGCGTCAAGGCTGGGCTGGTCGAGAAATCGGCGCGTGGTTCAGCTATGACAGCGTCCGCATCGGGCAGGGGCGTGAGAACGCCAAGACCTTCCTCAAGGAAAATGTCGAAATGTCCGATCGTCTGGAAAAGGCGATTCGCGCACGGACCGACAAGGTCGCCGAGGAAATGATGGCGGGTGCGGAACCCGATGAAGGTGACGACGAGATGTGAGTTTCGCCCCGGTCTGCTGCGGCGGGCCGGAGCAGGGGATGGCGGCAGTGCACGGCTGCGTCCCACCACGATGGCGGTATCGAGCGCTCTCGGTGCCGTCGCAGAGACCGGGAAGGCCCGCCAGCGATGGCGGGCCTTTCATATTGCGGCGGCGGGATGGCCGGAGTGCAGAGTGGCGACCCCCGGCGTCGGGCACCGCAAGGTAGCGTGTGACTTGTGTGCCGCATCGCTGCTAGGATGCGGGCAACAAGCCGACCCGGAGAGTCCTCATGACCTTGATCGTCCACCATCTCGAAAACTCGCGCTCGCAGCGGATTCTGTGGATGCTCGAGGAACTCGGGCTCCCCTATGAAATCAAGCGCTATGAGCGGAACAAGCAGACGATGCTGGCTCCGCCCGAACTCAAGCGAATCCACCCGCTTGGCAAATCGCCGGTGCTCGAGGATACCGAGCTGGGGGATGTGATCGTCGAAACGGGCGCGATTGTCGAGTATCTGGTCGAGCGCGGCGATGGTCGGTTGGGGCCCCCCGCGCACCGCGATGGTGTGCTGCGCTATCGCCAGTTCCTGCATTATGCCGAAGGTCGATGATGCCGCCGCTGCTCGTGCTGCTGGTCGTCAACCGCATTCCGCTGCTGGGCAAGACCGCCGCCAAGCGTATCCAACCGATGATCGACGTCCATCTCGATTATGTCGAAGCCGAGCTGTCGAGCCGTCCATGGTTTGCGGGCGACACGATCACGGGTGCCGACATCATGATGAGCTTCCCGCTGGAGGCCGCGCGCAGCCGCGCGGGCCTCGATGCCTCGCGCCCGGCGACGATCGCGTGGCTCGACAAGATCCACGCGCGCCCGGCCTATCAGGCGGCGCTCGCCAAGGGTGGACCCTATGCCTATGCGTGACGGGCGTCTTTAAAGCGGATCGGACCCCGTTCGCCCTGAGCTTGTCGAAGGGCTCCTATCCCAGCGCGGTGAGCGCGCGGGGAAGAAGGGCTTCGACAGGCTCAGCCCGAACGGCTTTTGGGCGGTCCTGCTTAAGATTAACCGGCGCTATGCGTGATCGGCGCGCGGCAGTTCGTTCAGGCCGATCTCGGGAGGCTCGGGCGCTTCCAGCGTCCCCTCCCATTTGGCGATGACGCTGGCGGCGATGGCATTGCCGACGACGTTGGTGGCCGAGCGCCCCATGTCGAGGAAATGGTCGACGGCGAGGATCAGCAGCAGGCCGGCCTCGGGGATGTGGAACACGGGCAAGGTCGCCGCGATCACCACCAGGCTGGCGCGCGGCACGCCGGCGATCCCCTTGGAGGTGATCAGCAAGGTCAGCAGCATCGTCACCTGCGCGCCGATCGACAGATGGATGTCGTAAGCCTGGGCGATGAACAGCGACGCGAAGGTCATGTACATCATCGACCCGTCGAGGTTGAACGAATAGCCGAGCGGGACGACGAAGCCGGCGATCTTGGGCGGCACGCCGAAGCGCTCCAGCGCCTCCAGCACGCGCGGCAGCGCTGCCTCGGACGAGGCGGTGGAAAAGCCGATCATCAACGGCGCGCCGATATAGCGCAGCAAGCTGCGCGTGCGCGGGCCGACGATGAGGTAGCACAGGCCGAACAGCAGCGCCCACAACACTGCCAAGCCGAAATAGAAGCTTCCCATGAAGTAAGCGAGGTTCTTGATGACGCCGGGGCCCTGCTCGGTCAGCGTGGCGGAGACAGCGGCGAACACCGCCAGCGGCGCGAACATCATCACATAATTGGTGATTTGCAGCATCACCGCGACCAAGGCCTCGGTCGCGCGGACGAGCGGGGCGGCTTTCTCGCCGACCGCCGAAATCGCGACGCCGAGGAACACCGAAAAGACCACGATCTGCAGGATTTCGTTGGTCGCCATCGCATCGAAGATCGACGAGGGCACGACATGGGTGACGAACTTGGCGAGATCGAACCCGGCCTTGTCGAGCCCGGTGCCGACGGTCACGGGCGGCACCACCAGATGCGGCGTGAGGCCGAGCACTTCACCCAGCGACGCGGTGACATGGAACAGCACCAGCCCGAGCGAGAGCGACAACAGGCTCGCGCCGACGAACCACGCCACCGCACGCAGGCCGATCCGCCCGAGCGCGCCGGTGCCGCCCATATGCGTGATGCCGACGACGAGGGTCGAGAGCACCAGCGGCGCGATGATCATCTTGATCAGCCGCAGGAACACCGTGGTGATGATCGAAATATAGCCGGCGATCTCCTTCAGCCGCGCTGCGCTGGCGGGGGTGCCGTCATCGATCGTGGCGTTGAGCGTCCATCCCACGGCGAGGCCCAGCACCAGCGCGATCAGGATATAGGTCGTCAATCGCTTCGCCACATGTCACCCCTTTTTGTCGTTCGTGTCATCAACGGGAGAAAGTGCGAGCGGTCAAGCCGAAGCGCTGCGTTGCTGCGTTGCGGCGGGCGCTTTCCGCTGGCACAGTTACGCCAAGGACAAAGGGGCGCGAGACGATGAAGATGTTGACGCGGCGTGGGTTTGCAGCCGGAGCGGCGTTGCTGCCGGTGTTTTCGGCCAGTGGCGTTCTGCGCGCGGCCGAGCCCGATCTCGCCGGTTTGCGCAATATCGCCAGCGGCGCGGTGGCGATCGGGCCGGGCGAGCGCAGCGCCCGCATCGCCCGCGCGCAGGCGCTGATGAACGCGCAGGGCATCGGCGCGGTGCTGATCGAATCGGGATCGAGCCTGGTCTATTTCACCGGGGTGACCTGGTTTCGCAGCGAGCGCCTGACCGCGGCGATTCTGCCGGTCGAGGGCGAGCCGTGCATCGTCACGCCGTTCTTCGAGGAACCCTCGGTCCGCCAGACGCTGGGCGTCGCGGCTGACGTGCGCGTGTGGCAGGAGGATGAGGATCCGCTGAAGCTGGTCGCGGGCTTCCTGCGCGAGCGCAAGCTGGCGGAGCGGCCGATCGGCATCGAGGAGACGGTGCGCTATTTCGCGGTCGACGGTCTGCCGCGGGCGCTGCCGGGGGCGAAGATCGTCTCGGCCAATCCGGTCGTGCGCGGGGTGCGGATGCGCAAGACCGCGCCCGAGATCGCGCTGATGCAGACCGCGACCGACGTGACGATCGCCGCCTATCGCTGGACCTGGCCGCGCGTGGAAAAGGGCATGAAGCCTGCGGACATCGCCGCGCTGATGAACGCCGCCACACGGCAATTGGGCGGGGCACCCGAATTCGCGTTGGTGCTGATCGGCCCGGCGGCGGCGCTGCCGCATGGCAGCCACGAACCGCAAGTGGTGGCGGACGGGCAGATCGTGCTGATGGATTGCGGCTGCACCGTGCAGGGCTATCAGTCCGACGTCTCGCGCACCTTCGTGTTCGGCAGCGCGAGCACGGAACAGCGCACGGTGTGGGATCAGGTGCGCGCTGGCCAAGCCACGGCCTTCGCCGCCGCCCAGGTCGGCACGCCGGCGGGGGCGGTGGATGATGCGGTGCGCGGGTTTTATGCGTCGCTCGGCTATGGGCCGGGCTATCGCTTGCCCGGCCTCTCGCACCGCACCGGCCACGGCATCGGGCTTGACGGGCATGAGCCGGTCAACCTCGTCCACGGCGAAACCATGCGGCTGGCCGAGGGCATGTGCTTTTCGGACGAGCCGGGCCTGTATCTGCCGGGCAAGTTCGGCGTGCGGCTGGAGGATTGCTTCCACATGACCGCGAGCGGGCCGAAATGGTTCAGCGTGCCGCCGACGTCGATTGATGCGCCGTTGGGGTGAGGGGGCGGGGGATGTAAGCTGGGTGGCCAATTGTGCCGAAGCAGCCGGATTGGTGGGACGCGGACGTCGCTTTCCATGCATCTGCCTGTTCGGTAGGCTTGGCATTCAGACGATTGGAACGGGGTGGGGATATGGTGAGACGCTCGTTCATCGCGGGCCTTGTCGGCGCAATCGGTTTTGGCAGAGTAAGGGCGAGTGAAATGGTCACGCGCTTCCCGCCAGTTCCAACATGGCACCCCTCATTTGAACAGCCGCTTGATGAAGTCGTCGGGCGCGTGAACTACTATACAAATGGCAAACGGGACTTCGTGGTCTTCACGCATGGCACTTGCATCATACTCGAAGATGGCCTGTCCGACGCGGGTGCCAGCGCCTTCGCGTTAAAGACGCTTGCCGAAATACTTGGCTTCCATCCGGATATGAACCCTGCGCCTATGGACGATGGGAACATCATTGTTCGCTACAACCATCCCGCCGTGAACGTTGTATTGAACGCGGTAGCCAAGACTCACTGGTCAGAGATTGAGAGAATGCATTTGGAAGGGCTCACGAAGTCTGAGGTTCTTATAACACCGCTTGGACCCAATAAGTTTGATGACTTTGGAAAACAGGCGCTTCTGGGCAGAGCGTATATGTTCATGGACGCTCAGCATCCGAAGATTAAAGCGATTCATCGCCATCGGTAGCGTCCGCTTCTGCTCGCAAACAGGCCGCCCGCGGTTTTGATGCTATGATCAGTTCGTCCCACCACACGCTTCCCCGACGAAGGCCGGGGCCCAGTGGTGGGCGGGTTATGGCGGGGGCTGGTCTTTCTTGCATCTGCCCTACCTACTGGGCCCCCGGCCTTCGCCGGGGGAAGCGCGTCTTGGGGCGGCGCGCTCCCGTCAGATCAACGCCGCCGAGAACGCGCTCTTATCGCCGTGCCAGCGCGCCACCGCCGCCGCCCGGTCCTTTTCCGCCGCTGCCGTCTGCCCCAGCGCTGTCAGCGCGTCGGCCCTGATCGACAGGCTCACCGGGTCGAGCGGGCGGCGGGCGAGGGCGGCGTTGGCTTGGGCGAGCGCTTGCTGGGCATCGCCCGTGGCCAGCAAAGCGGCGGCGAGGCTGCGTTCGGTTGGATACCACCACACGGGCGGATCATCGAAATGGACCAGGACCTTGGAGGTCTCGATCTTCGCCGCCGTGCGATACGCTTTCACCGCGTCGTCCGGGCGGTGTTCCAGCATGGCGGCGCGGCCTTCCAGCACGGCCTTGGCGATGCGCATCAGCGCGGTTGCCTGCAGGCTGGCATCTTCCTTGTCGGCGGGGCCAGCACGCAGCGGGATCGCTGCTGCTTCGGCACGGACTGCGGCGGCATTGCCGAGGCGCGCATAGGCTTCGCCGCGCGCATAATGGCGATAGGCGCGCAGGAAGCCGTATGCCGCGCCGGGTTCGGGCAGCGCCAGCACTGCCGCCGGATCGGCGAAGCGGCCTTGGGCGAAATAGGCGGTGCCGCCGACCATTTGCTGGAACGGATCGGATTTGGGTGCGCGCGACAGCGCCCCGAGGACGGGCTCGGACAGCGCCAATGCATCTTTCGCGTCGCCCGCGATCAACGCGCCGCCAATGCCGAAATGGACGTTGTGCGCATGGTAAGGCTGGCGGAACACGCCGTCGGGCTCGGGCGCATGCGCGGCCTTCGCATCGGCCACGCCCAGCGCCGCCGCGCGGACATTGGCGTCGGCGGCATCCTGATAGCGGCCGATCCAGTAATAGGTATGGCTCGGCATATGGATCAAATGGCTGGCGGCGGGGGCGAGCGCGGCGAGGCGGTCGGCATAGCGCTCGGCGCGGGCCGGGAAGCCGTTCATCTCGGTCGCGTGGATGTAGAAATGGATGGCGGGGGTGAAATCCGGGTTGCGCTTGAGCACCGTCTCGAGCAGCGCGACCGCGCGCGGCAGCGTGTCGCCGCGCTCGCCCAGCGCCGCCGGGATCATCCAGGCATCGGCGGCGAGCGTGAGCAGTTCGTCATTTTCGGGATGCGCGACCGCGATCGCTTCCATCGCGCGGGCGTAGGCGATGTCGCCGGGGCCTTTGCCGCCGCCATTTTTGTAGCGCAGCGCGAGGGCCGCGAGCAGTTGGCGTTCGAGCAGCGGGCCGCTCGCGGCCATCGGGATGGCGGCGTCGACCAGCTTGCCCATCTTCACTTGGGTGGCGGCGTCGACGGGGAAGTTGATCGTCGGGCCGCCCGACCAGGCTTCGCCCCAGCGGCACATCGCGCAGGCCGGGTCGAGTCGCGCGGCTTCGGCAAAGGCGGCGTGTCCGGCATCGTGCGCGAAGGCGTGGCTGAGTTGCAGGCCGTTGTCGAAAAAAAACGCCTGAGCCTGCGGCTTGGCGGTGCGGATCGGGAGCGCGCCCGCGCCGAAGCCGGGCAGGATGCGCGCGACGCTGGGGGCGATGGTGTCGTCGCCGCAAATGGCGTGCGGCGGCGCGCTGGCGGTCGCGCGCGCCACTTCGGCCGTGGGGGCGAGCAACAGCAGCAGTGGCGCAATCTTCAACACGCGCATCACGGGTCCCCGGGCAAGTTCCCTGCGCGATAGCCGATCGCGACGAACCGAGCCATGCTTGAGATACGCACGCGCCTCGCCTAAGCACCGGGCATGACCCAGCTCTCGCTCTCGACCAACGACATTCGTCGCAGCTTCCTCGATTATTTCGCGGCCAATGGCCATGCGAAGGTCCCGTCCGCACCGTTGGTGCCGCAGAACGACCCGACGCTGATGTTCGTCAATGCCGGGATGGTGCCGTTCAAGAACGTGTTCACCGGCCTGGAATCGCGGCCCTATTCGACCGCGACGTCTTCGCAAAAGTGCGTGCGCGCGGGCGGTAAGCATAATGACCTCGACAATGTCGGCTATACCGCGCGGCACCACACTTTTTTCGAGATGCTCGGCAATTTCTCGTTCGGCGATTATTTCAAGGAACGCGCGATCACGCTCGCCTGGAATTTGCTGACCAAGGAATGGGGGCTCGACCCCAACCGGCTGACCGTCACCGTCTATCACACCGATGACGAAGCGTTCGATTTGTGGCGCAAGATCGCGGGATTGCCCGAAGAGCGCATCATCCGCATCGCCACCAACGACAATTTCTGGTCGATGGGCGACACCGGCCCGTGCGGGCCGTGCTCGGAGATCTTCTTCGACCATGGCGACCATATTTATGGTGGCCCGCCGGGAAGCCCCGAGGAAGATGGCGACCGTTTCGTCGAGATCTGGAACCTCGTCTTCATGCAGTTCGACCAGGCCGCCGATGGCACGCGCACGCCGCTGCCGCGCCCGTCGATCGACACCGGCATGGGGCTGGAGCGCGTGGCCGCCGTGCTGCAGGGCGTGCACGACAATTATGATACCGACACCTTCAAGGCGCTGATCGCGGCGTCGGTGGCGCTGTCTGGCGCGCCGCTGACGCCCGAGACGCAGGCGAGCCACCGCGTGATTGCCGATCATTTGCGCTCGTCGGGCTTCCTCGTCGCCGATGGCGTGTTGCCCGCCAATGAGGGGCGTGGCTATGTGCTGCGCCGGATCATGCGCCGCGCGATGCGCCATGCGCATTTGCTGGGCGCGAAGGAGCCGTTGATGCACCGGCTGGTGTCGGCGCTGGTTTCGGAAATGGGTGCGGCTTACCCCGAACTGGTGCGCGCGCAGGCGTCGATCGAATCGACCTTGCTGCAGGAAGAAACGCAGTTCCGCCGCACCTTGGTGAACGGTTTGCGGCTGCTGGAAGAAGCGACCGCAGGGATGGCCGAAGGCGACACGCTGCCGGGCGAGACCGCGTTCAAGCTCTACGACACGTTCGGTTTTCCGTATGATTTGACCGAGGATGCGCTGCGGCGCCAGGGCTTCGGGATCGATCGCGCCGGGTTCGACACCGCCATGGCCGAGCAGAAGCGCGCCGCGCGCGCCGCTTGGAAGGGATCGGGCCAGCGCGCCTCGGATGATGTGTGGTTCGACATTGCCGAAGCCAGCGGCAGCACCGAGTTCATCGGCTATGCCAGCGAAGAAGGCGAGGGCCAGGTCGTCGCGATCGTCAAGGATGGCGCGCGGGTCGAGCGCGCCGGGCCGGGGGAGACGGTCGAGATCGTCGTCAACCAGACGCCTTTCTATGCCGAGAGCGGCGGCCAAGTCGGCGATACCGGCACGCTGACGGGTGGCGGCGTGCTGGCGCATGTCGAGGATACGCGCAAATATCTCGGCCGCCTGTTCGCGCATCAGGCGAAGATCGAACAGGGCGAGATCGCGGTTGGCGATGCGCTGCATCTGACGATCGACAGCGGCCGGCGCGACCGGATTCGCGCCAACCATTCGGCGACGCACTTGCTGCACGAGGCGCTGCGCCAGCGGCTGGGGCTGCATGTCGCGCAAAAGGGCAGCCTGGTCGCGCCCGAGCGGCTGCGCTTCGACTTTTCGCAACCGACCGCGATCGACCCCGCCGCACTGGCGCAGGTCGAGGTCGACGTGAACCACCAGATCCGTGCCAACGGCCCGGTCACGACTCGCTTGATGACGCCCGACGAAGCGATCGCGGAAGGGGCGATGGCGCTGTTCGGTGAGAAATATGGCGACGAAGTGCGCGTCGTGTCGATGGGGCGCGAGGGCGACGAGATCTACTCGCTCGAACTGTGCGGCGGCACGCATGTCCGCGCGCTGGGCGACATTGGCCTGTTCACGGTGGTGAGCGAAGGCGCGGTGTCGAGCGGTGTGCGTCGCGTCGAGGCGCTGACGGGTGAGGCGGCGCGGTCTTACCTCACCTCGCGCGACGAGAAACTGCGCGAGGCGGCGACGGCGCTGAAATCCTCGCCCGACGAAGTACCGGCGCGCGTGGCGGCTTTGGTCGAGGACCGGCGGCGGCTGGAGCGTGAATTGGCCGAAGCCAAGAAGGCGCTGGCGCTGGGCGGCGGGGCCGGTGCGGCTGCGGCGGGGCCGGAAGAGGTTGGCGGCGTGCAGTTCCTCGGCCAGGTGGTCGAGGGGCTCGACCCCAAGGGCCTGCGCGGCGCGGTGGACGAGATGAAGCAGCGCGTCGGCTCTGGCATTGCGATGATCGTCGCGGTCAATGAGGGACGTGCGTCGGTGGCGGTTGGTGTGACGGCCGATCTGGTCGCGACGCGCAGCGCGGTCGATCTGCTCAAGATCGCGGTAGCGACGCTGGGCGGGCAGGGTGGCGGCGGTCGCCCCGACATGGCGCAAGGCGGTGGGCCGGATGGTGCGAAGGGTGCCGAGGCGGTTGCGGCGGTGAAGGCCGCGCTGGCACGCTAAGCGCTCACGCCGCAGTCTCGGTTGGCTGCGGCGGTTAGTCCTTGCTCAGGCGCGCGCGGATCAGGCGCGGCGCGACCTCCAGATCGGCGGCGGCCTTGATCTCCTGGCGCAATTCGGCGCGCTTCTCGTGGATCGAGACGATCACCGGGCCGACCGCGACGCCGAGATCGGTCAGCACTGCCTCGGCCAATTGCAGCGAGCTTTCCAGCGTCTCGGGCACTGCGTCGCTCGCGCCTGCTTTGTAAAGTTCGGCGGCATGGGCGGTGTCGCGGGCGCGCGCGATGATCGTCAGATCAGGCACCCACCCACGGACCCGCCGTGTGAGCGCAACGCTCAGCACCGGATCGTCCATCGTCAGGATCAGCGCGCGCGCGCGGCCGAGATTGAGCCGGTCGACCAGTTCCGGGCGCACGACATCGCCGAAAATCACCGGATAGCCATCGGCCCGCGCCGCCTTCACCGCATCGATATCGGCCTCCACCGCGACATAGGGCTGGCCGTGGACTTTCAGCATGTCGCATACCATCCGCCCGACGCGACCGAAGCCAATCACAACGGTGCCGGGGCCTTCCTCCGGGATCGACGCCTCCGGTGAATCACCCTGGCGACGCTCGATCCGCTTGGCCGCGCGTTTGCCAAGCAAGGCGAGCAATGGCGTGATCGTCAGGCCGATCGCGGTGACGGTCTGCCAGAAGCTGGCGAGGCCGGGCGCGAGCAGTTGCGCCTGCCCCGCCGCCCCCAGCACGATCAGCGTCGTTTCGGACGGGCTGCCCATCAACATGCCGGTTTCCGCTGCCACCCCACCCCGGATGCCGGCCAGCCGCAGCAAACCGAAAGTGACCAGCGCCTTGATCGCGACGACGGCGATGATGGCGAGCAGATACGATCCCCAGTCGGCGACGATCGCGCCGAGATCGACGCTCATGCCGACGGTGATGAGGAACACGCCGAGCGCCAGCCCCTTGAACGGCGCGGTCATCACTTCGACTTCGCTGTGGTAATTGGTTTCGGCGATCAGCAGCCCGGCGATCAACGCGCCGACGATCGGGGAGAGCCCGGCTGCCGTCGTCGCCAGGCTCGCGGCGATCACCACCAGCAACGACGCCGCGAGGAACAGTTCCGGGCTCTTGGTGCGCGCCGCCTGGGCGAACAATTTGGGCAGGAAGAAGCGCCCGCCGACGAACAGGATTGCGACCGTCAGGATCGCGCCGCCGCCAACGCGCGCGAATCCCATCCATCCGCCCGCCGCCGCCATCGGCCCCAGCGCGCCCAGAATGAAGATGATCGGCACCAGCGCCAGATCCTCGAACAACAGCATGGCAAACGCCGTACGCCCGACAGGGCTCGACGTGCCCGCGATCGGGAGCACCAGTGCGGTGGACGAAAGCGCAAGCGCAATACCCAGCGCGAACGATCCGGTCCACGCCACGTCCGTCAACAGGTGCAAGCCGGTACCGAGTATCAGCCCCGATCCGATCAATTCCGCCGCACCGGTGCCGAAGACAAGTCGGCGCATCGACCACAAGCGTTTGAACGACAACTCGAGCCCGATCGAAAACAGCAGCAGCACGATGCCGAATTCGGCAAAAGGCTCGATCGCGTGCGGATCGGAAATGGTGATGTGGTAAAGCCAGGGATAGCTGGGGACGAGCGCGCCCAGCCCCGACGGGCCGACCAGTAATCCGACGAGAATGAAACCGATGACCGGGCTGATCTTGGCCCGCGCAAAAGCGGGGATAACGAGCCCGGCTGCCCCCAGGATTACAAGGGCGTCGCTGAAACCGGTGGAGTTTAGGGGAGATGCCATTGCGCCACTGTACGCAACACATTGGCGGCTTGTCAGCTTTTGACTGACAAAAAAGACCTTTAGTGGCCGAAAGACGGTTCGGCGGCCACGGGTCCGTATCGGACGCGGTGGCCGCCAAGTAGATTTGGGAGGAGGGTTAGGCCGAAGCGCCCATCGCCTGTTCGAGATTGACGCGCACCTGCTCGAAGAACTGCTCGGTCGTCATCCACGGCTGATCGGGGCCGATCAGCAGCGCCAGATCCTTGGTCATGTGGCCGTTCTCGACGGTCTGGATGCAGACACGCTCGAGCGTCTCGGCGAATTGGGTCACCTCGGGGGTGCCGTCGAACTTGCCGCGATATTTCAGGCCGCCGGTCCAGGCGAAGATCGACGCGATCGGGTTGGTCGAAGTTGCCTTGCCTTGCTCGTGCTGGCGGAAGTGGCGCGTAACGGTGCCGTGGGCGGCCTCCGCCTCGACCGTCTTGCCATCGGGGGTGAGCAGCACCGAGGTCATCAGGCCGAGCGAGCCGAAGCCCTGTGCAACCTGGTCGGACTGCACGTCGCCATCATAATTCTTGCACGCCCAGACGAATTCGCCGTGCCACTTGAGCGCCGAGGCGACCATGTCGTCGATCAGGCGATGTTCGTAGACGATCCCCGCTTCCTTGAACTTGTCCTTGAACTCGGTCTCGAACACTTCGGCGAACAGATCCTTGAAGCGGCCGTCATAGGCCTTGAGGATGGTGTTCTTGGTCGACAGGTACACCGGCCATTTCAGGTTCAGGCCGTAATGCATCGAGGCGCGCGCGAAATCGCGAATCGAATCGTCAAGATTGTACATCGCCAGCGCGACGCCCGCCGACGGGAATTGGAACACTTCGCGGTCGATCACTTCGCCGTCATCCCCGTCGAACACCAGGCGCAGCTTGCCCGGGCCGGGAACGAGGAAGTCGGTCGCGCGATACTGATCGCCGAATGCGTGGCGGCCGACGACGATCGGGTGCGTCCAGCCTGGGATCAGGCGGGGCACGTTCTTGATCACGATCGGCTCGCGGAAGATGGTGCCGCCGAGAATGTTGCGGATTGTGCCGTTGGGCGACTTCCACATCTTCTTCAGGCCGAATTCCTCGACGCGGGCCTCGTCGGGGGTGATCGTCGCGCATTTCACGCCGACGCCGTATTTCTGGATCGCCTTTGCGCTATCGACCGTGATCTTGTCGTCGGTCGCATCGCGGCTCATCATGCCGAGGTCGTAATATTCCAGATCGATATCGAGATAGGGGAGAATGAGCCGTTCGCGGATCCACTGCCAGATGATCCGCGTCATCTCGTCGCCATCGATTTCCACGACGGGCGTCTTCACCTTGATCTTCGCCATCACGATCTTTCCTATGGGAGTTTCGAGGAGCGTCTAGGAGCATGGCGCGCGGCGATCAACCCGGTGCGGAACGGCAGGAGCGCGGGATGATGATTGTGGCACGGGGGACGTGTGGGGTAGGGAAGGGGGATGCTTCCTCCCGAAACACCAAATCCGTCCGCCGAAGCCGTGAAATGGCGCATCCCCGATCTGCACCCGGAAGGGCGCAAATATGTCGCCATCGCCGGGGTGATCGCGCTGGTCGCATTGGTCTGGTTCGGCTGGTTCGTGGCGTGGCCGTTGATCGGCATCACCTTATGGGTCGCCTTGTTCTTTCGCGATCCGGTACGCGTAACGCCGAGCGGCGAGGGGCTGATCGTATCTCCTGCCGACGGGCTGATTTCGATGATTCAGCGCGTACCGGTGCCGCGCGAACTGGCCGGCCCGAATGGCCTGGGCGATGCGCCGCTGGTGCGCGTGTCGGTGTTCATGTCGGTGTTCGACGTCCATATCAACCGCACGCCGATCGCGGGAACGGTGAAGCAGGTTGTCTATATCTCGGGCAAGTTCGTGAATGCCGAGCTCGACAAAGCAAGCGAGGACAATGAGCGTCAGCATATCGTCGTCGAAGGCCGACCGGCTGCGGATGGCACCGTGCGGCGCATTGGTTTTACGCAAATTGCTGGCCTGCTCGCGCGTCGGATCGTGCCGTTCGTCAAGCCGGGCGACATGGTCGCGGCGGGGCAGCGCATCGGTTTGATTCGCTTCGGCAGCCGGGTTGACGTCTATCTGCCCGATGATTGCGCGTGCCAGGTTGTGCTTGGCCAGCGGAGCGTAGCGGGCGAAACGATCCTTGGCCGCGTAGGCGGCACTATGGCGGCCGGGATCGCGCAGTGATGCGACGGATTGTCATCGCATGAGGTCTCCGTATCGGCGCGGCGCGGCACGGGGGCTGCCACTGCGCGCGGTTGCGCCCAACGCCGTTACCGCGCTTGCTTTGTGTTCCGGCCTGACCGCATTCGCTTCGCGATTGCCGGTCAGTGGGAAACCGCAGTCGTGATGGTGATGATCGCCAGCGTGCTCGACGGGATCGACGGGCGGATCGCGCGCATGGTGCGCGGCGAGAGCCGCTTTGGGGCCGAGCTCGATTCGCTGTCGGATGCCATTTCGTTCGGCGTATCGCCCGCGCTGATCCTCTATTTGTGGTCGCTGAAGGATCTGCCCCGCGTCGGCTGGCTGTGCGCGCTGGTGTTCGCGGTGTTCTGCGCGCTGCGTCTCGCCCGGTTCAACGCAGCGATCGACGTGGTGGAGCAACCGCATAAATCCGCAGGTTTTTTGACTGGCGCGCCCTCTCCGGTCGGTGCCGGGCTGGCGATGCTACCCCTTTATTTGTGGTTCTGGACCGGTCTCGACTGGTGGCGTTCGCCGCTGATCGTAGCGCCCTGGGTCGCGCTGATGGCAGCGTTGATGGTGTCGAGCGTCGCGACCTTCAGTTGGTCTTCGCTGCGTTTGCGCAACAATATCCGCTTCGAAGCAATTGCGGTGGTGGTTCTACTGGGGGCAGCGCTCATCTCCGCTCCCTGGCACACGCTCAGCTTCCTGTGCGTCGCATATCTCGCGACATTGCCGTTCAGCATCGTCGCCTATGCCCGGGTCAAGCGGCTGCGCGCAGCGGCGTCCGTGCCAGCGCTGGGGCGGTCGTCCCCCGCACCCGCAGACGCGGCTCCCTGACCGTTACCTGCGTTTGGAGAGCAGCGAGAGGGTCGGCTCCATCGCGCAAGATCGCGACGATCCGCGGCAGCGCAGGTGCCAGGGTCAGGTAGAAAACAGCAAGGCTCGCGGCGAAGGCACTCGCGAACACCAGAAAACTCACAACGGCCATCGTTCAACTCCTTCATTCACGGTGAAGAGTCACAAAGTCGCAACATTCACGGGCCGTGTTCCGTTCCACGTTCCGCTCTGAGACCCGTTATGTTCTCATTGCGTTCCGTCGTCAAGCGCATTGCCGGACTTGATTTGCCGGAGCGTCTCGGATAAAGGGCGCGCCTTCACACCGCATGGGAAGCACACATCACCGGTGTCCGAGCAGGTTCGCCTGTCCGGATTACTCGCTTCCCAGAGGATCAACCGGAAAGGAACTACCTTATGGCGGCACCTGTCGTCTCCATGCAGCAATTGCTCGAAACGGGCGCGCATTTCGGCCACCAGACGCACCGCTGGAATCCGAAGATGAAGCCCTACATCTTTGGCGACCGCAACGGCGTCCACATTCTCGATCTCTCGCAGACCGTTCCGCTGTTCGCGCGCGCGCTCGAATTCGTCGCAGCGTCGACCGCCGCTGGCGGCAAGGTGCTGTTCGTCGGCACCAAGCGCCAGGCGCAGGAGCCCGTTGCAGAAGCAGCCCGTCGTTCGGGCCAGCATTTCGTCAACCATCGTTGGCTGGGCGGCATGCTCACCAACTGGAAGACCATTTCGGGTTCGATCAAGCGCCTCAAGACGCTGGAAGAGCAGCTTTCGGGCGACACGCACGGCCTGACCAAGAAGGAAGTGCTGCAGCTTACCCGTGAGAAGGACAAGCTCGAGCTGTCGCTCGGCGGCATCCGCGACATGGGCGGCATTCCCGACGTGATGTTCGTGATCGACGCCAACAAGGAAGAGCTGGCGATCAAGGAAGCCAACACGCTGGGGATCCCGGTCGTCGCGATCCTCGATTCGAACGTTTCGCCCGACGGCATCGCCTTCCCGGTTCCGGCCAATGACGACGCCAGCCGCGCCATCCGCCTGTATTGCGAAGCGATTGCGATCGCCGCGACCCGCGGTGGCCATGAGCAGCTGTCGCGTCGCCAGGACATCGGTTCGATGGAAGCTCCGCCCGCCGAGGAAGCGCTGAGCGTTGCTCCGGCTGCGGCCGCCGACATTACGCCGGCAACGACGCGGCTCTGCAGGCCGAGCTGGCTGCGGAAACCGAGCGCCAGATCGACGCGTAAGCGTCGCAGAACTGACATACGGACGGGGTAGGGCGCGGCTCTATCCCGTCCAAAACCATATTCTACTGAGATAAGGACCAACGACATGGCCGAGATCACGGCAGCTGCGGTAAAGGACCTGCGCGAAAAGAGCGGCGCGGGCATGATGGATTGCAAGAAGGCGCTGACCGAAGCCAATGGCGACATGACGGTGGCGATGGACTGGCTGCGCGCCAAGGGCCTCGCCGCGGCCGCCAAGAAGTCCAGCCGCACTGCGGCCGAGGGCCTGATCGGCGTCGAAGTATCGGGCACCAAGGGTGCTGCGGTCGAAGTGAACTCGGAGACGGATTTCGTCGCCAAGAACGAGCAGTTCCAGACCTTCGTTCGCGACGTGACTTCGGTCGCGCTCGAACTGGGTGACGATATCGCGACGATCAAGGCCGCCCCGCTGGGTGCCAAGACGGTCGAGGAAATCCTGACCAACAACATCGCCACGATCGGCGAGAACCAGAACCTGCGTCGCGCCAAGCGCCTCGAAGTGTCGGCTGGCGCGGTTGTTCCCTACATCCACAACGCAGCGGCCCCCGGCCTCGGCAAGATCGGCGTGCTCGTCGCGCTGGAGAGCGAAGCGGGCAAGGATGTGCTCGAGCCGCTCGGCAAGCAGATCGCCATGCACATCGCAGCAGCCTTCCCGCTGGCGCTGAACGAAGATGGCCTCGACCCCGAGATCGTCGAGCGTGAGCGCGCGATCGCGACCGAAAAGGCAGCGGAAAGCGGCAAGCCCGCCGACATCGTCGCCAAGATGGTCGAGGGTGCGATCGCCAAGTATCGCAAGGAAAACGCGCTCGTCAGCCAGCTGCTGGTGATGGACGGCAAGACCAAGATCTCGGACGTCGTTGCCAATGCCGCCAAGGCAGCCGGCACCGCGATCGTGCTCAAGGACTATGTCCGCTTCCAGCTCGGCGAAGGCATCGAGAAGGAAACGAGCGATTTCGCGGCGGAAGTCGCGGCCGCTTCGGGTGTGCCGCAGGCGACTGCATAACACTCGGCCCCGCTCGCGCGCGAGGCCGCAAATGCCGAAGGGCCGTGCCGGTGAGGTGCGGCCCTTCGTGTATTCGATCTGCACGGTTTCCGCGCTTCCAATCGCAGTGCGTGCCCGATAAGGTCCGCGCCGCACCGCCCCCAGGGCGATCATGACCCTTTGCAGTCTGGAATGCCGTGACCACCCCGCACTTTAAACGTATTTTGCTGAAATTGTCGGGCGAGGTCCTGATGGGGGCCGGTGGCCTTTCGATCGACCCTGACGTCATTGCCCGTGTGGCCGCCGAAATCGCCGATGTGAAGCACCAGGGGTATGAACTCTGCGTCGTCGTCGGCGGGGGTAACATCTTCCGGGGTATTTCCGGCGCGGCGCGCGGCATGGACCGCGCCACCGGCGATTATATGGGGATGCTGGCGACCGTGATGAACGCGCTCGCCGTGCAGAACGCGCTGGAAAAGATCGGCGTCGAGACGCGCGTGCAATCGGCGATCCCCATGGCGTCGGTGTGTGAACCCTTCATCCGCCGCCGCGCCGAGCGCCATCTCGAAAAGGGTCGGATCGTGATTTTTGCAGCGGGCGTCGGCAGCCCGTTCTTCACCACCGATAGCGGGGCCGCGTTGCGCGCCGCCGAGATGAAGTGCGACGCCCTGTTCAAGGGCACGTCGGTCGACGGCGTCTATGATGCCGACCCGAAATTGGTCCCGACCGCCAAGCGTTTTGAAACCGTGAGTTACGGCACTGTGCTCGCGCAGGATCTCAAGGTGATGGACGCGAGCGCGATCGCGCTTTGCCGCGACAACAAAATCCCGATCGTCGTCTTCAACATCCGTCAGCCCGGCAATCTTGCTGCGGTTCTGCGCGGTGAAGGCGTGTCGACGGTCGTTCAAACCACAGCAGGAGATTAAGTCATGGCCGCTTATGACAAGGCCGATCTCGAACGCCGCATGGCGGGCAGTGTCGAATCGTTGAAGGGCGATCTCGCCGGTCTGCGCACCGGACGCGCATCGACCTCGCTGCTCGATCCCGTCACCGTCGAGGTCTACGGCGCGCAAATGCCGCTCAATCAGGTGGCGACCGTGTCGGCACCCGAGCCGCGGATGCTGTCGGTACAGGTGTGGGACAAGTCCAATGTCGGCCCGTGCGACAAGGCGATTCGCTCGGCCGGGCTCGGGCTCAACCCGATCGTCGATGGCACCACCCTGCGCTTGCCGATTCCCGATCTGACCGAGGAGCGCCGCAAGGAGTTGGCCAAGCTCGCGGGTAAATATGCCGAGGATGCGCGCATCGCCGCGCGCAATGTGCGTCGTGACGGCATGGATTCGCTCAAGGTCGATGAAAAGAAGGGCCTGTTCGGCGAGGACGAGCGCAAGAAGCTCGAAACCGAAGTGCAGAAGCTGACCGACAAGACGATTGGCGAAATCGATGCGGCGGCGAGCGCCAAGGAAAAGGAAATTTTGGGCAAGTGAGGCCATTTGCCGCCTCTGCTCCCGAGTTGGTGACCGGCAAGGGCGCGGGGGTGTTGCCGCGCCATGTCGCGATCATCATGGATGGCAATGGGCGCTGGGCCAAGAAACGCCATTTGCCGCGGGTCGCTGGCCATCGGCAAGGCGTCGAAGCGGTGCGTCGTATCTCGCGTGCTGCGCGCGCGATGGGGATTGAGGCGCTGACGCTCTATGCCTTTTCGAGCGAGAACTGGCGACGCCCGGAGAGCGAAGTCAGTGACCTGATGGGGTTGCTGCGGCTGTTCATCCGCAATGACCTTGATGAGATGGTGCGCGACAATGTGCAACTGCGGGTGATTGGCGATTATCGCCGGTTCACCCCCGATCTGGTCGAACTGATCGACACCGCAGTCGCGCGTACCGCAGTCAACACCGGGCCGATCCTGGTGATCGCGCTCAATTACGGCGCGCAAGCGGAGATTGCGGCGGCCGCGCGGCGGCTTGCGGAACGCGCGCAAGCAGGCACGCTCGATCCGACGACGATCGACGAAGCCGTGTTCGAGGACGAGCTCGACACGCGCGACCTGCCGCCGCTGGATCTGTTGATTCGCACCTCCGGTGAGGTCCGTTTGTCCAACTTCCTGTTGTGGCAAGCGGCCTATGCCGAATTGCTGTTCGTCGATACGCTGTGGCCCGATTTTGACGCAGATACGCTGGCTGCTGCGGTCGAAACCTTCGGACAGCGGCAGCGTCGGTTCGGGGGCCTGTGACGCCACCTCCCGTGACGCCGCTTGCCGAGCCGCGTGGCCCGTCCAATCTGACGCTGCGCATCATCGTCGGGATCGCGCTGGTCGCGGTCGCATTGACCGGCGTTGTATTGGGCGGGATCGCATTCTGGCTACTTTGCGTGGTGCTCGGCATCGTCATGATGGGGGAATGGGCGGGACTGCAGTCCGCGCCGAACGAGACCAAGCGGCTTGCGCAATATGCGTTGTCGGTGCCGCTTGCGATTATGGCCCCCGTAATTGGTGCGGGAGCGGGGTTTCTCACGCTCGGCTTGCTAATCGGCGCGGGCTTCTTCGTGGTGATCGTGACCGGGCGGCGCGGGCTGGCGCAGGGCATCTTCTATGTCGGGCTGCCGATCATGGCCTTGCTGGTGATCCGGCGGCAAGATGAGGGTATTCTCTTTACGCTGTGGGCGCTGGCGTTGGTGTGGGCATGCGACATCGGTGCCTATGCGGCGGGTCG
The DNA here is from genome assembly GCF_000797515.1 of Sphingomonas sp. Ant H11. Lineage (GTDB taxonomy): Bacteria > Pseudomonadota > Alphaproteobacteria > Sphingomonadales > Sphingomonadaceae > Sphingomonas. Next base: position 29,423 of record NZ_JSBN01000032.1, read on the forward strand.
CGTTATAGGCGGGGCGAAGATTGCGCCGGCCATCAGCCCGAACAAGACCTGGGCCGGGCTGGGCGGTGGCGTTTTGGCGGCGGGCCTGTTCGCCGCGTTCCTGCATTATCGCTATGGCTTGCCGGTGCGCATGACGCTGGCGACGCCGGTGCTGGCAGTGTTGGCGCAGGCCGGGGACTTTTACGAAAGCTGGCTGAAGCGGCGGGCAGGGGTGAAGGATAGCGGCTCGCTGCTGCCCGGGCATGGCGGGGTGTTGGACCGCCTTGACGGGCTGGTGCCGGTCGCGCCGGTCGCTGCGTTGCTGGTGCTGTTACCGAAGGTATATTGGTGGTGAAGACGATAACGATCCTTGGGGCAACGGGCTCGATCGGCACCTCGACGCTCGACCTGGTCGAGCGCGAGCCGGACCGGTTCGAGGTTCTGGCGCTGACCGCCAATCGCGATGTTGCGGGACTGGCGGCGGCGGCGATCCGCACGCGCGCGAAGCTGGCCGTGGTGGCGGACGAGGCTTGCCTGCCCGATCTGCGGGCGGCGCTGGCAGGCACCAACATCGGCACTGCGGGCGGACGCTCGGCTGTGGTCGAGGCGGCCAGCCTTGGGGCCGATATCACGATGGGCGCGATCGTCGGCTGTATCGGGCTGGAGCCGGTGATGGCGGCGATTGCGGGCGGCAAGACCGTGATCCTCGCCAATAAGGAACCGTTGGTCTCGGCGGGCGATGTCGTGCTGGCGGCGGCGGCCCGGCATGGCGCGACCTTGCTGCCAGCCGATTCCGAGCACAACGCGATCTTCCAATGCTTCGATGCCGCACGGCCCGAGCGCGTGCGCCGCATCATCCTGACCTGTAGCGGCGGTCCGTTCCGTACCTGGACGACCGAGGCGATGCGCACCGTCACCCCCGAACAGGCGGTCGCGCATCCGAACTGGTCGATGGGCGCGAAGATTTCGATCGATTCGGCCACCTTGTTCAACAAGGGGCTGGAGTTGATCGAGGCGGCGCGGTTGTTCCCGGTGCCGCATGATTCAATCGAAATCGTCATTCATCCGCAATCGGTGATCCATTCGCTGGTCGATTATGTCGATGGCTCGGTGCTGGCGCAGATGGGTCCGCCCGACATGCGCACGCCGATCGCGCACTGCCTCGCCTGGCCCGATCGCATGGCGACGCCGATGGCTCCGCTCGATCTCGTTGCAATCGGGCGGCTCGATTTCGAGGCGCCCGATGCTGAGCGTTTCCCCGCGATCCGGCTGACGCGGGCGGCACTCGACGCAGGGGGCGCACGCCCCGCGATCCTGAATGCGGCGAACGAGGTGGCGGTCGCGGCCTTTCTCGACCGGGAGATCGGCTTCCTCGAAATTGCCGCAATCGTCGAAGATACCCTGTCGGCATATGATCCGGCCGCACCGGAAAGCGTGGATGATGTTCTGGCGGTCGATGCCGAAGCGCGCAGCATGGCGCGCAGGCAGATTGCGGTTCGTGGCGGGGCGTTAAGAGGGACGAATGTGAAGGATATCGTCGCTTGAGCCATTCTCCCGGACTGCTGGTCACCCTTGTCGGCTTTGCGCTGGTGATCGGCCCGCTCGTCTTCCTGCATGAGATGGGGCATTATCTGGCTGGGCGGGTGTTCGGCGTGAAGATCGATGCCTTTTCGATCGGTTTCGGGCGCGAGCTGTTCGGCTGGACCGACCGACGCGGGACTCGCTGGAAGTTCAGCGTGCTGCCGCTCGGCGGCTATGTGAAGTTTGCGGGCGATCTCAACGCCGCCAGCACGCCCGACCCGGCATGGCTGGAATTGCCTGCCGAGGAGCGCGCACGCACGTTGCAAGGGCGTCCGGTGTGGCAGCGCGCGATCGTCGTGGCAGCGGGACCGATCACCAATTTCGTTGTCGCGGTTGTGATTCTGGCGGCGTTCGCGATGGCCTATGGTGTCGATCGTACCCCCTCCATCGTCGGCGGCGTCAGCCCCGGCAGCACGGCGGCAGCGATCGGCTTGCAGACCGGTGATCGAATCACCGCGATCGATGGGCGCGCGATCAACACTTTCGAAGATGTCTACGAATTCGCGGTGTTACGGCCCGGTTACCCGGTGGTGGTCGAATATGAGCACGCGGGAAGCCGGATTCGGCGCGTTGGCGTCCTGGGTACCGCCGTGCAGCGCGACAGTTTTGGCAACACCTTCAAAAAAGGGCTGCTCGGCATATCGCCGACCACCCCGGTGCCGCATCGGGTGGGCCTGTTCGAAGCACCGGTGGTCGCGTCGAAATGACCGGCAGAATCCTGCGGTCCACGGTCGAAGGATTGGGCCAAATCCTTAGCGGGCGCCGCTCAACCGACGAACTTGGAGGGCCGCTCCGCATCGCCAAAGTGTCGGGCGAGCAATTCTCGCTGGGCTGGCCGGTGTTGATCTATTTCATCGCCGGTGTGTCGATTAATCTGGGATTCATCAACCTCTTGCCAGTCCCTCTGTTGGACGGCGGCCATTTGTTTTTCTACGCAATCGAGGCGATCCGGCGCAGGCCGGTCGCGCCGAATGTGCAGGAATGGGCGTTTCGTGCAGGATTGGCGGCGATTCTCGCCTTGATGGTGATGGTAACGTTTAACGATCTCGGCGCTTTCGGCCTGTGGAAGGCCCTGACCGGCTCTTGATCGGTTGACGCAGGTGAGGCAGGGCGGGCCGACGAGTTTTCGGCCACGCGGAATTTTCTCCGATTTGGGGTGGGATGTGACAGCAATCAAGGTTTCCAAATACGGCGCACGGGCCACCGCCGTGTTGCTCGCAGGCACGATGCTCACCGGCGTGCCGACCGTTGCGGTCGCGCAGACGACGGGCCAACCCGCGGCGACACCGCAGCCGGCACCGGCACCTGCACCAGCGCAGGTCGTCGCACCGGTCACCCGCACGATCAAGGCGATCCGGGTCGAAGGTTCGCAGCGTCTCGAACCCGAGACGGTGCTGTCTTACACCAAGCTGCGCACCGGTCAGGTCTTCACCAACGAGACGCTCGATCAGGCGATCAAGGATCTCTACGCCAGCGACCTGTTCGCCGATGTGACGATCGGCGGTGCCGAGACCGGCGACATCGTGCTGCGCGTGCGCGAAAACCCGATCATCAACCGCGTCATCTTCGAGGGCAATAAGCGGCTGAAGGAAGACAAGATCAAGAAGGAGGTGAAACTCGCCCCCCGCCAGATCTTCACCCGCACCGCCGTGCGTCAGGACGTGGCGCGCATCATCGAACTGTATCGCCGCCAGGGGCGCTTTGCCGCAGTCGTCGATCCCAAGATGGTGTCGCTCGACCAGAACCGCGTCGATGTCATCTTCGAGGTGACCGAGGGGCCGAAGTCGAAGGTCCGCCAGATCAACATCCTCGGCAACGAAGTGTTTTCCGACAGCAAGCTGCGCGAGCAGATGGCGACCAAGCAAGCGCGCCTGACGACGCTGCTCAGCTCGAACACCAGCTATGACCAGGATCGCCTGGCCTATGACCAGCAGAAGCTGCGCCAATTCTATCTGACCGAAGGCTATGCCGACTTCCGCGTCACTTCCGCCGTTGCCGAGCTGACCCCGGACAAGAAGGACTTCATCATCACTTATGTGGTGGAAGAGGGGAAGCGCTACAAATTCGGGGACGTGACCGTCGACAGCGACATTCGCGATTTCGACAACAAGCGGCTCGCGGCAAACCTCGGGATCAAGAAGGGCGACTGGTACAACGCCAAGAAGGTCGAGACCTCGGTCGATTCGCTTAGCGAGGCGGCGGGCCTGTTCGGTTACGCTTTCACCGAAGTGAATCCGGACTTCCAGCGTGACAAGGACACGCTGACGATGGGGATCAATTTCCACATCGCCGAAGCCAAGCGCACCTATGTCGAGCGCGTCGAAATCAACGGCAACACGCAGACTCAGGACAAGATCATCCGTCGTGAAATCCGCCTGTCGGAAGGCGACGCGTTCAACAGCTTCCAGGTCAAGCGTTCGCAGGACCGCATCAACTCGCTCGGTTTTTTCCAGGACAAGTTCGAGATCAAGCAGACGCAGGGGGCGGCCCCCGACCGTGTGGTTTTGACGGCCGATGTCGAAGAGAAATCCACGGGCGAATTGTCGCTGTCGGCAGGCTATTCCAGCCTTGAACAGTTCATCATTCAGGCGTCGATCAAACAACGCAATTTCCGCGGCAAGGGCCAGGAGTTGCGCGCCAGCGTCAATTATTCGACCTATTCCAAGTCGGTCGAGCTAGGCTTTACCGAGCCCTATCTGTTCAACAAGAATATCGCGATCGGCGGCGACATTTTCCGGCGCGATTACAACGCCTTCAACTATCTCGGCAATACGCGGCAGACCACCTACACGCAGGTGTCGACTGGCTTCCAGGTCCGTGCCGGTGTTCCGTTGACCGAATATTGGCAGCTCGCCGGGCGTTATGGCCTAAGCTATGACGAAGTCGGCCTCGACAAGAGCACCTATTTCAGCGACTCGAATAACGACGGCATTCGCGGCAATTCTCCGGGGGACACCTGCGAGCCGCTGCTTGCCGGCCGATATTTGTGCGACGCGATCGGTAATCGCTGGACGTCGTCGATCGGCTATTCGCTGGTGTTCGACAGCCTCAACAGCCGACTGCGCCCGACTGCCGGCCAGCGCTTCATCTTCAGCCAGGATTTCGCAGGGCTTGGCGGCGATGTGAAATATATTCGCTCGAAGATTGAAGGATCGAAATTCTTCAACATTGGTGCGGGGTTCATCGGGTCGCTCAATGCCGAGGGTGGTTACATCCATTCGCTGGAGAAGAGCCGTGGCGTTGGGATCGACAATGTCCGCATTACCGATCGCTTCTACCTGGGCGAGCCGGACTTCCGTGGCTTCGACATTCGCGGCGTTGGGCCGCGCGTCCAGCGCATCGGCTATACGACCGATGCGTCCGGCAACCAGACGCTGGTGACCGACCGTACCCAATTCGTCGACGACGCATTGGGTGGCCGGGCTTATTATCTCGGCAAATTCGAAATCGAGATTCCGCTCGGCGCGGGCGCGCGTGAGCTTGGGCTGCGGCCGTCCATCTATGTGCAGGCCGGTGCGTTGTTCGGCATCACATCGCCGGTTTTGTCGGGCAGCCAGTTTCCGACAACAGTGGACCCGGTCACGGGGCGGGTAACGTACCAGCCGTTGATCTCGCCGGTCTATGCGACCAACGGCCAGCCTTATTACACAGTGCCGGCGACCGATGCGACCAATCCCGGGGCAACCACGACGTGTCAGACCGGCTATTCTGCGACGATCGGCGGCACGTGCGTCGGCACATCGACCAATACGCCCTACACGACCACACAGGCTCCGTTCAAAGAAGTCTTCGGCGGCAACTCGGCGCGTCCGCGCATCTCGGTTGGCGCGGGCGTCAACTGGAACTCGCCGTTCGGGCCGCTGCGCATCGATCTTGCTTACGCTGTCCTCAAGGACAAGAGCGACGACTCCAAACTCATTACTTTCAACGTAGGGACACAGTTCTGATGAAAATGTATCAAAAGCTCATGCTCGGCTGCGCGCTGATCGCGCCGACGCTCGTTGCGGCGGGCTCTGCACAGGCGCAGGTTTCTGGCGTAGCGATCGCCGATCCGGAAACCGTGATCCTCACCGCCAAGGCACTCGATGCCGCCAACACCTCGATCGCGACGACCTACAAGGCACAGCTCGACCAGGCCAATGCTCGCCAGCAGGCTTTGCAGACCGAGTTGAACACGCTGTACGCGCCGCTTGACCTCAACAAGGACAAGAAGCTCGACGACGCTGAAATCGCCGCCGCCGAAGCCGCGAAGAACCCGGCACTGGCCAAGATCGAAGCGGCGCAGAAATCGGCCCAGACCGATCTCGCCCGCCTGCGCGGCCCGGCGATCCTCGCGCAGGCCTACGCGATCGAGCAGATCTCGCAGAAATATTCGGCTGCGATGAACGCGGTCGTGACCGCCAAGAAGATCAGCCTGTTGCTGTCGGCTAACACGGTGCAGTTCAGCACGCCCGCCGTCGACGTGACCGACGACATCAAGGCTGAACTCGACCGTACCAACCCGTCGGTTCCGATCACGCCGCCGGCCGGGTGGCAGCCGAGCCAGCAGACCCAGCAGCTCCTCCAGCAATATTTGCAACAGCAGCAATATGCCGCCGCGATCCAGGCACGCCGCGCTGCGGCCGCCGCGCCGGCACCGACCGGCAAGGCACCGCAGGGCCGCTGAGCGACACGATGGCGGATGCAGACGAAACAGGGCGGGGCGCAATCGGCCCGCTCGACATTGGGCGAGTGATGGCGGCATTGCCGCATCGCTACCCGATGCTGTTGGTCGACCGTGTCGAGGATCTTATCCTCGACCGGTCGATCACCGCGATCAAGGCGGTGACGATCAACGAGCAGTTCTTCCAGGGGCATTTCCCAGGACGACCGATCATGCCCGGCGTGCTGATCGTCGAGGCGATGGCGCAGGCTGCGGGGATTCTCGCGGTCGAGTCGCTGGGGCTCGCGGGCTCGGGCAAGCTCGTCTATTTCATGGCGATCGACGGGGCGAAGTTCCGCAAGCCGGTCGAACCCGGGGTGCTGCTCAAGCTCGAGGTCGAATTCGTCCAGAAGCGTTCCAGCGTGTGCAAATTCGCCGGACGCGCGACGATCGACGGGCAATTGGCGGCCGAGGCGAACTTCACCGCGATGATCGCCGACCCGCCCAAGGCATAACGGCCGCACAAGACGCATTGCTACACGGCGCGGGCTCTGATAGGGCCCGCGCCTTCGCTGCTGGTCGGTAACCAGCGGCCTTTCGGAGATTTACGACGTGAAAAAAGGCATTCACCCCGATTATCACACCATCACGGTGCAGATGACCGACGGCACGCAGTTCCAGACCCGCACGACCTGGGGCAAGGAAGGCGATCTGATGACGCTCGACATAGATCCGCTCGCGCATCCGGCCTGGACCGGTGGTCGCGGCACGATGCTCGATTCGGGCGGCCAGGTTGCGCGCTTCAACAAGCGTTTCGGCGCGATGTCGTCGATCGGCAAGAAGTAAGCTTCTTCGCGTCGTTAACGACGCATTAGCGATAGTCGCCTACTCTTCCCTCCTCGCGGTTTTCGCGGGGAGGGACGTTAAATGATTGCCGCCGAATTCGAACCTGTCGTCCAGACCGATCGCCGCCGCAGTCCGCGTGCGCCGATCTCGCTTGACGCAAAGCTGGGTCGTGGCGGATTCGATCGCGCGCTGTGCAAGGTGACCAACGTGTCGCTGCATGGTGCCAAATTGCACACATATTCCCCGATGAAAAAGGGTGCCAGGATCTGGCTGACCTTGCCGCGTATCGGGCAAGTCATCGCCACGATCGTGTGGGCCGATGATTTCGAAGCCGGTTGCCAGTTCCAGGAACCGCTCGACGACACCACTTTTGCAGCATTGACCGGCGCGAACGTCGAATTTGTCTGAGCAGCTCACGGCTGGGCGGTGCCGCGTTGCGCGGGTGTCCCGCATTTAGACGCCGCTAACCAAAAGAAGCACTGGTCGAAATCGTAAACGCGGCGTTAACCTGTTGCCATGCAACGGACCCTCTCGCTCGCCGCGCCCAGCGCCCGTCACCCGTTCCGCCGCTCCGTCGTAACCGGGCGGGTAGAGCGCGCGCGGGTCCGCGATGAGGGCGACATCAGACTGTTCGCGCTCAGCTTCACAGCCTTCTTCGTGTGCTTCTACACGTTCATTTTCTGAAGCGGCGAGTCGCCGCCGTTTGAGCTGGGTCGTCAGTCGCAGGCGAGGTGCAGCTTTTGCGCCAGCCACGCCGATACAGGACACATCGCCGCCACGATCAGCAGCATGTTTTCGGGCGATAGCCCGGCGACCGCCAGTCCCTGCACCGCCACCGCACCGATGGTCATCGCGCCGGCATTGACGACATTGTTGGCGGCGACGGTGCGGGCGGTTTGATCCTTGGTCACCGTGGTGGTGAGGAAGGCGTAAAGCGGAACGACGAACATGCCGCCGGTCACCGCAATTCCCATCAGTGCCACAATCACCAGCACAGCGCGGGGGAATCTCGATAAAGGTCATCACGTCGTACAGCGTGCCGTGCGGTGCGGCGGGCCAGTCGCGGCAGAGGAACGAGAAAGCGACGATAAACGCGCCCATCGCCAGCACCGAGGCAGGGGCATATTTCGCCGAGGTGTGGCCTTTCAGCAGCGCGTTGATCAGCACCGATCCGACCGCGACACCAATCGAAAACAGCGCGATCATCAGCGTCAGGACATGTTTGTCGGCCGTCAGCACATTCTTGGCGAGCGGCTGGAAGATGATGATGAGCACTGCCCCCATCGTCCAGAAGAAGCTGATCGCGCAGATAGCGAGGAACAGGCGGCGGATGTGCATCGTCGCGGAAATCAAGCGCCACGACGACGTGAAGGGATTGTAGCTCACCACCAGTTCGCGGCCTTCGCGCAGTGCGGGCGGGATTTGCAGCGATGCGATCCAGCCGACCGCTGCGACCACCAGTACCACGATCGCGGCATGCTGCACGGCGATGAACCCGCCGAGCACGGTGCCGATCAGGATCGCGAGATAGGTGCCCGATTCGACCAGACCAGTGCCGCCCAGCACTTCATCCTCATGCAGATGCTGCGGCAGAATCGCGTATTTGATCGGACCGAAAAACGCCGAGTGCACGCCGAGGAACAGCACTGCGGCCAGCATCAGTACCAGCCCGGCGGTGGTATACCCCGCCCAGGCGATCATCAGTCCGCTCGCCCCGACGATCATGATGCCGATCTCGGCGGTCTTCACCACCCGGATAATCTTGGCCTTGTCGTGCGTGTCAGCCAATTGCCCCGCAAGCGCGGACAGCAAGAAAAACGGCAGGATACCAAGCGCGGTCGCGAATGCCGTGAAATTCTGCTCAAGCCGTTGGTCGGCGAAAATCCGGTAAATGGCGAATTGAACCATCACCGTCTTGAACAGATTGTCGTTGAACGCCCCAAGGAACTGCGTGACGAACAAGGGCAGAAATCGGCGCTCTTTCAGCAAGCCGAGCGCGTTGAGCATGATGTGTTTCGAGGCCTCGATATCGCGAAATAAGGACCGCCCATAGCCCAGCCGGGCTAGCGCCAGCAACCCGCTTGTCATGTTGGGGTTTCGCGCGCGGGATCGGGCGAGTAGAGCGGGTGTGTGCTGACCTTACCCAACTTGCTCACCCTGTCGCGGATCGTCGCGGTGCCGCTGCTTGCCTGGTTCCTGTGGTGGCCGGGCTGGGCGGAGGGCTATGCAGCGGGATTCGTGCTGTATTGCCTGATGGGCATCACCGATTATTTCGACGGGTATCTCGCGCGGGCCAACGGAACGGTGTCGAAGCTCGGCGTGTTCCTTGACCCGATCGCCGACAAGATCATGGTCGCGGCCGTCATCCTGCTGCTGGTGGGCACCCGCGATGGCAATCCGGCGGTTATCCAGGGCGTGCATCAGATCGCCGCGCTGATCATCCTGCTGCGGGAAATCACGGTGTCGGGCCTACGCGAGTTCCTCGCGCAATTGCAGGTGTCGGTGCCGGTGTCGCGGCTCGCCAAATGGAAAACCACCCTGCAGATGGTGTCGCTGGGAGCGTTGATTCTGGGTGGCGCGGTGCCGCTCTACCCGTGGGTGGCGCACGTCGGCCTGGTTACCCTGTGGGGCGCAGCGGTGCTGACGGTGATCACCGGTTGGGACTATCTGCGCGTCGGCCTGAAGCATATGGACTGAACTGTGGCGATCGAGATGCTCTATTTCGCGTGGGTACGCGAACGGATTGGACGTGGCGGCGAGATGGTTGACCCGCCAGGCGACGTCGTGACGGTCGCCGATCTGATCGGCTGGCTGGCGAACGGGAGCGCGGTGCACGGCGCGGCCTTCGCGACCCGGCGCGCTTGCGCGCCGCGGTCGATCAGGTGTTCGTGCCGCTGGACGCGGTGCTGGGGTCGGCGCGTGAAGTTGCTATTTTCCCACCGGTGACCGGCGGATGATCGTCGTCGATCCTGCCCGCATCGACGCCGCCGAGCAATTCGCAGCCTTGTCTGCCGCCGGGGCAGGGGGCATCGCCACCTTCGTGGGCCTCGTCCGCGCCGATGACGGCGTCGCGACGCTGGAACTCGAACATTATCCCGGGGCGACCGAGGCGGCCCTGCAGAGGCTGGTGGACGAAGCGCGTGAGCGTTGGGCGCTGATCGATGCGCGGATCACGCACCGGGTCGGTGCGATGGCACCGGGGGATGTGGTGGTGTTTGTCGGCACAGCGGCACCGCACCGCGCGCCCGCGCTGGAGGCTTGCGCCTTTCTGATCGATCGCTTGAAGACCGACGCGCCCTTTTGGAAAAAGGAAACACGCGGCGACGAGACCCGTTGGGTAGAACCACGCGGCAGCGACGATGCCGCCGCCGCGCGGTGGACGCTTTAGCCGAGCTTGGGCGACAGTACGCCGTTGACGACATGCACGACGCCGTTCGACTGGGCGACGTCGGGGGGTTTCGATGTAGCTCTTATTGCCGTTGACGTCGGTCAGCTGCACGCCGCCACCGATCAGCTCGATCGTCAGCGGTTCGCCTTCGACAGTGGTCAATACCGCCTTGCCACCACCAGCGGTGACCTTCGCCTGGATGTCGGTCAGCGTCAGCGTACCCGGCACGACGTGATAGGTCAGCACCTTGGCCAGCGTGGCCTTGTTCTCAGGCTTCAGCAGCGTGTCGACCGTGCCCGGCGCGAGGCGGCTGAAGGCATCGTTCGTCGGCGCGAAGACGGTGAAGGGGCCGGGGCCCGCCAGGGTCGTGGCAAGGCCTGCAGCCTTCACTGCGGACACCAGCGTGGTGAGGTTGGGGGCAGCGGCCGCGTTCGTAGCGATCGGCTTGGTCGCATCCATTACGGCCCCGCCGACCGTCGGGTTCGCGCGGGGGCTGCTGCCGGGGCTGCGGGCGCTGCCGGAGCCGCTGGCGCGGTCTGTGCGGTGGCGGCAGCACCGAAGGCGAGTGCGCCAGCAACGGTTGCCAGATACAGGTTGGTCTTGAACGTCATCAGTTTCTCCACTGGATCAGGGAGCCTCTGTTACAGGAGGCTCCCCCAAACTACGGTCGAGCGGCCGAATAGTTTCGTCAAGCCGGTTCCGCCAACGCCGTCGCCAGCAATTGAAAGTCTTTCTCCCGCGGCGAACCGCGTCGCCAGACCAGTGCGATTTTTCGCGCCGGATTGGCGGCATCGAGCGGGCGCGAGACCAAACCGGTATGATCGAGGATGCCGGCCTTCAGCGCCATTTCGGGCAACATCGTGAGCCCCAGCCCATTGTCGATCATCTGTACGATCGTGTGGAGCGACGTGCCCATCATCGTCGCCTCGGCTCGCAATTCCGGCCGGGCACAAGCGGATAACGCATGGTCCTTAAGGCAATGCCCGTCCTCGAGCAGCAACAGCCGTGTCTCGTCGATTTCCGCAGAGGGCATCGCACGCGCGATATTGCCCATCTCGCCCGGCTGGCCTGCCACGAACAAGCGATCCTCGAACAGCACCTGCGCGCTCACCTCGCCACACGCGAACGGGAGCGCCAGCAACACGCAATCGGCACGCCCGTGATGGAGGCCCTCACAGGCGGCACCGCTGGGTTCCTCGCGCAGGAAGAGTTTGAGGTCGGGATAGTCGCGCCGCAACCGCGGCAGGATGCGCGGAAGCATGAACGGCGCGATCGTCGGGATCACGCTCATCCGCATCTCCCCCGATAAGGGGCGTCCGGCAGCGCGCGCCATGTCGCCCAGTTCATCGGCTTCGCGCAGCACGCGGCGCGCTTTGTCGGCGATGCGGTCGCCCAGCGGGGTGAAGCGCACGACGCGGCGGGTGCGCTCGACCAGGGTCACCCCGATCAGGGTTTCGAGTTCGCGGATCCCCGCCGACAAGGTCGACTGTGTCACGAAACACGCCTCGGCGGCACGCCCGAAATGCCCGTGATCCTGCAGGGCAGCGAGATATTGCAACTGTTTCAGGGTCGGCAAATAGGTCGCCATTTATCGCTCCACTCGATCAGAAGCGTGTAAATAACCCATTGGATCGATAAAAACAGGCCCTATATGAGCCTGTGCAACAGACGGTGCAGAAGCGCTGCGGTGGAGGATGCCAGAAGAGGCCCCATTTTTAGGAGGCCCAGAATATGTTGACCATTGGCGATAAGCTCCCCGATTTCACGGTTCCCGTTCAGCAGGGCGTCAACGCGCTTCCCGCCGGTGAAACGCTCAGCCAGGACGCGTTCCCAGGCAAGTGAAGGTGCTGTTCTACTGGCCAAAGGATTTCACCTTCGTCTGCCCGACCGAAATCGTCGGTTATGCGGGCCTGAAGGGCGATTTCGAAGATCGTGACGCGGTGCTGATCGGTGCGTCGACCGATACCGCGCACGTTCACCTCGCCTGGCGCAAGTCCGACCCCGATCTGGCCGCGGCGGATTTCCCCTGGCTGGCGGATAACGGTGGCGTGCTGGCGTCGCAGCTCGGCATTCTCGACAAGAACGAGCATGTCGCGTTCCGCGCGACCTTCATCATCGATCCCGACAACGTCATCCAGGCGGTGCAGGTCAACGGCCTGAACGTCGGTCGCAACCCGGCGGAAACGCTGCGCGTGCTCGACGCACTGCAGACCGACGAGCTGTGCCCGTGCAACTGGAACAAGGGCGACGACGTCCTGAAGATCGCGGCGTAAGTCGGTAAAATTCCCCTCCCGCTCTGCGGGAGGGGCTAGGGGAGGGGCGTACCGTAGGTCGAGCGCCCCTTTTCTATGTCAGGCCCTCCCCCAACCCCTCCCGCAAGCGGGAGGGGAGCGAGAAAGAAACATCATGTCACTTAAGGATTTCGCCGGGACGCTCCCGGATTTCGCCAAGGATATTCGTCTCAACGTCGGCTCGCTGCTCAACGAGGCGCATTTGCCTGACCAGCAAAAATATGGCCTGTTCCTGTCCTGCGCGCACGCCACCGGCTATAAGCCGCTGGTCGACGTGACCGAGGCCGAGGTTGCCGCGAAGCTGACCCCGGAAGCGGCGAATGCGGCGCGCGCGGCGGCGGCGGTGATGGCGATGAACAACGTCTATTATCGCTTCACCCATCTCGCCGGGAATGCCGAATATCAGACGATGCCGGCCAAGCTGCGCATGAATGTGATCGGTGCGCCGGGCATCGACAAGGTCGATTTCGAGCTGTTCAGCCTTGCCGTGAGCGCGATGAACGGCTGCGGCATGTGCATCGACAGCCATGAGCAAGTGCTCAAGAAGGCCGGTGCCACCGCCGAAGCGATCCAGACCGCGGTGCGGATCGGTGCGGTGATGAAAGCGGTTGCGACGGTCCACGCCGCCGTCAATTAAACGTCGTTCAGGCGAGCGCCGCCCAAACCGAGTAGGCGCTCGTCGCGGTCAGCAGCGTGCCGATCAGCCCCATCAGCGGGCGCGTCGGCACGCGCTTGGCGATGACAGCACCAAAGGGGGCCGCCAGCAACCCGCCGATCAGCAGGCCCAGCGTCTGAAGCGTGAACGCCTTCCACCCCATCGTGGTGATGAAGGTTATCGAGATCGTCGAGGTCAGGAAAAATTCCGAGGTGTTGACGGTGCCGATGGTGGTGCGCGGCGGCGCCCCCTGCACCAGCAAATTGGAGGTCACCACTGGACCCCAGCCACCCCCGCCCGCCGCATCGAGAAAGCCGCCGGCAAAGCCGAGCGGTTCAATGATCTTGGGTTCGCGCGGGTGGACCTTGCCGCGATAGGCGCGAAACAGCAGGTACAACCCGATTGCCGCGAGATAGGCCATCACGAACGGTCGCGCGACCGATGCATCGATGGTGCTCAGCACATAGGCACCCAGAATGCCGCCAAGCACGCCTGGGATCACCAGTCGGCGGAACAGCCGCCAATCGACATTGCGATGCAGAATGTGGCTTACGCCCGATGCGGCGGTGGTGAACGTTTCGACCGCATGGACGCTGGCCGAAGCGAGGGCAGGGGGCACGCCCAGAAACACCACCAGCAAGGTGTTGTTGATGATGCCGAAAGCCATTCCGAGCGCACCATCGATCATCTGTGCGGCAAAACCGACCAGAATGAAGGGCAGCATCACGGCTAGGATCGCCGTGAAATCCCATGAGGAGAGATCGAACATCGGCGAACTTTCGCGGAATTTCCCAAATCCCACAAGGTAGATAGGGATTTATGCGGCGTGGTCGGCGGTGAACTGGTCCTTTTATTCGCTCGACTGAGCGCCTAGATAATCTCCCATAATAAGGGGACACCGCCACGATGGGACGATTGCTCGCCTATCTCGATTCAATTAAGGCGCGCGATCCGGCCCCCCGGTCGCGGCTTGAGATTCTCACATATCCGGGTGTGTGGGCGCTCGCGTACCACCGGATCGCGCATCGTCTTTTCAAGGCGCGGCTGTTCTTTCTGGCGCGTGCGGTGAACCATTTTTCGCGTTTTCTGACCGCGATCGACATTCATCCCGGCGCGACGATCGGGCGCAATTTCTTTATCGACCATGGCTTCGTGGTGATTGGGGAAACCGCCGAGATCGGAGACAACGTCACCATCTATCAGTGCGTCACGCTCGGCGGCACGAGCCCAGACAATGGCGTCGCGGGCAAGCGTCATCCGACCCTTTGTGACAATGTCATCATTGGCTCCGGCGCACAGGTGCTGGGGCCGATCACGCTGGGCAAGGGCTCTCGCGTCGGTGCCAATGCGGTGGTGACCAAGGATGTCGTCGAAGGCGCGGTGATGGTCGGTATCCCGGCGCGCGCGACGATGGTGGAGGGGGGGCAGAAGCGACCGGCTTCCTCGCTTATGGCACGCCGTGCAGCGATATGTTCGATCCGGCGACGCAGCGCGTGGAGTTGCTGCGGTGTGAGCTGGAGACGATGCGCAAGCGGCTCGACGCATTGCTGGCGGAAAACCATCAGGAGCGTGACCGCGCCTGATGGGGACGGTTACGCCCTTTCCCAGCCCGCGCGGCGTTCCGACGCAGATCGGGTTCGAGCGGGTCGAACTGACGCGGATCCTCGATTTGTACGGACGGATGGTATCGGCTGGGCTGTGGCGCGACTATGCGATCGAGTTGGGCCATGACGCCGCGATCTTTGCCGCCTTTCGCCGTGCTGCCGAGCGCCCCGAATTCCGCATCGAAAAGCGCCCGGCCTTGCGCAACCGGCAAGGCATGTGGGCGCTGGTCAATGAAGCGGGCCTCGTTTTGAAGCGTGGGCACGAATTGGGCCCGGTGCTGGCCCCCGTCGAACGACGGTTGATGAAGGTGGTGGACTGACGACAAACCCCGCTCGCGGCCGAGCGGGGTTTGGAGCGGGGTCAGGCGGCGACCATCGTGCCGACCGGGGGCAAACGCTCGCCCAAATGGCCGAGCGTGCCGATCACTATCCGCCGCATCGTTGGCCAGAATGCCGACAGCGTCAGCAATGCCGAGCCGATCGCGAGGCCGGTGAACGCCCAGGCAAGCTCGATTGCCCCTGCATTCTGGAACAACGCGTACATCGCGTAGAGGACGTAGACGAGGCTCGACACCAGTAGCGCACGCCGGTCGACCGCAAGGGCGACGAAGGCGAAGGCGAGATACAGCGCCAGCACGATCAGCGCAGTGCCGATGTCGATATTCGCGCCGAACACGCCGAGCATGTGAAAGATCGGATGCGCAATCATCGGTGCGGCGGCGAGGTGGAGCCAGAAGGCGACGTCGGCGCGGCGCGTACGCCGTTCGCGGTCGGACATGTCCCACCGCATGGCGAGCGTGAACACGGCGATGCCGCACACCAGCACCAGCGGATAGACGAGGTCTTGCATCGTCGGGAAGGCCGCGAAGGTCAGACCGACCACGACGCCGACGCCCGCTGCTGCCCCCGCCGCGACGGTGATCGGTACCATGAACCGTTGCCAATGCGCCCAGGCTGCCGCTGTGGCGATAAGCGCAATCCCCGCGCCGATCGCGGCGTTGACCTGATTGGAGAGGTCGGGATGGAGTTCGACCATTACGCCGATCAAGCTCGCCGCGACCCCACCGACAAAGGCGAGCAGCAGCAGGATGCTCGGCAACGCCATGCGGCGGACGCGCGTGAAATATTCGGCCAGCGCCCAGGCGGCGACCGCGACCAGCGCACCTGCCAGGGGCGTGGTGATCGACTTGCCGATCCACGCCACCGCGACCAGCACCAGCGCCAGCGCGATCGAGACGAAGATGTCGTTGAATCCGGTCAGCAGCCGGAAGTGCTCTTCGTCGACCGCTGGCACCGCGCTCCGCGCGGCGACGTGGTTGCGCAGCGCAGCGGCGGCGTCGCGCGAGATCGCGCCTGCCGTCACCGCGCCGTCGATATCGCTTTCGCTATACATGGTAATCCTCCTGTTGTCGGCAGGAGGATTACCATAAGTGTGTCACTGTAGCAATACAGCGTATCGCTAAGCCGATCAGCCGCCCTGCAGCTTCTTGAGGATGCTCATCGACTGTTCCGCGCCGTTCTGCGGGGTCAACTCACCGGTGCGATCGGTGATCTTCGCCCAGTGCGCCGCAATGCCCTCCGGCGACAGGTCGTCACCGGTCAGCAGCTTGCCTTGCGTCAGCGTGACATAGGCCGCCTGGAACACGCCCGCGCCAGCACCGACGATCATGTTGGTCGGCGCGTCTTCGGACACGAGATAGAGCGCGGCGGGGGCGACCTTCTCGGGCGCGAAAGCAGCGAACGCCTCGGCCGGGAACAGGTCCTCGGTCATGCGCGTGCCCGCGGTCGGCGCGATCGTGTTGACCTTGATGTTGTTCTTGGCCCCCTCGATCGCGAGCGTCTTGGTGAGCCCGGCAAGGCCGAGCTTGGCCGCGCCATAATTGGCCTGGCCGAAATTGCCGTACAGCCCGGTCGAGGATGCGGTCATCAGGATGCGGCCATAATTCTGCGCGCGCATCGTTTCCCACACTGCCTTGGTGCAGTTGGCCGATCCGTTCAGGTGGACGTCGATGACGAACTTGAAGTCGGCCGGCTCCATCTTGGCGAAGCTCTTGTCGCGCAGCACGCCGGCATTGTTGATCAGGATATGGACGCCGCCCCAGGCTTCCTTGGCCTTGGCGACCATCTCGACCATCTGCTCATATTCGGTGACGCTGCCGCCATTCGAGATCGCGTCGCCGCCGGCCGCCTTGATTTCCTCGACGACCTTCAGCGCTGCGTCGGAATGGCCGGTGCCATCGCGCGCGCCACCGAGGTCGTTGACCACGACCTTCGCACCGCGCCGCGCCAGTTCAAGCGCATAAGCACGGCCCAGACCACCGCCGGCACCGGTAACGATGGCGACCTTATCGTCGAAACGGATGGACATAGCAGGACTCCTCCAAGTGATTTGAGGCGCGTCCTAGGCGATTGCGCGCACGGTGCAAGCCACGATCGCCATACTGAACTTACGAAAAGGCCGACGTGCGGGTGCTCCGCACGTCGGCCGTAAGGGAAAAGGAGGCAGACCTTCTGCCTACCTTTCCGTCATTTCAAATTTAGCGTTTGG
Source organism: Sphingomonas sp. Ant H11 (assembly GCF_000797515.1). Lineage (GTDB taxonomy): Bacteria > Pseudomonadota > Alphaproteobacteria > Sphingomonadales > Sphingomonadaceae > Sphingomonas. Next base: position 46,957 of record NZ_JSBN01000032.1, read on the forward strand.
CCGCGGCGTGGAGTGCAGGCGCGCGCCGGCTGCGTTGGAGTGTTCGCGGCACCCGTCGGTGACTGTGCGCGAGCACCACGGATAGCTTTCGGGGGCGGCAGGTGCCGGGGCCGCAGCGGAAGGCGCTGGAGCGGGGTTC
>NZ_JSBN01000033.1 GCF_000797515.1 Sphingomonas sp. Ant H11
GGCCTTGGCGCAAGCCGCCGGAGCGGCGCAGACCGCGCCCGCCAGCCCCGCCGACGAAGCCGCCACTGCAGGCGACATCATCGTCACTGCCAACAAGCGCGCGGAAAATATTCAGCGGGTTCCACTCGCCGTATCGGTGCTCACCCCGGCCGCGCTCGCCAGCGCGGGGGTCCGCAACTTTCAGGATGTCGCAAAACTCTCGCCTTCGCTGGTCGTGCGCCCGGCCGAGCAGCCGCAGAATTCAAACGTATCGCTGCGCGGCGTCGGCACCTTCGCCTTCGGCATTGGCGTGGAATCGAGCGTGGCGGTGCTGGTCGACGAAGTCCCGCTGGCGTTCCAGGCACGCGCCTTCACCGATTTGCCCGATGTCGAGCGGATCGAAGTTCTGCGCGGGCCGCAGAGCACGCTGTACGGCAAATCGGCCTCGGCCGGTCTGATCAACATCATTACGCGCGCACCGACCGATACGCTGCACGTGCGCGCCAATGCGGTGGTGACAACCGACAATGAGCGCGGCGGCAATGTCAGCATTTCGGGGCCGATCTCGGACTCGGTCGGCTATGTCGTGTCTGCAGCGTACAATTATTGGGATGGCAACGTCCGCAACGTTTATGACGGCAAGCGGGTCAATGGTCGTGAATCGATCAACCTGCGCGGCAAACTGCGCTGGACCCCGACCGACACCTCGTCGGTCACGCTCTCAGCCAATTATGTCAACGGCAACACCGATGTCGGCCGTCCGTTCATCCGCGTCGCGTCCAATGCTTTGTTCCGCGGACAGGCTGGTCTTACCCCCGCAGTGGTATTTCCGGGCGTGACGATCAGCGAGAAAAACCAGGACGTCAGCAACAATTTCGACGCGCGTACAAAATATTCGGGCGGCGGCGGATATTTGCGGACCGAGGTTGCCGTGTTCGGCGATTCCAACCTGATCACCGTCACCTCCTATGACCGCTTCCACCTCGACGACTATCTCGATCAGGACGACACATCGGCGCCGGGGGCGTTCGGTAACAACAATCAGATCGGCGCGTTCAATTCCGAGCAGATCACCAACGAGATCCGCTTGCAGTCGGCCAGCACCAAGCCGTTTCGCTATACGGTCGGCACCTATTTCGCCAATTTGAGTTTCGGTCGTCCGTTCTCGCGCGGCCCCGTCTTCTCGCTCGCCAATTGGTCCGCGACCTCCAAGTCGCGCCAGATCGCCGGCTTCGCACAGATCGACTGGCAATTCCTGCCCAAGGCAACGCTGACGGCGGGCGGTCGCGTCCAGAATGAAGCGGTTAGCTACACCTTCCTTGATCGGCAGGCGAACAACGCGTTCTATAGCGGGCGCGCCGAAGACACCGCGGGCACCTACAAGGTCAATCTGCGCTACGAATTCACGCCCGACCTGATGCTGTTCGGGACCTATGCGACAGGGTACAAGGGCCAGACCTACGATCTGACCACCGGCTTCAACCTGAACCGCGCACTGGCTGGGCCGATCAAGCCCGAACGCTCGCGCGATCGCGAGATCGGCGCACGCACGCAATTCTTCGATCGGCGGCTGACGCTCAACCTCACGCTGTTCGATACCGATTACACCAACCTCCAGGCGCAATCGATCGAGACGCTGGCCGACGGCACGCAGAATTACCGCCTTACCAATGTCGGCGGCCTGAAACGCGCGGCATCGAGCTGGAAGGCTCGGCGCGCCTTGGTGGCGATGTGACCTTTGGCGGTGCCGTGACCTATCTTGACGCGCATTATACCGACTATGCGATCGCACAATGCTATCCCATGCAGACGCTCGCCCAGGGGTGCTCGGGATCGCCCGCGCGGCAGAATTTGACCGGTGGCCGCGCGATTCAGGCCCCCGAGTGGAAATTTACGATCAGCGGCGATTATTCGCCCGCGCTGACCGACAAACTTCGCGGAATCGCGCAGTTCAACTGGCAATATCAAAGCAGCCTGAACTTCGGCCTGCGTGACCCGGAGACCTTCCAGTCGGCCTACCATATCGTCAATGTCGGACTTGGCGTGCGCGATGCCGATCATCGTTGGGAAGTGGTCGGCTTCGTCAACAACCTGTTCGACCAGCAATATTTTGCCTCGTTGGTCAACACGGCCGGTAACTTCGGCAACCAGCAAGCCACGCAGGCCCTCCTACCGCGCGACTTCCGTCGCTATGGCGGCGTGCGGTTGTCGGTCAATTTCTGACGGCGCAGCCTAGGGCGTTTTAGGGTCCTGAAATTACGGAGACGACGATGCGGTTCAGGACCCGGTTGACCACGCTGGCCAGTGTCATACTGGCGGCGACAACGGCGGGCGCTTTCGCTCAGGAAGCCCCAAAGCCCGCCGCTCGCCCGGGCATCGACTCGCCCGAATTGTCAAAACTCGGAGCCTATCCGGTTGGTGTCGCCGACGTCGAATTCGTGCAGCCCGGTCAGGCGGACCTGCGGGTCGATGCCCCCAACGCCAGCCGGATCGATCGGCGCGTGCCGCTCAAGATCTGGTATCCCGCCGCAACCACCGGGCACGGCATCTCCTACCGTACCGCGCTGTCGGGTGAAACGGGGGTCGATGTTCCGTTCGAAGTGCCCGGCATCGCCACTGCCGGGTCGACCGCCGCCAAGGGGCGCTTCCCGCTTGTCGTCCTCGCGCATGGCTATGGAAACACGCCCGAGGTGCTGTCCTGGCTGGGCGAAAATCTGGCGAGCAAGGGCTATGTGGTGGTGACCCCGGCCTTCCGCGATCCGCCGATCAGCCTGCGCACGGCGGCCGCACGCGCCGGACCGATTGCGCGGCGTCCGCTCGACATCGCCTTCGTGACGGGGGGAAGCGCAACGGCGCGCGCGCGCAGGCGAAGGCATTTTCGCCAGCGCCGATGCCGCGCGCACTGCGCTGATCGGGTATTCGATGGGCGGTTACGGCGTATTGACGGCGGCGGGCGCGCCGCTCAACCCCGCGCTCGCGGACATGACGCGTGGCGTGTTGGCACCTTATGCCGCAGGTGGCCCCAAGGCGGCGGAGCTCAAGGTCACCGGCTTGAAAGCGGTGGTCGCGCTTTCGCCCGCCAACCGCTTCGGCGACGCACCGATCTGGTCGGGCGACGGCCTGGCGGCGATAACGACGCGACCTTGTACATCGTCGGCGGGCAAGATCATGTCGTCGGCTATCCGGCGGTGCGGGCGCTGTTTGACCAGGAAAGCAACGCGCAACGCTACCTGCTGACCTTCAAGGAAGCAGGCCATAGCATTGGCCTGATCGGCGCGCCGCCCGCGATGCGGCACAGCTTCTGGGACCTCGACTGGTTCGAGGACGCGGTGTGGCGCAAGGACCGGCTGTTGCCAATCGAGACGCATTTCATCACCGCCTTTCTCGACCGCTATGTGAAGGACGATATGGCCAAGGGTGCCTATCTCGACGGGCTCGTCGTCGACTCCGATACGGGCACCTGGCCCGGCGCGCCAGCCGGACGCTATACCGGCTACAGCCCCGGTGCGCCTGCGGCGACCGTGTGGAAAGGATTCCAGCCGAGCCGTGCCACTGGCATGCTATTCGAGGCCAAGCCTGCGCAATGATCGAGACGCTTCCTTCCAATCACGCTGCCCTTGCGACGCGGCCCACGATGCTGACGCAAACCATGCGCTGGTTCGGGCCGACCGACCCCGTGACGCTGCGCGACATCCGGCAGGCCGGGGCCAGTGAAGTCGTTACCGCGCTGCACGAAGTGCATAACGGCGCTGTGTGGGAACAGGCGGCGATCGCCGAGCGCAAAGCCATGATCGAAGCCGCCGGGCTCGGCTGGAGCGTCGTCGAAAGTCTGCCCGTGCATGAAGAGATCAAGCGGCGCGGCCCCGACTGGGATGCGATGATCGCCGCCTATTGCGCCAGCCTGCGCAACCTGGCCGCTTGCGACATTCGTGTTGTCACCTACAATTTCATGCCGTTGCTCGACTGGACGCGGACCGATCTGGCTTGGCCGCTGCCCGACGGCGCGCTCGCGCTGCGCTTCGAGCTGGAAGCGGTCGCTGCGTTCGACCTTCATCTGCTGCAACGTCCCGGGGCGGAACAGGATTACAGCGCTGGCATGGTCGAGGCTGCTGCCCGACGCTTCGCTGCCATGGACGACGACGCTCGCCGCACGCTCGAACGCACCATCATCGCTGGCCTGCCCGGCAGCGAGGAGAGCTTTACCGTCGACGCCTTTCGCCAGGCGATCGCAACGTATGACACGATCGATGCCGATCAGTTGCGCGCCAACCATGTAGCGTTTCTGGAGGCAGTCTGCCCGGTGGCCGATGCGCTGGGCCTGCAGCTTGTCGTTCATCCCGACGATCCGCCCTTCCCGATCTTCGGCCTTCCGCGTGTCGTCAGCACCGAGGCCGACGTCACCGCCCTGTTCGAGCGCGTCCCGAATGCGTCGAACGGTCTGTGCCTGTGCACCGGGTCGTTCGGCGTGCGCGCCGATAACGATTTGCCGGGGATGGTCGAGCGGCTCGGGGATCGGATCGGTTTCCTGCATTTGCGATCGGTCCAGCGCGAGCCGAACCAGGCATTCCACGAGGCCGCGCATCTCGAAGGCGATGCGCAAATGGCATCGGTCATGGTCGCGGTGCACCGATTGCAGCAGCGCACCGGCCGATCGATTCCGATGCGGCCCGACCACGGCCATCAAATGCTCGACGATCTCGGGAAGCAGACCAATCCCGGCTATTCGCTGCTCGGCCGCATGCGCGGCCTGGCCGAATTGCGCGGGCTTGAGCGCGGTGTTGCGCAATTGTTCGAGCGTAGGGATCGCCCCGCTCGCTAAGGGAGAGAGACGATGCACCGGCCGTTCTGGACACGTGGCGTTATCGGAGCCTTGGCGCTGTGGGGCGCGCCCTTAGCCGCGCAAGACGCCCCGCCCTCGCCAACCCCGCTGCTGGTAGCGGGGGATTTGCGCGACGGCACCGATCTGTCGGGGCCATGGCATTATTCGATCGATCCATTCCGCTCAGGGATTTCCGGCTTCCACGGCGGGATGCCCGATATCGGGCAGCAGCGCTGGCGCGACGTCGACGTACGCAAAGCGATGGCGAGCGACAGCCGCGTCCTCTACGAATTCGACCTCGCGCGTTCGCCGTTGACGACTCTGCCCTCTTCCTGGCTGACCGAGGCACCCGAGCTGCGCCATTATCAGGGGCTGATGTGGTATCAGCGCAGCTTCCCCGCGCCGACCCAGCGCCACGGTCGCTATTTCCTGCGTTTTGGCGCAGCCAATTATGCGACGGTGGTCTATCTGAATGGGCAACAGGTCGGGCGGCATGAGGGCGGCTTCACCCCCTTCGCTTTCGACGTCACCAAGCTGCTGCGCGACGGCGACAACCAGATTACCGTCGGCGTCGATTCGCAGGCGACCGAAGCAACCGTGCCGCCTCCGGTCACCGATTGGGAGAATTACGGCGGCATCACGCGACCGGTCCGGCTGGTCGCGACGCCCGATACCTATGTCGACGATGCCTGGGTGCGGCTCACGCGAGACGGCAAGTTGGCGGTCGACCTCCATCTCGACGGGCCTGCGGCGGCCAATCAGGCGGTGCAGCTTCGCATTCCCGAACTCGGCCTCGATCGCAGCGGCACGACCGATGCGCAGGGCAATTGGCGCGCGACGATGGCCGCGCCCCGCGCCCTCATCCGCTGGTCGCCCGAGCGCCCGCGCTTGTACGACGTCGCAATCAATGCGGGCGAGGATCGCTGGCGCGACCGCATCGGCTTCCGCACGATCACCGTGCGCGGAGCCGATATCTTGCTCAACGGCAAACCCATCTTCCTGCGCGGCATATCGATGCACGAGGAAGAGCTCGGTACCGACCCAACCCGCGCGATGACCCCGGCCGCCGCACGCGCGTTGCTGAGCGAGATCAAGGAAGGTCTGCACGGCAATTACGTCCGTCTTGCCCATTATCCGCACAGCGACAGCACACTCCGCCTGGCGGATGAGCTGGGGCTGCTCGTGTGGAGCGAAGTGCCGGTCTATTGGCAAGTCGCCTGGTCGAACCCGGATACGCTGGCGCGCGCCCGCACCATGGTGGCGGAGAACGTCCTGCGCGATCGCAACCGCGCCGCCATCGCGATCTGGAGCGTCGCCAACGAAACCCCGGTGACCGACGCACGCAACGCCTTCCTGCGTACGCTGGTCGGCGATGTGCGGCGGCTCGACGATACGCGGCTGGTCAGCGCGGCGCTGCTGGTCGAGCGATCCAAAACCGCCGACCATCCGGTGATGACGCTCGCCGATCCGCTCGCCAAGGATCTCGATGTGCTGGCGATCAACACCTATAACGGCTGGTATACGACCGATCGCCTGGCCGACCTGCAGACCAGCGAGTGGCGGGTCCCGCTCGACAAGCCGCTGGTGTTTTCGGAGTTCGGTGCCGACGCGCGCGCGGGCTTTCACGATCCCGTCAACGGGCAGAAATTCTCCGAGGAGTTCCAGGCAGATTATTATCGCTACACTCTGAAAATGGCAGATACGCTGCCCAGCCTGCGCGGTATGTCGCCATGGATCCTCAAGGACTTCCGCTCGCCCCGGCGGCAGAATCCCGATTTCCAGCAGGGCTGGAACCGCAAGGGCCTGATTTCCGAGACGGGACAGCGCAAGGCAGCCTTCGATGTGCTCGCCGGCTATTATCAGCGAAAGGCGGCCGGCCAGTGAACCGGCGCGGTTTCAACCCGCAAAACTTGGATATTGCGGGCGTTGTTGGAAACGCACATTGCCCTGCCCGCCCCTTTTGCGTTAGCGCTATCACTCGTCATCCGCAAAGGCGGAAAAAAGCCGGGAGAGCCGGCTGAACAGGAGACGGGGATATGATCGGTGCAATCGGGCGATTCGCGGGCGCGCTGACTATCCTTGCTTGCGCAGCCTATGCGCGGCCGGCGCAGGCTGAGGACGGATACGATCTCTGGCTACGCTATCGGCCACTGCCCCAATTGCAACGCCAGGCCGCAACCGTCTCCGCGATCACGGTGCTGCGGGAATCGCCAACGCTTCGCGTAGCGGCGGAGGAACTTGAGCGGGGGTTTTCGGGGCTGTCCGGACATGAGGTGGGACGGCAGGACACCATCCCCGCCGATTCGGTCGTCCTGGCCACCGCCCGAACACCCGAGGTAGCGGCGCTTGCCCTCCCGGTCGCAGCGTTGAACGAGGAAGGATATCTGGTCCGCCCGGTGACCCTTGGCGGGCGGCGGGTGACGCTCGTTACCGGCAAAACCGATCGCGGCGTGCTATACGGCGCGTTCGCGCTGCTACGCTGGGCCCAGACGGGCCATGCCGTGCGTACCGCCACATTCTCGTCGAGCCCTGCGACCAAGCTGCGCTTGCTCGACCATTGGGACAATCTCGATGGTACGGTCGAACGCGGCTATGCCGGGCAGTCGTTATGGGATTGGTGGACGCTCCCCGATTTTCGCGACCCACGCTACACCGATTACGCCCGCGCCAATGCCTCAATCGGCATCAACGGGACTGTGCTCAACAACGTCAACGCCAAGGCCGACAGCCTCACCGCGCCGTACATCGCCAAGGCAGCGGCGTTGGCCGACGTCTTTCGCCCATACGGCATCAAGGTGTACCTCTCCGCCCGGTTTTCCGCACCGATCGAACTGGGCGGTCTGAAGACCGCAGACCCGCTCGATCCGCAAGTCGCGGCGTGGTGGCGCGCGAAAGCCGATGAACTCTATCGCGCCATTCCGGATTTTGGCGGCTTTCTGGTGAAGGCCAATTCCGAAGGCCAGCCCGGCCCGCAGGATTACAAGCGGAGCCATGCCGACGGTGCCAACATGTTGGCGGCTGCCCTCGCCCCGCATGGTGGCGTCGTGATGTGGCGTGCCTTTGTCTATGCGCAGGAAAATGCCGAGGATCGCGCCAAACAAGCATATGATGACTTCAAGCCGCTCGACGGCAAATTCGCGCCCAATGTGATCGTTCAGGTCAAAAACGGCGCGATCGATTTCCAGCCACGCGAGCCTTTTCATCCGCTGTTCGGCGCAATGCCCCGGACTCCGCTGATGCTCGAATTCCAGATTACCAAGGAGTATCTCGGCCAGGCGACCCACCTCGCCTATCTCGGGCCGCTGTTCGAAGAACCCTGCGGTCAGATACGCTGGCCGATGGCCCCGGCTCCACCGTCGCGCGCGTCGTCGCGGGAACGGGCGACGCGCTGACGGGCATGGCCGGAGTCGCCAATATTGGTCGATCGCGCGACTGGTCGGGATCGACCTTCAACCAGAGCAATTGGTACGCCTTCGGGCGTTTCGCCTGGGACCCGCAGGCGTCGTCGGCTGACGTTGCACGCGAATGGGCGGCGATGACCTTCGGCCCCGACCCCGCGATCGTCGCGCCGATAACAAAGATGATGGCCGGGTCGCGCGAGGCCGTGGTCGATTATATGACCCCGCTGGGTCTCGCCCATCTCATGGCGACCGCCCACCATTATGGCCCCGGGCCGTGGATCTCCGATTTGAAGCGGCCCGAGTGGAATCCCTATTATTACCACCGTGCCGACAAGGATGGCATTGGCGTCGAGCGCGGGCCCGGCGGCACCAACGCGACCAGCCAATACGCCCCGGCCCTTGCGCGCGTGCTGGCCGATCCTGCGACCACGCCGGATGCCATGCTGCTGTGGTTTCACCGGGTGCCGTGGACCTATCGCCTGAAGTCCGGAAAGCCGCTTTGGCAGGCGATGGTCGCCGATTACGATCGCGGAGTCGCCTATGTCGACGACATGCGCCGGACTTGGGCGACCTTACGCCCTGCTATCGATGCCGAGCGCTTCGCCAAGACCGCAGCCTTCCTCGACATCCAGCAGCGCGAGGCGCGGTGGTGGCGCGATGCCAGCCTGGCCTATTGGATGTCGGTCAACGGCCTGTCGCTCCCGCCGGTGCCGCGCCACCCGCACACGATCTCGCTTGGTATAAGGCGCAAACCTTCCCTTATGCGCCGGGCAATCCGTGATGCCCTCCCGCCCCGCGAAGAGGATCCCCCCAATGAAGAATCGTACACAGACGCTTGCCCGCTGGATGGGCATGGCAGCCGTCTCCATCATCACCATTTCAGTCGCGCAAGCAGATCCGCTCGCGACCGTCGAGCGCAATGGCAGCTTCGTCGCGATTGAACCCTATGCGCCCAATATCGTTCGGGTGACGATCGCGCTTGATCCCAACCTTGCCAGCGGCGCGCCGGGCCCCGGCCCCAATGCCCCGGTGGATGCCACGGGGTGGACGCATCGCGTCGCTGCCACGGGAGACATCTTTTCCTCCTCCGCACTATCCCTGACAGTCGCAGCGCAGCCTTGGCCAAAAGCACCGACGCAGATGGAGCGCTACTTTGCCCCATCGCTTCCGCCGGTTGAGATCACCATCAACGGTGCCGACGGCCATGTCATCACCCACATGACCGGCTGGGAAATGGCACCGCATATGGTTGCGGGCGAGAAGACCTTCAAAGTCGGCGCAAGTTTTTCGGCACCGCTCGATGAGCATTATTACGGGCTCGGGCAGAACCAGGAAGGCAGACTGGACTTGCGCGGCCGCACGATCGATTGCCGCCACAATTACGATGCGCCAGCGGGCGAAACGGTCTGCGTCCCCTTCCTTGTCACCAATAAGGGCTATGGCATCGTTTGGGACAATCCGTCGCAGACGACCGTATCGCCGGGATTGTACAACAGCACGCATTGGCAATCGGAGGTCGGTGAGCGGGTCTCCTTTTTCGTCATTACGGGTAACACCACGGACGCACTCTACGCGGGGTACGCGACGCTGACCGGCCAGACGCCGCTGCCCCCGAAGGCAGCGTTCGGTCTTATCCAGAGCAAGGCGCGCTACGAGACGCAGGCCGAGCTGCTCGGCATCGCCGAGGGGTATCGCCGTCGCGGCTATCCGCTCGACGTGATGGTGCTCGACTGGTTCTACTGGACCCGGATGGGGCAGCTCGACATCGACCGAAGCTATTTCCCCGATCCCAAGGCGATGAACGCCACGCTCAAGCGCATGGGCCTCCGCAGCATCGTCAGCGTCTGGCCACGCTTCGAACGCGAGTCGCGCTATTACAATATGCTCGCCGCCAAGGGCTGGCTGCTGCATGACGTCGATGGCAGCGTGGTGGACGGCCTGCCCATTCGCTCCGATCGCGCCGGAGCCTTGCTCGACAGCACCAATCCGGAGGCGCGGCGCTGGTATTGGGACAAAATCCGCGACAATATCGCTTCGCAGGGGTTTGACTGGTTCTGGCTCGACGAGACCGAGCCGGACCTTGTGCCGGATGGGCATCTCTATTCGATCGGGTCCGGCGACCGGTTCCACAATGTCTTCCCCTTGCTGCATACCGCCAGCGTCGCCGAGGGATCGGCGAAGGATCGTCCCGATCTGCGCAACCTGATCCTGTGCCGCGCCGCGTATCTGGGCACGCAGCGCAACGGCTGCCTGTTCTGGTCGTCGGACGTTCAGGCCACGTGGGAAGCGCTCAAGCGCCAGGTGCCGACGGGCCTCAACATGACGGCATCGGGCATCGCCTATTGGAGCAGCGATACCGGCGGATGGCAGTGGCCCAATGGGCCAAAGGCGGAACGTCCCGTCCTGCTCGATCCGGCAGGTGCCACCGCCATGGCACCCGGCTATACCGATTATCCCGAACTGTTCGTCCGCTGGTTTGAGTATAATAGCTTCACGCCGACGCTGCGTATCCATGGGCAGCGCCCGGCCACCGCCATCTGGGAATATGGCAAGGCGGTCGAACCCGTCCTCGCCCAGTACCTCAAGCTCCGCTACGCGCTGATGCCGTATCTTTACGCACTCGGCCGTCACACTTATGAAAGCGGCGCGCCCTTCATGCGCGCTTTGTTCATGGATTTTCCGGACGATCCCAAGGTCGTGGACCTGGGCGACGAATATATGTTCGGCCCCGCCTTCCTCGTCGCCCCCGTGACCGAGCAGGGCGCGACCAGCCGCCCGGTCTATCTTCCCGCGGGTGCGGACTGGTATGATTACTGGACCAACCAGCTGTATCACGGCGGCCAGACGATCACCGCCGCCGCGCCGATCGACCGGATCCCGTTATTCGTTCGTGCGGGCTCGATCGTGCCGATGGGCGCGCAATCCCCAGCACCGCGACGCGGCAACCGCTGGAAAGCATCCGCGTCTATCCCGGCCGCTCGACCAGCTTCACACTGTATGACGACGATGGCGTCAGCAATCGCTATCGCACCGGAAGCGGTGGCACCGCGCTGCACTGGGACGAGGCGACGCAGCGTCTGTCGAGTTCGGGCAAATTGCCGACCGGGCAAGATGTCGCTCCGCTGGTCAAGGTCGTCGACCACTGACCCGATGGCGACCTCCGCACAACGATCGCGCAGCACCCAGGCAAGGCTAGGGGCGGAGCGGCAGAACATAATCCGGCTGTCGGCCGAAGCCCCGTACCACCACCCGGTCCGCGAAGAAGTCGAGCCGGGCATAGGCCGTCTCCGGCGTATCCAGCATCGCCTTGAGGTTCAGGTAATGAACTCCGGCATGCTCGCCGTAATTGCCGTCATGGTTGTGCCCGTCGAGCCATACCTTGGCCGAACGGTGGCGTTCGATCACCGCCATCACCGCTGCGGCATTCCACAGATTGTGCGGATTTTCGGGAAAGAGCGGAAAATGGCTGAACAGCATCGCTTTCATCCCGCGACGGTCGGCCTCGGCGAGTTGTGCGTCGATCCAGCGCAGTTGTTCGTCGTCGATGCCGCCGTCCCATAGCGGCTTTTCTGCATACAGCGCCGCATGTGCGGCCATGCTGCGCGTATATTCGGGGCTGCCCGCTGGCCAGCCAAAGCTGCTCAGCCCGGTCCCGTCGGTGACGATGAACAGCCAATTATGGCTGGTGAAACTGTAATAGCGCGCTGGCATGCCCAGCTTACCCGCGACCAGCGGCTTGTGCGCATCGTCGATCGCGAACTCGTGATTGCCGAGCACATAATGCCAGGGATGCCGCAATTTCGCCGCCACCGGCAGGAACGCGTCATAGCTCTCCCAGTCTCGGTCGATGAAATCCCCGAGATGGACGACAAACGCCAGCTTCTGCCGGTTGAAATCAGCCACGGCCGCCGCAAGTTTGGCTGGAGCCGTGTGATAGAGCCGCTGACCACTATCGGGTTCAGCGGCATATTGCGCATCGGCGATCGCGCCGATGCTGAAGTCGGGACGTTCATTCGCCACGGCGGCGGGCGTCGCGCTGGCAAGCCCCGCCAAAGCCGCCAGGTGCATCACGAAGCGCATCGTCCGGTCCGATCCGATAGAGGTCGCCGGCCCCTTTAGCGCCGCCCGCGCGATTGTCACGCGCGCTTCATGCTTCTGTCCTAACGCGGCCAAGACTCGGAAAGACATCCGGGCAGGGAGGCACGAAGTGACAGCGCCACGACGCGCGTGTCCGCGTCTCCGCAGGGGCGCGGCGCGGTGAATGAGATTTCGGCCATCCTGATTCGGCGACGCGCCGATCAGGAGGAAGCAGATCTGCGCCAGGCGCTCCGGCGCTTTGTCGGGGGCCGATTGAACCATCATGCCGATGGCGAAGACATCGTCCAGGAAACCTATTTGCGGCTCTACGACTATCGCCGCACCCGTCCGGTGGCGGACGCCGCCGCATTTTGCTTCACGGTCGCGCGTAATCTGGTGCACGATCATTTTCGCCAGCGTAGCGCCTTGCCGCCGACAAGCGACCTCAGCGAGGAGATCGTCTGCGCCAGACCGCACGCCGAGGAGGTGCTGGACTATCGCCAGCGGGTGGAGATTTTGGTGCGTGCCTTGAAAGTGATGCCGCCGCTGCGCCGCGAAGTCTTTCTGCGCCGCCGCCTCGATGGCACGGCGAGCGCAACCATCGCCGCGGATTTGCAGCTGAGCGTCGCGGCCGTCGACAAGCATTGTACGCGCGCGGTGGCCGACTTGCGCTTGGCGCTGGAACGCCGCGGCCTGCCGCCCGGTGCCGCGCGATGAGCCGTCGTGCAACCTTGCAGGAAGCCGCGGGTCTCGCGCTTTCGGGCGAGACCGGCCAGGGGCCGCAGGCCGCGACCGCCGAATGCGTCCGCGCAACGCTTGACGACCCGGCGCTGGAGGAGGCGCTTGGGGCAGCGGCGGCGTTCGGTCGCCTGTCCGACGCCGATATTCTGGCGATGCGCGAGAGGCGGCAGCGGACGCTGGCAACGGGGGGTGACCGCCGCTTTGCTGATCGCGGTTGGCGGCGGCGTTTGGCAAGCGACGCGCATCGGCACCGCCCCTGCCTTGCCACCCACTATGAAACGAAGCGCGGGGAAGAGCGCAGTATTGCGCTCGCGGACGGATCGCGGCTCGAACTGAATGGCGCGACCGCGCTCGACGTGACGATCGACGCACAGCAGCGCACCGTCGTGCTGCGGCGCGGCGAAGCCTTTTTCGACGTGGCACATGAACCCGACCGGCCCTTCGTCGTCACTGCGCGCGGATCGAGCACGCGTGTGCTTGGCACCGCATTCGACATCGATCTGGCTCGTAACGAAGTGAAGCTGGCCGTGTTTCGCGGGCGCGTGCGGTTCGGGGCGAGCGACGCCGACACCGGCGTGCTGGTTCCCGCAGGCTGGCGCTCCCGCTTCGACGGCACCACCGCCAGCGCGCCAAGCCGGTTCGATCCAACGCAGCAGGATTGGCGGCACAATTGGCTCGATACCGATGAAATGCGGCTGGGCGATTTGGTCGAGGCGCTCAATCGCCACGGCGGACCGGTGATCCTGCCGCCCCCTCCCCGACTGGAAAAACTGGTGTTGTCGGGACGCTTCAAGCTCGACAACCCCGAACAATTGCTGGGCGCGATCGGTGCCGCCTATGGCTTCACGGTGGTGCGTCAGGGCGCACACTTGCGGCTGATGCCGACCGGGCCAAGCGACACCAAAATGTCATCACAATGACGCTGCACTGCAACAAAATTCTTTTGTCCTGATCCGGCGGGGAACCCGTCTTCCGTTCGAGGCGCAGGGGCGTCCGAGCGGAGGAACGTTATGAAACATATTCGGGGAATTTCAGGCATGGCACTGGCGATCGCGATTGCGACACCTGCTGTGGCACAGGCACGACCGGCGGAGACGACCGTCCTTCGCCAGGAGCAGCGCTTCGACATCGCGCCGTCGGATTTGCGCACCGCCATCTCGCGCTTTTCACAAGCGACCGGCGTGCAAGTGGTGGTGGCACCCGACGCGGTCAGCGGCCGTCGCACGGCTGGCGTGCGTGGTAGCTATACTGTGCGAACGGCACTCGACCATTTGCTGCGCGGGACCAATCTGGGCGTGACCTTCCAGGGCGGCGTCGCCATCCTGAAGCCGATGGCCGCCGCCCCGGTCCATCCGGCATTGGTCAAGGTCGCCGCACAGGACTCTGCACTTTCGGGCGCGGCCATGCCGGACCGGTCGGTCGGCGAGGGAACCGACATCATCGTGACCGGCTATCGTCACAGCCTTACCGAAGCGCAGAACCTCAAGCGCCGCGCGGTCGGCAATGAGGATGACATCGTCGCCACCGATATCGCCGCCTTTCCCGACCTGAACCTTGCGGAATCGCTGCAGCGCATTCCCGGCATCACCATCACCCGCGACAGCGGCGAAGGCCGCCAGATCGCGCTGCGCGGGCTTGGGGGCCGATTTTACGCGCACGCAGTTGAACGGCATGGAAGTGCTCGGCAACACCGCTTCGGGAATGGACAATCGCGGCGGCGTCACCCGCTCGCGCTCGTTCGATTACAGCCTGTTCGCATCGGAATTGTTCAACCGCGTGTCGGTCCAGAAATCCTATTCGGCAGAACAGGATGAAGGCGGCATTGCCGGGACGGTGCAACTGACCAGCGCCAAGCCCTTCGACACGGGCAATAAATTGGTCGTTTCCGCCAAGGGCCAGACCAATGACAACACCAGCGGCGTCACGCCGCGCGTGGTTGGCCTCGTCTCGCATCGCTGGGGCGATCTCGCCGCGCTTGTCTCGGTTGCCTACAGCCAGATCAAGAATAACGAGTTTGGCTATCGCAACTGGGGTTGGGGCCTCACCAAATATGGTGCCGCCAATATCGGCCCGAACATCGATGCGGCGACGCGCGCCAACCTTCTTTCGGGCGTCTACCAGCCGACCGCGCAATCGCCCTCGTCCTGGTATACCGACCGCAAGCGGCTCGGCATCACTTCGTCGGTGCAATATCATCCGGGCGACGCATTCAAACTCGACGTCGATTTTCTCTATGGTCGGCTGTGGGACCATCGCGACGATTATGCGCTGGCAACGGCTGGAAGCAACGCGCTGACCGGGACCTCGATCACCGGAGCCCAGGTGATCCAGAGCGCCGTGATCGACAGCACCAATACGCTGCGCGCGGCAAGCTTCACCGGCATCGATCTGCGCTCCGAGCATCATATCGTCCAGAACCGGACCGACTTTTACCAGGCGTTGCCAATGCCAGCTGGAAGCTGACCGACCGGCTGACGCTGAGTGCGCTTGGCGGCTATGAGGAATCGGATTTCGGCCAGCCCGTGTTCGACAAGGTGTTCATGGAGCTCAAGAACACTCCGTTCAGCTATGACGATCGCCCGACCATCCCGGTCAACACCTACGGTAAGGATATCACTGATCCGAACAACTGGGCGGTGCAGCGGCTCGACGTTCAGGAAAACAAGATCACCAACCAATATGCCAATGGGAAGCTGCAAGCAGCCTACACGCTGAATGAAGCGCTCACCTTCAAGGCAGGCGGCGAGTATAAGCACTTCATCAACAGCGGCTATACGTGGGTGAACAAGGTGTTCCACAACGTGCCCGCCGACATCGCCATCCCCAACACTCTAAAACAGACCGTCACGCCCGATACCTTGATTCAATACATCGTCGGCAACGTCGATGGGGTTTACAGCTATATCGGGGACAATCGGAACCTGACCGCTGCCAATCTCCAGGCGGGCAGCGATTACCGCGTCGATGAAAAGACAGGCGCAGGCTTCGCCCAGTTCGATCTCGACACGATCGTGGCCGGGATGCGGCTGCGGGCCAATGCTGGCGTGCGGTATTACTCGACCGACCTTTTGTCGTCGGGGCATTTGGCCACTGGCGCGGGCTTCACGCCGGTTGCGATCCGCACCAACAGCCACGGCTTCCTGCCTGCGGCCAATCTGGCGCTCGACGTTGCCAAAGCGGTGGTCGTTCGGCTTAGCGCCAGCCGCAACGTCAATCGCCCCGCCCTGGGCGATCTGGCGGCGGCCGGGTCGATCACCACGCGCCCCAATGGCGGCAGCCTGAGCCTCGGCAATCCGTTTCTGAAACCGTTCAAGGCAACCTCGGTCGAGGGGTCAGTCGAATATTATATGGGTCGCAGCGGCTTTGCCTCGGTCGGCTTCTTCTACAAGAGCATGGACAGCTTCATCAGTTCGTCCACCAAGCAAATCCCCTATGGCCAGACCGGCTTGCCGCTTTCCCTGCTGGTGCAAGGCGAGGACGCGAACACCTTGTTCGACGTCAGCCAGCCGGTGAACGGCGCTGGTGCCGACATCAAGGGTATCGAGGTAGCAGTCCAGCACGACTTCACCTTTCTGCCCGGCGCGCTCAAAAATCTTGGCGCTGTGGTCAACGGAACGTGGTTCGACGGGCATCAGACCGCCTATTACAACAACGTGCCGAAGGTCATACCGCTCTATAATCTCTCGAAATGGGCGGCAAACGCCACCTTATATTACGAGAACAAGCTGTGGGGCGTGCGCGTTTCCGATGCCTATCGCAGCAGCTATTTGACCGGTGCCGGCAACGCCATCGACAATAGCGGCGATGGCATTCGCGGGACCAACAATGTCGATTTCCAGGCCCATATCAACCTGCGCCCAGGCGTCCGGTTGATCGCCGAGGGCATCAACATCACCAACGAACCGATCGTGCAGTCGCTGGATGCAGTCGCCCAGCGTACCGAGGTCTATACGACCAGCGGCCGCACCTTCACCTTCGGCATCAGCGCCGAATTCTAAGCCCGGCTTCAGCCGCCACAGCCCGTCCTTGCGATCGCGGGGACGGGCTGTGGATCTGGCCGGTGGCCGCCTCCAAGGCCGCGATGACGACCGCCGCCCACTTTGTGCATGGGCGAGCATTGCGCTGACTGCGTCGAGTTGGCACTCTCCCCGCTTCTTGGGGGGAACCTGTATGCGCCGACTGATCCTTGCGACATTGCTCGCGGCGACCGCTTCGATCGCCGGAGCGGCACCGACGCCAAAGGAACAATTGCTGGTTCCGCCCCCCGGCGCGCGGCACTTTACCATCAGCTCGATCGCCGGAAAGCATGGCGACATCTGGTCGTGGACGATGCCCGACGGGCGCATCGCCTATCGCATGTCGATGTCGCTGCGCGGTTGGGTCACCGAGACCGACGAAATGGTCACGCTGGATCCCACCAGACGCCCCACCACGATCGCCATTCGCGGCTTTACCGATTCCGGGGATGCCACGGAAACCTTCACGGTTGCTCCGAACGGTGTGGCGGACTGGAAGACGGTGATCGATTCCGGCTCCGCGCCGTTCGCCAACAAGCATTATAATACTTATGGCGGCCCGCCGCTCGCCGGGGAGTTCGATATCGATGCGCTTGTCGCGGCGGGTGCCAAGGGCATCGACTTGCTCCCGACGGGCCATGCCAGCATCGCGATCGGGCAGACGGCGCAGGTCGAGGGGCCGCAAGGGCCACGGACGATCAAGCTCGCCTTTCTAACGGGATATGGCTTCGCGCCCTCCCCCGTGTGGCTCGACAGCGACAATCGCCTGTTCGGCAATGCCGGCGTCATTTCGATGTTGCCGGAAGGCTATGAGAAGAACGGCCCCAAGCTGAAGGACATTCAGGACAAGGCGACCGCCGCGATGGTGCGCGAGGTCGCACATCGCTTTCTGAGCAAGGCCAATCGCACCGCAACGCTGATCGACCATGTGCTGATGTTCGATTCGGTCGCCGGGCGCTACATTGCGGATCGCGCGGTGCTGATCGCGGATGGCAAGGTCGCGGCGATCGGCGCTGCGGGATCGATCGCCGCTCCCACTGGCGCAACCGTAATCGACGGACGCGGCAAGACGCTGACCCCGGGCCTGTGGGATTCGCATCAGCACGTCGGCGATGACTGGAACCTGCTGCAGAACGTCGCCACCGGCATGACCAATTACCGCAGCCCCGGATCGATGATCGACGAGGCGCTCAGCATCTACAAACGGCGGGCAGCTGGCGATTTGCTGGCCCCGGACGGCAAGGTCTCGGTCATCATCGATCGCAAGGATCCCCTCGCCGCGCAGGGTGCGCTGACGGTGTCGTCAGCGGCAGAGGCGGTCGCTGCCGTCGACAAGATCAAGGCCGCAGGGCTCTGGGGTGCCAAATTCTACACCTCGATGAATCCTGCCTGGATCGCGCCCGCAGCGGCCGAAGCGCATCGCCTGGGGTTGCACGTCCACGGTCACGTACCTGCCGGTATGCGCCCGCTCGACGCGGTGCGCGCCGGATATGACGAAGTGACCCACATCAACTTCATCCTGATGCAGGCGATGCCGCAAGACGTGGTCGACAAGGCCAATACCGCCGCACGCCTTGAGGGTCCGGCCAAATACGGAAAGGACGTCGATCTCGATTCCCCGGCGATGACGGCGTTTTATGCTGAACTTGCGAAACGCCATACGATCATCGATCCGACGCTGACGGTATAGGAACCGTTGATGACGTCGGATGGCAGCGCGATCTCGCCCGAATATGCGCCCTTCGCCGACGTTGCGCCGCCGAGCGTCGTCCGCGGCTGGAAAATCGGCGGCTATCCGTTGTTCGGTGGCCTGACGCGCGACGACTTTCGCAAGAGCTTCACCAAGATGGTCGATCTGGTCGGCAAACTCCACCAGGCGGGCGTGCCGATCGTCGCCGGGACCGATGGCTATGGGCTGGAGCTGGTGCGCGAACTGGAACTGTATCAGCAAGCGGGCCTGAGCAATGCCGAAGCGCTGCAGACCGCAACCATCATTCCCGCACGGATGACCGGCATGGACGACCGGACGGGATCGATCGCGGTGGGCAAGACCGCCGATATCGTGCTGGTCGATGGCGATGTGTCGGCGGCGCTCGGCAACCTGCGCCATGTCCACACCGTCTTTCTGGACGGGTATCGGCTCGACGGCGCGGCACTGCGCCAGGCGAGTGGCCTGAACGGGATGCCCAAATGATATGATCTCTGCGTTGATTTTGCTCGCCGCGAGCCTCCATCAGCCGGTCGCGGCGGCGCGGGTAACCTTTGATCGACGCGGGGAGCGGACGGTACAAGTTTCGGGTCTGGCCGATGTCGCTGGAGCCAGAACACTGCGCGCGGACGACCCGGTTCGGATTGCGTCGATCTCCAAACTGGTCACAGCGATTGCCGTCCTGCGCCTGGTCGAGCAGCACCGACTCAATCTCGATGCCGATGTGTCGGAACTGCTCGGCTATCCGCTGCACAACCCGGCCTTTGCCGACCGACCGATCACCCTGCGCCTGTTGCTGTCCCACCGCTCGAGCCTGACCGACGGCGTCGACTATGTCCTGCCGCTCGACGCCGATCTCGGCAGCGTGTTGGCCGACCCGAAAGTGTGGGATACCGCGCACGCGCCCGGTGCTTATTTTCGCTATACCAATTTGAATTTTCCAGTGATCGCGGCGGTGATGGAACGGGCCACTGGCGAACGCTTCGACCGGTTGATGCAGCGGCTCGTGTTCGCACCGATGAAACTGGATGCCTGCTACAATCTCGTCACCTGTTCGGACCGCACGGTGGCGCGCGTCGTCGTTCAATATCGTTCGGGGTCGGTAACGCGCGACGACAATCACGGTGCGCGCCCGCCCTGCCCGGTCACGCCAGCCCGCGACGGCAGTTGTGATCTATCCCTTTGGCGCGCGGGCCGAAACGGCGCGACCTTTGCGCCGCAAAGCGGGCTTTATATCTCCGCGCGCGGTCTTGCCCGGATCGGACGGATGCTGCTCGACCAAGGGCGGGTCGACGGAGTGCGCATCCTCACCCAGCGCTCGGTCCATTTGCTGGAGACCCCGCAATGGACATGGAACGGCGATAGCGGTGCGGGAAGCAATGGCGACACCTGGCACGGGCAGATGTGCCGCTATGGCCTGGCCGTCGCATTCCTGGCGACGCCGGTCGCGGGCTGCCGTGACGATCCGTTTGGCGACGGGCAGCCGCGCTGGGGGCATTTGGGGGATGCCTATGGGCTGAAATCGGGGCTGTGGATCGATCCACAGCACGGCAACGGTGTCGCCTATTTCGCGACCGACGTACCCGTCGATCCCGGCGCGCGCTCCGCCTATAGCCGAAGCGAAGAAGCGCTCGCACAAGGTGTTGCGCCATGAACCTGCGTCACATCGAAATCTTTCACGCCGTCTATATCAATGGCTCGGTCAGTGCTGCGGCGCGGGCGCTCAACATCTCACAGCCGTCGGTTTCCAAGACGCTGCGTCATGCCGAGTCGCTGCTCGGTTTTCCGCTGTTCGAGCGCGGCACTGGGCGTCTCGTGCCGACCGAAGACGCGCACACCCTGTTCGCCGAGGTCAGCGAAATTCAGGACCGCGTTTATGCGCTGCGCGAGGCCAGCCGCAATCTAAAGCGCGGCACCGGCGGAGTTTTGCGGGTGTCGGCACTGCCGTCGCTCGCGCTCGACGCGCTGCCCGTTGCGGTGGCGAGTTTTCTGCGCAGCCATCCGACGGTCCAATTCGACCTGCAGACGGTTCATCACGACGATTTGCTGCGCAAACTCTACGAACGCGAAACCGACATCGCGATCGCCTATGCGGTGCCCCCGGCTGCCCCGATCGGGCATCGCTGGCTCGGCGAGGGCGAACTCGTCGTGCTGTATCGCGAGCAGGACATGCCCGATGCGCCACCACGGCTCGAACTCGAGTGCCTGCGCGACAAACGCTTCATCAGCCTGGCCGCGAGCGGTCCGATCGGGCAGTTGTTCACGCAGGAATTGCAGCGGCTCGACCTCGAGCTTGACGAAGTGGTGTCGGCGCGGACCTTCTATATCGCCACCGCGCTGGTGCGACAGGGCGTGGGGATGACGGTGGTCGATAGCTTCACCGCGCAGGCTTCGCTCAGCCCCGGTCTGTCGGTGCGGCCGCTGAAGCCGCAACTGGCGTTTGATGTCCATGCGATGTTCCTGCTCAACCGCCCGCCGACCGCGCTCGCCACCGATTTTCTGAAGACGCTGGCGCGGGTTATCGACGCCGCCTGAAGCGGACGACATAACGACAGGCTATGCCGGGTGATCCACTCGCTATGCTGTGGCGGTAGCCGCTGCCGATACGGTGGCCCGCATGATACCCGGACCCTATCTGCTCTATCTCGGCCATAGCGCCGACCCGATCGGCATCAAGACGTCGCGCGGCCTCGCCACTTTCCGCCCGGACGACTGCGTCGGAGAGTTTCGGTATGACGATTGCCCGCTGACGCTCGGGATCAAGCGCCTGACGATTGCCGAAGGCGCAAGCGCTGGCGCACGCACGCTGGTGCTTGGCATCGCCAATTCGGGCGGGACGATGGGAGCGGATCTGATCGCGGATGCGGTTGCCGCGCTGGAAGCCGGGATGAACGTCGCCGCCGGACTGCACCAGCGCTTGCGCGACGTGCCACGGCTTGCCGCGCTCGCTCGCGAGCGCGGCCTCACTCTGTTCGACGTGCGCGATCCGCCTGCGGATCTGGTGGTTGGGACAGGGTATCCACGCGCCGGTCGCCGGTTGCTGACGGTCGGCACCGATTGTTCGGTCGGCAAGATGTACGCGACGCTCGCTTTGACCACAGCGCTGCGCGCGCGCGGCATCGCCGCCGATTTCCGGGCGACGGGCCAGACCGGGATCCTGATCGCAGGCGGCGGCATACCGGTCGATGCCGTGGTCGCCGATTTCATCTCGGGGGCGATCGAACAGCTCTCACCCGCGCGCGACGATGACGGTTGGGATGTGATCGAAGGGCAAGGGTCGCTCTTCCATCCCTCCTTCGCGGGTGTCTCGACCGGCCTGCTGCACGGCGCGCAGGCCGAGGCG
Organism: Sphingomonas sp. Ant H11; assembly: GCF_000797515.1. Lineage (GTDB taxonomy): Bacteria > Pseudomonadota > Alphaproteobacteria > Sphingomonadales > Sphingomonadaceae > Sphingomonas. The sequence continues at coordinate 22,085 of NZ_JSBN01000033.1, forward strand.
ATCGTGCTCTGCCACGAACCGGGGCGTGCGCACATGCGCGGTCTGCCCGGACGCGCCCTGCCCGAGCTGACGGAATGCCTGGCGATGAATCTGCAGGTTGCGCGCCTGACCAGCCCGGGCGTGCGGGCGATCGGCGTGTGTCTCAACACCTCTGCGCTGGATGCAGCGGCGGCGCGGGCGCTGTGCGAACGGACCGAGGATATGCTCGGCCTGCCCTGTACCGACCCGATCGCCTTCGGCGTCGAGTCCATCATCGATGCGCTCTATGCCCCGCACGCTTGAGGCGCGGCACGACCGCTTTGCGTTGCACACGCCGTTTCGCATCGCGCGCGGGGTGAAAACCGCGGCGGACGTGATCACCGTATCGATCATGCAGGACGGACATGTCGGTCACGGCGAGGGCGTCCCCTACCCGCGCTATGGCGAGAGCGTCGCGAGTGCGCTCGACGAGATCGCGCACGTACGCGATGCGATCGAGGGCGGCGCGGATCGCGAGGATCTGCTCGGCCTGCTGCAGCCGGGCGCGGGGCGCAATGCGATCGACTGCGCCTTATGGGATTTGGAAGCAAAGCGCTCGGGCCGCGCGGTCGCGACGATGATCGATGGCCCCGACCTCACATCAATGCCAAACGCGTTGACGGTCGTCATCGACACCCCTGCGGCGATGGCACGGGCGGCAGCGCTGATCGCCGCCGCGCCGCTGATCAAGGTCAAAGTGAACCACGAAAATCCCGCTGAGCAACTTCGCGCGGTTCGCTCCGTGGCCCACAATGCCACGCTGATCGTAGACCCGAATGAAAGTTGGGACCGCACCCTGCTCGAAGCGATGCAGCCGCTGCTGGTCGAACTCCGCGTCGCGCTGCTCGAGCAACCGGTGCCGGCCAGCGTGGATGCGTGGCTCGCCGATTTTTCCCCGGCAGTGCCAATTTGCGCCGATGAATCGGTCCACACCGCCGACGACCTCGATCGCGTTGCCGCGCGCTATCAATGCGTCAACGTGAAGCTCGACAAAGCGGGCGGACTGACCGCCGCGCTCGCCCTCGCCCACGGAGCCCGCGCCCGCGGCTCGGGGTGATGACCGGTTGCATGGTCAGTTCCTCGCTCTCGATCGCGCCCGCCTTGCACGTGGCGATGCTGTCCGATTTTGTCGATCTTGACGGGCCGTTATGGCTGGCGGAGGATCGCGTCGGTGGGGTGACGGATGTAGGGGGCATATTGTCGCCACCGCCCCCCGGCTTTTGGGGTACGCCATGAACATCGGCCGGATCGGGTTATTGGTCGGCGTGGCGCTCGCTGCAATCAGCGCTTCGGCCCCGCCTTCCGCAGACCTGATCCTGCGCGGCGGCACTATCTATACCGGGTCCGACGCGCCGTTCGTTGGCGACGTGGCGATTGAGGGGGACCATATCGTCGAGGTCGCGCCGCATGTGGCGCGCGCCGCCACGCGCGTGATCGACGCGCATGGCATGATCGTCTCGCCCGGCTTCATCGATCCGCATACGCATATGGGGGACGATCTGGCGTCGGACGATCCCGCCAAGCGGCTGATCCCGATGTTCCTGATGCAGGGCGTGACAACCGCGTTCATCGGCAATGACGGCGGCGGCGAAATTGACGTTGGACGCGTGCTGGACAGCGCGCGGACGCGCCCGGTCGGGATCAATTATGCCACCTATACCGGCTTCGGCACGATCCGCCAGCGCGTGATCGGCGAGGCCAAGCGCGCGCCAACTCCGCAGGAACTGGGCCAGATGCAGGCGCTGGTCGCAAGCGCAATGTGCCAGGGCGCGATCGGGCTTTCGACCGGGCTGTTCTATGCCCCGCAAAGCTTTTCCAAGACCGATGAGGTCGTCGCGCTCGCCACTGAAGCGGGCAAGCGGGGCGGCTTTTACGATAGCCATATCCGGGATGAGTCGAGCTACACCGTCGGACTGTTGGCGGCGATCGACGAAGAGATCGAGATAGCGCGCGCCGCGCATATTCCGGCGCATGTCTCGCACATCAAGGCGCTCGGCGTCGATGTGCAGGGCCAGGCTCCCGCCGTCATCGCGCGGATCGCGGCGGCGCGCGCGGCGGGGCTGAACATCACGGCGAGCCAATATCCGTGGTCGGCCAGCGGCTCGAGCATGGTCGCCTCGCTCGTTCCGTTATGGGCGCAGGACGGTGGCCGTACGGCGATGCTCGCGCGCTTCGACGACCCCGCCCAGGCCACCCGGTTGCACGCGGACATAGCCGAAAACATGCGCAAACGCGGCGGGCCGACCAAGCTGTTGATCACGGAAGGTGCCGAACGCAATCGGACCCTTGCAGAGGTCGCGGTGGCGACCAAGACCGACCCCATCACGGCCGCGATCGCGGTGATCCGCGTCGGCGACCCCGGCGTCATCTCGTTCAATCAAAGCGAGGCCGACATCGCCGCCTTCATGCGGCAACCCTGGGTGATGACCGATTCCGACGCATCGCCCGGCCACCCGCGCGTTTATGGCAGCTTCGCGCGCAAATACGCCAAATATGTCGTGGCCGATCACGTCCTGACATTGCGCGAAATGATCGAGCGCAGTTCGTCGCTGACCGCCGATACCTTCGGCCTTACCGGACGTGGGCACCTGAAAGCCGGTGCGTTCGCCGACGTGGTGGTGTTCGATCCCCGCCGCTATGCGCCGCGCGCAACCTACCAACAGCCGACCGAGCTTGCGGTCGGGGTGCAGACGGTGGTGGTCAACGGCATCCTCGCGGTCGATGGCGGCAAGCTGACGGGCCGTGCCGCCGGGCGCGCGCTGCCGCATCGCCCGCCCGCCGGAAGCTGTCCCTGAGCGTCAGTTCGTTTCGCTATAATGCTGCGGATTGCGAGCTCCTGGCGCGGGCAGCGGCGCGGCCCGGTCTTCGCTCGCGCGTTCCCGATAGAAGCGGATATTGTCGAGTTGCAGCCACGCCTTGCCGCCGGGTTTGCCCTCAAGCCGCACGATCAGCGCACGCAATTTCGCCAGATCTAGCTGAGCCTTCGCGTCGCGGCTGGCAAAGGCGCTGAACGGGATGTGGAAGGTACGGCGGACCTCCCCTGCTTCGAAGCCGGTGCGGAACCATTCATCATCATTGATCGCATAACTGTCGAACACCAGATCGTAGCGCCCGCTGCCGCGCGCATCGAACGCGACGCCGGTGAAACCCCGCGCATCGGCGAGCTGTACCGCGCCTTGCGTCAATGGCAGCACGAGTTGCGCGAACGGACGCGGCTTGGCCCCCATATGCGCGATCAGGAAAACCGGTCGCTCCGGTGCTTTCGGATCGTCGCTGCCCGGCCGGACGAAATCGAGGTGGCTGTGGTCGACGCCGGAATCGGTGCTCTCAACCGGCAGCGTATCGAGGTCGGTGCGGCCGTCACCCCGCCCGCCCGTGTCAATTGGCCCCGGCATGTTGTGCACCGGCAGCGGAGTCGGGGCCGCCCCGTTTACCAGCGCGCGCAGCGGCGCGAGCGCGACCTCGCGTCCCGACACGAACACCCGCGCGACCTTCCACAAATCGGTGATGCGCTCGTCGGGCCGCCCCGCGATCAGCACCAGATCGGCGCGCTGGCCCGGCGCAATCCGTCCGTTGTCCGCCGACTGCCCCAGGATATCCGCGCTGGTCGCGGTCGCAGCGACCAACGCCTCGGCGGGGGTGAAGCCCAGCTTGGTCAGCCACCAGATCTCGCGGAGCGTGCCGGGCCCGTGATACACACCCTCGATCCCGGCATCGGTGCCGACGCCGATACGCACCCCTGCCGCTTTCAGCCGCCGGACATTGTCCTGCATGATCGCCCAGCGCTTCGCATCATAAGCCGCGACCGGCTTGGACGATTGCGCCGCATGGCTTGCTTCGAACGCCGCCTCGGGCGGCGTCAGCGCGCGTTGCTCGTCGGGTTCGAACCGGCGAGTCTGCTGCGGCTCATACACCACCAATGTCGGGATATAGGCGGTGTGGTTGGCCTTCATCAGCGCGATCAGATCATCGTCGATCAGCGCATCCCCGGCCCCGTGCCCCACGGCATCGACTCCGGCCATCGCGGCGACGCGGTCGCCCTGCACGGTTACCGTATGCGTGATGACCGGCAGACCGGCCTTGTGCGCATCCGCCACGACTGCAGCCAGCGTCGGCACGTTCATACTGTTGAGATCGCTGTCGCGCCCATAGCGCCAGCCATCGGCAAAGACCTTGATGAGATTGGGCTGGTACGGCAGCGCGGTCGCCGTCGCGACATGCGCGGCGGCGGGGGTTGCGGCCTGCAGCGTGAAGAAGGCTCCCCAGCCATATTCGGTGCCATGCCCACCCGGCACGCCGACGCGCACCGCCAGTTCGAGGTGCGGGGCCGCGACTGCCCCGGACGCGACCATCTGGCGGATCGGCGCAATCATTTCGCCCGACACCGAATAGTCGTTCACCGACGTTACGCCCGCGAGCAAATAACCGGCATAGGCCTTGCCCAGATCATCGGGTGCATCGTAGCCGGGCGAGCGCAAATGCGTGTGGAGATCGTGCAGGCCGGGGATCAGCGTAAGCCCCCGCGCATCAATGCTGCGCGCGCCTCGAGGCTTGCGCAGATGCGGGCCGACCGCGACGATGCGGTCCCCCCGCAGCAGCACGTCGCCAATCGTCGCAGGCGCGCCGGTGCCATCGAACACCCGCGCGCCACGGATGATAACCGCGTCGTCTGGGCCCGCAGCAGCGCACACTGGGGACATCGACGACAAGGCCAAAAACGCGGCAACCCACTTCATCGCGTGATCTTGTGCATGAGCGTGCGATCCAGAAAATCATCGGTTGCCCGATAGCTCGCCAGCCAATCGGCATAGCGAAAGAAGTCATGCCGCTCATCGGGAAAGACCAATTGTTCGAACGGCACCTGCCGCGCGGTGAGTTCGCGCGCGAGCAGCAAGGATTGGTAGAAGTCCACGCTCTTGTCGTCATCGCCGTGAATCAGCAACACGGGCGACCGCCACGTTGCGATCGCGCCAAGCGGCGAGGATTGCCATTGCAACTGATGCGCCGCGGCCTCGGCATCGGGCGACAGCGTCTTCTCGACTGGGCGAACCATTGCGTGGACGCCGTGGAAATCCACCCCGGCGGCGAACAGATCGCTGTTGCGGGCGAGCGCCAATGCGGTGAGATACCCGCCCCAGCTTCCGCCCCAAATCCCGATCCGCGCCGGATCGACATCGCTGCGCGCCGCCAGCCATTTGCCTGCGGCCAGCACGTCGCGATATTCCGAGGCACCGCCGCGCGCCTGGCCGGGTGCCTCGCGAAAATCGTGGCCGTACCCGGTGCCGCTGCGATAATTGACCGACAGCACGTCATAGCCCTTGGCCGCGAAATGCTGGTTCAGAATGTAGGCGTTCGAATAATAATAAGAGGTGTTGAAGCCGGGCAGCATCTGCCGACGCGGGCCGCCATGCACATAGACCAATGCGGGATGCCTGCCGGGGCCGCGCGCGTGGAACAATTGCGCGTGGACCAGCACGCCGTCCTCCGCCGTGAAGGTTACCGTTTCCGGTGCTGCAAACCCGGCAACCGAGGGCGCATCATGCAGCGGTGCGAGCGCGTCGCCGACCAGAGCGGCGTGCGCGAGTTGCGTGGCGCTGGTCGCCAGGACCGCCAGCGTCGTTCCGGCGAAGGTCGGGATCGATTCGCTGCCCGCGCCTTGCGTCATCCGCGCCGCCGCGCCTCCGGTAAGGGGCACCGTCCAGATGTGACGCCGTTCGAGGTCCCCGGCATTGGCGGCATAGATCAGCGCCTTGCCATCGGACGAGAGCAGGAAACTCTCCAGCTCGAATGCGCCCGGCGTGAGATCGCGCGTGCTGCCGCGCGCCGGATCGAGCGCATAAGCGTGCAGCCAGCCGCTCCGCTCCCACGGAAAGACGATCGTGCCGTCCTTCGCCCAGAACAGATTGCGGGCGCGGGTTCCGGCATAGGTTCCGCCAGCACCCGCCGGAGCCGCCCACAAGGTGCGCGCGGTGCCAGTCGCAAGCTCGACGCTGCGGATCGACCAATAGCGACCGCCATCCCCGATAGCGGTGGCGGGCGGATCGACGAAGCGGATATAGGCGATGCTCTTGCCATCGGGCGCAAAGCACGGCTCGACTGCGAAGCCCAAACCGGGATCGAGATAGCGCAGCCGCGCCTCCCCGCGCGCGGCAACGTCGAGCAAGGCGATGAAGCTGTGGTCGCCGCGCTCGTCCACGAACAGAAGCTGGCGACCGTCCGGTGACCATTCCAACCGCGAGGCGTCTCCCGCAACCGTCGCGACCCGCTGCGCCCCTGCGGCCTTGCTCCACAGCCAGATTTCGCCCTTGCGGGTAAAGGCCAGCCGCTCGCCATCCGGCGCGAAGACGGGGGCGTGGCCCTCGCCCACCAGTTCCGCCGCGCCGCCTGTGGTGGATGCTACAAAAAATTTGTTGCTTGGGCGGCGTCGCGCTGGCGGCGGTATTGGGGATGCTGCCGTCGGGAAATTCGGGGTCGCCACCGCGCACAAAGGCGACCCTTGCGCCATCCCGCGTCAGCGCGAGATCGGACAGTTGCTGCCCGTCATCGTCGGTGAACGCCGTGATCGCGCGCGCAGGCCTACCCCCCGCCGACACCCAAATATTGCGCACGCCGCCCGCATTTTCGACCCAGGCGAAACGCGGCGTGTCCGCCGCGCCGACCAGCCCGCTCGCAATCGGCAAAGCCAAGGTCGCGGCCAGATCATCGGCCATTGCCGGTTGTGCCAATAGCAGGGCGCAAAGCCCCAACCCCAATGCGATATGCCGTGTCATGGCGGCATAGTGGAGCCGCGCACGAGTGCCGACAACCGGCGATCGGTACGATCATGCGCGACGGTTATACCGGGGGCAACGCTCTGTATGTGCCGCACTGCATTGTTTGTCGCGCAATTGGTCCTAGGCTGCGGGAATGCACCGCGCCCTTGTCCCGCCCTTCTCCCTGCTGCTTGTCGCCGCCTTGCCGACCGCCCTCCATGCCCAATCCGCGTTGCAAAGCCGGGTAGAAGACGTTTTGCGCAGCGCCAGCCCCGGCACGCGCTTTGGCCTGGTCGTGGTGGATGAGACCGGCACCGAAATCGTCGCGATCAACCCCGATCAGCGTTTCATCCCGGCCTCCAATACCAAGATGTTCACCACTGCCGCCGCTTTCTGGTCGCTGGGCGCGCTCGACCAGCCCGATGAAGCGGGCGGTGCAGCGGTGCGGATCGACCAGACCGGCAACCAGCGCGACGTGATCCTGGAAGGCCATGGCGATGCGCGCCTGTCGAGCGCCCCCGCCTGCACGGTCGATTGTCTTGCGACGCTCGCCGATGCGGTTGCCGCAAAGACGCGGGTGGTGCACGACGTCGTCGGCGATGACAGCCTGTATCCCGACCAGCGCTGGAGCCCGGGGATGAGCTGGAACAACATCCCGACCAAATCGGGCACGGCAAGTTCCGCCCTGACGCTCGACGACAACGAACTGCCCGTGACCGTGACCCCGACCACGCCGGGTCGCCCGCCGACCGTGACGCTGCCGCCTTATTACACGCTCGAAAATGGCGCGCTGACAACGGCGACGGGCACGACCACGATAACCTTCGATCGCGCGCCGAACGGCACGGCTGTGCGGCTCGGCGGGACGATCGCGGTCGGCGACAAACCCGAGCAATTGCGCCTCGGCATCGACGATCCGGCGCATTATGCTGCGTGGATGCTGCGCAATATGCTGGTTGCGCGTGGTGTCCGCGTCACGGGCAACGTCAGCGTGCGCCATCGCCCGCTCACGCCCGCCGATGATCCGGCAATCCGTGGCGGTGCCCCAGCAGCGCGGGCTCCAACCACCACGCCGCTCGCGCGACTGACGCCCTCGCCGTTGATCGAGGATCTGACGCTCATCAACAAGGTCAGCCAGAACCTCCATGCCGAGCTGATGCTGCGTCGTATCGCACTGAAGAACGGCAGCGGATCGATCGCAGATGGCCAGGTCGCCGTGCGCGCGATGCTCGCCCAGGCGGGTGTGCCGCGCGTGGCGTTCGACTTTGCGGATGGCTCGGGCATGTCGAGCTATAACCGGGTGACGCCGCGCGGCGTGGTCACCTTCCTACGCTGGGTGAGCGCGCAACCGTGGGGCACCGCTTGGCGTGCAACGCTGCCGGTTGGCGGCGAAGGCATGCTGGCGCGCCGCTTTGCCGGCAGCGCGCTTGACCACAAAGTGTTCGCCAAGACGGGCACGCTCAACGCCACCAACGCGCTGTCCGGCTATATGGTCGCCAAGAGCGGGCGCACGCTGACGATGGCGCTTTATGCCAACGACGTTCCCGATGGGACGAGCGCGATTAAGGCGATGGATGCAGCGTTGCTCCTGATCGCTTCGCAAAACTGAGAGACGGGTAATGACCGATTATGTCGCCGACTTTCGTGCCCATGCTACGCCATCGTGCGCGGATTCTTTTCCCCCGCCGAGGTCGCCGCGATCGGCGCGGCCATGGATCAGGTCTATGCCGAAGGCGTCGCGCACGGCCAAAGCTTTCGCCACGGCAATTTGTTGTACTCCGTCCGCCCCGGGCCCGACGGTTCGCCGCATGTGCCGATGGTGCAGTGGCCATCCTACCATGTCGCGCTGCTCAACCAGACGCGGCTCGATCCGCGCTGGGCGACGCTGCTGGAGCCGCTAATCGGGCAGGACATCAAACAGATCATCAACCAACTGCATTGGAAACTGCCCGATCGCAGCGGCGATTTCGCCTGGCATCAGGACGCGAAATCGCGGCGGCCGGCAGAGGCGTATCGCAATCTCGGCAGCTCTTATGTCCAGACCGGGCTCGCGATCGATCCGCACAATCCGGGCAGCGGCGGAATGCGCTTCATCCCCGGCAGCCACACACGCGGAGCCTTGCCGCTCGACCCCGCCGCCTCGCTCGGCCGCTCGCCCGAGGACAGCGCGCTCGACGCGGCGGGCCTGTCGCCCGCGGACCAGGTCGACCTGATCCTCGAACCCGGCGACATCGCCTTGTGGAGCCCGTATCTGGTCCATGCCTCGGGCACCAACACCGCCACCCACCTGCGCCGCTTCTACATCAACGGTTATGTCCGCGCCGAGGATTGCGACCGCGGCGAATGGACCTTCCGCGACGGCCAGTCGGTCGCTTTAGGCGCGGAACAGGCGTTGGTGCATTACGAGCAATTGCGCGAACGGCCCGAGCCGCATTTCGTTTAGGGGGCAACGCTAAGCGACTGGGATTGGTGGGGAGCGGGCGTTACCGGGATGGTGAGCAACGTTGTGCACTGGTGCCCCGAGCACTGGAGAATGTCACCGCAAGCTGCCAGCATTCCGCCACGACGACTCAAGGGAGATTTTATGGGTAAAATCTGGCTCGAAGGATTGGCGCTGCTGACAGTTGTCTTTTCCTACAACCAAACGGCTGCCGCTGCTGTAACTGACGGAACATCAAAGCTGCCTTGGCAGATCGATGGTACACCGGGGGTCTGCCTGCTCACGCGAACCATTCCGGGTACAAGCCCCGCCCTCTTCGCGATTCGCACAGTGCCGGGTAGCGATCGATACAGATTTATCTTTGCCGGGGAGCAGATACTTAAGACCTCACTGGCGTCGAACAAGCGCGCTGAAATTGTATTTGACGACGGCAAGCCCAGCATCGACGCTTGGTCGTCCGGAATTCGCCTGTCGCCTTATCCCTACGCAGTTCAAGCAGAGTTTGAAGATGGGACAGTTATAAGGAGACTTGGGCAGGCCGCCTCGGTTGGAATAAAAATTGAAAAAAATAAATGTCGGTCTCGCAGTATTGGAAGGCGCAGGCAAAGCGGCTGAGGCTCTCAACTCCTGCATCACCGAGCAACTTGTTCAGTGGGGTGCCGACCCTGCGCAATTTGCGCCAAATGGTATGCCGCCAGCCCCACTTCGAAGGAGGGACGATTGGCTTTCGGCCGAGCAACTCGCCAAGATGGAAATAAAACACGATCGTAGCGCGATGCACGCCAAGTATTATTTGTCGATTAGCGTCGATGGTAAGGTGGACGGCTGCACACGGATCAACCCGGACTCCGGAAAAGATGATGCCGATCGCTGGATTTGCCCCGCGCTCGTGTCGCAGCACCTGTTCGAGCCAGCACATGATTCAGCCGGCAAAGCTGTACGCGGCGTGGTCTCCTTCATGTTCGACATTGTCACTGCAGCACGATGAATAGTGGAACGGCCCCCAATCACTAGCAGCGAAGAGGCCCGTCAACGTCCGCAACTGGGCGGAAGTTGCCGAACGGCACCATCAATCCCCCCCTAACCCACCGTCCCCGCCACCGCATCGCCAGTCGCCGGTCGCAGCACGAAGATCCCGCTGTCGAAATGCCGCGTCGGGTGGACGCGGTTGGTCAGCAGCGTCCACGCATATCCGCGCTCGAAATCGATCCACAGGCCGGTGCCGGTGAAGCCGGTATGGCCGATCGTCTCGGCCGAACAGGCCGCCCCGCCCGACCAACCGCCGAATTTGCGCTCCCATCCGCACGTGCGATGCTCGTAGAACGGGGTGCGGATCGCAGCGCGCATGGCGGGCGATGCGCCGCTCCCGTCGAGCACCCCCGGCGGCGAAATCGAGCACGCCGCCGACCGTGCCGAACAGCCCGGCATGGCCGGTCTCGCCGCCCAGTGCTGCGGCATTCTCGTCATGCACCTCGCCCTTCAGCACGCGGCCGCGCCACGCGCAGCGT
>NZ_JSBN01000034.1 GCF_000797515.1 Sphingomonas sp. Ant H11
CGGGCGCGGCCTCGCCGCCGATCTGGAGGGTGCCGAAAACGTCATCACCTTGCGCACTTGCGGCAAGGCCTTGGGCTGCGAAGGCGCCTTGCTGTGCGGCCCGCGCACGATGCGCGATTTTCTGGTCAATCGCGGGCGCGCCTTCATCTTCTCGACCGCGCCCTCCCCGCTGATGGCAAGCGCGGTGCGCGAGAGCCTGCGCATCCTCGCCGACGAGCCCGATCGCCGCGAGCGGCTGAGCGCGCTCACCGCCTTTGCCGAGCGCACGCTCGCGCCCTGTGGCGTCACCCCGACCGGATCGCAGATCCTGCCGCTCATCATCGGCGCGGACGCCCCCACCATGCGGCTGGCGGCGGCGCTGCAGGCCGCCGGTTTCGATATTCGCGGCATCCGCCCGCCCACGGTGCCGCCCGGCACCGCGCGGCTGCGCGTGTCGCTCACCCTCAACGTCAGCGAAGCGGAGATTGCCGCGCTGGCGGAGACGCTGTCGGAGTTGCGCGCACGTGAACCCTGAAACCCTCGTCATCACCGGCACCGACACCGATGTCGGCAAGACCGTGTTCGCCGCCGCGCTGGCCGGTGCGCTCAACGCCCACTATTGGAAGCCGGTCCAGGCCGGGCTCGACCCCAGCGCCGACCGCGACAGCGTCGCCACGCTTTCCGGCGTGCCCGCGTCGCACATCCTGCCCGAGGCCTATCGCCTCGCCACCCCCTGCTCGCCGCACCGCGCGGCCGAGATTGACGGCGTGACGATCGACCCGCTGCGGCTGACCCCGCCCGAGGTCAACGGCCCGCTGGTAGTAGAGGGGGCCGGCGGCGTGATGGTGCCGGTAACGCGCGATCTGGTCTTTGCCGATCTGTTCGCGCGCTGGGGCTGTCCGGCGGTGCTGGTCGCGCGCACCGCGCTCGGCACGATCAACCACAGCCTGTTGTCGATCGAGGCGCTGCGCCAGCGCGGCGTGCCCATCCTCGGCGTCGCCTTTGTCGGCGACGAGAATGCCGATAGCGAAGCGACCATCGTGCAACTGGGCGGGGTGAAGCGGCTCGGGCGCTTGCCCCGGCTCGATCCGCTCAACGCGGAGACGCTGGCAGCGGCCTTTGCCGCGCATTTCAACGTGGCCGATTTCCAATGAGCAATTCCCCGATCTGGCACCCCTTCACCCAGCACGGCCTTGGCGAACCGATCCCGCTCGTCACCCACGGCGAAGGTGCGGCGCTGTTCACCCGGGACGGCCGCCGCATCATCGATGGCATTTCCTCCTGGTGGGTGACGACGCACGGCCATTGCCACCCGCGCATCATGGCCGCGATTGCCGAGCAAGCGGGCAAGCTCGACCAGATCATCTTTGCCGGCTGGACCCACGAACCCGCCGAAGCGCTCGCGCGCGGCTTGCTGGAGATCATGCCGCCCGCGCTCACCCGCATCTTCTTCTCGGATTCGGGTTCGACCAGCGTCGAGGTCGCGCTGAAGATGGCGCTCGGCTTCTGGGCCAATCGCGGCGAGCCCCGCCACCGCATCCTGGTGATGGAGCATAGCTATCATGGCGACACGATCGGCGCGATGTCGGTCGGCGCGCGCGGCGTGTTCAACGCGCCCTATACGCCCTTGCTGTTCGACGTCGGCACCATCCCCTACCCCGCTGCGGGCCGCGAGCAGGCCACGCTCGATGCGCTGGAGGCCGCCTGCCGCTCCGCCCCCGCCGCGTTCATCGTCGAGCCCTTGGTGCTGGGCGCGGGCGGGATGCTGTTCTACCCCGCCTGGGTGCTGGCCGAGATGCGCGCGATCTGCACGCGCCACGGCGTTTTGTTCATCGCCGATGAAGTGATGACCGGCTGGGGCCGCACCGGCACGCTGCTGGCGTGCGAGCAAGCGGGTGTCGTCCCCGACATCCTCTGCCTGTCCAAGGGCCTGACCGGCGGCGCGGTGCCGCTGGCGGTGACGATGGCGAGCGAGGGCGTCTACGAAGCGCATCTCTCGCAGGATCGCGCGCGCATGTTCTTCCACTCGTCCAGCTACACCGCCAACCCGATTGCCTGCGCCGCCGCCAACGCCAACCTCGCCATCTGGCGCGAGGAACCCGTGCGCGACCGCATCGCCGCGCTCGCCGTGCGGCAACGCCAGCGGCTTGACGCCCTCGCCACACACCCCCGCTTTGCCAACCCGCGTGCGCTCGGCACGATCGCGGCGGTGGATATCGAAGATCGTGAGGATGCAGGCTATCTCTCGCACCGCGCCCCCGCCCTGCTTGCGCATTTTCGCGAGCGCGACCTGTTGCTGCGCCCACTCGGCAATACGGTCTATGTGATGCCGCCTTATTGCATCGAAGACGCCGATCTCGACCGGATATATGCGGGGATAGCGGACGCGGCGAAAGCGACGGCTCACCCCAGATAGGCCCTCGATCCGTTAGGGCAGGAAGCGTCAAATGACGTTGGGAATCGCCAATATGCGCGCGGACATCGCGCGCATCAGGCGCAGACCGTTTCTGTCAGGAGCCCGCGCGATGAACGCCGCAAACCCGCAAAGCCCGATGCCGCCGCTGCTGGCCGACGCCGTTGCGGCAACCGCAGCCGCGAGCTGATCCATCCCGCCGGTCCGCGCCTTGATGCTGGGCATGCCAAAGCCGATCTTCTAATCTCGACCGGTGATCCACCTGCCGGATCAAGCAAATCGGATGAAACGCCATGACCGTTCGCTTTTTGAAGTCTGCCGCAGTGATCGCCAGCCTGGCCGTCGCACCGGTCGCTTACGCCCAGAGCGCAGCCCCCACGGCGGCCTCCACTCCGGCCGATTTCTACAAAATGAAGCTCGGCCATTTCACCATTGTCGCGCTGTCCGACGGCACGATCGCCCTGCCCACCGATCAATTGCTGGTCGAGCGGACGCCGGGCGAAGTGAAGACGATCCTGGCGGCCGCCAACGCGCCCACCCTCCAGACGACCTCGGTCAACGCCTATCTGATCGACACGGGGTCGCGCCGTATTCTCGTCGATAGCGGCAGCGGCAGCTATTTCGGCCCTACGCTGGGGCGCGCGATCACCGCGCTGAAGGCGGCCGGCTACAAGCCCGAGGATATTGACGAAGTGCTGATCACGCACTTGCATCCCGACCATGTCGGCGGCCTCGCGGTCGGCGGCGCGCGCGTCTTCCCCAATGCGACGATCCGCATGGCGCAATCGGAATACGACTTCTGGCTCGACAAGGGTAACCTGACCAAGGTCGACGGTTCGGTCCAATCGTCCTTCGACGCGGCAGCCGCTTCGCTCGCGCCTATAGCGCAGCAGGCCGCGTCAAGCCGTTCCGGGCGGGCGAGACGATCGATACCGGTGTGACGGCGGTGTCGCTGCCCGGGCACACGGCGGGACACACCGGTTACCGCGTCGAGAGCGACGGCAAGACGCTGCTCATCTGGGGCGACGTGATGCACGTGGCGGTAGTGCAGTTGAAGGACCCTGCGGTGACCATCAAGTTCGACCTGTCGCAGGCCGACGCCTCCCGCTCGCGCGCCACGATCATGGCCGACGCAGCGAAGCGCCACTATCTGATCGCGGCGGCACACCTGCAATTCCCTGGCATCGGGACGCTCAGCAAGTCGGCGCAGGACTGGCAATGGACGCCCGTTCCGGCCACGCCCCCCGCCAGCGCGCAATAGTCGGAACGCCGCGGCACCGGCCGATCGCATTTTCCCGGCGCAGCATGGTGGCAACCTCCGGAGAGCCACCATCTCGCCCCACCAACGGAGACTATCATGGCCTATGTAACCAGCGCAGACGGCACCCAGATCTATTATAAGGACTGGGGCCCCAAGGATGCCCAGCCGATCGTTTTCCACCACGGCTGGCCGCTGTCGTCGGACGATTGGGACGCGCAAATGCTGTTCTTCCTGGCCAATGGCTACCGGGTGGTCGCGCATGACCGTCGCGGGCATGGCCGATCCGAGCAGTCGGTCGGTGGTCATGACATGGACCATTATGCCGCCGACGCCTCCGCCGTCGTCGAGCATCTCGATCTGAAAAATGCGGTGCATATCGGCCATTCGACCGGCGGCGGCGAAGTCGCGCGCTATGTCGCGAAGTTCGGCCAGCCGCAGGGCCGCGTCGCCAAGGCCGTGCTGGTCAGCGCAGTCCCTCCGCTGATGCTGAAGACCGACGCCAATCCCGGCGGCACGCCGATCGAGGTGTTCGACAGCTTCCGCAGCGCGCTTGCCGCCAATCGCGCAGCCTTCTTCCACGATGTCGCGGCGGGGCCATTTTACGGCTTCAATCGCGATCACGAAACGACGATCCAGGCCGTGATCGACAATTGGTGGCGGCAGGGCATGATGGGCAGCGCGCAAGCCCATTATGAAGGCATCAAGGCCTTTTCCGAAACCGACCAGACCGAAGACCTGAAGGCGATCACCGTCCCCACGCTGGTGCTGCAGGGCGATGACGATCAGGTCGTGCCCTATACCGATGCCGCGCTGCTGCAGGTGAAGCTGCTGCAAAACGGCACGCTGAAGATCTATGAGGGCTATCCGCATGGGATGCTGACCACCCATGCCGATGTCATCAACCCCGATCTGCTCGCCTTCGTGCGCGCCTGAGCTCCTGGGTTGATCACACGGGTGGACGATCGACGACCAGCGATCGACGATCGTCCACCCGCGCTCCGGCCGCGCTATTGCGGGAGCGTAACGGATCGGGCATCGCGACGGCCGTGACAGACACCGTGACCCGAACAGCATCCCCTTGCCCATGAGCGGCCGCGTCCGCGTCCTGTTGCTCGCGGCGCTCATGGCGTTGGTGCTACCATGGTTCCCGCCGGTCGCCGCGCAGGGGCCAAGTCGAGCGCCCGAACAATTCCATCACAGCAGCTGGACAATCGAGGATGGCGCACCGCCCGATATCTGGGCGATCGCACAGACGGCGGACGGTTTCCTGTGGCTAGGCACCGGCGGCGGCCTCTATCGATTCGACGGGATCCGCTTCGAGGAAATCCGTCCGCGCGTCGGCAAGCTGCCCAGCCGCAACATCACCGCCTTGCTGGCTACTCCAGACGGCGACCTGTGGCTTGGTTTCTACAATGGCCAAATCGCTCGTCTACGGGACGGAACGCTAACCCGCTTCGGTGCGGCCAATGACTCGGTCGACCGTTTGATACGCGGTCCCGATGGGACGATTTGGGCGGCCTTCTGGCGCGGCCCCCGGCACCTTGCGCGCTTCGACGGTGCGCGGTGGCACTGGATTCCCGCCGACCGCCGGATTGTCCCCGGCAAGCTTGGCAGCGTGGTCGCGGCGCAAGACGGCACGATCTGGGCGACCACCGACCGACAAATCCTGCGTCTCCAACCCGGTGAGCGTGCCCTTACCCCCGTAGCATGGGCCCGACCGGGCGACAGTCTGGTCGGAACGCACAATGGCGGTGTCGCCCTCGCCCGGGCTGGCGTGTCGCGCCTTGGCAAGCCATTCGATCGAGAGCCGCTGCCCGGGCTGGAACCGCTCTCGCTGCCGCAAGGCACGCCCGGCATCAAACGCGCCCTGATCGATCACCAAGGCGCGATCTGGTGGACGGGCGGGAATGGCGGTGTCAGCCGCCTGCTGCCCCCTGCCGTCGGCACATCCGCCCGCGTCGAACATTGGGAAGATCGGCAGGGCCTGAGCGCCAATGCCGCGGTCCCGCTGTTTGAGGATCGCGAGGCGCGATCTGGGTCGGCACCAATCTCGGACTGGACCGCTTTCGCGCGCGCGCGTGGTGCGAGCCGATGCCTTTGGCCCCTCCCCTTACAAAGCCTATCTGCAGACCGCGCTGGCCGATGGGACGATCTATGTCGTCACCCGCACGCAAACGCTGTCGCGCGCCGCAAGCGATGGCTCGCTCCATCCCGTGTTGCACCTGGCCTTCGGCCCGGCAATGATCGCTGCCGATGGCAATCGGCTGATCGTCGAACAACGCGGCAGGCTTTTCGGCTTGCAACGCAATCGATTGGTCACGCTGGGTTTGCCTGCGCTCCCCGGCAAGGTGTTGACGTGGTCGCGTGACGGCCACGGGACCCCGACGATCGCCGTGCGCGGGCAAGGCGTGCTGCAACCCTACCGGGGTGGATGGCGGATGCTCCCCATCACAGGTGTTCCGACGGTCGACCGCAGGCTCGAAATCCCGTTCATCGGACCGGTCGGCCGTTGGTTCTACGCCGATGACCGCCTGATCGGGTGCGTAGGCGCGGTGTGCAAACCGATTGCAGCAGACGTCAATATCGGCAGGGTCAACATCGTCGTGCCAAGCGATACGGGCCAGGGGCCGGTGCTCGTCGGGGGCGACAGCGGCCTCGCCATCGGGAGTGGCGACCGGTTTCGCAGTTTGACATCGGATCGCTTTCCCGTGCTCGTCGGCATCACCGGCATAGCGCGCGGCGCGCGGGATATCGTGTGGATCAGCGGGCTGCGCGGCGTTCTGCAAACGACGCAAGCGGCGCTCACCAGCGCGCTGTCCAACGGACGTCCATTGGCCTACCGCCTGTTTACAATGGCGGACGGCGTACCGGGGGCCGCGCAGCAGGATGCAAGCTACTCGACCGCAATTCGCAGCGGAGATGGACGGATCTGGCTTGCTGCCAGCCACGGCATTGCCTGGATCGACCCCGGTCGCCTGGAACCCAATGCTGCCCCCCCGCCAGTGCTGATCCGCTCGGTCACTGCCGATGGCAAGGAGGTTGCGCCCGCGGCACAGATTGCGATCCCAGCCGGCACGCGGCGCGTGCAAATCGATTATGCCGCGCTCAGCCTGCTCGATCCGGATCGCGTGCAATTTCGCTACCGCTTGACGGGCGTCGATGAGGATTGGGTCGATCCCGGCTCGCGGCGCCAGGCAACGTACACCAATGTCGCGCCGGGGCATTGGACCTTTCAAGTGATCGCCGCCAATGCCGACGGAGTCTGGAACCAGCGCGGAGCCTCGATCGAGCTGACGGTAGCGCCCACCTTTTACCAGACGTGGCTCTTCCGACTGGCGGTAGCAGCCACCGCGTTGCTGCTGCTTGCCGCGCTGTACCGCATCCGCAAACGGGCGATCGAGGATCGCACGCGCAGACTGATCGCGGCGCAGGTCACCGAGCGCGAACGGATCGCGCGCGAGTTGCACGACACGCTGCTGCAAGGCATGCAAGCGATGATGCTGCGGTTCCAGGCCGTCGGCAACATAATGGCACCGGGTAGTCGCGCGCACCGCATGCTTGAGTCGGCCCTGGAACGGGGCGACGACGTCTTGCTGGAAGGGCGCGATCGCGTGCTCAACTTACGGACGGAGAGCAGCGCTACGCTGCAGGCGGCGCTGCACGCAATGGCCTGTCAGATCGGCGATGGTCTTTCGATCGAAATTATCGAGCATGGCCTGCCCCGCAAACTCTGCGACCCGATCATCGATGAGCTGGCGGCGATCGCGCGCGAAGCCCTCACCAACACGCTGTGGCATTCGCAAGCAACCCAGGCGATCGTTTCGCTCGACTTCGCGCGGTGGGTATTGCGCCTGTCCATTCGCGACAATGGCTGTGGCTTTAGCGACAGGATCCTCGCCCAGGGCGCGAAACCGGGCCATTTCGGCCTGCCTGGCATGCGCGAGCGCGCCGACAAGCTGGCCGCCGTGCTGACCCTGTCCAATCTCGAAAGTGGCGGGGCCGAGGTGGTCGTCACCGTTCCGGGGCGGATCGCTTATGCCCGGCCCCGCTCGGTCATCCAAAGGGCGACCAATGCGGTGGTTGCCTGGATCCTGCGCCTGCGCGGGTCCTTCCGCCGGGAACGCCATTCGTAAAGCATCGCTGCCGGGCGCCATCACGCCATCGCACGGAAGAAACAGACTATTTCCTTGACCTTCGCCGCACGGCACTACGCACGATAACGCCAAAACACCGCATTTTTGTACAAGCTATTCGGCTGTTGCGCACCCATTCTCCGCCGCACCGGGCCTTGTTCGCTTACCGGTAGCCCCACCTCCAGAACCTTTCCCGATCGCGTGAGTTTCCTATATGGACGACCCGACATCCTCGAACGACGCGATGCCGATCGGCGAATGGGCGGGGGTTGGCATTGCCGTCGCGCCGACCGATGCCGTCACCGCCGCAGTCGATTTGGCCGCAGCTGGGGTGTTCACGCACGAGTTGTCGCCAGATGGCGCGGTCGGCGGCCTGCGCCACCTCGACAAGGCTGTCGGCGGTGCGGTGATGCGGTTGCGCGGCGATGGCGTGTTCAGCGCCGCCCCTGGCGAGATCCTGGCGCTTTCGACGCCGCGCTTGCCCGTAGCCGCCTCCACCATTCTGCTTGTCGGCATGGGCGATCCCGAATCATGGTCGCCCGCCGTTCTGGAAACGGCGATGAGCGCAGCGACGAGTGAAGCGCTGCGACGGGGTGCCGTATCCGCATCGTTTGCACCGAGCTTGCTCGATAGCGGTATTGCGGTCGTCGACTCCGCCGGAGTGGCGATGGCGATGCTCAGAGGCCTGCTGGCCGCGCTGAACGCCTATCCGGTCCGTTTCGATCTCAAGCTGTGGATCTTCTGCACCGGGGCCGCGCACCTGACCGCCACCCATGCTGCATTCGTGCGCGCTTATGCCGACCTTGCCCGGGCCTGATGCCGCTTCGGCAAGCCCCTTGAACAACGGGACAAGAGCGCCGATCATGCGCTCGCCTCCTCACCCCGGAACCGTTTGTCTGCCGCTCTCCTCGCCGATCCGTATTCTCGTCGTCGACGACCACCCGTTCCTGCGCGAAGGCGTGCGTGCGGTCGTCGAGACGCAAGCCGACATGCGGGTGGTGGGCGAGGCCGATAGCGGTGCCGACGCGGTTGTTCGATATCGCGAATTGCTGCCGGACATCGTCTTGATGGACTTGCAACTACCGGGTCTGAGCGGCGACCAGGCGATCGCCGCGATCCGGGAACGCTCTCCCAAGGCGCGCATCATCGTACTGACCACCTATTCCGGCGACGCCCATGCGCTGCGCGCCTGCGCGCCGGGGCGGCGGGGTATCTGCTGAAGAACAGCTTGCGCAAGGAATTGCTGCAGGCAATTCGGTCGGTTCATGCCGGCGGCAAGCATCTCGACGCCGATGTCGCCACCGACATCGCGCTCCATCTGGTCGCGGACGCCCCCAGCGAACGCGAAATCAGCGTTCTTTCGCTTGCCGCCCAGGGCAATTCCAACAAGCAGATCGCGGCCAAACTCGGCGTATCCGAAGACACCATCAAAGCGCATATGAAGGCGATCTTCGCGAAACTGGGCGCATCTGATCGCACCCACGCCGTAACGATCGCCGCCAAACGTGGCCTGATCGACCTGTAGCGCAAGCGTAACCCGGCCCCACCCGAAAGGGGGGCATTCTGGCTACTCCTTAGGGATTATCACTCTCGCGCCAGCGGCTTACGCTGCCCCCATGCTGCTTAGCGACCCTCGAAGCCATGAGCCTTCCGGTGCTTGCACAGGCGGACTTTGGTCTTCCAACCCCGCCGAACTGATCGATTACGCGCGCCGTACCATCGAACATGATCCGCACGCAGCGCGGCGCTATCTGGATCGACTGGCGCTGGTGCTTGGCAACGGCGAACCGCGGCCGATCGAGGATCTTCTCGTCCCCGCGCTTCCCGTCGAAGCCAATGCCAGCTCCATCACGCGGGGCGGTCTCGCGCCCTGGCAGTTGCAGCGCGTAAGCGACTATGTCGAGGAGCGCCTTGGCGATACCATCGTGCTGGACGGCTTGGCTGCGGTCGTGCGCCTCAGCACCGGCCACTTTTGCCGCGCCTTCAAGGTCACCGTGGGCGAGACCCCACACGCCTTCCTGATACGCCGCCGCATTCGGCGCGCCCAAACGCTCATGCTCACTACCAAGGAATCCTTGAGTCACATCGCCTGCACCTGCGGGCTCACCGACCAGGCGCATCTTACCCGCCTGTTCCGGCGCATGGTCGGCGACACGCCGCTTTCGTGGCGGCGCACCTGGGCCCACATGTTCGAACGGGGTGAGCTCAACGCCGCTGCTGCCTGATTCAGGATAAGGCCTAAAAGCCGCCACAGCCCCGTCGCGAGACCGGCTCCGCGCGCAAGGATTTTAAAAGCAGATGGTTCCCGGGCCTTTACCCGCCCGCGCCCCGTCAGATGTGACGAAATCCCGATCTTTGAAGTTTATCTTTACAGTTTAACTTCAGATATCTACGGGCACCGATATGTCAGCACCGATACCCGATTCCGACATCGCCCAGGCAACGCAACTGGCGCACGATATTCGCGGGTTGATGGGAAAGCTCAAACGTCGGCTGCGCGAACAATCGAATGTCGGCGACCTGACCCCATCGCAAACCGCCGTGCTGCTTCGTATCGAGAAGGATGGGCCCGCCACGACATCGCACCTTGCACGAGCGGAAGGGATGCGACCGCAGTCAATGGGGGCGGTCATTGCCGCGCTGGAAGAGGCTGGTCTGGTACAAGGCGCGCAGGACCCACGCGATGGACGGCAAACGCTGCTGTCGCTGACCGACGCCTGTCGGCAATGGGTCGCTGCGGGTCGCGCGGCACGGCAGGACTGGTTGTTCCACACCATCGAGGCGCGGCTTTCCCCGCAAGAACAGGGCCAACTGGCGGCAGCCATCGCCCTGCTCCAGCGCCTCGTCGATGACTGAACAGGCATTCGCAAAGGGATACCCATGGCACTGACCACGCTCGACCCGAAGACTGCTTTGATCGTCGTCGATTTGCAGAAGGGCATCGTCACCTACCCTGTCGTCCATTCGATCGAGCAGGTCATCGACCGCAGCCGTGCGTTGATCGAGGCATTCCGCGCGCGCGGATTGCCGGTGGTGCTGGTCAACGTCACCGGCGGGGCACCGGGACGAACCGAGCGGCCGCAGCGCGACATGAGCGCATTGCCGGCCGATTTCGCCGACCTTGTCCCCGAACTCGGTCTCCAGCCGAGCGATATCCTCGTCACCAAACAGAGCTGGGGTGCCTTCGCCGGTACCGATCTGGACCAGCGACTGAAGGCGCTGGGCGTTACACAGGTCGTCATCTGCGGCATTGCCACCGCCACCGGCGTCGAGGCCACGGCGCGCCAAGCGTATGAGAACGGCTTTAACGTCACGCTCGCCATCGACGCGATGAGCGACACCCGCCCCGAGGCCCACGATTACAGCATCCGCAATGTGTTTCCCCGGTTGGGCGAGACGGGGTGCACCGATGACATCCTCTCTCACCTGGAAAGGTGCTCCTGATGACATGGCTTCACCTCCTGTCCTACTTCTTCGGCGGTGCCTTTCTGGCGAACGCGGTCCCGCATTGGGTGAGCGGCGTCACCGGGCGGCCGTTCCAGAGCCCGTTCGCCACGCCGCGAGGCGAAGGGCTGTCCTCCTCTACTGTGAATTTGCTGTGGGGCTTTGCCAATCTGGTCCTGTCCTATCTGCTGGTATGCCGGGTCGGCACCTTCGACCTGCGTGACACACTCCAGGTGACCGCCTTTGGCCTCGGAATGCTGGCGCTCGGCTTGTTCTGCGCGTGGCACTTCGGCCGCTTCCACGGAGGCAACGCGCCGGAGCAGCCATGAGCGCGCCCGGAACCCAGGTCTTCCGATCGCTCGGCACCTTCAACTACCGCGTCTGGATCACCGGGTCTTTCGTTTCCAATGTCGGCACGTGGGTGCAACGCACTGCACAGGACTGGCTGGTGCTGACCATCCTCACGCATCACAGCGCCGCCGCAGTCGGCATCGTGATGGCGCTCCAGTTCGCGCCGCAGTTCCTTTTGCTCCCCTGGACCGGCTCGGCTGCCGATCACCTCGACCAGCGCACGTTGCTGCTCGTCACACAGGCAACGATGGGCAGTCTGGCCCTGGCGCTCGGCATACTCACCGTCAGCGGTGCCGTCCAACTGTGGCACGTCTATGTGTTTGCCTTCGCGTTCGGCTGCGCGGCCGCGTTCGACGCACCGGTGCGACAGGTTTTCGTCGCGCAACTGGTGGGGGATACGCATCTCGCCAACGCGGTTGCGCTGAACTCGACCGCGTTCAACGCCGCCCGCATGATCGGTCCGGCGATATCGGGCATCGTCATCGCAGCCGTCGGAACCGGTTGGGCCTTCCTGTTAAACGGCGCGTCTTTCGTCGCGGTGCTGATCTCGCTCGCTGGCCTGCGCACGGCCGAGCTGCATGTGCGACCTCGGGCAACACGAGTAAGCGGAAGCTTTGTCCAGGGCCTTCGCTATGTCCAGGCGCGCCGCGATCTCAGGGCGATGCTGTTGATGCTGCTGCTGATCGGGACGTTCGGCCTGAACTTTCCCATCTTCATCTCCACCATGGCCGTCGGCGTGTTCCACGCCGATGCGCGCGCCTACGGCCTGTTGTCCTCGATCATGGCGATCGGGACCGTTGCAGGCGCATTGCTCAGTGCCGGGCGGCAGCGTCCGGGCTTCACCGCGCTGCTGGCGGGCGCAGCCGTCTTCGCGGTGGGATGCGCCTGGCCGCGATCGCGCCGACCTATTGGCTCTTTGCCGCTGCTTTGGCGGCGACGGGTGCCGCCGCCCTGACCTTCACCAACACCAGCAACAGCCTGATGCAATTGTCGACCGAGCCAACCATGCGGGGGCGCGTCATGGCGCTGCGGGTTGGTGTCGCCTTGGGTGGAACGCCGATCGGTGCGCCGATCGTGGGATGGGTCGCGGACCATCTCGGCCCGCGCTGGGCACTGGGCGTCGGCGCGGCCTCCGGCCTTGCCGCCGTGATCGTTGCAATGCTGTTTCTGGCGAACGGCCGAACCCCAGCGGGGCGATCTCCACCGTCGCTTCCGGAAGGATCGTCGGAAGCATCAGCCGCATAATGCTGAACGGCACGGCCGCCTTTGGCGCGCTTGTCCAGCGCGCAAGCAACCGGTCACCCCCGATGCTGCCGCCGGGCTCCGCGCGTCATTCCCACTCGATTATCAACTGAAAGATTAAACATCTGAATTCATTGCACAAAATATTTTCTCGATTTCCGTATACCGTCATATAAACCGTCAAAAGTACCGGCCTTTGAAATCACTGGCTTTTTCCGGCAGATCGCGGAAATTGTGGTTCCGCCATCTATCGGCAGGCGCGACGGCGACATGACTCCGAAAGTCACCTCGGCCCGCACCGCCGCCTCTACGCCAGACTACGCCGGCCACGATTCAGCCTCCGCGGAATTATACCGTCACGGGCTCGGTCCGCCATCCCCCTTTTAATGGGATGGCCATCGCGCGAGGGCTGGCAAAATTGTAATCTTCGTGCTACATATTCTAGCAATCTGTAGTGCGAAGGTTTCAAATGCCTACACCACATAATCCTCCCGCCGCTGTGCGGCGCGCCCTGCGCAAGCTCGGTGCGGACATCCACGATGCACGTCGGCGTCGGCGGCTGCCGATGGCTGTCGTCGCGGAACGCGCCTTCACGTCCCGCTCGACCCTGCAAAAGGTCGAGGCTGGGGACACCAATGTCAGCATCGGCATTTATGCGGGCGTCCTTCAGGCGCTCGGCCTGCTCGACGGTCTGGGCCAGATCGCCGACATCGGCAACGACCCGGTTGGACAAGCGCTTGCCAGCGCGGAACTACCCAAGCACGTCCACCTCAAGCGAACACTCGGATCATCTAGCGATGGCTGATTTCGAGGTACATATCGACCTGGACGGCCGCACGCGCCCTATCGGCCTGGCGAGGAGCAATCGCGTCCGAGGCACGGAGACTATCCTTTTCGAATATGATGCCGCCTGGCTCGTTGATCCCGACCGGTTCTCGCTCGAGCCTGCCCTTGCCCTGACCCGTGGTGCCTTCGCCCCTCCTGCCGGACTGGTGACTTTCGGCTCCATCGGAGACTCCGCGCCCGACACATGGGGCCGCCGCCTGATGCAGCGGGCCGAGCGCCGTCTTGCCGAACGCGAAAGCCGCGCCGTGCGCACCCTCGCGGAAAGCGATTACCTGCTCGGCGTCGCCGACGAGACCCGCCTAGGCGCACTCCGATTCCGCTGGGCAGGCGAAGAGACGTTTCAGGCGCCGATCCGCGCCGGTGTCCCCGCCCTGATCGAACTCGGGCGACTGCTCCAGATCACCGAGCGGATCCTCCGGGACGAGGAAACGGACGAGGACCTTCAACTCATCTTCGCCCCCGGCTCTTCCCTCGGCGGCGCGCGGCCGAAAGCGTCGGTCATCGACCAGCACGGGCACCTCTCCATCGCCAAATTCCCGAAGGAGACCGACGATTACAGCATGGAGACGTGGGAGGAGATTGCGCTGCGGCTGGCTGACCAGGCCGGCATCACCACCCCTCACCATGAGCTGATTGAGGTCGCCGGCAAGGCGGTGATGCTGTCGCGGCGCTTCGATCGCGCCGGCCCGATCCGCACTCCTTTCCTATCTGCAATGGCGATGATGGGCGCCAAGGACGGTGAGCGCGGCAGCTACCCGGAGATCGTCGATGCTCTTACGCAACATGGTGCGCAGGGGAAGACCGACGCTCATGCCCTCTATCGGCGCGTCGTCTTCAACGTGCTGATTTCCAATGTCGACGATCATCTGCGTAACCATGGTTTCCTTTGGCTCGGCAAGACAGGATGGTCTCTTTCTCCGGCCTATGACCTCAATCCTGTGCCCACCGACCTCAAGGCGCGTGTGCTGACGACGAACATCGACCTCGACGAAGGCACCTGCTCGCTTGACCTGCTTGAGGCGGCTTCGGAGTTCTTCGGCCTCACACTGCTGCAGGCCCGAGCAATCATCAAAGAGGTCGCGACCGTGACCGCGACGTGGCGTGAAACCGCCAAGACGGCCGGCGCCCGCTCTGCAGAGATTACCCGGATGGCCAGCGCCTTTGAGCACGATGATCTCAAGCGGGCGCTGGCGCTATGACCCGAACCTTCATCTACAGCTTCGCACCTCCATCACTTGACCCGTCCCCCGGCGCGACCATCGCGCTGGACGTCTCTGAGATCGAGGACGCCGGCATTCGCGAAGTGCTTCAGACGCCGGGCGCAGCCTATGGCGCGTGGTCGATCTTGGATGCGCTGCTGGCACCGACCGGCGCGGGCACGTCCTTCATTTTCAGACAACCGCTTGGCCAGGCGCGCGAAGTGAAGGTCGCGTTGTCAGGCCTGTTCGGACGGTTCGTTGCCCGCGCTTATCTCGAGCGATATTTCGATCTCTCCATCTTCGTCCATCTCGGCAACCACATGATTGATCTCGACCGTCGCAAGCAGGTCAGGATCAAGCGCCTCGCCCGAGGCGACCTCCCCGACTGGATCGCATGCAAATCCGATCTGACCTCACTCACGATCGCGGAGGCCAAGGGCTGTCACGACCCGGGCGGACCGGCGAAAGCACTCGCGCGCGCCTGGACGCAAGCCGGGCGCATCGACGTGACGGTCAAAGGCCGAAAGGTCACCGTAAAGCGGATCGCGGTCGCCAGCCGGTGGGGCTTGGCGAATTCCAATCCCGCTGACGCCCACCTGTCGGTTCGCGATCCCATCGACAAGGGCGATCCCATCGATCCGCAAGACAAGGACGCCCCCTTCATCGGCCTGCTTCGTCTGCATGTCGCCAGTATGATCGAACCTCTCGGGCATACAGAACTCGCCCAGGCGCTGCGCGCTCTGACACGCCAAACCTTTCCGCGACCACTCCGGGATGCCGCCGCGCGCGCGCGCGGCGCACTCGACAGTGCGCCGATAGGACAAGTGGAAAAGACCCACGATATCGGCGGCCTGGTGGGCGGGATCGTCACGCGGGCCGGCCCGATTACCGACGCGGTCGCTAGTACCGTCGATCAGGAGGCCTTGGCCCGGCTCAACCTTCGTCCGGTTTTCGTCGGAGTAGACCGGGATCTGATCCGTGCGGCAATCGATGGCGAAGCGGAGACCATTCGCGGTCGTTTGGCCGAAAAGGTGAGCCCCGATGAGTTCGCGCGACCGGATCGCGCTGGCGGCTGGATCATCCCGCTCGGCACGGAACGACGCATAGTTGGAGGGGCCTGATGAGACACGGCCAATTGGAAATATCAAAAAGAGTTGGCCAATCAAAGTAGGGCCAAATGGGGGGAGTCCAGGACGATGAATGAAGAGAGTAATGACCTCTCGAATGAGGCCGAGGCGCTTGCCGATATCCTCGCATGGTCAGCCGACCTGCCCGGCTGGCAGCGTGACGCCTTGCGCCTGCTCTGCGGCCAGACGAAGCTTGAGCCCGCTGACATCACCGCCCTCGTTGCCGTCTGCAAGAGTGACAGCCCTGCTGTTCCGCTGGACACCAGCCACATTCGCGATCCCGCGGCGAGCCACGCCGTCGTCAGCCTGGGCGCCTTGCATGGCCTGGTGAACGTCAACGCCCTCGCGCCGGGCGAGCGGCTGTCCTTCGGCAAGACCGGCCTCACCGTGATCTATGGAGACAACGGCGCCGGCAAATCGGGATACGCCCGCGTCCTCAAGCAGCTCTGCCGCGCACGCTCTCCGAAGGGCGACGCCATTCTGCCGAATATCTATGCCGGCTCTCGTGGCGTACCGACCGCCAGCATCGATTTCTTCATCGGTGGGCAGAAGCGAAGCGCGACGTGGAACCAAGGCGGCTCAGCCGATCCGATGCTGTCAGCCGTCAGCGTCTTCGACTCGCGAACGGCCAACGTCCATGTCGAAAACACCAACGATCTCGCCTATACGCCGCTTCCTTTGCGCATTCTCGCCGGCCTCGCGCAGGCGTGCCAGGATGTGAAGGCCAAACTGTCGGCCGAGATAAAGACGCTGGAACAGCAGACGCCAGTTGTCTTATCAAAACCTGAGTGCAAGCCGGACACGGCGGTGGGCAAGGTAATCGCTAGCTTGTCCGGCAAGACCAAGCCCGACACCATCGAGAAACTCGCCGGTCTCACCGCGCAGGAAGAGGCGCGGCTCCAGACCCTCATTACCGATCTCTCCGGTGATCCCGCCCGGACCGTCCGTCAGCTTCAGACTCAGGAAACCCGCATTACGGCGGTGATAGACCAGATCGAGCGATTGATTGCCGGCGCTAGCGACGGGAACCGGACCACCCTGCGCGAAGCCCACTTCCGTCTCACCACGCGCGCGACGCGGCTGCGGCCGCCTCTGCAAGTCTCTTTGCCGAAGAACCGCTGCCGGACATCGGCTCGGATATCTGGAAGGCTTTGTGGGAAGCGGCCCGCGCCTATTCGCGCGAAGCCGCCTATCCCGGACAGCCATTCCCAGTAACGGCCTCTGACGCCCATTGCGTACTGTGCCAGCAGCCGCTGGGCGAAGAAGCCTCAAGGAGGCTCACCAGCTTCGAAGCATTCGTCCAGGACGAGAGCAAGCGTCGCGAAGAGGATGCCGCTGACGCCTATGACGAACTGATCGAGCAGCTATCGTCTCAGGTCTTCCTGACGAAGAATATCCCGGTGTTCGTCGCCCTGATCCGCGACGATATCGGCGAGGCCGAGCTGGCGAAGGCCCTTCGCCGGCAGATCGTTCAGTTGTGCTGGCGCCTGCGGGCGGTGCTGCGAACCCATGCCCGTGAGGTCCTGCCGACGTTGCCACCGGAGGCCGTCGCCTCGCTGGACGAGTTGCGCGGCCTACTGGGCGGGATCGCCACCCGGATCGAGGGCCTGCAATCGGAGGCAAACTCCCCGCAACGCGCCGCCCTCGTCGCCGAACGCGACGGCTTGGCCGACCGCAAATGGCTCGGCGGCGTGAAGGCCGACTTGCTTGCCCAGATAGAGCGCGCGAAAGCCGTCGAGGCGCTTGAAAAGGCCAGCAAGGACACTGCCACGAACAAGATCACGACGCAGAGCGCGCGGATCGCCCAAGCCCTCGTTACCAACCGCTTGCGCGGTCGCTTCGCAATCGAGGTCAACAAGCTCGGCGTTGCAGGCCTCGCGATCGAGCTTCAGCAAGCGAAGACCACGGCCGGCGTCCCCTTCTTTCAGGTGCGCCTGATCAACAAGCCGGCCGAACCCGTCGGCAAGGTTCTAAGCGAAGGCGAACATCGCTGCGTCGCGCTCGCCGCATTCCTCGCCGAGCTGTCGACGATCGACGCGCAGTCGGCGATCGTCTTCGACGACCCGGTGTCCTCGCTCGACCACCTGCATCGCGATCGGGTTGCCGCGCGTCTGGCCGAAGCCGGCGAGAGCCGCCAGGTCATCGTGTTCACCCATGACATGGCCTTCCTGCTGCTACTCGACGAAGCCTGCCGGGCGACCAAGGACCGGGCGGCAACGCCCGTGTCGTATCGGCTGATTAGCCGCGGCACTGAACATGCCGGCTTCTGCCATCAAGATCCGCCCGCTAACGTCATGCCCCTCGACAAGGTGATCGACGGCATGAAAGCCCACCTGGCAAATGTGAAGATCCATCACGAACGCGGCGATCAGGCGAAATGGCAGTGGGAGGTAACATCCTTCCAAGACCAGCTTCGCACCACCTGGGAGCGCGCGGTGGAAGAAGTGGTAGGGCCGGTGATCCGTCGACTGTCCCGCAAGGTCGATACGACCGGTCTGATCAAGCTCACCATCCTCACTGACGTGGACTGCACGGTAATGCGCGAAGCTTTCGGCCGCTGTTCGGCGCTGCTTCACAGCCAACCTGGGGAGATTAATCCCCGCTTGCCCGCACCGTCAGTGATCGAGATCGAGATCGACGCGCTGGCCATGTGGATTTCCGATATTCGAACCAGGCAGGAGAAGGCGGCATGACGGCTCACCACCACCACCCCGCTCGTCCTCGGTTAACGGATCCTCCAGGTACGCGCCGGCCGGCATCGGGCTTGGCTGACTGGCAAAACCCCCATTATAGCCTCTTTCAAGGGGCCATGACTCAGGCGCGGGGATTGCTCGAAACACAAGAACATAATAGGAACATTTTGGCGAATAGCCAGCGAAAATCCATGATACCCAAGGTGACGAATTGATGCGCGATTTTCAGGGCGATGAACTGAGTAACGAGCTTGCAAAGCTTGATAGAGACGACCTTGAGCGGATGGTCAGGGGCCTGCTGACCAACGGGGTTGCCCTCAGCTTTTATGGCAAGCGAACTGCCCTCGAGATCTATCGCCGCGTCCGTCCCCGCGTGACGAGGCGGGAGCCGAAACTTCACGTCGGAAGCCCAGCAGACCAAGCCTGCAACCTGCTTATCGAAGGTGAAAACCTTCAGGCGATGGTTACGCTATACAAATACCGCGGTGAAGTTGACCTGATACTCACTGACCCACCGTACAACACGGGACAATCATTCAGGTATAATGATAAGTGGGATAACGATCCCAACGACCCTGATCTTGGCACCATCGTAGCCAAAGAGGACGGTTCACGTCACACCAAGTGGATCAAAACCATCATGCCTCGCCTTCAGATGATGAAGGCGATGCTAAAGCCTTCGGGCGTGGTCGCTATTTGTATCGACGACAACGAACTATTCCACCTTGGCATGATGATGGACGAGGTCTTTGGAGAAGAGAACCGCATCGCGATTATCAATTGGCAGAAGACCACACCGAAGAATGCTCGTCATGTTTCGACCGCCACGGACTACGTCTTGGTGTACGCGAAGGACAAGTCTCTGAGTTCGACCAAACTCCTTGCTCGATCTGAGAAAGCCGATTCTAGATTCGGCAACAGAGATGGAGATGAGACTGGGGACTGGAAACAGGGGGACGTGACTGGCAAGCGTAGCCCTACCTCGCACAAATCGAGCACCTATGCCATCCAGTCCCCATTTACTGGTGAGCTACATTGGCCACTTGAAACGCGACACTGGGCATTCGAGAAGGCGACAATTCGAAAGTGGCTTTCCGAGTGGGGCTCTCAGTACGAGGAGCGAGAGTTAGGAGACGGCAAGCCGAAAGCGCTCGTTATCAAGGGTGCGCCGACGCGGTCGTCCTCGTCGTTCGATCCGGCCCATCCGAAACTGGTCGAAGCACGAGGGAAAGCACTGGCGAGGCTCGAAGCCGGGAACTGGCCAAAATTGTATTTTGGTGTGAAGGGCGACGCGCAGCCGATGCTGAAAGTGCACGCCGCTCACGTGAAGATGGGCTCCGTACCTACGACATTCTGGGTTGATGAGGCCGATCCAGACCGGCTCACCTCGATCGGCGCAGTATCCTGGGCAGCAACGGAATCGGGCCGTAATCGCGAAGGCATCGAAGAGCTGGATGCCATCGTCGGCAAGGGCCACGGTTTCGAGACCGTGAAGCCCATGTCCCTGTTCAAAAAGATCATCATGCTTTGGTGCCCGCCGGGCGGCTTGGTCATGGACCCGTATGCCGGTTCGGGGACGACGGGCCACTCGGTTCTCGCACTCAATCAGGAGGCGGACAGTGATCGTCGCTTCATTCTGATTGAACAGGGAGCACCGGAGAACGGAGACAAATATGCTCGGACGCTGACTTGGAAACGCTTGCATAATGCAGCAACCGGCGAGCGCCCCGATGGGAGCACCGCCGAGCCCCTTGGTGGGGGCTTCGAGTATCGCCTCCTGACCAAAACCATTGATGCTAAAACCGTGTTGTCGATGCAGCGCGACGAATTGATCGACATCGTCCTTACGTCGCATTGGGAGACTCAGCGGAGAAGCGCGCCGAATTTGAGCGTATTCGACGACGCTGACTATCAGTATTTAATCGGTACAGACGATGCGGGCGAAGGTTACTTCCTGATCTGGGACAATGGGGGGCCTGTCGGCTCTCTTGATCTTGAAACCTATAGGACAGTCGCCAACGAAGCCAAGCGCGCGGGGATCAAGACTCCGTATCATGTGTACGCACGCTACGAGACTTATCAGTCTCCCAATGTCAGGTTCTGGAAAATTCCTGACCGAATTCTTGCGCATCTTGGCCTCAATGAAAACGATGAATTCAATAATCCGGAGGAGGTAGCTTAATGGACCTCTTCAAGTTCCAAGAGCAGGCTGCTTCGCAGATTGCTTCACGGTTTACCGACTACGCATCCAATCCGCTGATGGTAGATCGCTTGACCACGGTGCCATTCCTACAGACGCTCGCGTCGATAACGGGAAGTGGTAAGACGCTAGTCTTGGCAGATACGATCTCGCAGATACGTGACCGGCTGCCGGTACAGCCCATCGTGCTGTGGGTCTCGAAAGGGAAAATCGTCGTTGCGCAGACCTATGCCAACTTGTCGTCCGGCAGATACGCCGACAACATTGCTGGCTTCGTGGTTAAGCCCCTCCTCCAAGTGGCGCCCTCGGACATCGAAGACACATCGAAAGGGCTATTGCTCGTTGCAACGGTCGGTAAGTTCGCGGTGGAGGACGAGTCCGGTGGGGATCGCAAGGTATTTGAGGCTCAACTTGATCTCGCTAGTGAATCGCTCTGGGATTTGCTGACAAATCGCCGATCGGTCGGCGGATCGCGGCGCCCTCTTATAATTATCTATGATGAAGGTCACAACCTGTCGGATCTTCAGACGAGGAGGCTCCTCGAGCTCTCGCCCGACGGGTTAATCGCCGCCAGCGCGACTATGTCGCTGCCCGCCCGACTGGAAAATACGATCGCACGTCTTCGCACCGATAGAGGCTGGCGCGATGAGCATTTCACGACGCCGGTGGCGAGTAAGGATGTTGTCGCGTCCGGGCTTGTGAAGGAGCGTATAGCGATTGGCGGCTACGTGACGCCAATGGAAACCGCCGTCGATGCCATGCTGGCTGACATGGCCGACGCTCGCGAGGCCGCAGCAACTCTGCCGGTCCCATTTCGACCAAAGGCTATCTATGTATGCAGCACCAACGCCGTGGACGGGGTTCCGATCGCCGAGGACATGAAGCGGCCGTTTGATGAGCGGCAAGCACGCCCTGTCCTGATCTGGCGGCACCTGGTTGAAACCGCGGGCATCGATCCCGAGAAGATCGTAATCTATAGCCAGCTTAAATTTCCCAAAGATGCTCCCCCTCCGAAATCAATGCGCGTGCTTTCTGGAGGTGACCGCGATTACACCGATTTCATCAATGGCGACTTCGAGCATATCATCTTCAACTTAGGCCTACAGGAAGGATGGGACGATCCCACCTGTGGATTTGCATATATCGATAAGGAGATGGCATCGTCTCGCCAGATCACGCAGGTCGTCGGGCGCGTACTGCGTCAACCTGGAGCAGAGCACTACAGCGACCCCGCTCTCAACACAGCCCATTTTTATATCAGGACGGACGAGCGGGGCGTTTTTCGACGAGATTCTTGAGGACATTCGCAAGCAACTCGTCTCGGAGCATCCTGCTGTCGCACTTCTGATCAAGAAAGAAGGCAGTAGCCGCGTTCTCGAGAAGGTCAATCCGGAGCCCCCCCGTACCGTCCCAACAATCGGCATCCATTCCGTCAAAGCGAAGCGGCCGATCGCTGACATCGTCGGGAAGATGATGGATTTTTCCTCCGGAGGAGCAAACACCATCGGCCAAGGAAGCCGAATGCTTGTCCTCCAAGAGATAGGAATTGGATCTGAAGCGACTTATGAGTGGGCAGAGGTTGAGCACAGCAACCGCGTTACTGCCAGGTCTGTCTTTAGACGCGAACTGCAGCGCCTATATTCCGGGGCTCTCCGTCGAGCAGGCGGACCAGTTAATTTAGTTGATATCGAGCTACCCAAGTTTGATGCCCTCATCGAGCTGACCAGTCCGGCAGCCGATCACGTCAGATCAATCGCGCGATCGGTCGTCGAAGCCTACATCGATCACTCGAAGATTTTCCAGAACGACTTTGATGCGCCTTATTCGGTGGGGCCAGTCGCGGTCGATCCGTCCGATGCCGTCGAGTTCACCAAAGCGCTTCACCGAACTTACTCCGGTCTGAACCCATTGGAACTGCGCTTTGCGCGAGCCCTAGACCGAACGCAGCGTGTCTGGGCCAGAAACCCTCGCAACAGTGGGTTTTATATCCCACTGCTCGATATGTCATCGTCCTCGACCTACTGGCCTGACTTTCTCGTTTGGATCGATAAAGCAGTCGTCGCGATTGATACCAAAGGAGACCATCTCCTGACAGAGGCGAGTGTCGGCAAGCTTTTCGATATCGACACCCTCGGGGAACCAGCAAAAGTGGTTCTTCGCCTTATTTCAGAAGGGGAATCTGAGGCGTTGCCTTCGGGCCAGATCAATAAGGTTGGCAAATTGGGTTTCACGGTGTGGAGCTGGAAGAACGGGCGCCTCCTTGGAATTCATGCCCCTGACGAAAAGGCCGCTGTGAAGCTGGCCCTTGATGTCACCTAGTCCAAAATTGTTCTCAGAACCTTGCGGAAGTGGCCTTCCCTCGATGTCAACTTACTTCCGAAGCTGTGTTGGCTCACAGGACGTATGGCGAAAATAGTGTAAGTGCGGCAGTGTCAGCACGGAGGCGAGCCGATCACAGCAACGAATCGTGCGCCGCATTCCTAGGGAGTGCGACGCAATGCTGTTGACCGACAATGAAACCAAGGTCGATCTGCTCAATAACGAAGCGATCGCCAAGACCATTATCGCCTTGCTCCGCGAGCGACCGGAACATCCAGTCACGATCGGCGTGCACGGCGACTGGGGCGCTGGGAAATCCAGCATTCTCGAGATGATCGAACACGCCCTGGATTCCGATAAGGATGTCCTGTGCCTCAAATTCAATGGTTGGCGCTTCCAAGGTTTCGAGGACGCCAAGATTGCCCTCATCGAGGGTATCGTCACGGGGCTGATCGAGAAACGGCCGCTCCTTGCCAAGTCCGGTGAGGCGGTCAAGGACATCTTCAGGCGTATCGACTGGTTGAAGGTCGCGCGTCATGGCGGCGGGCTCGCTTTTACAGCGCTCACCGGCATGCCGACCGCCGACCAAGTGGGAGCCGTCGTCGGAACCCTGAAGGGCATCTTCGCCGACCCCGCCAAACTGGCCACACAGGATAATTTCGATAAGGCCGTGGAGGGCGTCCAAGGCCTCCTTAAGCCGGCGGAATCCAAGAACGTTCCCGAGGAGATCGAAGCGTTCAGGAAGGCCTTCACCGAACTTCTCAAGCAGGCCGGAATCGACCAGCTCATCGTCCTGATCGACGACCTCGACCGCTGTCTCCCCGACACCGCGATCGAGACCCTCGAGGCGATCCGCCTGTTCGTCTTCACCGAACGGACCGCCTTCATCGTGGCCGCGGACGAGGCCATGATCGAATACTCCGTTCGCAAACACTTTCCGGAACTGCCCGACACCACGGGCCCGAGGGACTATGCCCGGAACTATCTGGAGAAGCTGATCCAGGTCCCGTTCCGAATTCCTGCCCTTGGCGACACGGAAACGCGCATCTACGTTACGCTCCTGCTGATCGGCTCCGAACTTGGAGAAGACGATGAAGCATATGGGGCCTTGATCGCCGCAGCGCGCGAACTGCTGAAGCGGCCTTGGACGAACGCCGGTCTCGACGCCCAAACTGTGAAGACGGCGCTTGGTGATAAAGCTCCCAAGGTGCAGAGCGCACTTACTTTGAGTGATCAGATCGGGCCCATCCTCGCGAGCGGAACGCAGGGCAACCCGCGTCAGATCAAGCGCTTCCTCAATACGCTCCTCCTACGACACCAGACCGCGACGGCCCGTGGCTTCGGCGATGAGGTGAAGCTGCCGATCCTCGCGAAGCTGATGCTGGCCGAACGTTTCCTGTCCCGCACGTTCGATCAGGTCGCCAGCGCGGCCGCGCGCGACCCGGACGGTCGGTGCGCCGACCTCGTGGGGTTGGAGAACGACCAGCCCGAGAACAAGGCCGCGGCGAAACCCAAACGCGCCGGAGGCAAAGCCGATACGGACGGTGCCGACAGCAAGCTGGCCATCGTGCCGCCATCGACAGATACCGCGATGCTCGCCGAATGGAAGGGATCTGAGGCGATCCGCTCCTGGGCCCGCATCCCTCCTCCCTTGGCGGCCATCGACCTCCGTCCCTACCTGTTCGTCACCAAGGACCGGAAGGACTATTTCGGCCCAGCCTCAGTGCTCGGTCGTCTCGCAGCGGTCGTCGAGAAGCTCCTCGGGTCGAAACTATCGGTGCAAGCCTACGAGGGTGAACTGAAGCAGCTGGTGCCGGCCGAAGCCGCTCAGGTCTTCGAGGAGCTGAGAGGTCGCATCATGGGCGGCGACGCCTTCGACACCGCGCCCCCGGGCGTTGACGGTATCGGCGTCCTCGTCCGCGCCCACCCGACGTTGCAGGCGAACTTGCTCGACTTGCTGGAGGCTCTCCCCGCGGATCGATGCGGCTCTTGGCCGGCCCAAGGATGGACCGGGGTCATCAAGGAGGCGGACGCCATCACGCGTTTCGACAAACTTCTGACGAGCTGGTCATCGTCCAAATCCGCCATGCTCAAAGCGACCGCCTCAGGCGCGCTGCGGACACGCAAGGGCCCACGCTGATGGGAACGTCCAGCGCTTACGGCGGCGCGGGCGGGGGCACACCCCTCGTTCCGAGCTGGCTTGACGGCGTCGCCGCCTCGGCCGGCGGCGACGCGCCCACTGTGGCGCCAGGCGCGACGGGTCGA
>NZ_JSBN01000035.1 GCF_000797515.1 Sphingomonas sp. Ant H11
AGCGAGCCGGATCGCGGCCCGCCAGCGGAACAGCGCGGTCGCGAGGGGCCCGAGCGTTTGCGGCAGCAGCGTCTCCAGCCGTTGCCGCACCGCCGCCGCCAGTCCAGCCGAGGCCCCGCCGGTGCCAATCGCGACGATCACGGGGTTGCGATCGATGATCGCGGGCAGCGTGAAGTCGCAATCATCCGGCCGATCGACCGCGTTGACCAGCACGCCTCGGGCCTTCAGCCGCGCGATAACCGCTTGCGCCTGTGCAGGTTCCTCCAGCGCAACGATGGCCAACGCCGCCGCCGCCGCTTCGCCGACGATTTCGGCCCCGCCGCGTTCCAGCAGGCGGCGCTTGGCGTCAGCGGCTTCGCCGGTTCCAACAAGAATCACCGGCCGCCCGGCCAGCCGCACGAAAAGCGGCAGACTGTGCAGACGAGCGTCGTCAGTCACCCGGCGTGAGCCATTCCGGAATGCGTTCGGCGGCGAGGATCGTCTCGGGCAGGATACGGTCGGCAACCACCGCAAACCGGTCGCCATCGACCAGCACTTCGGGCACCAATGCGCGGCTGTTATAGGTCGATGCCATCGTCGCGCCATAAGCTCCGGCTGTGCGGAAGATGGCGAGGTCGCCGCTCTTCACGGCATCGATGTCCCGGCCCATCGCGAAGGTGTCGCCGCTTTCGCACACCGGCCCGGCAATGTTCGCGACCATGCGTTCGCCGGTCGGATGGACCGCCCTGAAATCATGCCAGGCGTCATACATCGCCGGGCGGGCGAGATCGTTCATCGCGGCGTCGACGATGACATAGGGATTGATCGCGCCGGGTTTGACCCAGATCACCTTGGTCAGCAGCACACCGGCATTGCCCGCAATCACGCGGCCGGGTTCGAACATCAGCCGCACGCCCCAATCCTTAGTCGCGCGGGCAACCATCGCACCGTATTCGGCGGGGCTCGGCAAGACATCGCCTTCGCGATACGGCACGCCCAGCCCACCGCCGAGATCAACGCGTTCGATCGGGAAACCAAGCCCGCGCAATTCGGTGACCAGTTCCCCGACGCGCCGATAGGCCGCTTCCAGCGGCGCAAGATCGCTCAACTGACTACCAATGTGGATCGCGACGCCGCGCAGCGCGAGGCCGGGCAAGCCCGCCAATCGCCCGAAAATCGCCGGAGCCTGGTCGATCGGCACGCCGAACTTGTTCTCGCGCTTGCCGGTCGAAATCTTGGCGTGGGTGCCGGCATCGACATCGGGATTCACGCGCAGCGTCGCATTGGCGACCAGCCCGCGCGCCGCCGCCAGCCCGGCCAGCACGACGCCTTCTTCTTCCAGCTCGAGGTTGAACTGGCCGAGCCCAGCCTCCAGCGCGGTGGTCAATTCAGTGACGGTCTTGCCGACGCCCGAAAACACTACGTCGCTGGCCGGAATCCCCGCCGCCAGCGCGCGCGCGAGCTCGCCACCCGACACGACGTCAGCACCATAGCCCGCATCCGCCATCACGCGCAGCACCGCGAGATTGGGATTGGCCTTGATCGCATAAGCGAGGTGGACATCCCCCGCCCCGGCCAGCCCTTCGCGGAACACGCGGGCGTGGCGCTTCAGCGTCGCGGTCGAATAAACATAAACCGGGGTGCCGACCGCCTCGGCAATCACCGACAACGGCACGCCTTCGCAGTGCATCGCCCCATCGACGAGCGAAAAATGATCCATAAAAACAGCCTAAATCAGTTGGGGGGCGGCAAATCGAAATCGTCGCCGCGCCGCTGCTGCGAGTTCTTGAGCACTTCGTCACTGCGCTCGGGGCGGGCCTGGTCGCTCGGTTTTATCAAATCGGCAGGCGTCGGCGTGGCGGTCGCCCCATAAGGCGCGACCGGCAATGGTTGGCCCTTGGGCGGTTTCAAGGTGGTCGCCGAACCACAACCCGCGAGCAGCGCGATCGACCCGAGGACCATCAAACCCGGCACCCGCGTGAGTGTCATGACCGTTTCCCTTCGCGTGCCGCCGCAATCGCCGCCCGCACGCGCGACGGCGCGGTGCCGCCAAAGCTCGTGCGGCTGGCAACCGACGCATCGACCGACAACACGCCATAGACGCGATCGTCGATCCGCGCATCAATGGCTTGCAAATCGGCCAGCGGCACCGCGTCGAGCTTCACCCCCAGCGCTTCCGCGCGCGCCACTGCCTGGCCGGTGATGTGATGCGCCTCGCGGAACGGCACGCCTGCTTCGCGCACCAGCCAGTCGGCGAGATCGGTCGCGGTGGCGAAACCGGCTTCGGCAAGCCCGCGCATCCGATCGGTCCGGAAGGTCGCGCTTTCGACCATGCCCGTCATCGCCGCGATCGACAGCCCTAGCAAATCATGCGCCTCAAACACCGGCGGCTTATCGTCCTGCATGTCCTTGGAATAGGCCAGCGGCAGGCCCTTCATCGTCACCATCAGCGCGGTCATGCAGCCGAGGATGCGCCCGGCATGGCCGCGCACCAGTTCGGCCGCATCGGGGTTGCGCTTCTGCGGCATGATCGAGCTGCCGGTCGACCATTGATCCGATAGAGCGACGAAGCCGAACGGCTGCGACGCCCACAGCACGAATTCCTCGGCAAGCCGCGACAGATGCAGCGAACATTGCGTCGCCGAGGTCAGATAATCGATCGCGAAATCGCGGTCGGACACGCCATCGAGCGAATTGCGCGTCGGCCCGTCGAAGCCGAGCGCCGCCGCCGTCATTTCCCGGTCGATCGGGAAGCCGGTGCCCGCCAGCGCAGCCGAACCGAGCGGCGACAGGTTCATCCGCGCCCGCGCATCGGCAAAGCGGCTGCGGTCGCGTGCGATCATTTCATAATAGGCCATCAGATGATGGCCGAGCGTCACCGGCTGCGCGCTCTGAAGATGCGTGAAGCCCGGCATCACGCTGTCGGCATGCTGCTCCGCACGCGCGAGCAAGGCGTCCTGAAACGCGCCAAGGGCAGCATCGACCTCATCGATCGCATCGCGCACCCACAGTTTGAAATCGGTCGCGACCTGGTCGTTGCGCGAGCGCGCGGTGTGCAGCCGTCCGGCAACCGGGCCGATCGCCTCGGCCAGGCGCGACTCGCTTTGCATATGGATGTCTTCGAGCACCATGTCCTCGGCCACGCCATGCTCGGCATAATGCGCGGCAACGGTGTCGAGGCCCGCCGAGATCGCGGCAGCATCCTCCGCCGAAACGATGCCGGTCGCGCCCAACATCGCGACATGCGCCTTGGACCCGGCGATGTCCTGTCGCCACAAACGCTTGTCGAACGGGATCGAGGCATTTATCGCCCGCATCACTGCGGTCGGCCCTTCGGCAAAACGACCGCCCCACATCGCATTGGATGCGCCCGATATGTCTTTACGCTCGGTGATGGTCCCGGTCCTGCTACTCGGAGTGCTTGGCGGGTGCGATAAGCAAGTCTCGTCCAACGGGCAAGACGCGCTCGCGCCCACCGCCAATTCCGCGCAGGCCACCGCAGAACCGGCTGAGACGCACGCGATCGACCGCAGCCACAAGGGCGAAGCCGCCCCCGCGGTCACGTTCGAAGACCCCGATGGCAAGCCGATGACGCTGGCGGCGTTCAAGGGCAAGCCAGTGCTGGTCAATCTCTGGGCGACCTGGTGCGGCCCGTGCGTCAAGGAAATGCCGACGCTCGATGCAGCGGCAGCAACCATCACCGTCGCCACGATCAGCCAGGACAAGGACCGCCCGACCGTCGCCGGTTTCTTCGCCAAGCACAGCTTCGCACGGCTGAAGCCCTATCTCGACAAGGATGTCGGCTTCAGCATCACCTATAATGCCAGCCTGCCGATGAGCATCCTGTTCGATTCGACCGGTCACGAAGTTTGGCGCAGCACCGGCGGCATGGACTGGACGAGCGCCACCGCCAAGGCCGCGCTCGCCGAGGCCAAATAACGCGCGCCGCTCATATACAGCGCGAATCGCGTTCCGGCGGGGCGGCGGTGCGCGTTTTCCAAACGCCGTCGGGGCCTTTATATTTCTCGCCTGGCGCGGTCTTCAGGATCAAATTGCACCCGCTGGTAAAGGCGAACTGCTCGACCGTGGCACCCGACGCCGCGCTTTGCTGGGTATACGCCGCCTTGCGCTGGATGTTGATGTTGTTGACCAGCGCGCGCACCGCCGGGCTCGCGCTGCCGACCACGCCGAGATAGCCATCGGGCTGCTCGCCCACT
Organism: Sphingomonas sp. Ant H11; assembly: GCF_000797515.1. GTDB lineage: Bacteria > Pseudomonadota > Alphaproteobacteria > Sphingomonadales > Sphingomonadaceae > Sphingomonas. The sequence continues at coordinate 4,197 of NZ_JSBN01000035.1, forward strand.
TCGCCCGCCGCGCGCGCCGCCTGATAGGCCGGATCACGCTGGGCAACGGCCGCAGACGCACCGCCGACCAGCAGGAGCGTCGCGATCGATATCTTGAGCCTGTTCATCAGAAAATCCCCGGTTGCGACTGAATCAAATTCTTGGCCTGGCCATCAAGACGATAGACCACTTCCTGCGTCACGCTGATGTTGAGATTGATGACGATCGGTTTGTCGGGCGCGGTCACATTAACGCATGCCGTCTGGGCAAGACAGAGCGCGCACAGGCCCAGGATCGTCAGTCTCTTCATTACACTGTTGCTCGGCCGGTCCTTCATCATCGTCAATGCTGTTTCGGTCATGGCACGGTCCTGCTGTCGGAGGGCTGAATGGGGGGTGGCGGGCGTCGGCGGCACCGCGCGTTTATTTTGTTCTTCCAGCAGGGTCGGCAAATTGCGTTCGACCAGCCGCTTGGGATCATAGAAATTCTGCACCGAATCGGCGAGCTGGCGGAACGGTGCGGAAATCCTGAGGTTGAACACGATCGGCAGCTTCTGCAGCCGGTCGAACAGGAAATTGCGCTTGGCGCCCGCGCCTTGCGCAATCCCGGCGAAACGCACTTGCGTGATCACCTCGCCCGCCAGCGGACCGTTCATGACGATGTCGAGATTGCGATAGCGCAGCGATTTCAGCGACTGGAACGCGAAATTCCCCCAAAAGCCGAGGTCTTTCTGCGTCACTTCGCCGACATAGGCGATCGTGCCGCCGCCGGGGTGCACCACCAGATTGCCGTTTTCGATCCGCCCGCCGCGCGCATCGAACACCATCGGCAGCGCGCCGTCGAAAATGCCCGTCGCGTTCAAATTCTTGAAGTCGAATTGCTGGAGAAACTGGTCGGCCTGCACGCCCGTCACGCGGAAGGTCAAATGGCGTTCCTGCGCCTCGTCGAAATCGAGGAGGGTCGTTCGAGCGACAGGCGACCGCCGGCAAAGGGCCATACGCCCTGCTCGACCCGCACCCGCGCGCCCGGCAGCAACTGATAGCGAACCACGCCGTCATTGACCGCAACGCCCGGGTTGAGGCTTTTGATCGTCGCGACCTGCCCAGGCGCGCTCTCGAGATTGAGCAGATCGGTAAAGCGGATTTCCCCGGCAATGCCGCTCGCCGGGCCAAAAGCGGCGGCCAGATTGATGCCCCCGGTGCGGAACACGCCGTCGCTCGTCACGGCTTGCGGTGTCCAGCGAATATGCCCCTCTCCGCTGGTCGCACCCACGACATTGGCGATGACGCCAAAGGTCAGCGGGGTGAGGTGATCGGGCTGGAAATGCTCGTCGAAGGTGATGCCCGGGACGATCAGATCGGCGCGGCCCGTTCCTGTGCCGAGATCGTGCGCGATGGTGACATCGGCCACTTTCACGCCCTGCTTCGGTTCGAACAGCGTGCCAGTGGCGACAATGTGGTTGTCGGCCAGCGTCACGGCCGCGCCGCGCACCGCCATAGGGTGGAACCGCGGACTGGCGGCACTGTCCGCCACCGCGAGTCCACCCGCCAGCGACAGCTTGCCCTCGGCAAAGCGCCAATTGCCATTGGCGGCCGACAGGAGCAGCGGGACGCTGCCGATTTGTCCCGCTGCTCCGTCAAAGCTGCCCTGCGGGCGACTGGCGGCAAACGCCCCGGCCAATCGCGCCACATCGAGCCGGGTGATCCGCTCTGCCGTCCCGACCCGCACACCAAGCCCCGCCAGCACGAAGCGACGGTCTTCCAAACTCCACTGCGCCTGCCGCATCACCAGTTCCAGCGGCGACGCGCCCAGTGTCCCAGCCAGTCGGATCGGCCCGATCCCGCCTCCGCCGCGCAACACGCCGCGCTCCAGGCGCGCCAGTCCGCCATCGCGGGGGCACAGCGTCATCGAAGACCGCCGCAAATCGATGCCCGAAAGGCGTAGTCGCGCGAACCCGAGCGGGGCACATGTGGCATTGACGGTCAAGCGGGAGCCCCCGTCCCACGTCGCCACGATCGGCAAGCGCAGCGATTCGACCCGACCGTCGCCAAGCGGCCCCGACACATCGATCCTGGTCGTGACCTGGGTCGCGCCATCGTTGCGCGCGGTGAAGGCGACAGGGGCCAACACAAGCTGCGATGTCCCGACGGCATAGGGTTTGATGATCGCTTGACCGATCAACGGGCTGCCCGCAGCATCCTGCATGACCCGAACCCGTGCCTCCGGCAAGCCGCCGCCTGCCATCTCGGCGGCACCCGCGATCCGCCATCCGCTGCGGGCCCCGCCATAGGTGATGTCAGCAGCGCCCGAGGCACGAAGGTTCACGCCCGACGCAGTCGCGAGCGCCAGTCGCGACATCCGTACCCGCCCCTGGGCACCGCCGATCGTGGCGGTTATGCGGGCATCAACACTGACGGAACGCGCCGCCGACCGTGTCGCCATCACCACCTGCGTGGCCATCGGCCCGAGCGGCGTTCCCGCGCTCGCGCTTTGCCACGAATCGAGCTGCGTCAACCGGGCGGGAGAGAGTTGCGCTGCCACCGCCCGCGCGTCGCCATCGAACGTGAAACCACCATTCGCGTACCGATAGGCTCCGGTCAGCGCGGCCTGGCGTCCGGCAACGCCGCTGGCGGCGAAAGGGCCCGAATGCAGGTCGACAGCACCCGACAGATCCTTCCCCGATCCAGCGAAGGACACTGGCCCCATGATCGTGCGCGCGCCCACACCGCTCCGCGCGACAGCCGCGATACCAAGCTGTGCCTTTCCCTTCCATCGGTCGAGCTGCCGGTTCAGCACCACGTCTAGGTCGACGGCTGCTCCCGTCGCTTGCACGCCCGCACAGTCAGCGCGTGCGGCGCGGACGGGGCCGCTGACGCTTGGCCGTGCTGCCAGCACCTGTATCGCCACATCGGCGGAAACGTCGTCCAGCCGACACCCGCCAACCGCGAGCCGCGCCGAGGTCGCGCGCAACCTCCCCGAAAAGCCATCGTCCAGCGCCCCGGATCCCGTCGTCGCCAATGCGAGCGCACCATAAGGCGTCGTCAGCGCGATGCGCGCGTCGGCAATGTCGACTCTGATGCGCGGCAGCGCGAATGCCGTACCCGCGGCTTGGGGCTGCAGTCGGTCGATGGCACCGAACGAGACCTTTCCGTCGGCCAGTCGCCCGCGCATGGCGAGATGACCGATACGGACCGCCGTAACGCCGACCCCCGAAAACCCCAGGCTGGTATCCACTTCCAGCCAGTCGGCGCGCAAATCGGGATTGGCCGGATCACCGAGGACGACATTGGTCAGGCGCTGTGTGCGCAGGCCAATTTTCTCGATCTGGTAGCGCGCGGGAACCCCGCGAGCGCGAAGCGTATCGGCAATGAAATGCTCGGCGAGCGGTTTGCGCGCCAGCCACAGCCCAAGCAAAACTGCCCCCAACGCCAAGCCGAGCGCGCCCAGAACATAGCGCCAGCGCAGCCACCGGGCGAGACGGTCACCTCCTGCTGCCGATACGCTTCCGTTCACCCGACCTCCCATAACCCGGCCATGCAACGTGCGGGCGTACCCCCCATCAACCCAGCGCGCGCGAGATCGTTGCGCGCCAGTGGGTCGGAAAAGGAAGGAGATGGCTGGATGCCCCGTGAGGATTCGAACCTCAATAGGCGGTATCAGAAACCGCAGTCTTACCATTAGACGACGGGGCAACGCCGGGGTCGCGCTCTACGGGCGAGCGCCGCGCATGTCAACCGATGGCAGAGGCGCAGCGGGGTCGCTTGCCGGTCGACCGACCATCCGCTAGGATCGCGCCCAAGCACCGAACGGCGCGCGACCCGCGCGCCGCGACGGCAGAACAGAATAAGCGAGTCACACGGCATGGGGGATCGATCGCCCGATATGCCGTACCGGCAGGTAAAGCCTGCCCGTTCGGCGCCGACCAACGGCAAACCAAGAGGCGGCACCGCACTCGTTACACGCGGGCGAGATCCACGCCACTTCGCCGCACTTGACCTTGGCACCAACAATTGCCGCCTGCTGATCGCGCGACCACAAGGCGATGGATTTGCCGTAATCGACGCTTTTTCGCGGATCGTGCGGCTGGGCGAAGGCCTGGCAAGTTCGGGACGCTTGAGCGACGCTGCGATCGAACGCACCATCGCCGCGCTGAAAATCTGCGCGGACAAATTGAAACGCCGCAACGTCACCCTGTCGCGCGCGGTGGCCACCGAGGCCTGTCGCCGCGCCAGCAACGGAGCCGAGTTCATCGCTCGCGCTTATGCCGAAACCGGGATTTTGCTCGACGTTATCACCGCCGAGGAGGAGGCGCGGCTCGCGGTGCTCGGGTGCCATGCGCTGATCGAGCCGGGCGAAGACCCTGCGCTCATTTTCGACATTGGCGGCGGATCGACCGAACTGGTTCTGGTCGACACCCGCGGCCCCGACCCGAAGGTGCTGGACTGGCACAGCGCGCCATGGGGCGTGGTCTCGTTGACCGAAAGCGCCGGCCATGGCGACGGGCCGGAGGGCCGCGCGGCCGCTTATGCCCGCATGCGCGCGCTGGTTACCGAAAGCATGGCCCCCTTTGCGGCGCGGCTGCCACGCGGCATCGCGGTGCCGCGCCTGCTCGGCACATCGGGAACCGTCACCACGCTGGCAAGCGTGCATCTCGGCCTGTCGCATTACGACCGGGCGCAAGTGGACGGTTTGATCGTCCCCGCCAGCGCCATGCGGCGCATCAGTACCGAGCTTGCGGAAATGGACTTGCGCCAGCGCGCGCAATTGCCCTGTATCGGGTCGGAACGCGCCGATCTGGTCGTCGCTGGTTGCGCCATTCTGGAAACCATTCTGGACTTGTGGCCGGCCGAACGGCTCGGCATCGCCGATCGCGGCATTCGCGAGGGCATTCTTCGACGCTTGATGGGAAATGGTGCATGAGCCGGGATGGTGGCGGCCTGAGGGTCCGCGTGAAGACGGCACGCAAGCGCACCGCGCAATCGACGCGCTGGCTCGAGCGGCAATTGAACGACCCGTATGTGAAGCGCGCCAAGGCCGACGGCTTTCGCAGCCGCGCGGCCTATAAATTGAGCGAGCTGGACGAACGCTTCGCCTTCCTGAAGGGCAAGCGCCGCGTGGTCGATCTTGGCATCGCGCCGGGTGGCTGGTCGCAAGTGGTGCGACGGCTGGTGCCCAAGGCGGCGATCGTCGGGATCGATTTGCTCCCGGTCGACCCGATCGACGGCGTCACGATATTTCAGCTCGATTTCATGGCCGATGTCGCGCCCGAGCGACTGATGGCGGCGCTCGATGGCGCGCCCGACCTTGTGCTGTCGGACATGGCGGCCAATACCGTCGGCCATCCCCAGACCGATGCCTTGCGCACGATGGGCTTGGTCGAGGCGGCTTTGGCCTTTGCCATTGACGTGCTGGAGCCCGGCGGTGCCTTTGTCGGCAAGGTCTTCGCAGGTGGTGCTGACACCGCCCTGGTGGCGGAGATGAAGCGCAATTTCGCGACGGTGAAACACGCCAAGCCCGCCGCCAGCCGCAAGGCGTCGAGCGAATGGTATGTGGTGGCGCAGGGTTTCAAGGGTCGCGCCAAGGCCGCGACGGAACCAGACGAGGCGTGATCTGGGAGACGTAAATACGGTGTGGCAAACCACGCCGTCGGACGGCAAACGCGGGAACACGCCCCGCGCTACCGCCGTCCGCCACTTGGGTGACCCGCGTCTAACGCAAAGCGTCAGGCGCGGGCGTCATACTCAGCCTTCGTAGTCCGCGCCGAGATTCTGGTTGCGCGGGGGAGCCGCTGCGGTGAGGCGCAGCGCTTCGGCTGAAGCCGCCAGCGAACCGACCGCATCGGCAACATCGTCATCGTCCATCTGGACGCGCTGCAGACCGGAGACGACCGATTCCTGCAGATGCGCGGGCTGCACCAGCTCCTCGGCGATCTCGCGCAGCGCGACGACCGGGTTCTTGTCGCGATCGCGATCTAGCAGCAATTCAGCACCACCCGAAATCTGCCGCGCGCGCTGGGCGGCGAACAGGACGAGATCGAAGCGGTTGGGAATCTTGTCGACGCAATCTTCGACAGTGACGCGCGCCATGAACGGCTTCCTTGCTTGTACGACGATAGTCGGAAAGGCGGCGATTTAGGCTGGAAGTGCGCGGGAGTCAAGGAAAGCGGGTTGCATCCCGCCAGCGGCCCCGCCAGAGCAGGCGGATGGAGAGCCCGCGCGAACAACCGACCTTCACGGTCGCTGGCAACCGCCTGACCATGCTCGATACGGGTCCGCGACGCCTCGACACGCTGATCGCGCTGATCGACGGTGCCAAACACACGCTGCGCATCCTCTACTACATCTATGTCGATGACGCGGCCGGGCCAAGGTGCGCGGCGCGATGATCCGGGCGGCGGCGCGCGGGGTGAAGGTATCGCTGGTGGTCGACGGCCTGGGCAGCGAAGTCGCCGAGAGCCATCACTTTTTCGAACCGCTACGCGAAGCCGGCGTCGAGGTCTGTCGCTTCGTGCCGCGCTGGGGCAGGCGCTATCTATTGCGCAATCACCAGAAATTGGCGCTGGCCGATGGCGAATCCGATCAAGCGCGCGCCATTATCGGCGGCTTTAACGTCGAGGACAGCTATTTCGGGACACCCGCCGAGCAGGCATGGCGCGACCTCGGTTTGCTGGTCGAAGGGCCCGCCGCGCAGCGCATCACCGGTTATTTCGATGCGCTGGCGGGCTCTGTTGCAAAGATTGGCGGCAGTCAGAGGTAGGCTGTCGCTCTGCGCCGATCAGGCGGCTGCTGCGAAATGGTGGTTGAGCATGCCCATGGCCTCCGTCAGCGCCGAGGGCCCAATGCCAAAAGCTCTCTCCACAAGGCGCACCTCGCCCCTGATGCCGGGCTGCAGGCACCAGGGGCGAGCCTGTCCTTTGCGCAGGGCTCGCATGACTTCGAATCCCTTGATCGTGGCATAGGCCGTGGGGATCGATTTGAAACCGCGCACCGGCTTGATCAGTATCTTGAGCTTTCCGTGATCGGCCTCGATCACGTTATTGAGATACTTCACCTGCCGGTGGGCCGTCTCCCGGTCCAGCTTTCCTTCGCGCTTCAATTCGGTGATCGCTGCACCATAGCTCGGCGCTTTGTCGGTATTGAGCGTGGCAGGCTTTTCCCAGTGCTTCAGGCCTCGCAGGGCCTTGCCCAGGAACCGCTTCGCTGCCTTGGCGCTGCGGGTCGGCGACAGGTAGAAATCGATCGTGTCGCCCCGCTTGTCGACTGCCCGGTACAGGTAGGTCCACTTGCCCCGCACCTTGACGTAGGTTTCATCCAGGCGCCAGCTCGGATCAAAGCCACGCCGCCAGAACCAGCGCAGCCGCTTCTCCATCTCCGGGGCGTAGCACTGGACCCAGCGATAGATCGTCGTATGGTCGACCGAAATGCCGCGTTCCGCCAGCATTTCCTCAAGGTCGCGATAGCTGATCGGATAGCGACAATACCAGCGCACCGCCCACAGGATCACATCACCCTGGAAATGGCGCCACTTGAAATCCGTCATCGTTCCGTCCGTCCAATCTCCGCCAAGCATGCTCAAGCTTCACGATTTTTGCAACAGAGCCCGCGCGAGTAATGCCATGCAGTAGGGCGTTTTGAGAGGTCCCGCGTAATCAGAATGCCATCTTGGTGATGATGTGGAAATTCGCTGAACCTGACTCCGTTATGAGGCCATCCTCCACGAAAAGCACATCATCATAGCCTTCGCGCAACGCCTCCATCTTGGCCATTGACGAGTAGAGAAGCTGTACCGTTTTGATCTGCCGGTGAGCCCATCGCCCATCAGGTGCTGTCTTCATTGTGATGCCACGTTCCCAGCCAGGGTTAGCCAGGATGGTGCGCGGCTGCGTGAACATCACGATCGTCGGACGGAGGCCATCGGTGTAGATAAAATTGCGGTCTTCCGCGCCACGGGAAATCTGCAAATAGACTAAGCCATGCGTAATGCCATTCCGGCGCGCGATCTCCTGGTGCAAAGCCAAGAGTTCACCTTCCGCGACCGGCATCGGAATTCCGAGCGTTTCGAGCGAGCGTTTCAGTCGATCGGTGTGGCCCTTGAAATCGATCAACTTGCCGTCAGCAACGGCAGTTACCTCATATATCGCATCCGCAAAAAGAAATCCGCGATCGAAGATCGAGATCGTTGCTGCCGTCTCGTCCAGCCATTGGCCGTTGACGAACACTGTCCTGCCCATTGTGCGCGTTCCTGTCATTTCGTTGGAAAAAATTGTGGGGCAGTCGCGGTTAGCCAATTGCCTTTTGCAGCTCCGGTAGGACCTCAAAGAGATCCCCGACAAGGCCGTAGTCCGCTACTTGGAAGATCGGCGCCTCCTCGTCCTTGTTGATCGCGACGATCACCTTCGAGTCCTTCATGCCGGCAAGGTGCTGGATCGCGCCGGAAATACCGCAAGCGATGTAGAGCTGCGGAGCGACGACCTTGCCCGTCTGGCCGACCTGCCAGTCGTTCGGTGCGTAGCCGGCATCGACGGCCGCGCGTGACGCGCCGACGGCCGCGCCGAGCTTGTCGGCGACGGGCAGGATCACTTCCTGGAACTTCTCCGACGAGCCCAGCGCACGGCCGCCCGAGATGATGATCTTGGCCGAGGTTAGCTCCGGACGGTCCGAGGTCGACAAGTCGGCAGAAACGAAAGCCGATAGATCAGAAGAAAAGGCTGCCGTCGAGAGTTCCTCGACGGCAGCAGGTGCGCCTTGGGAGGCAGGAGAAAAGGATGAAGAGCGGACAGTGATCACTTTCTTCGCATCGGTGGCCTGCACCGTCTGGATGGCGTTGCCCGCATAGATCGGACGCTTGAACGTGTCGGGGCTCACCACCTCGACGATCTCCGACACCTGCGCCACGTCGAGCAGCGCCGCCACGCGCGGCAGCACGTTCTTGCCGACCGAGGTGGCCGCGCCGAGGATGGTGTCGTAGGACCCGGCGAGCGACACGATCAGCGCCGCCAGCGGCTCGGCCAGATTGTTGGCAAGGCTTGCATCCTCGGCAACCAGCACCTTGGAAACGCCGGCAAGCTTGGCCGCCTGCTCAGCCGCCGCCTTGCGCCCGCGCCTGCGACAAGCACATGCACGTCGGAACCGATCTTGGAGGCCGCCGTCAGCGCCTTGGCGGTCTGGTCGGAAAGGTGGGCGTTGTCGTGGTCTGCCAGAAGAAGAATGGCCATTATCGTAATCTCCTCAAATCTCGCCGATCAAAGCACGCCGGCTTCGGTCTTGAGCTTCTCGACCAGCTCGGCGACCGTCTTGACCTTGACGCCCGCCTTGCGGCCCGACGGCTCCTCGGTCTTCAGCACCTTCAGCCGCGGCTCCGTCGACACGCCGAAGTTTGCGGGCGACGTCTTGTCGAGCGGCTTCTTCTTGGCCTTCATGATGTTGGGCAGCGAGGCATAGCGCGGCTCGTTCAGGCGCAGGTCCGACGTGACGACGGCCGGAAGCTTGACCTCGATCGTCTGCAGGCCGCCATCGACTTCGCGCGTGACCTTGGCCGAACCGTCACCGATCTCGATCTTCGAGGCGAAGGTGGCCTGCGCCGTGCCGAGCAAGGCCGCCAGCATCTGGCCGGTTTGGTTGGAATCGTCGTCGATCGCCTGCTTGCCGACGATGATGAGGCCCGGCTGCTCGGCGTCGGCCACACCCTTGAGGATCTTGGCGACGGCCAGCGGCTCGACTTGATCGTCGGTCTCGACCAGGATGGCGCGATCGGCCCCCATGGCCAGCGCCGTCCTCAGCGTCTCTTCGGCTTGGCAGGTCCGATCGACACGACGACCACTTCCTCGGCCTTGCCCGCTTCCTTCAGGCGCAGAGCCTCCTCGACCGAAATCTCGTCGAACGGGTTCATCGACATCTTCACATTGGCAAGCTCGACACCCGAGCCGTCCGCCTTCACGCGAATCTTCACGTTGTAATCAACGACCCGCTTGACTGGGACCAAGATTTTCATAGCAGCCTTGCCTTCCATATAAGGACGCAGCACCGCACCCAACGCGGGCGTGATAACGGCCTACGCTCTACTCCGTGACAGATGCGAATACTTATATTCCGTTCCGTCGGTAAGTAAATAGAAATCTTAGGACGCGCTTGCTCTCGTCGAGGCCGTTATCAGAGCAAGTTAGGTCACCGAACTTCTGGAGGGACTCTTTTTTCCCTTCCGACCCGTCGTTAAGTTGGCAACAAGAAGTTTGATCGGCGTATTGGTGTTTGTCGCGCATTGGTAATGTGGTAGCACAAGAGAAATCCCACTCTACGCGAGCAAACACCTACATCAGAGGCCCAATGAAGCAGACCAAAACAAAGCCCCGCATGGGACGACCGCCCGTTCTCGAAAATGCTCGCGATCGCATTCTTGACGAGGCCGCCGTCTTGTTCGGAGAGGGCGGTTTCGACAATGGCTCTATGAATGTCGTTGCCGAGCGGCTCGGCGTCTCCAAGGCTGCCGTCTACCATTATTTCGACACCAAGCAATCTGTTTATGACGCCATCATTGTACGCACATTGGAGGGACTGCTCGAACATGTCAGTAGAGCTGTTGCGGCGTCCACCACGGCTGACGGTAAGCTGAAATCATTCATGGTTTCGCACGCTGGGTACTTTGAAAAAAACTACTGGGGTTTCGTGTGCATGCTGATCGGATACGGCGGTATGGCAAATCCGGGGCTCAAGTCCGAAGCCAATCAGCTTCGTATCGAGTATGAGAGCATACTCCGGGGAATTCTTCGGGAAGGAATGGCAACCGGCGCCTTCCGCGAGGCGGATGTGACAATATCGTCTCACTCGGTTCTCTCTATGCTCAACTGGATGGTCCGTTGGTTCAAACCAGGCGGACAAAAAAACGCGCGGAAACCGTCGCAGCGGAATATTTTGATCTCCTTACAAATGGTCTCTACAGCCGATGAGAGTAAGAGCGGCAGGAAGATATCGCAGTGGGGTTTGAGGCAGTTTTTACAGGTCACCACTAGCTCTTCTTCGACTGAACCACCTAGCATCGCGAATGGCATTCTCCAGTCATTTGCGATGGCGCGCTGGAGTCATGGGCTTGCTCGCCTTATGCAACCTTTTCCGTACAAATTGCGTCACATCTATTCCTTTATGCCATTTGGTAATGGACATAAAAAAAAAACAAACAAGCCTCGTGTGAGAACGGCGGTGAGAAAGTCGACCACGGTAGCGGCGGGATAGTCCCGCTGCGGGCGGCGTAAAAGTCGTCCACTTTTCCCTTTTCTGCGTGGCGCAGGGAGGGACGAGGGATCTACACCGTGGAATTGTATCTGAAGGTTCGCGTGGCTTGCGACAGGGGCATGAGCCAACGCGAGGCAGCAAGGCATTTTGGCATATCGCGCGACACGGTTCGCAAGATGATTGCGTATTCGGTTCCGCCCGGCTATCGGCGGCAGGCTCCGGTGCGACGCCCGAAGCTGGACGCGTTCATCCCGATCATCGATCAGTGGCTTGAGGCGGACCGTGCGGTCCCGCGCAAGCAGCGTCATACGGCCAAGCGCGTTTTTTGATCGCCTTCGTGACGAACATGGGTTTACCGGCGGCTACACGATCATCAAGGACTACATGCGCGACCGGGCGCGGCGCGGCCAGGAGATGTTCGTGCCGCTGGCGCACCCGGCCGGGCACGCACAAGCCGATTTTGGCGAGGCTATGGTGGTCATCGGCGGCGTGGAGCAGAAGGCGCACTTCTTCGTGCTCGATCTGCCGCACAGCGACGCCTGCTATGTTCGCGCCTATCCTGCGGCGGTGGCCGAAGCATGGGTGGACGGTCATATCCATGCGTTCGCCTTCTTCGGGGCTGTGCCGCAGTCGATCGTCTACGACAACGACCGCTGCCTGGTGGCGAAGATCCTGCCCGACGGCACGCGCAAGCGGGCGGCGCTGTTCAGCGGCTTTCTGTCCCACTACCTGATCCGGGACCGCTATGGCCGGCCCGGCAAGGGCAATGACAAGGGCAGCGTCGAAGGACTGGTCGGCTATGCGCGGCGCAACTTCATGGTGCCGATCCCGCGCTTTGCATCGTGGGACGCGTTCAACCTGTGGCTCGAGGAGCAGTGCCGCAAGCGCCAGGGTGACCGGCTGCGCGGCGCGAGCGAGACGATCGGCGAACGCTTGCTGCGCGATGTGGCGGCGATGCGCCCGCTGCCGGCCTCGCCCTTCGAGGCCTGCGACCAGGCCAGCGGCCGGGTCTCCTCGCAGGCGCTGGTGCGTTACAGGACCAACGACTACTCCGTTCCGGTCGCCTTCGGCCATCAGGACGTTTGGATCCGTGGCTATGTCGACGAGGTGGCGATCGGCTGCGGCGGGGAGATCATTGCCCGCCATCCGCGCAGCTATGCGCGCGAAGAGGTTGTCTTCGATCCGCTGCATTACCTGCCGCTGATCGAGCAGAAGATCAACGCGCTCGACCAGGCGGCCCCCTTGCAGGGCTGGGAACTGCCGGAGGCGTTCACGACACTGCGCCGCCTCATGGAGGCGCGGATGGGCAAACAGGGCCGGCGCGCCTATGTGCAGGTGCTGCGCCTGATGGAAAGCTTCGATCTGGCCGACCTGCACGCAGCCGTGAAGCAGGCGCTGCATCTGGGCGCCATCAGCTTCGATGCCGTGAAGCACCTCGTCCTGTGCCGGGCCGAGCGCAGGCCGCCCAGGCTGGACCTCGACATCTATCCCTATCTGCCCAGAGCCACCGTCGAGACGACGTCGGCCAAGGCCTATATGCGCCTGCTGGACCGTGAGGAGGAACCGGCATGAGCAGCGATGCTCCCGAACTCCTGCTCACTCATCACCTGAAGGCGCTGAAGCTGCCGACCTTCCTGCGCGAGCACCAGAAGCTTGCCCGGCAATGCGCGGTCGAGGGCGTGGATCATGTTCGCTACCTTGCCCGACTGGTCGAACTGGAACTGATCGACCGGGAATGCAGGATGGTCGAGCGCCGCATCAAGGCTGCGAAGTTCCCGGCCGCCAAAAGCCTCGACAGCTTCGACTTCGCCGCCATCCCGAAGCTCAACAAGATGCTGGTGCTGGAACTGGCGCGCTGCGAATGGATCGAAAGGCGCGAGAACGTCATCGCGCTCGGGCCCAGCGGCACGGGCAAGACCCATGTTGCGATCGGTCTCGGGCTGGCGGCCTGCCAGAAGGGATTGTCCGTGGGCTTCACCACGCCGCCGCGCTCGTCAGCGAGATGATGGAGGCGCGCGACGAACGCCGCCTACTGCGCTTCCAGAAGCAGATGGCCGGCTACAAGCTGCTCATCATCGACGAGTTGGGCTTTGTGCCGCTGTCAAAGACCGGAGCGGAGCTGCTGTTCGAACTGGTCTCCCAGCGTTACGAACGCGGATCGACGCTGATCACCAGCAATCTGCCCTTCGACGAATGGACCGAAACCTTCGGGTCCGAGCGCCTCACAGGCGCGCTCCTTGACCGCCTGACCCACCACGTCAGCATCCTCGAGATGAATGGCGACAGCTATCGCCTCGCGCAAAGCAGGGCCCGAAAAACCGCCGCCGTCACCCCATAACAACGCCGACGCCGCATTCGGGAAACTCTGGTCGGGCTACGCCCTCCCGACGTTCCCCGAATGCGCCGCCAAGTGGCCTACTTTTGCGCCGCCCAATGGCCGACTTTTACGCCGCCGTTGACACATTCAATCGAAATGGGTATGCCATTTGGCATGGGCTGGTGCCAAAAGCGAATTGGCCAAGTCAGCCGCAACCTTTCACGTTGCGTCAGGACGAACGGGGTACCGGTTCGGCTGCCCCGACAAGGGAGTGCTGCATGTCCGTTACAATCGAAGCCGATCTGATCCTGCATAATGGCCGTATCTGGCGCGGCCGGGAGGAGGGTATCAGCGAGGCTGTCGCCGTCTGGCAGGGCAAGGTGCTGGCCACCGGCGACAGCGCCGACATGCTAAGCCTGAAGGGCCCGCGCACCGAGGTCATCGACCTCGAGGGCCGTTTCGCCAGCCCCGGCCTCATCGACAACCACCTGCACCTCATCTCGACCGGCATCACCATGGGCTGGGTCGATGCGACGCCCGCAGCCGCACCGACATTGTCCGTGCTGATGGCGGCCCTTGCTGATCGCGCCGCGACCACCGCCAAGGGTGGCTGGGTGCGGGCCCGCGGTTATGACCAGGTCAAGCTCGATACCGGCCGGCATCCGACACGCGAAGACCTCGATCAGGCGGTGCCGGATCATCCCGTGCTGCTAACCCGCGCCTGCGGGCACATCGCCATCGCCAATTCGCGGGCGTTGGAACTGGCCGGCGTGAGCGAGGCGACGCCCGTGCCGGATGGCGGCGTGATCGGTGTCACCGACGGGCGTCTCAACGGCCTGCTGGCCGAAAATGCCATCAATCTCGTCAAGGCTGCCATGCCCGAGGTGACCACGGAGGAACTGATCGACGGCATAGAGCGCGGCGGGCGGTACCTGCTCTCGCTCGGCATCACAAGCTGCATGGACGCGGCGGTTGGCCAGCTTTCCGGCTTTGCTGAAATCCAGGCCTATGAAATGGCCAAGATTTCTGGTCGCCTGCCGGTGCGTGTCTGGCTGACGCTGCTCGGCGATCCCGGCATTTCTATTGTCGAGGATTGCTGGCGGGCCGGCCTGATTTCCGGCGCCGGCGATGACATGCTGCGCGTCGGGGCGGTCAAAATTTTCCTCGACGGTTCGGCCGGCGGACGTACCGCCTGGATGTCGAAGCCCTATCAGGGCGAGCCCGACAATATCGGCGTGCAGATGCTGCCGACCCCGGAGGTCGAGGCGCTGGTCAAATCCTTCCACGATCGCGGCTACCAGATGGCGTGCCATGCCATCGGCGATGGTGCGATCGAACAGTTGCTCACCGCCTATGAAAAGGCGCTGGCCGCCATGCCCGACCCGGATCGCCGCCACCGTATCGAACATTGCGGCTTCTCGTCGCCGGAACAGGACGCGCGCATGAAGGCGGCCGGCATCCTGCCCGCGCCGCAGATGGCCTTCATCCACGATTTCGGCGACAGCTACATTTCCGTGCTCGGCGAGGCGCGCGGCAAGGGCTCCTACCAGATCGGCACCTGGATGCGCATGGGCCTCAAGCCCTCGACCGGCTCGGATTCGCCGGTCTGCTCGCCCGATCCCTTCCCGAACCTCCATGCCATGATCACCCGCAAGACGGGCAAGGGCACGGTGATGAAGGACAGCGAGCGGCTGAGCCGCGAGGAGGCGCTGCAGGCCTTTACGGAATACGGCGCCTATTCCCAGAAAGCCGAGGGTGTGAAGGGCAAGCTGGTGCCCGGCCAATGGGCCGACATCGCTGTCTTCGACAACGATCTTCTGGAGGCCGCACCTGAAACCATCCTGTCAGGCACCCGCTGCCTGCTGACCCTGCTTGCAGGCCGCATCGTGCATGATGCGCGATAAACGGCTTTGTCGCAAACTTGCCACTTGGACGAACAAGTTGATCAGATACGGTATTCAGGCAGCGAGGATTTCAAACTGCTCGGCGAGCGATGGTGCCGGGTTGTAGGCGTACCTCGCCTGTCGTTTGCGCATCATGTGAACCATTTCGATCCCAGACAGGATCGTCGCGGCGCTGGCGGTTGATTTGAATCCCAGCATGGAACGTATTCGGCGCTTAATGCGTCGATGATCCTGCTCGATGCGGTTGTTCAGATATTGGCTTTGCCGGATGCGGATTGGCTTCAGCGTTCGTCGTGATCGATTTCTCAGGCGGCTTTCGCCATCGCAGGCAATGATCGCCTCGTGATTGGTCTGGCTGCCGTCGATGACGATGCGCTCCGGTCGGCCATGACGGTTCAGCGCTATGCGGATGAAGCGTTTGGCGGCCGGTAGGTCACGGTTTTCGCTGAAGAAGAACTCGACCGTATCACCCAGGCTGTCGACGGCGCGGTAGAGATACATCCAGCGACCGCGAACCTTCACATAGGTCTCATCGACATGCCATTTGCGGGTGACGGGTCGCTTGCGATGGTTGAACTGTTCGAGCAACAGCGGCGAGAACCGCACGACCCAGCGATGGATTGTGGAATGGTCGACGTGAATGCCGCGCTCGGCCATCATCTCTTCCAGATCACGCAAGCTCAGATTGTACGCCAGATATCAGCGTACGCACAGCAGGATTACCGAACGGTCGAAATGGCGGCCTGAAAACATGAACACGCTCCTCTGAAACGGAGGAACTCTCATGCCTCAGCAAGGTTGACAATGGGTTTGCGACAAAACCCTTTCGAGGAGAAGCCGGGTTTCGGGCCGAAAGTCTTTTGGTGGCCAAAAGCACCCGGCCGGCCGGGC
>NZ_JSBN01000036.1 GCF_000797515.1 Sphingomonas sp. Ant H11
GCGCGTTCCAGCCCGGCCGAACGCGCGGCAGCGGCAGCCGATTGCGCCTTGGCCTCGGCCAGTCGCTGACGCTGGTCGGCGGTATCCTGCGCCGGTGCTACACTTGCACCCGCCAGCGCCAGCGCCCCGATCAAAAAGCCCCGCCCGCGCATCTTACCCCTCGCGGTGATAGGGATGGTTGGCGAGAATGCTGGTCGCGCGGTACAATTGCTCCGCCAGCATCGCGCGCGCCAACAAGTGCGGCCAGGTCGCCCGCCCGAAGCTCAGCAACACATCGGCCTCGGCGCGCTGCGCATCGTCAAAGCCATCCGCCGCCCCGATCAGAAAGCGCGCCTCACGCACGCCGCCATCGCGCCACTTCTCCAACGTCGCCGCAAGATCGCGCGAGGGCAGCACCTGCCCGGTCTCGTCGAGCATCACCACGCGCGTGCCCGGCTCGACCGCAGGCATCTTGCCGCCGGTATCGGGCAATTCGGTCATCTTGAACGGCCAGGCCAGCCGCTTGACATAGCGCTCGACCAATTCGGCCTCCGGCCCGCGCCCGATCCGACCACGGGCAACGATGTGGAGCAGCATTGTTGACTCCGTTGCGAGAGGTCTTAGCCCACGCCTGCCCCGGCGAAGGCCGGGGCCCAATCGCAGAGACCGCTGCTCGTAAGCGCTGCGCGCACCATCTCACCGCTCACGACTGGGCCCCGGCCTTCGCCGGGGAGGCAGAAGATCGTGCGATCAATCCGCAATCGCCGGGGCGACCGGCGGCGTCGGCGCATCGCCAAACGCCCACATCCGTTCCAGATTGTAGAAGGTGCGCACTTCGGGACGGAACAGATGCACGATCACGTCCCCGGCATCGAGCAGCACCCAATCCGCGGTCGGCAGACCTTCGATGCGGGTCTGGCGGCCAAGCTCGCCCTTGATCTTTTCGGCGAGCTTCTGCGCCATCGACGCGACCTGGCGGGTCGAACGCCCACTGGCGATGACCATGTAATCCGCGATGCTCGATTTGCCCGCGAGCGGGATCGAGATGGTGTCGACCGCCTGATCGTCGTCGAGCGACGCGAGCACGAGCCGATGCAGCGCCTCGACCTCATCGGGTTCGGACGCGCGATAAACAGGAGAAGATGAGGCCAAGACGATTCCTATGCAGAAGGTGGGGACGGTTCATCTGGCAGGAAATGCCGCTGCCAGGCGGGGTCGGCAGCACGAAGCTGCGTCGCGGAGTGCGGGTCGGGGCGGAAGCGCAACAGCACGAGTGCCGGCAATCTCCACTGCGTCCAGTTCTTCGCCTGGTGTGCGGGCCGACGTGCGCGCCGCAACCAGCCCATCGCGGGAGCCGCGAGAGCAGCATGTTCATACCCCGGACGCGCGATAACCGCAATCGGAACCTCACGCGCGATCCGGCGCCACCCTTTCCACTGGTCGAACTGCACGAGATTGTCCGATCCCATCAGCCAGATGAACTGCTTCTTGGGGAAGAGTCGCCGCAATTTGGTGACCGTATCGACGGTGTAGCGGGTGCCGAGACGCTGCTCGATCGCACTCACCCGGATCGGCGCATGCCGCGCCACGCGCGCCGCCGAGGCGAAGCGCGCCGCGAACGGTGCCATGTCCCCGCTCTTCTCCTTCAACGGATTGCCGGGCGACACCAGCCACCACACTTCATCAAGCGCGAGCGCCTCCAGCGCCGCCAGGCTGATCGCGCGGTGCCCCGCATGCGCTGGATTGAACGAACCGCCGAGAATGCCGATGCGCGTCCGTGTCGCCGTCTTCAACCGCGCACCTGCCCGGTGCCATAGCCGACCCATTTGTAGGTCGTCAGGCCCTCGAGCGCCACTGGGCCGCGCGCGTGCAAGCGCCCGGTGGCGATGCCGATTTCGGCACCGAGCCCGAATTCGCCGCCATCGGCAAATTGCGTCGAGGCGTTCCACAGCACGATCGCACTGTCGACTTCGGCGAGGAAGCGCGTCGCGACGCGTTCGTCATTCGCGACGATCGCGTCGGTGTGGTGCGAGCTGTGGCGCGCGATGAAACGCAATGCACCGTCGAGGCCGTCGACCAGCCCCGCCGAGGCAATCGCCTCGAGATATTCGGTGTCCCAGTCGGCATCGGTCGCGGACACCAGATCGGGCACCAGCGCGCGCAGGCCGGGGCCGCCGCGCACCTCGCAGCCAGCATCGCGCAAAGCGGAGACCAGCCCCACCGGATCGGGATAAGCGCGATCGATCAGCAACGTCTCCATCGCACCGCACACGCCGGTGCGCCGCATCTTGGCATCGACCACGATCGACCGGGCCATCGCCGGATCGGCCGAGGCATCGACATAGATGTGGTTGATGCCGTCGAGATGCGCGAGCACGGGCACACGCGCCTCGGCTTGGACGCGCGCTACCAGCCCCTTGCCGCCGCGCGGTACGATCAGGTCGATCGCGCCTGCGCCCGCCGATCCGTCGGCCGCCAGCATCGCGCCGACGGCGGCCCGGTCGGTGGTGGGCACCAGTTGCGCGGCATCGGCGGGGATGCCTTCGGCCACCAGGCCCGACACGAGCGCGGCGTGGATCGCGCGGTTGCTCTCGATCGCCTCCGAGCCCCCGCGCAGAATCACAGCATTGCCCGCCATCACCGCGAGCGCGGCGGCATCGGCGGTCACATTGGGGCGGCTTTCATAGATAATGCCGATCACGCCGATCGGCACGCGGACGCGGCGCAGGCGCAGGCCGTTGGGGCGCTCGCTCTCGTCGATGATCGCGCCGACCGGATCTGCCAGTCCCGCAACGGCGGCAACGCCGTCCGCCATCGCCGCCACGCGCCCGCTATCGAGCTTCAACCGGTCGAGCATCGCGTTCGACAGACCGGCTTCCGTCGCCTTGGCCATATCGGTGGCGTTGGCGGACAGGATCTGCGGCGCGGCATCGCGCAGCGCCTGCGCGGCCGCACGCAACGCAGCCGCCTTGGTCGCTGTCGGCAGCGTCGCCAGCGTGCGGGCAGCGGCGCGAGCGCGGTTGGTCATGTCGGCGAGCAGAATCGTGGCATCGTTCATGAAACCGTCGCTATCACGAGCAAGGCCGCCCCCGCAAAAGCTATCGCATTCGCAAAAGCCGCTGCTATGCTCCGCGCATGTCGGGGGAAATCGGGGCAGCGGGCGATATCGCAACGGGCATGCTGGTCGGCCGTGTGGCCGAACCGCATGCTGGCGAAATCGTCCATCGCGCACATGAGCATGGGCTTTGCCTGAATTGCGGAACGTCGCTGCACGGCGACTTTTGCCATGCCTGCGGCCAGGCCGGGCATGTCCACCGTTCACTGCACTCGATCGGCCATGATCTGCTGCACGGCGTGTTCCACTTTGAAGGCAAGATCTGGCGCACCTTGCCGATGCTGGCATTCCACCCCGGTGCACTGACGCGACGCTATATCGCGGGTGAGCGCGCACGCTTCGTCTCGCCGCTGGCGTTGTTCCTGTTTTCGGTGTTCCTGATGTTCGCGACGATCCACGCGATCGCGGGGGAACTCGGCATCGGCATGCCGCCCGAGGCGCGCACCAGGGCGGTGCAGAACATCGATGCCAATATCGCCAAGAACACGGCGCGGCTCGCCGAGCTGCAAGCAACGCCCAATGCGCCCGGTGCCGCGGAAAAAATCGCTGAGTTGAAGGACGATATGACCTCGCTCACCGCAGCGCGCAATGTGATGTCGGGCAAGGCAATGCAGGACATCCCGCTTAGCTTCGACGACGTTCACACCAGTTGGCACGCGCTCGACAAGGGGCTGGCCAAGGCGAGGGAGAACCCGGGACTGGTACTCTACAAACTGCAGTCGAGCGCGTACAAATATAGCTGGGCGCTGATCCCGATCTCAACGCCGTTCGTGGCGTTGCTGTTTCTGTGGCGGCGACGCTTCCAGATGTACGACCATGCGATCTTCGTGACCTATTCGATCGCCTTCATGATGATGCTGGTGGTGACGCTGACGCTGCTATCGACCGCAGGCGTATCGTCGTGGCTGATCGAGCGGGCGGCGCTGATCATTCCCCCCGTCCACATGTTCGCACAATTGCGCGGCGCTTATGGGCTGCGCAAGCGGTCGGCGCTGTGGCGCACTGTCGCCCTTCTGATCTTTGCCTGGGTCGCGTTGCTCGCCTTTGCCGCGATGCTGCTCGTTATGGGGCTGATGGAATAGCCGCTTGGCGGCAGCGGATTTCGGCTGCGGCTTATCCCATAAAAAAAGGCCGCGCCCGATGCTTCGGACGCAGCCTTTTCTTGCCTCTTGGTGCCTGGCATCAGGCTCCGGCAGGTGCCGGATTGCCGAAGCCGCTGCCGCCCTTGGGCTTCCGCGTCTTGGGGATAGACGTGCCAGCCCCCGGCACCGATGGCGATTTGGGGCCGTCGTCGCGACTGATGCTGCCCTCGGCGACGAGCTTCAGGATCTCATCGCCCGACAGCGTCTCATATTCGAGCAAGGCCCCTGCCAGCAGGTGAAGCTGGTCGATATGCTCGGTCAGCAGATGCTTGGCACGGTCGAGACCGCCCTGGACGATCGCCTTGATCTCGTCGTCGATCAATTGCGCGGTCTGGTTGGACATGCGCACCGGCTGCGAATTCGAATAGCCAAGGAAGGATTCGCCTTCGGGCTGGGCATATTCGACCGGGCCAACCTTGTCGGACATGCCCCATTTGGTGACCATGTCGCGCGCCAGGCCGGTGGCATATTGAATGTCCGACGAAGCACCCGACGACACCTTGTCATAACCGAAGATCACTTCCTCGGCGACGCGCCCGCCCATCGAAACGGCGAGGTTGGCGTACATCTTGTCGCGGTGATAGCTGTACGAATCGCGTTCCGGCAGGCGCATCACCATGCCCAATGCGCGACCGCGCGGGATGATCGTGGCCTTGTGGATCGGGTCGGACGCTGCTTCGTGGATCGAGACGATCGCATGGCCGGCCTCATGATAGGCGGTCATGCGCTTTTCTTCGTCGGTCATCACCATCGAGCGCCGTTCGGCCCCCATCATGACCTTGTCCTTGGCTTCTTCGAACTCGCTCATCGCGACCAGCCGCTTGCCTTTCCGCGCAGCCAGCAGAGCAGCTTCGTTGACGAGATTGGCGAGATCGGCACCCGAGAAGCCGGGCGTACCGCGGGCGATGACGCGCGCATCGACGTCGGGTGCCAGCGGCACCTTCTTCATATGCACTTCGAGGATCTTTACGCGGCCTTCAATGTCGGGCCGGGGCACGACGACCTGGCGATCGAACCGGCCCGGACGCAGCAAGGCTGGATCGAGCACATCCGGCCGGTTGGTGGCGGCGATGATGATGATGCCTTCATTCGCCTCGAACCCGTCCATCTCGACCAGCAACTGGTTGAGCGTCTGTTCGCGTTCGTCATTGCCATTGCCGAGGCCGGCACCACGATGGCGGCCGACCGCGTCGATTTCGTCGATGAAGACGATGCAGGGGGCCGACTTCTTGGCCTGTTCGAACATGTCGCGCACGCGGCTGGCACCGACGCCGACGAACATCTCGACGAAATCGGACCCCGAAATGGTGAAGAACGGCACGCCCGCCTCACCCGCAATCGCGCGGGCGAGCAGCGTCTTGCCGGTGCCCGGCGAGCCGACCAGCAACGCGCCCTTAGGAATCTTGCCGCCGAGGCGGGCAAACTTGGTCGGGTCCTTGAGGAACTCGACAATCTCCTGCAACTCCTCGCGCGCTTCGTCGATACCGGCGACATCATCGAAGGTCACGCGGCCTTCCTTCTGGGTCAGCATCTTGGCGCGGCTCTTGCCGAAGCCCATCGCGCCCGAGCCGGTGTTCTTCTGCATCTGGCGCAGCACGAAATAGCCAAGGCCGAGGAACAGGAAGAACGGCAGCGAATTGACCAGCAGGATCTGCCAGATCGGCGCGCCCTCTTCGGGCTTGGCGCTGATCACGACGCCCTTTTCGCGCAGGCGATCGGTCAGGCGCGGGTCCTGCGGCGCGAAGGTGCGGAATTTGGTGGTGTCGTTGTACGTTCCGGTAACAACCTCGCCCGCGATATTGACGTCATGGACCGCACCGCTCTCGACCTTGTCGAGGAACGCCGAATAGGGGATCTGCGCCGCTGCGGGGCCAGGCTCGCGATTGCCGATCAGCGTGACGAACAACGCCAGCGCGACGAGGATGCCAACCCAGATGAGCAGCGACTTCATCCACGGGTTGGGCCCGCCAGTGTTGGAGCCGGGCTGCTTGTCGTTGTCGTTCATGCGGAAACGTACCTTTCTCGATCTCTCAAGATAGGCGCATGAGGATTAATGGCAATGGAATGCGCCAAGCAAATTCGCCGATCAGAGTGAGCGACGCGGCGGTTGCGGGGCGAAACGCCACACTTTTCCCCGCACCGACACCATGATTCCGGCCTGGGTCGCGGTCTTGCCCGCCGCAAGTGCGTCTAGCAGCGGTTCGATATTGGTCGAGTCGTCGAAGGACGGGCGGACAATGCCGTTCACCGCGCGCACCGAATGGATTGCGGAGCGGCACATCCGGCGTTGCACCTCGCGCGGAAGATCGGTCAGGTCGAGCCAGCTTTGCAAGTCTGGATCGTCAACCCCTTCGGGCGTGACCTTTCGCGTCGTCCACAGCCACGCCTCGATCTCGCGCAGCGTCGCATCGGCCTCGGCGACGTAGCCAGCCGACCGTGCAAGCTGCGCAGGATCAAGCCATGGCGTGTCGCGGAGCAGCGCGCGAAAACGCGTGCGGTCATAATGCGGATCTGCATTGCTGGGGTCATCGACGAAGGGCATCGCCGCTGCGACCACCAAAGCCCGCAATTCCGCCACGCGCCATCCGAGGAGCGGGCGGACCAAATCGACCCCGCCGCATCGGCCGGGAGCAACCACTTCGCGCCGCTGTCGTGCGCGGATGCCCGCCAGCCCTGCCACACCCGACCCGCGTGCGGCGCGCATCAGGAAGGTTTCGGCCTGATCGTCGGCATGATGCGCGGTAGCAAGGCAGCTCGCGCCGATCTCGGCCGCCCAGCGCAGCAGCAGCTCATAACGTACAGCCCGGCGCGCGCCTGCACCGACCCGGGTCCAATCGGCTCTGCCACCACGAGTGTGGTGTGTGGCACCCCGGCGTTGGCACACCAGGCGGCGACCATCCGCGCCTCGGCGGCAGCGGCGGCGCGCAAGCGGTGATCGACCGTGGCCGCGTGAACTTGCCCCGGAAACGCCGCAGCCGCGAGCGCGAGCATCGCCATGCTGTCGGGCCCGCCCGACACCGCCAGCGCGATCGGCGCATCGGGCGGGACGGCACCCCCCAGCACATGCGCAAGATCACCGCCGAACCGCTCGACCGCCGCACGGTCGAGCGCGCTCATCTCACGAACAATTGGCGGCGGCGCGGCCCTTGGCGACGCCTGCCTTCATCTTTGGGTCGGCATCGACCTTGGCACCGTAGGTCCGCGTAAGCTCGGTATAGACCTTGCACACTTGGGCGGCGGGCTTGTCGAGTTTCACCAGTGCCTGGGCCAGATAATAAAGGCTTTCGGGCGCGCGGTCGCCATCGGGCCATTTCTTGTAATTGTCGTAAAAGGCAAGGCTGGCAAGCGACGGCTTGCCATCTTCCAGATACGACCGGCCCAGCAGATTCTGCGCATAGCTCGCGCGCTTGTGGGTCGGGAATTTGGTGGTGACGATGGTGAACTGCGCCTCGGCCTCGGGGTAGAGCTTCGCCGCCCACAGCCGATAGCCGTAGAGATAGGTGTCTTCGGCAGCGTCCCCAGTGTCCGGCCGATCGATCGCGGCGAGCTTCGCCCCACGTTCGGGGTCCTTCGCAACAACCGTGCGCACGACCGGCGGCGGGGTCACGCCGCCCTTGGTCGGGGCCGGCTTGGCCGCCGTCGGCTTGTCGGAGGGCCGGTCCGCTACGGGGCGTACCGGAGTGGGGCGATCATCGGCACCGGGCGACTGGATCGGTGCGGGCTCTGCTGCGGCTGCGGCCGCCGCTGCCGCAGCCGCTGCATTCGCTTCGAGCGTCTTCAATCGCCCCTCGACCAGTTGCAGGCGATGCTGATTGGTTTCGATTTGCGCGGTCATGCCGCGCAACTGCGTTTCCAGCGAATCGACGCGCGCGGTCAGGTCCGCGACCGGGCTGGTGGGCGAGCCCGACAGGATCGTGTCCGGGTTGGTCGGCTGGTTCTCGGGCTGGACATATTGCCCGCTTCCGCCCGGAAACACCTTGCGCTGCACCGCGCGCATCTCGCCTTCGAGCCGGTCCACCCGCCCCTCAATTGCAGCGCCGGTCGTGCGCTGGGCAAATGCTGGCTGGGGGGCCAGGGCAGTTCCAGCCACGACCAGTGCAGAGATCAGATAAGTGCGCATTCGACACCCCCCGGTGTAAATAGAAATCGCGCAACGAACCTCGCCATTGCGCAGACGATCATGGTTTCGGCGTCGCGCCCGGCGTGGGCCCGGTCGGCTCCGGGGCGACGGGAGCGGCGATGTTGAGCGGCGGTTCGACCGAGGCCGAACCCGCACGATCGCGATGCGCGGCGGGGCTTGCCGTGCTCCGCGATGCCGCACGCGTCGGGGGCGGCGGGCGTCGGGGGTGCGGCAACGGCCGGATTAGGCTGTGCTGCCCCGCGTGCCCCGAGCGTCGCCGCGTCGATCGGCACGTCCTTGATCGCAACCTTGCCGTCACCAAGCGGCGCGACCTGCGTTCCGCCCACCGTCACCTGCAATTTGTCGGGACGCCCGACATTGATCATCGGGCCGACAGCATCGCCGGGCACCGCATAGGTGTCCCCGGCCTTCATTGTGCCGATGAACAAGGTCTTTCCGGCCTTGTCATAGACTTTCAGCCACACCTCGTCGTCGCGGTCAACACCACGGCACCCGTCGGCGCGGCAGGCGTGGGTGCAGCCGTCGGCGCGTCCGCGACCGGTGCGGTTGGCTCGGCAGCGGGCGTCGTGGCCACGCTCTCCTCGCCGCGAAACAGGTTGGTCCCGTAAAACACCCCGACCCCAACCAGCAGTATGATCGCCACCAGCAGCGTCACCATCGCCAGACCGCGCGTCGGCACGCGCGACGGCTCGTCGATCTGATAGGCCTCATATTCGGTTCGCCGGACCGCATTGGGCTGATCGCTGGCACCGCGCACCTCGCGCGCGATCGCGACTTCGTCGATCCCGACCGCACGGGCATAGGCTTTGGCGAAACCCACCGAATAGGTGATCGACGGCAAGGTCGCGTAATTGCCGAGTTCGATCGCTTCGAGCTGGCGCACCGGTACGCGAGTCCGCGCAGCGATCTCGGCGAGGGACAAGCCCTGCGCCTCACGCGCCTCGCGCAGCTTTTCCCCGGCAGTCTTGGGGAACAGCGTTGCCTCTTCGGACGGTAACGGATCGGTCATGCGTCTCTCCGGCAGGATGGGTGCGGCCCAATCTTTGTCCTGCCCTGCGATCGTGTCTCACAAAGGGGGGCAGACAAGTCAACGGCCTGTCGCATCCTCCATCGCCCGATCACGCCAGTTCAACGCCGTTTTCGGTCGCCCAAGCCGAAAGCGCGCCGCGCATATCGCGCGGAGGTGCCTTGAGCAGCGCTGCCATATGCGCCGTCAATGCCGCCCGATCGAGCGAGCGCACCATCGCCTTGATCGGCCCGACCGCCGCCGGCGTGATCGACAGACGATCGATGCCGAGCCCGATCAGCGCCATCGCTTCCAACGGACGCCCGCCCATTTCGCCGCACACCGTCAACTGCACGCCCGCCGCCCGCGTCGGTTCGACCAGCTTGAGCAGAAAGCGCAAGATCGCGGCGCTCAACCAGTCATAACGTTCGGCGAGCTTGGGATTGGCGCGATCGGCGGCGAAGAGAAATTGCGTCAGGTCATTGGTGCCGACCGACAGGAAGGCAATATTGGGCAGCAGCACGTCAAGCTGCTCGGCAAGCGCCGGCACTTCAAGCATCGCGCCATAGCGGATGTCGGTCGGCAGCTTCTTGCCGCGCGCGCCCAGCCAGTCGCGCTGCGCTTCGAACAGTGCACGCGCTTCGTCAAACTCCCACGGCTCGCTGACCATCGGGAACATCACGTTGAGCGTGCGCCCGGCCGCCGCCTCCAGCAGCGCGCGCGCCTGCACCTTCATCAGCCCGCCGCGTTCGAGTGCGAGCCGGATCGCGCGCCAGCCCATCGCCGGATTTTCTTCGTCGGCATCTTCCTTGTTGAGATAGGGCAGCGCCTTGTCGCCGCCGATGTCGACCGTGCGGAACACCACGGGCCGATCGCCCGCTGCGTCGAGCACATCGCGGTACAAACGCTGCTGGCGCTCGCGCGAGGGCAAGGTGGCGGAGACGAGAAACTGGAATTCGGTGCGGAACAGGCCGATGCCGTCGGCACCGGTCACATCGAGCGCCGAAACATCGTCGCGCAGCCCGGCATTGACCATCACCGTCAACCGGTGGCCGTCCTTGGTGACCGGGGCCTCGCTCTTCAGTGCAGCGAACACCGCACGGCGTTTCTGGCGCAATTCCAGCGCGGTCTGGAACGCTTCCTCCATCGCCGCCGATGGCCGCGCAAAGACGTTGCCTGCGGTGACATCGAGCAGCAGCAAATCGCCCTCGCCCACCAAACGCCGCACGTCGCGCACGCGGCCAAGCACCGGTACCCCCATTGCCCGCGCGACAATGGTGACGTGCGCGGTGAGCGACCCTTCTTCGAGCAGCACGCCCTTCAGCCGCCGCCGATCATATTCGAGCAATTCGGCGGGCCCCAAGTTGCGCGCGATCAGAATCGTATCCTGCCGCAAGCCCATTTGCGCGGCGGTGCCCATCTGGCCCGACACGATCCGCAACAGCCGGTTCGACAGATCCTCAAGATCGTGCATCCGATCGGCCAGCAACGGATCGTCGATCTGGCGCATCCGCATCCGCGTGCGTTGCTGCACGCGCTCGATGGCCGCTTCTGCGGTCAGCCCGGAATCGATCGCTTCGTTGATGCGCCGCGCCCAGCCTTCGTCATAGGCGAACATCTTATAGGTCTCGAGCACCTCTTCATGCTCGCCGCCGACGCGAATTCGGCTTGTGCGGCGATCCGCTCGATCTGCTCGCGCATCTTGTCGAACGCGGCATAGACGCGGTGGCGCTCGGCCTCGGTATCCTCGGCGACGATATGTTCGACATGGACGCGCGGCTGGTGGAACACGGCATAGCCGCTCGCCATGCCATCGACGAGCTTCAGCCCGGCAATGCGCATTGCGGCGGTCGATTGCGGGCGCATCGTCGCGGCACCGCTGGCATCGACCAGTTCGGCATTGGCGATGAGTTCGCTCAGCACCATCGCCACGGTCTGCAAGGCCTCGATCTCGACCTCGTCATATTTGCGCGGATCGACATGCTGGACCGACAGCACGCCGACTGCGCGTTCACGCCGGATGATCGGCACGCCTGCAAAGCTGCGGAACTTTTCCTCGCCGGTTTCGGGATTGTGGACGAAGTCGGGATGGCTCGCCGCTTCGTCGAGGTTGAGCATTTCGACCGTCTGCGCGATCGTGCCGACCAGACCTTCGCCCAAGGCCAGCTTGGTGACGTGCACCGCCTCCTGCGCCAGCCCGCGCGTGGCGTAAAGTTCGAGTACGCCCTCGCGCAGCAGATAGATCGAGCAGACCTCGCTCGCCATCGCCTCGCCAACGATGTTGACCACCGCATTGAGCTTGGCCTGCGCAGGCGTGCGCGAGGCCATCACGTCATGCAGACGACGGAGGATTTCGCGGGCGGAGGCGGCGGCGCTTGGCATGGTACCCGGCTAACAGATTGGTGCAGGGCTTGGCTATCGTGCGACGCACAAGATTTGTTTGGGGGGCTCTTTCTTATTCCCTTCCCGCTTGCGGGAGGGGAGTTTTACACGTCGAACAAGCTTTCCTGCGCGCCTTCGGGCGGGGTCAGGCCAAGATGCTTCCACCCGCCCGCATTGAGGCAACGCCCGCGCGCGGTGCGCGCGATCAGGCCGAGCTGGATGAGATACGGCTCGATCACTTCCTCGACCGTGTCGCGCGGTTCGCTTAAGCCCGCCGCAAGCGTCTCCACGCCGACCGGGCCACCGCGATAAATGTCGGCGATCATCATCAGATAGCGCCGATCCATCGCGTCGAGCCCGAGCCGGTCGACTTCCAACCGATTGAGCGCGGCATCTGCGGCGCGCGCATCGACCAGATCGTGCCCTGCCGCATGCGCGAAATCGCGCACCCGCCGCAGCAACCGCCCGGCGATGCGCGGCGTGCCGCGCGAACGCCGCGCCACCTCGGTCGCGCCATCGGGCGAGATGGCGAGGCCGAGCAGCCCCGCCGCGCGCGTGACCACGCTGGTCAATTCCTCGACCGTATAGAAAGACAGCCGCACCGGAATGCCGAAGCGATCGCGCAAGGGGGTCGTCAGCAAACCCTGCCGCGTGGTTGCGCCGATCAGCGTGAAGCGCGGCAAATCGATCCGCACGCTGCGCGCGCTTGGCCCCTCGCCGATCATCAGATCGAGCGCGCGGTCCTCCATTGCGGGATACAGCACTTCCTCGACCGCCGGTTGCAGCCGGTGGATCTCGTCGATGAAGAGCACGTCGCCATCTTCGAGATTGGTGAGCAGGGCGGCGAGATCACCCGATTTGGCGATCACCGGCCCCGAGGTGGCGCGGAAGCCAACGCCCATTTCGCGCGCGACGATCTGCGCCAGCGTCGTCTTGCCAAGGCCGGGGGGCCCGAAGAACAGCACATGGTCGAGCGCATCGCCCCGCGCCCGCGCAGCCGTAATGAAGATCCGCAGATTCTCGCGCGCAGCCTTCTGCCCGACGAAATCGTCGAGCGACTTCGGACGCAGCGCGGCGTCGACGTCCTCGGCGGTGCGGGCGGGGGTGAGGAGGCGATCGTCGGTCATGACGCGGCGATAGCGTGCCGGGGCTGGGCGCGGCAAGGCACAGGCGCTAGGATACCGGCATGACTGTCCTGCCCGAGCTGTTCGTCGCCTCGTCGCTTGCGCCCAGCCTGATCGCAGCCCTGGAAGAGCGCTTCACCCTGCACCGCCATGCCCCACCGCCGAGCACGCGCGCGATCGTCGGTGGCGGGATGACACGGCTCGATGCGGCCCTGCTCGACCGGCTGCCCGCGCTCGAAATCGTCGCGATCCACGGTGTCGGGCATGATCGCATCGATCTGGCGGCAGCAAGCGCGCGGCGTGCGCGTGACCACCACGCCCGACGTGCTGACCGAGGATGTCGCGACCTCGCCATCGCCCTGTGGCTGGCGGTCGAGCGCCGGGTGGCCG
>NZ_JSBN01000037.1 GCF_000797515.1 Sphingomonas sp. Ant H11
GCCCCCGCGCTGCCCGGTCGCGCTGGCCGAGCGCGAGCTGGCAACGGTGGCCCGGCTGGGCGCGCGCCACCTGTTCCTTGACGACCCCGACTATCCCCCGCTGCTCGCCGAACTCGACGATGCCCCACCCGCCTTGATCGTGCGCGGGCGGATCGATCTGCTCGCGCAGCTCTCCATCGCGATGGTTGGCGCGCGCAATGCGTCAGCAGCAGCGTGCCGCTTCGCGCGACAGCTTGCCGCCGAGCTTGGGCGCGAGGAGGTGAGCGTCGTCTCGGGCCTGGCGCGCGGGATCGACACCGCCGCACATGTCGGATCGATCGAGACGGGAACGATCGCGGTCATCGCCGGTGGGATCGACGTGGTCTATCCGCCGGAAAAACGCCGCGCTGCAGGAACGCATCGCGCAGGACGGCTTGCTGATCGCCGAACAACCGCCCGGCACCGAACCGCGCGCGCGCCACTTTCCCTATCGCAACCGCATCATCGCCGGTCTGTCGCTCGGCACCGTCGTGGTCGAGGCCGCGCCCAAATCGGGCTCGCTCATCACCGCGCGCCTTGCCGCCGAACTGGGCCGCGAGGTGATGGCGGTGCCCGGCAGCCCGCTCGATCCGCGCGCGCAGGGGTGCAACGGGCTGATCCGCGACGGCGCGACGCTGGTGCAATCCGCCGCCGACGTGCTGGAAACGGTGCGCCCGATCGACCAGCGTATGGTCCGCACCAGCCGCGACGGCTTCCGCGCGCCCCCGCCCGAAGATGCGAGCGACGCCGAACGCCGCGACGTGCGCGATCTGCTCGGCCCCGTACCCGTGGCGATCGACGAACTGATCCGGCAATCGGGACATAGCCCCGCGATTGTGCAGACGGTGCTGCTCGAACTGGAACTGGCCGGGCGGTTGGAACGTCATGCCGGAGGTCGGGTGGCGCTGGTCTGAACTCAGGACGCCGCGCAGGCCTTCGCGCTACCGGGGCAGAGAGCGATCGAATCGAGATAGGCCTCCGCCACCGCCGCATCCTTGGCCGTCGGCACCGACCGGAATGCATATTGGACGGAATGGATGTCCGCCGCACCGGTGAATACTTTGACGAAAAAGACCTCAGCTTTGCCCGTCGCGCTGTTGAGCGGACAGTCCGCGCGCATCGACGCAACCGCGCGTCCGTCGGCGACGCTATCGACGATCGGCGTCGTCGATGCGCCCTGACAGCTGCGTTTCACGCCATTGGCCAGCCTGTCCAGAAAGCCGTGCCCGCCCACTCGGGCAATCCCGGTAAAACGCTGCACCGTGATCATCCGGGACCATTGCTCGACGGTTTCGCCGCGCGGGATTCGCTCGGTTATCGCGATCTGCGTATTGTGCGCGTCATAGCCGGTCACGAACCCCGGCGGGGTCGGCGCTTCCAATCGCTCGGGCAGCACCACTGTCGCCGCCTGCACCGCCATCATCGCCGCAATTGCCCGAATCATGCTGCTCTCCCCTGCTCCCGACCGCTATGCCAGCCCAGTCGCGCGCTCGCCACCGTGCAGACCTTTTGACGCAAACGGGAACTTGCCGGGAGGTTTAAACGTCCCGCAGACGGTCGCTCCGTTTGGCGGAGACTGCCGCCTCAATCCGGAGCCTCCCCATGACCGACCGTATGCTCTCTATCCTCGCTGGGTGGCCACCTGCACCGCGATCGCGATGTACGCGTCTTACGTCGACCAGATCCGCCTCAATTTGGACGGGCACAAAGGCTCGATCGTTCAACCGATCGCAACGGTGGTGAATTGCGCCTTATGGGCACTGTACGGTCTTGCGAAGCCCAAGCGCGACTGGCCGATCGTCTGCGCCAACAGCCCCGGCATAGTGCTGGGCGCGCTGACGCTGGCGACTGCATTGTGATGTCGATGGTTGACGTGATGCCCCGCTTGACGCAGCGCCCGCCACATCTCCATCCTCGCGCGTACACGTAAGGACCTCGATCACCCCATGCAGCTTGTCATCGTCGAATCGCCCGCCAAGGCGAAGACCATCGAGAAATATCTCGGTTCGGATTACCGCGTCCTCGCTTCCTACGGCCATGTCCGCGACTTGCCGCCCAAGGATGGCTCGGTCGATCCCGAGGACGGGTTTTCGATGGAATGGGAAAATTACGCCGACAAGGCCAAGCAGTTGAAGGCGATCACCGATCTCGCCAAGACCGCCGACCGCCTGATCCTCGCGACCGACCCTGACCGCGAGGGCGAAGCGATCAGCTGGCACGTGCAGGAGGTGCTGCGCGGCCGCAAGGCACTGCCCAAGGACGTGCAGCGCGTTACCTTCAACGCCATCACCAAGGCGACGGTGACCGAGGCGATGCAGCATCCGCGCGAGCTCGATACCGATTTGATCGACGCCTATCGGGCGCGCCGTGCGCTCGATTATCTCGTCGGCTTCACGCTCTCCCCAGTGCTGTGGCGCAAGCTGCCCGGCGCCAAGTCGGCAGGGCGCGTGCAATCGGTCGCGCTGCGCCTGATCGTCAGCCGCGAGCGCGAGATCGAGGCCTTCCGCCCGCAGGAATATTGGTCGGTCATCGCCGACATGGAGCATGACGGCACGCCGTTCCAGGCGCGGCTCGTGCAGTTCGAGGGCAAGAAGCTCGATCGCCTGTCGATCGGCGAGGAAGGCACCGCCAAGCGCGCCAAGGCCGCGGTCGAAAGCGGACTGTTCACGGTGCAATCGGTCGAGGTGAAGCCTGCGACGCGCAACCCGCCGCCGCCCTTCACCACCTCGACGTTGCAGCAGGAAGCTTCGCGCAAGCTCGGCTTCTCCGCCGACCATACGATGCGGATCGCGCAAGGCCTCTACGAGGACGGCGCGATCACCTATATGCGTACCGACGGCGTGCAGATGGATTCGAGCGCGATCTCTGCCGCGCGCCATGCCGTCGCCGATCGCTATGACGCGAGCTACGTCCCCGACAAGCCGCGCGTCTACCAGACCAAGGCCAAGAACGCGCAGGAAGCGCATGAGGCGATCCGCCCGACCGACTTCAGCAAGGACAAGGCTGGCGGCGGCGATCATGCGCGGTTGTACGATTTGATCTGGAAGCGCGCTCTGGCGAGCCAGATGGCCTCGGCCCGGCTGGAGCGCACCACGGTCGAACTGGCTGACGGCACGGGCGACACGGCCCTCCGCGCAACCGGTCAGGTGATGCTCTTCCCCGGCTATCTCGCTTTGTACGAAGAAGGCTCGGACGACACGCAGGATGAAGACGCCAAGCGCCTGCCGCGCCTGCGCGAGGGCGATGCCCCGGCCAAATTGGGCGTCACCGCCGAACAGCATTTCACCCAGCCGCCGCCGCGCTTCTCGGAAGCGTCGCTGGTCAAGCGCCTCGAAGAACTCGGCATCGGTCGCCCTTCGACCTATGCCTCGATCATCAAGACGCTGAAGGACCGCGCCTACGTCCGCGTCGAGAAGAACCGCTTCTTCGCCGAGGAATCGGGCCGGTTGGTGACGGCGTTCCTCGAACGCTTTTTCGAGAAATATGTCGGCTATGATTTCACCGCCGGGCTCGAGGACGAGCTTGACGAAGTGTCGGGCGGCCGCGCGCAGTGGCAAGCCGTGCTCGAAGCCTTTTGGAAGGACTTCAAGCCGCGCACGACCGAGGTGATGGAGCAAAAGCCGTCCGAAGTGACCGCCGCGCTCGACAAATTCCTCGAACCCTATCTCTTCCCGGCCAAGGCCGATGGCAGCGATCCGCGGCTATGCCCGCTCTGCCACAAGGGCCAGCTTGCTTTGCGCGGCGGCAAGTTCGGCGCGTTCGTGGCCTGCTCCAACTATCCCGAATGCAAATATACCCGCCGCTTCGGCCAGCCCGGCGGTGAAGGCGAGGCCGATGCCACGCCCGAAACGCTCGGCAACGATCCGGTCACCGGTCTGCCGGTAGAGCGTAAGACGGGGCGCTTCGGCCCCTATATTCAATTGGGCGAGGGCAAGGAGGCCAAGCGCGCCTCGATCCCCAAGGACATTCCCGAACTCGATCTGGAATGGGCGCTGAAACTCTTGAGCTTGCCGCGCACGATCGGCACCCACCCCGAAAGCGGCGAGCCGATCACCGCCTCGATTGGGCGTTATGGGCCGTATCTGGCGCATGCTGGCAAATATGCCCGCCTGTCCTCGACGGCGGACGTGTTCGAGACGGGCATGAACGCGGCTGTGGTGAAGCTCGCTGAGGCTGCGGCAGGCGGCGGGCGGCCGCAACGGGGGGCCCAGGCCCCGCTGAAAGTGCTGGGGCTGCATCCGCGCACCGAGGCCGAGATCAAGCTGATGGAGGGCCGCTACGGGGCCTATGTCACCGACGGCACGACCAATGCGACCTTGCCCAAATCGATCGAAAAGGACGCGCTGACGCTCGAAGAAGCGGCGCAATTGATCGACGCGCGCGCCGCCGCAGCACCGCCCGCAAAGGGCAAGAAGAAGGCAGCGGCCAAAAAGCCCGCCGCAAAGACGGTTGCAAAGAAGCCTGCGGCCAAGAAACCGGCCGCGAAAAAGGCAGCGCCCAAAAAAGCGGTCGCCGCAGAGTAAAGGATCAGGCGGCGCGGCGCTGGGTGGACACCAGGAACGCCCGCGCCGCCGCTTGGGCGGTGGCGATTTCGCGCGCGGTCATGTCCTCGGCAATGTCGCGGCGGCAATCCTTGGCGATCTCGCTGCCCGCAACGGCGGCCAGGTTGAACCATTTGTGCGCCTCGATCAGGTCGACGCCGATTCCGGCCGAACCACTCGAATAGACCATGCCAAGATCGAAACATGCGTCTGCGTCGCCGCGCGCCGCATCGGCGATTCGGCTGTCGATCAGGAACTGCGCATTCTTCAGGCTGCTGCCCATGCTCTTAACCCCCGTTAACCATCCCTACCGGCAACACCTTGCCGGATTGGGGTCAACAAAAGGTTAACGGCCATTAGGCATGATCGGCGGGCGGAATCGCGAGGTTGTCGATCAGCCGGGTCGTGCCGATCCGCGCCGCTGCCAGCAGCAAA
>NZ_JSBN01000038.1 GCF_000797515.1 Sphingomonas sp. Ant H11
GGCGCTGATCGCTGCACCCGCCGCGCCGACGCCGCCACCGACGATGACGGTGACGACCGAAACCACCAAGACCGCTACCCCGGCCCCCGCCGCGACGACGCACAAGGTGGTGCGCAAGACCGTGCGCCACACCGCCAAGCGCCCCGCGCCGCGCGCGACCGAGAAGACCACCACCACCGTCACCACCGGCCAGTAAGCCGGGGGCGGCCCGCCGCTACCGCTCGTTCAGATAGTAACGATCGGTGGCGGCGAGGCTGTCGTCGAGCTCATAGACGATCGGCTGCCCGGTCGGGATTTCCAGCGTGGTGATCTCGTCATCGGGAATGCCCGACAAATGCTTCACCAACGCGCGCAGCGAATTGCCATGCGCCGAAATCAGCACGCGCTGCCCGGCGCGCAAAGCGGGCGCGATTCGCCCCTCCCAATAGGGCAGCACGCGCGCGATCGTGTCCTTCAGGCTTTCGGTCGCGGGGATGTCGATCCCGGCGTAGCGGCGGTCTTGCGACAGGTCATAGGCGCTGCCCGGTGCCATCGGCGGCGGCGGCACGTCGAAGCTGCGGCGCCAGATATGCACTTGCGCGTCGCCATATTCGGCGGCGGTCTCGGCCTTGTTGAGCCCGGTCAGCCCGCCATAATGGCGCTCGTTCAGCCGCCAGTCCTTCTCGACCGGCAGCCACAGCCGCTGCATTTCCTCCAGCGCCAGATTGAGCGTCTTGATCGCGCGCGTCTGCAGCGAGGTGAAGCAGAGGTCGAAATCGAGCCCCTTCTCCGCCATCAACCGCCCCGCCGCGCGCGCTTCCTCGGCCCCCTTGGCGGTCACGTCGACATCCCACCAGCCGGTGAAACGGTTCTCGAGGTTCCAGTCGGACTGGCCGTGGCGGATCAGGACGAGGCTAGGCATAAGGCGCGGTCTCCTTACCCGGCGACAGGCCGGGCGCAACATGCCCCGCCGGGTATCCGCTCACGGCGGCGCGATCAACAGGCGGGTTTGATGCCACCCGCGCAGAAGGGCGTTGAAGGTTTCCGCCCGACTTTATACGCGCACCGGATTGGTGCCTTCCACCGCCGCGCGCTCGGCCACCGCGCCCGGCACTTCGGATAAAAGGCAGATCGTCGGGATTTTGTGTCGCAATGAATTATCGCCATTCCTTCCATGCCGGCAACAGCGCCGATGTCGTGAAGCACAGCCTGCTGATCGCCCTCGTGCGGGCCTTGCAGCAAAAACCGGGCGCGCTGACCCTGATCGATACCCATGCCGGCTGCGGGCTGTACGACCTTGACGGCGAGGAGGCCGGGCGTACCGGCGAGTTCACGCAGGGCGTGCTGCGGGCCTTTGCCGACCCGAACCCTTTGTTGAACGACTATCGCGCCGCCGTACAGGCGGTGAATGTCGGGGCCGAGCTCCACTTCTACCCCGGCTCGCCGCGGATTTTGGCGCAGCTTCTGCGCCCGCAGGATTTTCTGATCCTCAACGAAAAACATCCTGAAGACGCCTATACCTTGCGCGGCGTGATGCGCGGCACCTCCGCTGCCGTGCATGAGCGCGACGCCTACGAGCTTTGGCTGGCGATGTTGCCGCCCCGCACAGCGCGCGGCGTGGTGCTGGTCGACCCGCCGTTCGAGCAGACCGATGAACGCGACCGGATCACCGCCACCCTTGGCGCTGCACACCGCAAATGGGCGCATGGCGTGACGGTGATCTGGTATCCGCTAAAAGACCGCGCGACGCATGGGCAGTGGCGGGAGCAGATGCGGGGGCTCGGCATCCCGAAACTGCTGCGGGTGGAGCATTGGCTGTACGATAGCGATCAGCCGGGCCTCTATAATGGTGCCGGCCTGTATATCGTAAATCCGCCTTACGCCTTCACGCAAGCGCTGCCGCCGCTGCTGGAAGCCCTGCGCGCCACGCTGGCACCCGAGGGGCATGAAGGCGAGATCATCACCGATTGGCTGGGCGGTTAAAAGAAAACCGCATCGGCCCTTCGCCAAACGAGGAATTGCCGCGCTGCAGGCGGCGAAGAAAACATCTAGCGAGATCCGCGCGCTGTCGGAGGCAGGCTGGGGACTATCGCTGCTTGTGCTCCGCCCTCACCGGGGAAGCGCCAAGGCCAAGGTCGGGGGGGCGGTGCCGTCGCCCCCCTCAAATCCCGTCAATCATCTCCGCCAGCACGTCCAAACACGCATGCGCCAGCGTCTTCGACCGTGCGCCGGACCAGCCGAATTCGGCATCGGCATTGGCATCATGGTCCTTGAACGGCATTTCCAGCGTCATCGACACAGCGCCAAAGCGCTCGGCCAATTGGTTGGTCGACATCGACAGGTTGGCGCGGCCGGGTGCCGCCTTGTCATAGCCCTTTTCGGTCTGGAAATCGGGCGTGTGCGCCGCCAGCCGCTGGCCGAACTCGTAGAATTTCGCGCCCAGCGCATCGGTCCAGGAGGGGATGCCCTCAAAGCCTGCCAGGAAGTTGGCGGGGATCGCTTCGTCGCCATGCACGTCCATCGCAAAGGTGACGCCGGTCTCGTCCATCGCGTTCCGAACGCACAGCACTTCGGGGCTGCGCGCGGGCGTTGGCGTGTCCCATTCGCGGTTGAGGTTCACGCCTGCCGCATTGGTGCGCAAATGGCCGCGGAAGCTGCCATCGGGGTTCATATTGGGCACGCAGTGGAAGGTCGCCTTTTCGCGAAGCGCTTGCGCGGTCGCGTTGGCCGGGTCGGTCAGCCATTCCAGCGCGCCTTCCATCCACCATTCGGCCATGCTCTCGCCCGGGTGCTGGCGGGCATAGAGCCAGACATGCTTGGGGCCGGTGCCAAGCTCGAGGCAATCGATCGCGCGCCCGTCAAGCGACTGGCCGAGCTCGCGGTGGGTGACGCCGTCGGCCAGCGCAATCCGCGCGACCAGCGCGTCATGCTGCTCCAGCGTATAGGGCTGGAAATAAGCGAACCACACCAACTCGCTGCTGCCGGTCCATTCGAATTCCAGCACGCCACCCGCATAGCGCGTCGGGATCATCCGCCAGTTCTGGCGGTCGGTGCTGGCGCGCACCTTGTAGCCCGGCCAGCCGAACGGATAGGCCGATTCGCCCGCATTCAGGATGCGGAAGGTCAGCGTCCGCCCCTTGGCTCCGGCCACGCGGAAGTGGAACCATTGGAAGAAGTCGGACAGGTGATCCCGCGCGATGGTGAGGTTCACCTGGTCGCCGTCAATGCCGGCGACCAGGATGTTTCCGCTGTCAAAGGCGGCGTTGACGGTGATGCTCATTTGACCGTGATAGTGCGCCCGGATTCGCCGGGGAAGCCCAGGAACAGCGCGCGCGCCAATTTCGTCGCGGCCGGGCCGGTCTGCGCGTCGGGCGCTTGGCCATCGGCGGTGGTCTGGGCATGGCCTTCCCAAATCACCGTGCCATCACTGCGGCGGCGGATCTGCACGGCGAGATCGGTCAGCACGATCGTGCGATAGCGCGGCTTGCCGATCGGGAAGGAGATCGCCCCGCCCAGCCCGACGCCACCGCCATAGCCGCCGCCGCCACCGCCCAGGCCGACGCTCACCCCGCTACGGCTGCCATTGGGGGAGGGGGCCGGGCGGTTGGTGCGCGTGAAGCTGACGACGGCGGCATATTGCGGCCCGGCCCCGGTCGCGGGCACGGTGAAGCCGTGGGTCAGCGCCTCGGTTTCAACGGCTGCGGCATAGGTCTTATATTCTAGGCTGTCCTGATCGCGGCCCGGCATCGCCTCTACGGTAAGAGTGCCGGTTTCCAGCGGCGCGCCGAGGTGGAAGCGCGTCACTTCGACAGGGCCGGCCTTGCCGGTCGTCGTGCAGCCTGCCAGCGCGCCCGCGCCGAGCACCGTCGCCGCCAATGCCAAACCCATAGTCCGCTTCATGCCAGTTTTCCTCGTACGCGCTTGTTGCAGGGGTGTAACGCTTCGACCCGGCCCCCGTGTTCCGTTGGATCGATGTTCCATAGCGGTGTCCCGCATATGTCCGGCGCGCTCTATACTTGACTTGGGGGCATCCCGACCATATGCGCAGCCGCTCTTTTCCACATTCCAGAATTTGCAAAGCGAATCGATCATGAAGATCCGCAATTCCCTGAAGTCGCTCAAGGGCCGTCACCGCGATAACCGCGTGATCCGTCGTCGTGGGCGTACGTACGTCATCAACAAGACCAACCGTCGCTTCAAGGCACGCCAGGCTGATCGCCCGCCATGGGTAGCACGAAGGCCGTCATCTTCGATGTCGGCAATGTGCTGTTCCACTGGGATCGCCACGCGATCTATGAGCGCCTGATCGAGGACGATCAGGCGCTTCGTGCATTCGTGGACGATGTTGTCTCGCTCGACTGGCATGCCCAGCACGATCTCGGCGTTTCCTTCGCCGAGACGTCGGCGGAGCTGCGCGCGCGTTTCCCGCAGCATGCCGCGCTGATCGACCTCTACGGTCCGCGCTTCAATGATTCGCTGCAACGCGAAGTGCCCGGCGTCGTGGCGATTCTCGAATCGCTCGATGCGGCGGGCGTACCGCTGTTCGCGATCACCAATTTCCATTACGATTTCTTCGCCGCCTTCCGCGCGAGCCGGCCCGACGTGTTCGGCCGCTTCCGCGACATCGTCGTGTCGGGCGAGGAAAAGCTGATCAAGCCCGATCCGGCCATCTACACGCTCGCGCTCGATCGCTTCGGCGTCGCGGCTGAGGACGCGGTGTTCATCGATGACAGCGCCGCCAACATCGACGCGGCCAATGCGCTCGGCATCACCGGTTTGCTGTTCACCGACGCGGAGACGTTGCGCGCCGATCTCGCGAAGCTTGGTCTGTCGGTTGATTGTGAACAGGCGGTCCGCGTTCCTGCGGAAGCAGAAGCCTAGGGCACCAAGCGGTTCGCTTGTAACCCTGGCCCTCCCCCGCTTTCGCGGGGGAGCGGTCCAACGTTAAATATAATCCCTCAACTCATCGCCGATGATCCGCACGACGTGCAGCACATTGGTCGATCCCGGCGTCTTGAACGGCACGCCCGCGATGATGATGACACGGTCGCCCGCCACCGCCAGCCCGTGGCGCAGCGCCATGCGCTTCGCCTTGGCGACCATTTCCTCGAACGATTCGACGTCCTTGGTGTGGACGGCATAGGCCCCCCACAGCAGCCCGGCGCGACGCGCGGTTTCGAGATTGGGGGTCAGCACCATCAGCGGCACGCCGGGCCGCTCGCGCGCGACGCGGCGTGCGGTCGAGCCCGAGGCGGTGAAGCAGATGATCGCGGCGGCATCGACGGTGTGCGCGATGTTCTTGGCGGCTTCCGACAAAGCGTCGGCGGTGGTTGGGTCGGACCGGATCACCGTGAAGTGGATGCGCTCGCCATGCGTCGGGTCGCGTTCGACCGCCTCGCCGATCGCGTTCATCATCGCGACCGATTCGGTCGGCCACGCGCCTGCGGCGCTTTCCGCCGACAGCATGATCGCGTCTGCCCCGTCATAGATGGCGGTGGCCACGTCGGACACTTCGGCGCGGGTGGGGGAGGGCGAGGTAATCATCGATTCGAGCATTTGCGTCGCGACGACTACCGGGCGGCCCAAGCGGCGCGAAACCTCGATGATGCGCTTCTGTAGCGGCGGCACGCTTTCGGGCGGCAGTTCGACGCCCAGGTCACCGCGCGCGACCATCACGCCGTCGCACGCTTCGACGATTTCCTCGAGCCGCTCGATTGCGGACGGTTTTTCGATTTTCGCGAGCAAGGCGGTCTTGCCGCCGATCAGCTTGCGCGCCTCGGCCAGATCCTCGGGCCGCTGGACGAAGCTCAAGGCGATCCAGTCGACCCCCTGGTCGACCGCAAAGGCGAGGTCGCTGCGGTCTTTCTCGGTCAGCGCCGCCATCGGCAGCACCACGTCGGGGACGTTCAGCCCCTTGCTGTTGGACAGCGCGCCCCCGACCACCACTTCGGTGACGATCGTGTCGGGGGTGTGGCTGGTGACGCGCAGCACCAATTTGCCGTCGTCGAGCAGCAGCCGCGCGCCGGGTTCGATCGCGGCGAAGATTTCCTTGTGCGGCAATTCGACGCGGCTCGCGTCGCCGGGCGTGGTGTCGCGGTCGAGCGTGAAGGTCTGGCCTTTTTCGAGGGTTACGCGCCCGCCCTCGAACTTGCCGACGCGCAGTTTCGGGCCTTGCAGATCGGCGAGGATGGTCGACGGGCGGCCGTATTTCTGTTCCAGCGCGCGGATTGCCTGGATCACCGCGACCTTGGATTGCTGGTCGCCATGGCTCATATTGACGCGAAACGCATCGGCACCGGCTTCGAACAATGCTGCGATCATTTCGGGGCTGCTGCTTGCGGGACCGAGCGTCGCGAGGATGCGGACCTTGCGCGAACGCGGGGCTATTGCCTGTATCATGAAATAATTCTCGCCCTGGGGATGGCTTGTGCGCGTGCTGCTCTAACCCCTATTTCCGCCCGATCAACCGTGGAGCAACGATAATGGCCGATTTGGAGACTCTTGACGATGCCGTGGCGGCGGCTGCGTTCCGGCGGCTGGTGTGGCACCTGCGCCACCGCGACGACGCGCAAAATATTGATTTGATGGGGCTTGCCGGTTTCTGTCGCAATTGCCTGTCGGACTGGGTCGAGGAAGCCGACGGTACGCTGACCAAAGATGCCGCGCGCGCAATTATTTACGGCATGCCCTATGCGCAGTGGAAAGCCGAGCATCAGAGCGAGGCGACGCCCGAACAGCTCGAGCGCATGCGGCAAAGCGTCGCGAAGAATGCGTGACGGCAGACGCGCGCTGTCCTAAAGCGCGCGCCTTTCAGTGATTCACATTCAGGGAACAACGCCGTGAGCGACATCATCGCCGCCGACCAACTCCGCCTGCTGATCGAGCGCATCGAGCGCCTCGAAGAGGAAAAGAAGGGCATCGCGACGACATTAAGGACGTGTACGGCGAAGCCAAATCGACCGGCTTCGACGTCAAGACGATCCGCACCATCGTCCGCCTGCGCAAGATGGAAAAGCATCACCGCGACGAGGCCGAGGCGCTGCTCGAGACGTACAAGCAGGCGCTCGGGCTCGACTGAGGCACCACCAACATTGAGCGGGGACCACAAACGCCTTAAGGGGTCCCCGCAAAGTACCACTTTGCGGGGTAAGCATGGCAGGCCATTCCAAATATAAGAACATCATGTACCGCAAGGGCGCGCAGGATAAGAAGCGCTCGGGCATGTTTTCCAAGCTCAGCCGCGAAATCACCGTCGCCGCCAAGATGGGCTTGCCCGATCCGGACATGAACCCGCGCCTGCGCATGGCGATCAACGCCGCCAAGGCGCAATCGATGCCCAAGGACAATATCCAGCGCGCGATCGACAAGGCGTCGAAGGGCGATACCGAGAATTACGAGGAAATCCGCTACGAAGGCTTCGGCCCCGGCGGCGTTTCGCTCATCATCGAGGCGCTGACCGACAATCGCAACCGCACCGCCACCAACGTGCGCACCGGCATGGCCAAGAATGGCGGCAATCTCGGCGCATCGGGCTCGGTCAGTCATGCGTTCGACCGGATGGGCCTGATCTCCTATCCGGCGTCGGCAGGCGATGCCGAAAAGGTGTTCGAAGCGGCACTCGAAGCCGGTGCCGAGGACGTGCAGTCGAGCGAGGAGGGCCATGAGATCTGGACCTCGAACGAATCGCTGCACGAAGTCGTGACGGCGCTCACCCCCGTGCTGGGCGAACCCGAAGGTGCCAAGCTCGCCTGGCGGCCGCAGACGATGGTCGAAGTCAGCGAGGAGGATGCCGCGACGCTGTTCAAGCTGATCGACGTGCTCGACGACGATGACGACGTGCAGACCGTGTGGGGCAATTACGAAGTGTCCGACGCGATCCTCGAGAAACTGGGATGACCTTCAACTCCCTCTCCCTTCGGAGAGGGAAGGGGCCCGCTTGGCGAAGCCAAGGGGGAAGGGTGAGGGCGACCG
>NZ_JSBN01000039.1 GCF_000797515.1 Sphingomonas sp. Ant H11
GTCCCACCGCCACCGCCGAAGCGATCGCCGCCACCGAACCGGTCACCGCCGCCGAAACCGCCGTCGAAGCCGCCGCTGTCGCCGAAACCGTCGCGCTTGTCGCGCCCACGCCCGCCACGATCGCCGCGGCGTCCTTTATCGAAACTCATGCCCTGTTCGTCTTCCCGGTTCTCCGACATCGTTATAGCAACCGTTGCGTCGGACGAAAGACGCAGGGCTTCGTGCACCAAACCAAATGTGCCACCGACTCGTGTTAGCCTAAAATTTAAGGCGCTGCGAACAAATTCGTCGAAAATGCGGCGCGTCCTGTGTTGATCTTGCGCGACCGTGGCAATCCCGGCACAGGATGGTGCCATGTCGATCCTCCATTTGCTCGCCGATCCCGCCGCCTGGGCGGCGCTCGCCACATTGATCGTGATGGAGATTGTGCTCGGCATCGACAATCTCGTCTTCATTTCGCTGCTCTCGAACAAGCTGCCCGAAGGCCAGCGGGTGAAAGTGCGGCGCGTCGGCATCGGGCTGGCCTTGGGGCTGCGGCTGGTGCTGTTGTCGGCGATCGCCTGGATCGCCGGGCTGGTCGAGCCGGTGTTCGATCTCGGGATTGCCGGCGCGGTCGATGCGCACGGCGTTCCTTCCTTCGAAACCGCTTTTTCGGTGCGCGACCTGATCCTGATCGCGGGCGGGCTGTTTCTGCTGTGGAAGGCGACGACCGAAATCCATCACACGATCGACCCCGACGATTCGGGCGAGGTGCTCGACAAGAAGAGTTCGGTGGCAATGTCGTTCGGCGCGGCGATCGTGCAGATCCTGCTGCTCGACATGGTGTTCTCGATCGATTCGATCCTGACCGCGATCGGCATGACCGACGATTTGCCGGTGATGATCGTCGCCGTCATCGTCGCGGTCGGCGTGATGCTGATCGCGGCGACGCCGCTTGCCAATTTCATCGATCGCAACCCGACCGTGGTGATGCTGGCGCTCGGCTTTCTGTTGATGATCGGCGCGGTATTGATCGCAGACGGCTTCGGCGTGCATGTGCCCAAGGGGTATATCTACGCCGCGATGGCGTTTTCGGGGCTGGTCGAAACGCTCAACATCGCCGCGCGCAAGGCCCGCGCGCGCCAGCGGTAGCGGCGGACCCCCATTGAGCGCGCATCGATTCGCCGCTAGGGCCGGGCGATGACAGTGCATCTCCACGAAGAAGACATCCCCGCAAATCTGTTCGTCCCCGGCGTCGACATCGCGGTCGACACCGAGACGATGGGCCTGATCACGCCGCGCGACCGGCTGTGCCTGGTGCAGCTTTCGGATGGCGGGCCGGACGAGCATCTCGTGCGCTTTGCCCCCGACAGCGATTATGCCGCGCCCAATTTGCGCGCGCTGCTGGCCGATCCGGCGCGGGTGAAGCTGTTCCACTTCGCGCGCTTCGATCTGGCGGCGATCAGCCATTATCTCGAAGTGACCGCAGCCCCGGTCTATTGCACCAAGATCGCCTCGCGCCTCGTGCGCACCTATACCGATCGCCACGGGCTGAAGGAACTGGTGCGCGAATTGCTGGGGCAGGACATTTCCAAGGCGCAGCAATCGTCCGATTGGGGCGGCCCGGTGCTGAGCGAAGCGCAAAAGGATTATGCCGCGTCGGACGTGCGCTATCTGCACGCGATGCGCAACGAGCTTGACCTGCGCCTCGCCCGCGAAGGGCGCACCGACCTGGCACAGGCGTGCTTCCAGTTCCTGCCGTGGCGCGCCGAACTCGATCTGGCGGGTTGGCCGGAGGTCGATATTTTCGCGCATGCCTGATTCGGGGGCCATCCGCAGCCAGCGCCTGATCTGGGCGGCACCGGGCAGCAGCCACGATCGCACGATCGGCGTGCTGCGCGTGGTGTTGCCGATTCTGATCGGCGTGCTGGCGGCGTTCGTGGTGGTGCTGCCGCTGTATTCGGGCGGGGATGTCAGCTTCCTGCTCGACAAGAACAAGGTCGAAGTCGCCAAGGAGCGGTTGCGTGTCCAGTCGGCGACCTATCGCGGCAATGACGA
Source organism: Sphingomonas sp. Ant H11 (assembly GCF_000797515.1). Lineage (GTDB taxonomy): Bacteria > Pseudomonadota > Alphaproteobacteria > Sphingomonadales > Sphingomonadaceae > Sphingomonas. The sequence goes on from NZ_JSBN01000039.1 coordinate 2,038, forward strand.
TAAGGGGCAGCCGTTCGCGCTGGTGGCAGGGTCGGCGATCCAGAAAAGCTCGGCCGAGCCGGTGGTGTGGTTGCAGAAGCTGTCGGCGCAAATCGGGTTGGCCGACGGTCCGGCTGATGTCGTCGGCGATCGCGGGCACTATAATATGGATCGCCAGCAGGTCACGATCGATGGGCCGTTGCAGGTGAAAAGCAGCGGCGGCTATCGGCTCGAGACTCAGAATTCGACCCTCGATCTCAAGTCCAAGACGCTGAAAAGCGGGGGCGCGGTCACGGGAACGGTGCCGCAGGGCACGTTCAGCGGCGACCAGATGAACGCGGATCTCGAAAACCATGTTGTTCGGCTGGACGGCAATGCCCGCTTGCGGATCGTCCCGCGAAAGACGAGATAGCGCACATGCGTCGCACCCTTGCCCTTATCGCCCTGTCGTCCGCCCTCGCGGGCGCAGCCTATGCGCAGACTGCGCATAATTCGACCGCGCCGATCAATTTCTCGGCCGACCATATCGAGCTGCAGGACAAGGCCAATCGCGCGGTGCTGACGGGCAATGTCGTGGTTAAGCAAGCCGAAATGACGCTGAATTCGGCGCGGATGACAGTCGCTTACACCGGCCAGATTGTGGATGGCAGCCCGCAAGTGTCGCGCCTCGACGCCTCGGGCAGCGTCACCGTCACGCGCCCCGACCAGACCGCGCGCAGCAATTTCGCGGTGTATGATCTCAACAAGCGCGTGGTGACGATGCTGGGCGCGGTAACGCTGATCCAGGGCGGCAACACCGTGAATGGCGGTCGGCTGACGATCAACCTCGATACCGGGCGCGCGGTGATCGACGGCAATTCGGTGGGCGGCGGTGCGACCGGAACCAAGAGCAGTGGCGGTCGCGTCAGCGGCACCTTCTCGGTGCCCAAGCGCGACAACTGAGGCGACCGCGCGCACGCTTCGGCTGGCGGCATCTTCCCAGCCGAACGGGTTTCGCCTAGGTTGCGCACGCGACCATGCACGAATCCTGCCAAATACGGCGCGGTAACCTTTCGTTCACTCTAAAGTGCGAGCACGGGACCTGTAATGACCGAGACCCTCACCCTCGAAAACGCCCCGCCGATCGCCGAAGTGCCGGTGCTGGACGGCTTGTCGGTCGTGTCGATCGCCAAATCCTATGACAAGCGCAGCGTTTTGACCGATGTGTCGCTGTCGGTCGGCAAGGGCGAGGTGATCGGTCTGCTCGGCCCGAACGGTGCCGGCAAGACGACGTGCTTCTATTCGGTGATGGGGCTGGTGAAGCCCGATTCGGGCCGTATCATGCTCGACGGACAGGATATTACCGGCCTGCCCATGTATCGCCGCGCGATCCTGGGGCTGGGCTATCTGCCGCAGGAAACTTCGATCTTCCGCGGCATGACGGTCGAGCAAAACATCCTGAGCGTGCTCGAACTCGCGGTGCCCGACAAGGAGCAGCGCATGGCGCGGCTGACCACCTTGCTCGACGAATTCGGGCTGACGCGGCTGCGCGATTCCCCGTCGATGGCGCTATCGGGCGGGGAACGCCGCCGCGCCGAGATCGCGCGCGCGCTTGCTGCCGATCCGTCGATCATGCTGCTCGACGAGCCGTTTGCGGGCATCGATCCGCTGTCGATCGCCGACATTCGCGATTTGATCTGCGAACTCAAGAAACGCGGTATCGGCGTACTCATCACCGATCATAACGTGCGCGAGACGCTCGAAATCGTCGACCGCGCCTATATCATCTATGATGGCCGCGTGCTGTTCACCGGCTCGCCCGAGGAACTGGTGGCGGACGCGAATGTGCGGCGGCTGTATCTGGGTGAGGGCTTCTCGCTTTAGGGTATGCGGACTGCTCTTAATCCGTTCGTGCTGAGCTTGTCGAAGCACTGCTCGCCGCAGATGGGACCTTGCTCGCTGCGCGGGCCCTTCGACAGGCTCAGGGCGAACGGTATTTGGGTGGCCAGCCGATGAGCCTCGCGCCGCGCCTCGACCTGCGCCAGTCGCAATCGCTGGTGATGACGCCGCAATTGCAGCAGGCGATTCGCTTGCTGGCGCTGTCGAACCTCGAGGTTGAGGGCTTCCTCGCCGAGGAGATCGAGCGCAACCCGCTGCTCGAAGCAAGCGCACCCGATGATGACGGCCCTACGCAGGAACGCGAAGCCGATGCGCCGATCCGCGACGAACCCGCCACCGCCGACCAATTGCTGATCAGCGGGGGCGATGCCGGGGAGGCCTCGCTCGACGTCGATTTCACCGCCGAGAGCTTCCACCACGACAGCGCATCGGATTCGATCGGTGATCAGCCGGGCGCGGCGGGCATGGACGGCGCGCTTGGCCTCAACGGGGCCAGCAGCGGCGGCGGGATGGGGGAGGATGGCCCGGATTTCGACAGCTTTGCCGATACCGGCCTGACGCTGCAGGACCATCTGCTCGCCCAAGCGGGGACGGCGGTGGATGGGCCGGACCTGTTCATCGCGGCGCATTTGATCGACCAGATTGACGAATGCGGCTATTTGACCGCCGCGCTGCTCGATGTCGCAACCCGGCTGGGCGTGCCGCTGGTGCGGGTCGAGGCGGTGCTCGGCATCATCCAGACCTTCGATCCGACCGGGGTCGGCGCGCGCGATCTGGCCGAATGCCTGGCGCTGCAAGCCAAGGAGGCTGATCGCTACGATCCGTGCATGGCGCGGCTGATCGACAATCTCGATCTGGTTGCGCGCGGCGATCTCGCGCGGCTCAGGCGGTTGTGCGATGTCGATGACGAGGATCTCGCCGACATGATCCGCGAATTGCGCGGCTATGATCCCAAGCCCGGCTGCCGTTATGGCGGGGAGCCGACCCAGGCGGTGGTGCCCGATCTGTTCGTGGCGAAGCGCAAGGATGGCTGGGGCATCGAGATCAACGCCGCAACGTTGCCGCGCGTTCTGGTCAACCGCAGCTATTACAGCGAATTGTCGACCGCGCGCGGCGACAAAGCGAGCAAGGCGTGGCTGGGCGACATGCTCGCCAGCGCCAATTGGCTGGTGAAAGCGCTCGACCAGCGCCAGCGCACGATCATCAAGGTGGCGACCGAGATCGTGAAGCAGCAGGAGGCGTTCTTCCTGCACGGCGTCGCGCATTTGAAGCCGATGACGCTGCGCCAGGTGGCGGATGCGATCGAGATGCACGAATCGACGGTCAGCCGCGTCACCAGCAACAAATATCTGTCGTGCGCGCGCGGGCTGTATGAGCTGAAATACTTCTTCACCTCGGCGATCCAGTCGTCCGACGGTGGCGATGCGGTGTCGGCGCAGGCGGTGAAATCGGCGATCAAGGCGCTGATCGCGGGCGAGGGCGACAAGATCCTGTCGGACGATACGCTGGTCGAACTGCTCAACGCCAAGGGCTTTGACATTGCGCGGCGCACCGTCGCCAAATATCGCGAGGCGCTGGGCATCGGGTCGTCGGTGCAACGGCGACGCGCGCGGGCGCTGGGCGCGGGGTGATTGGCCTCGGATCGGGGTGCCCGGCAGCATCTTGATCTGCCGACGCTGAGCGGATACTCACGCGCCAGCATCAAGAGTCGGGACGACGCCCGACACCAACCTGCTTCCCAGCAAGGTGGTGCCTCCGTGCAAGCGGGGGGATGTGGCCGGACCGGCAACAAACGGGACTAAGCCACCTGTCGTACTGTTTCCTGGTGCCGAACCGGAAAAAGGACAGCGTGACGATGCCAAAAGCCCAGCAATTTGCCAGCGACAACTATGCCGGCATCTGCCCCGAAGCGTGGCGAGCGATGGAGCTTGCGAATGCGGGGTCGGCCAATGCCTATGGCGATGACGACTGGACGCAACAGGCATCCGATGCCTTTCGCAAACTGTTCGACACGCAATGCGAGGTGTTCTTTGCTTTCAACGGCACGGCGGCGAATTCCTTGGCGCTGGCGTCGCTCTGCCAATCCTATCATAGCGTGATCTGCTCGGCGCAGGCGCATGTCGAGACCGACGAGTGCGGCGCGCCGGAGTTCTTTTCCAACGGTTCCAAACTGTTGGTGGCACCGACGACAAGCGGCAAGCTTGACCCGCACGCGATTCGCAAGCTCGCCACCAGCCGCGCCGATATTCATTTTCCAAAGCCCCGCGTGGTGACCATTACGCAACCCACGGAAACCGGGCAGGTCTACACGATCGAGGAGATCGAGGCGCTGTCGGCGGTGTGCCGCGAACTCGGGTTGAGACTCCATATGGATGGTGCCCGATTTGCGCACGCGTGCGCTACGCTTGATTGTGCCCCGGCCGACATCACCTGGCGTGCCGGCGTGGACGTTTTGTGTTTCGGCGGCACCAAGAACGGCATGGCGGTTGGCGAAGCGGTGTTGTTCTTCGATCCCGCGCTGGCGCAGGATTTCGATTATCGCTGCAAGCAGGCAGGGCAACTTGCCTCCAAAATGCGCTTCCTGTCGGCCCCATGGGTGGGGTTGCTGGAGAGCGGCGCGTGGTTGACCAACGCGCAACATGGCAACGCCTGCGCGAAGGCCCTGGCAGCTGCGGTCGGAGACATGCCCGGCGTTGCGTTGATGTTCCCGGTCGAGGCGAATGCGGTGTTTCTGACCGCACCCGACATCGTGCTCGATCGCCTGCGGGAGCGCGGCTGGCGTTTCTACACCTTCATCGGCGGTGGGGCGCGCTTCATGTTTGCGTGGGACGCCGACCTGGCACGTGTGAACGCGCTGGCCCAGGATCTGCGCGAGATCAGTGGTCTCGTGTCGACCGAGGCCGCAGTGATGTTGGAGGATGCCTGACGCGTGTTGCGGACAAGATCCTGTTCGATCGAGCATTCTTTCAAGAACGCGTAGGATCTTGCCCGTCCTGCCCCTGCTTTTCTGTGCGATGGACCATTTCTGCGCGCTTGGCGTTATGATGGGAAGGATGATCCTTCGCTGCCGAGTACTTCGTGACGACTCCAGAAAAGCTACCTGTGCCTGACACTGTCGAACGCCCGACCGATCGGGCACCGCGGTTGACCGCCGATGCCGAGCGCATCGCGGCGGAGTTGATCGGGCAGGATCTGGGGACCGACCCGTTCGTGGCGGCGGTGCGCGCGACGCGGATGCCGATGATCATCACCAATCCGCGCTTGCCCGACAACCCGGTGGTGTTTGCCAACAACGCCTTTTGCCGGTTGAGCGGATATCCGCGCGACGAAATTCTCGGCCGGAACTGCCGTTTCCTGCAGGGGCCGGAGAGCGACCCCGCAACCGTGCAGCGCATTCGCGAGGCGGTCGAGCGGGTCGAGCCGCTCGAGATCGACATTCTCAACCACCGCAAGGACGGCGAGACCTTCTGGAACCGGCTGCTGATGGCCCCGGTGTTCGATACCGAGGGCGTGCTGGCCTATTTCTTCGCCAGCCAGGTCGATGTGACGATCGAGCGCGAGCGCCTGAAGGGGCTGGAAGACGATAACGCCTCGTTGATGGCGGAATTGACCGATCGGTTGCGGTTGCAGGAAGAACATGAGCGCGAACTCGCCTTCACCCTCAGGGCGGCACGGTTTGGCACATGGAGCCTGGATATTGCCAGCAAGCGCCTGACCGCGTCGGAAACGTGCAAGGAGATTTTCGGCCTGCGCGCCGATCAGCCGTTCACCTACCAGGATCGGCTGCAGGCGATCCATCCCGACGACCGCGGCAGGAGCGTGGCGGAGGTCGAGCGCTGCATCGCAGAGGGAAATGACTACGATATCGTCTACCGCATTTACCGCCCCGATGGCGAATTGCGCTGGCTGGCGTCGCGCGGACAGCCGTTCTTCGATGCGCAGGGCCGCGCGCTGCGCATCGCCGGGGTTTCGACCGACATCACCGACCAGCGCCGCGCCGAGCGGATGCGGTCCGCGCTGGTCGATTTGTCCGACGTTTTTCGCGATACCGAGGACCCCGACGATATCTCCTTTGCGGCGGCGGAGATCATTGCGCGGACGCTCGGGGTCAGCCGCGCCGGTTATGGCGAGGTCGACACGCGGGCCGAAACGATCACGATCGCGCGCGACTGGAATGCGCCGGGGGTGAACACGCTCGCCGGGGTGCTGCAGTTCCGCGACTATGGCAGCTATATCGACGATCTGAAACGCGGCGAAACCGTGATCGTCGAGGATGCCCGCACCGACCCGCGCACCGCCGAAACCGCCGCAGTGCTGGAGGAGATTTCGGCACGCGCCTTTGTCAACATGCCGCTCACCGAACATGGCGGGCTGGTCGCCTTGCTATACCTCAACCACGTCACACGGCGGACGTGGCACGAGGACGAGATCGCCTTCATGCGCGAAGTGGCGGAGCGAACGCGCATCGCGACCGAGCGTCGCGCGCCGAACAGGAACTGGCGTTGCTTGCCGCCTCGCTCGAACAGCAAGTCGCCGAGCGGACCAGCGCGCTCCAAACTGCCGAGGATGCGTTGCGCCAATCGCAGAAAATGGAGGCGGTCGGGCAACTGACCGGTGGCGTTGCGCATGATTTCAACAATCTGTTGACCGTCATCCAATCGGCGACGGACTTGCTGAAGCGACCGGGACTGAGCGACGAACGGCGGGAACGGTATATCGATGCGATTTCCGACACTGCCGATCGCGCCGCCAAGTTGACGGGGCAATTGCTGGCCTTTGCGAGGCGGCAGGCGTTGAAGCCGGAAGTGATCGATGTCGGGCAAAGCCTGCACGTTATTTCCGACATGTTGCGCACGCTGACGGGCTCGCGCATCGTCATCGCGATCGACGTGCCCGACAAGCCGTGTTTCACCAATGTCGATCCCAGCCAGCTCGATACGGCCTTGGTCAACATGGCGGTCAATGCGCGCGACGCGATGAACGGTGCCGGGAATATCGCCATAGCGGTACGCGCGGTTCCCGCCATTCCGGCGGTTCGCGCGCACCCGGCGGTTGCGGGCCGCTATGTCGCGATATCGATCCGCGACACTGGAATCGGCATCGATCCCGATCAGATCGAGCGCATTTTTGAGCCTTTCTTCACCACCAAGGGGGTTGGGCAAGGCACTGGGCTCGGGCTTAGCCAGGTGTTCGGCTTCGCCAAGCAGTCCGGCGGCGATATCACGGTCGAGAGCAGCCCTGGCCAGGGTGCCACCTTCACCCTCTACTTGCCTCAGGTCGATCCGCCGACGGTACAGGCGACCGAGCCGCCGGTCGAAGGCGTTGCCGATGGGCACGGTGCCTGCGTGCTCGTGGTGGAGGACAATATCGAAGTCGGGACGTTCACCACCCAGTCGCTTGCCGAGCTTGGCTATGTCACGGTGTGGGCAGCCAATGCGCAGGATGCGCTGGCCGAACTCGCGCACGATGCCGCGCGCTTCGACGTGGTTTTTTCGGATGTGGTGATGCCCGGGATGAACGGCGTGGCCTTGGCCAAGACGATCCGGCGCGACTATCCCGATCTGCCGTGGTGCTGACATCGGGGTATAGCAGCGTGCTGGTCGAAAGCGTGCCCGATGGCTTCGAGCTGCTGCACAAGCCGTATTCCGTCGAGCAACTTTCGCGCGTGTTGCGCAAGACGGTGCGGTGAGCCGGGCTGCAAGCGGCGCTGGCGCAATCGCAGGGGCTAGTCGTCTTCATCCTCAAAGCCCAGCAACGCCAGCGCGCGCGCCTTGATCTGGTGCGTCTGGCACCAATGCACCAGCGCATCCTCGCGGCCATGCGTCACCCACACTTCGCGCGGGGCGATTTCGGTGAGCGTCGCAGTCAGCTCGTCCCAATCGGCATGATCGGACAGGATCAGCGGCAGTTCGACGCCGCGCTGCACCGCGCGCTGGCGCACGCGCATCCAGCCGCTGGCCATCGCGGTGATCGGATCGGGCAGGCGGCGCGACCAGCGATCGGCGAGCGCGCCGGGCGGGGCGAGTACGATATGGCCCATCATTTCGGCCTTGCTCGCGGTGGTGGCGGGGCGCAGTTCGCCCAGCGCCACGCCGTGTTCCTCATACAGTGCGCAGAGCCGTTCGAGCGCGCCGTGGATGTAGATCGGCGCATCATGCCCGCGCGCGCGCAATTCGGCGATGACGCGCTGCGCCTTGCCCAGCGCATAGGCCCCGACCAGCACGCAGCGCGCCGGGTTGGCGTGGAGCGCGCTGGTCAATTTGTCGATCTCGTCGCCGGTGTCGGGATGGCGGAAGACCGGCAGGCCGAAGGTCGCCTCGGTGATGAACACGTCGCATTGGACCGGTTCGAACGGCGCGCAAGTGGGGTCGGCGCGGCGTTTGTAATCGCCCGAAACGACGATGCGCTCGCCACGATATTCGAGCAGGATCTGCGCCGATCCCAGCACATGCCCGGCGGGGACGAAGGTGGCGGTGACTTCGCCGAAACGGTGGCTGTCGCCATATGCGATCGGGTGGCCCGCCTGGGGGCCGTAGCGCGTTTCCATGATCGCGAGCGTTTCCGGCGTCGCCCATACCGCGCCGTGGCCGCCGCGCGCGTGATCGGCATGGCCGTGCGTCACCAGCGCCACCGGCGACGGGCGCGCCGGATCGACCCACAGGTCGGCGGGTTTCACATAGAGGCCGTGCGGGTGCGGTTCGACCCAGTCGCCGAGCTTTGCCATCGTGCCTATATGGGCGGGATGGCCGATGGTTCCCAGTTTGGAGATTGTGTTCCGATCTCCCTCTCCCTTATCTCCCTCTCCCATCGGGAGAGGAGTTTCGGGTCGGTCGTGCCCCCGGCACGACCTGAACAGCGCGGGGCGCTGTTCACCCGAAACTGGGCCCGCGCCGCAGGCGTGGGAAGGGTGAGGGTGACAGGTTTTGCCGTTGCGCGACCTGTCACCCTCACCCTTCCGCCGCTTTGCGGCTCCCTCCCTCTCCCAAGGGGAGAGGGACTGTGGGGCGCGGTTTGACCGCTCCGCTCCCCCCCGCGATCACCGAATGGTTCGCCGCCAAGGGCTGGGCGCCGCGCGCGCATCAGCTGGCGATGCTCGATGTCGCGCGCACGGGCGATCATGGCTTGCTCGTCGCCACCACTGGTGCGGGGAAGACGCTCGCGGGGTTCTTGCCGACACTGGCCGATCTGGTCGAGGCCCCGAGCGAGGGACTGCACACGCTCTATGTCTCGCCGCTAAAGGCGCTGGCGGTGGATGTGCAGCGCAATCTGCTCACCCCGATCGCCGAAATGGGGCTCGACATCCGCGTCGAGACGCGCACTGGCGACACGCCCTCCGACCGCAAGGCGCGACAGCGCATTCGCCCGCCGCAGATCCTGCTGACCACGCCCGAATCGCTCAGCCTGTTGCTCAGCTATCCCGATAGCAGCCTGATGTTCGAAGGGCTGAAGACGATCGTGGTCGATGAGGTCCACGCCTTCGCCACCGGCAAGCGTGGCGATTTGTTGAGCCTGTGCATGGCGCGGCTGCAACGCCTCGCCCCCGGTCTGCGCCGTGTGGCGCTGTCGGCGACGGTGGCCGATCCCGATGCCTATCGCGCCTGGCTCGCGCCCGATGGCGATATCGATGCGGTGCGGTTGGTGCGCGGAGCGGCGGGCGCGCCGCCCAATGTCACGATCCTGCTGCCGCAGGGGCGCGTGCCATGGTCGGGCCATTCGGGGCGCTATGCCGCCGAACAGGTGATCGCCGAGATCGAGACGCACAAGACGACGATCGTGTTCTGCAACACCCGCGCGCTGGCCGAATTGATCTTCCAGGATCTTTGGAAGGTCAACGCGATGAACTTGCCGCTTGGCGTGCATCACGGCTCGCTCAGCCTGGAGGCGCGGCGCAAGGTCGAAGGCGCGATGGCCGATGGGCGGTTGCGCGGGCTGGTGGCGACCTCCTCGCTCGATCTTGGGGTCGATTGGGGCGATGTCGATTGCGTGATCCAGATGGGCGCGCCCAAGGGATCGTCGCGGTTGCTGCAGCGCATCGGGCGCTCCAACCACCGGCTCGATGAACCCTCCGAGGCGATCGTCGTGCCCGGCAATCGCTTCGAATATCTCGAGGCGCGTGCGGCGCTCGACGCAATCGAGGCGGGCGAACTGGATGCCGATGTGTTCCGCATGGGCGCGCTCGACGTGCTGGCGCAGCATGTGATGGCGTGTGCCTGTGCCGCGCCCTTCCGCGAAGAGGCACTGCTCGACGAAGTGCGGTCGGCCCTGCCTTACTCCGCGCTGACGGCGGACACCTTCGCGCAAGTGCTCGGCTTCGTGCGCGATGGCGGCTACGCGCTGAAGGCCTATGACAAGTTCAAGCGGCTGACGCAGGAGCCGGACGGAAGCTGGCGCGTCAGCCATCCGCGTTTCATCGCGCAGCACCGGCTGAACGCCGGGATCATCGTCGAGGCGACGATGCTGAGCGTGCGCTTCGGCAATGGCCGCACATTGGGGCGCGTCGAGGAGGGGTTCGCCGCGACGCTGTCGCCGCGCGATACCTTCTTCTTTGCCGGGCTGAGCCTGGAGGTCGAGCGGATCGATACCGAGGCGGTGGTGGTGCGCGCGACCTCGCGCCCCGCGCGCATCCCAAGCTATGGCGGCGCGCGGATGCCGCTGTCGACCAATCTCGCCGAGCGCGTGCGCGGCTTTCTGGCGAGCCCCACGGGGTGGCACCGCTTCCCCGACGATGTGCGCGAATGGCTGGAGGTGCAGCAGCAGCGATCGGTGCTGCCGCGACCGGGGCAATTGCTGGTCGAGACCTTCCCGCGCGAGGGGCGGCATTATCTGGTCGCGTACAGCTTCGAGGGTTGGAACGCGCATCAGTCGCTAGGCATGCTCATCACGCGGCGGATGGAGACGCAGGGGCTGAAGCCGATCGCTTCGTCGCCAATGATTATGCGCTGGCGTGTTTCGGGCTTGAGTCCGTAACCGACCCGGCAGCGTTGTTCTCGCGCGATATCCTGGAGGATGAATTCGTCGATTGGGTGCAGCAATCCTCGCTCCTGAAACGCGCGTTTCGCGAGGTCGCGGTGATTGGCGGGCTGGTCGAGCGGCAGATTCCGGGCAAGCGCAAGACCGGCAAGCAAGTCAGTTTCTCGACCGACCTGATCTATGACGTGCTGCGCAAATATGAGCCCGGCCATTTGTTGCTGCAGGCGGCGTGGGCCGATGCGCGCGCGCGGATGACCGATGTCGGGCGCTTGGCCGATCTGCTCGACCGCGCGGCGGACACGATGCTGCATGTGCCATTGGAGCGGATTTCGCCGCTGGCGGTGCCGGTGCTGACGCTGATCGGGCGCGAGCATATCGCGCAGGGGCTGGCCGACGATGCGTTGCTGCTGGAGGCCGAAGTGCTGGCGGCGGAAGCGATGCGGCTCGATTGACCGGGCTTGTTACAGACCCGGCGCGGGCGTAGCTTCGCGGATATGGCCCCGGCGCTCGTCTTGATCGTGCCGTTGGCAACGGCGCTCGCCGCCGCGCCGCTCCAGACCCGCGGGCCACCCCCGCCGTCCGCTGCGACGCAGCAGGAAGAGTCCGAAACGCCCGCCGATGCGCTTGGCTTTACCGATGACGGGCTGCGCATGTCGGTGCCGGTGATGATCGGCCAGAACGGCCCCTATCGCTTCATTGTCGACACCGGTGCCGAACGCACCGTCATCGCACGCGACCTCGCGACTGCACTCGGGCTGGCACCGGGTAAACGGGTTCGTATCAGCGCGATGGCTGGCTCGACCGGGGCGGGTACCTTCGTCTTGCCCGAGATCAGCATCGGTGCGGAGACGTTGGTCGAGGGCGCTCGGCTGCGCGGATCGGGGATCGAGGCACCCGCATTGCTCGCGGGTAATCTGGGCGGGCAGGGGTTGGTCGGCATTGATACGCTGCAAGGCCGCGCAGTGACGATCGATTTCGCCGCGCGTACGATGACGGTGGTGCCGGCGACCAAGCGCACCAAGCGCGAAGTGTTCGGCCCGGGCGACATCGTGGTGCGTGCGCGCAATCGCGCGGGCCAGCTCGTCGTCACCGATGCCAGCTATGAAGGGCATAAGGTGCGCGTGGTGATCGATACCGGCGCAGTCGTCAGCATGGGCAATCTCGCCTTGCGGCGATTGGTCGGGGATGATCTGGCGCAGGCGCAACCGATGACCTTGCTCAGCGTAACCGGCGGCAAGCTCGAGACGCAATTCGGATTGGTGCCGCGTTTCGCGATCGGCGACACCGGCTTTGCCAATTTGCCGGTGGCGTTTTCGGATGCCGCACCCTTTGCCCGGCTTGGGCTGACCGCACGCCCGGCGCTGTTTCTCGGCATGGATGCGCTGCGCCTGTTCGGGCAGGTGCGGATCGATTTCGCCAATCACGAATTGCGCTTCGCCAAACCAAAGCGTGCCGCGACGCGCTAACGGTTGCGTTACGCCCAAGCCGCGTTAGCCTCCTCCCGACATAACCTTGGGGGCTTTACCATGCGCGCGATCAGCACATTTTTGGGGGCGACGATTTTGGGAGTGGCGGGGCTTGCCAGCGCGGCCTTGGCGCAGGACCGCCCCGACCAGAAGGCCTATCTCGGCCTCTACAAGCAACTGGTCGAAACCAACACGACGCTGTCGAGCGGAAGCTGCACGACGGCGGCGGCGCAGATTGGCGCGCGGTTGAAGGCGGCGGGCTATGCCGACCAGGACATTACCTATTTTGCGGTGCCCGATCATCCCAAGGATGGCGGGCTGGTCGCGGTGCTGAAGGGGAGCGATGCCACGGCCAAGCCGATCCTGTTGCTGGCGCATCTCGACGTGGTCGAGGCCAAGCGCGCGGACTGGGTGCGCGATCCGTTCACGCTGATCGACGAGGGCGGCTATTATTACGGGCGCGGCACCGTCGACGACAAGGCGATGGCGGCGGTGTGGGCCGACAGCATGGTCCGCTTCAAGGCCGAAGGCTATCGGCCAAAGCGCACGATCAAGCTCGCTTTGACATGTGGCGAGGAAACCACCTTTGCCTTTAACGGCGCGGAATGGCTGTCCAAGAACAAGCGCGACCTGATCGATGCCGAGTTCGCGCTAAACGAAGGTGGGGGCGGGCGCTACGGCCCCGATGGCAAGCCGCAATTGCTCGCGCTGCAGGTCGGCGAGAAGGCCGCGCAAAACTATACGTTCGAGACGACCAACCCTGGCGGGCACAGCTCGCAACCGGTGCCGGACAATGCCATCTATCAGCTCGCGGACGCGTTGAAGGCGGTGCAGGGCTATGAGTTTCCGGTAAAGTTTACCGAGACGACGCGGGCGTTCTTCGGCATGGCCGCGCTTGGCTCGCCCGCGCCGCTGCGCACGGCGATCACGGCCTTGCTGGCCAATCCGCAAGATACGGCGGCCGACAAGATCGTCAGCAGTGACAAGATGATGCATTCGACGCTGCGCACGACCTGCGTCGCGACCATCGTGAATGCGGGCCATGCCGAAAATGCGTTGCCGCAGCGCGCCACCGCCAATGTGAATTGCCGCATCTTCCCCGGCGAGACAGTGGAGGGCACACTGGCCAAATTGCAGGAACTCGCTGGCCCTGCGGTAAAGGTGACCGCCAACGCGCCGATCCGCCCGACCGCCGTCCCGCCCGCGCTCGATCCCAAGGTCGTCGGTCCGGTCAAGGCGGTCGCGGCGAAGCATTTTCCGGGCCTGCCGCTTCTGCCGCTGATGTCGACGGGCGCAACCGACGGTGTATTTCTCGAGGCGGTCGGCATCCCGGTGTACGGCGTGCCGGGCTTCTTCCTGGATAAGGATGGCAACGGGATGCACGGGTTGAACGAGCGGATGCGCAAGGATTCGCTGTATCAGGGCCGCGACTATCTGTTTGATTTGGTGAAGGCCTTCGCGGGATGATCGCAAGCGGTGGTGGCGGGCCGGTCCCGCCGCCACCGCCGACGGCCATTCGCCGCCGGACCATTTTTCGAATAATTGCTATTGATAATCGATCTCAAAAAGGACATTGCGCGGCCCTCGATAAAAGAGGGATTCGCAGTGAAACAGCATTTCGTATCGGCGCTCCTGCTTGGCACCGTCGTGATCGGCAGCCCGGCTTTGGCGCAAAGCCAGAGCGATCTGGAGGACGGCACGATCGTCGTAAACGGTCAGCGTCCGCGCAACGAAGCGTCCGCAGGCACCAAGAGCGCCGTGCCGATCGCCGAGACGCCACAGTCGATCAGCGTGATCAGCGCGGCGGACATTGCCGACCTCGGGCTGCAGAACCTCAACCAGGCGCTGCGCTTTGTGGCGGGTGCGACGACCGAGCAGCGCGGGTCGAGCGCCGAAGTGTATGACCAGTTCAAGCTGCGCGGCTTCGACGCGCCGCAATTTCTCGATGGACTGAAGTTGATCGACGGTGCGGGCTACCTGTCGCCGCAGATCGACGTCTCACGGCTCGACCGGATCGAGGTGGTGAAAGGGCCGGCATCGGTGCTCTATGGCCAATCGGGTCCGGGCGGCCTGATCGCGATGTCGAGCAAGCTGCCGCTCGACCGTGACTTTTACGGCGCGGTGTCGGGCACTTATGGCACCTATGATTTGTACCGCGCCGATGCCGATGTCGGCGGGCGTGCCGGATCATCGATCCTGTGGCGCGTGAACGGCACCGTCAATGGCGCGCATACGCAGCAGGATTTCGGCAAGCGCGAGCGCGAGGCAATCTCGGGCGCGGTGACGATCGGCGCGGGCCACGCGACCAGCCTGACGCTGCTCGGTGCCTATTCGCATGATCCGTATAACGGCACGTACGGCGTGTTCCCGGCATCGGGCACGTTCCTGGCCAACCCCAATGGCCAGATCCCGACCACGCGCGATTTCGGCGAGCCGGGGAATGTCTTCAAGCGCGAGCAGGTGGCGGGCACCTATATCCTCAACCATGATTTCGGATCGGGGTGGAGCGTCCGCGCGTCGGGGCGCTATCAGCATGCCACCTCCAATCTCGGGATCGTTTACGCCAGTGGATCGCTGACCAACAGCGCGACCAGCACGACGCTATATGACCGCGCATCCTATGCGACGCGCGAACGGAGCGATTCCTGGGTGTTCGACAACCAGCTTCGCGGCAGTTTCTCGACCGGGCCGCTGACGCATGCGGTGCTGCTGGGGGTCGACCATCAGGCCGGTCACGCGCGCGAAGTCTATGCCTTTGGCACCGCCACGCCGCTTGACGGCTATCATCCCATTTACGGCACGATGGCGGTGCCGCTGACGCCCGAGACGGTGCCTGGCGGCACGGTCGGGGTGCTCGCGCCGCGCAAGACGCAAACCGGCCTCTATGCGCAGGACGAGATTTCGACGGGCGGGCTGCGGGTGGTGCTGAGCGGTCGGCAGGATTGGGCGCGGACGACTTCGGGTGCCGCCGCGCCGGAAACGTCGCAGAAATTCACCTATCGCGCGGGCGTCCTGTACACGACCGCGTTCGGGCTTGCGCCTTATGCCAGCTACTCGACCTCGTTCGAGCCGCAGAGCGGAACGGTGCAGAATGCCGATGGCACGCTCCGCCAGGCCAAACCCTCGCTCGGCAAGCAGATCGAACTTGGCGCGAAATACACCGTGCCGGGCAGCAAGATCCTCGTCACGGCGGCGTGGTTCCAGATCGACCAGACCAATTTGCTGACCGCGATCCCCAATTCGTTGTTCGCGCTGCAAAGCGGGAAGGTGCGCTCCACCGGCTTCGAAGTCGAGGCCAATGCACCGCTGCCCTACGGCTTCAACGCCAAGCTGGCGTATAGTCGGCAGAAGGTGCGCACCATCGCCGATGCCGATCCGGCCAATATCGGTAACGGTATTCTCGGCGTCGGGCGCGGCGGGGTTTCCGCCAATCTCGAATGGGCACCGCGTCAGGGAGCCTGGCAAGGCTTCGCCATTGGCGGGGCGGTGCGGCATGTCGACAGCATTTATGCGGGGACCACCGCGCGGGTCAGCACGCCGGGGTTCACGCTGTTCGACGGGCAGATCCGCTACGACCTCGGTCGGCTTGCGCCACGTCTCGAGGGCCTGACCTTGGGCGTGAACGCCGCCAACATCTTCGACAAGAAATATGTAACGACGTGCTATCTCGATTATGCCTGGTGCTGGTATGGCAACCGCCGCACCGTGCAAGGCACGATCGCCTATCGTTGGTGAGGGCGGCAGTGTCGCAACGCCCCACTTTTTCCGAAACGAGATGCCGCCCGCGCCTGGCGACGGCGCGGCGATACCGCGCTGCGCGTCGTTGCGGCGATCCCGGGCGGCTATGCCGTCGCGAGTCTGTGGGCGATGGCGCTGGCGCGGGTGCTGCCATTTGGGGCGGCGCAGGCGACCTTCGCCGCCACGATCGTCGCCTTCGCGATTTGCGCGTTCACCGCAATGTGGGCGTTTGCCGCGCGCAGCGGCTGGAGGGCGCTGTGGACGATCGTGCTGGCGGGGATCGTTGCTGCCGGGATCACCGCTGTGTCGATCCACGCGTGGGGCCGGGTATGAAGACGGGGTTCCGCCAGAGCCAGGCGACGCTCCACACATGGTCCGGCTTGCTGGTCGGCTGGGTGTTGTTCGTCGTGTTCCTCACCGGCACCACGGCCTATTGGCGCGAGGCGCTGAACCGTTGGGCGCAACCCGAACTGCCCGCGATTACGGATCCGTTGACGGTCGTGCGGGGTGCGCAAGCCTTTCTCACGCGGCAAGCGCGGGGGGCCGACTCCTGGTTCATCACCGTGCCGACCACGCGCTCGGCGAGCGGGAGCGTCTATTGGGTGCCGGGGGCGGACACGCCGCCCAAGCATGACGGCGGCGAGGCCTCCGCGAGGATCGACGGTGCTGGTCACCCCGTGGTTGCGCGCGCGACGCGCGGCGGGGATTTCTTCTACCGCTTCCATTTCGACCTGTTTTACCTGCCGGTGCTGTGGTCGCGCTGGATCGTCGGCACTTGCGCGATGTTCATGCTGGTCGCGATTTTGACGGGTATCGTCACGCACAAGAAAATCTTCCGCGATTTCTTCACGCTGCGGCGGGGCAAGGGCCAGCGATCGTGGCTGGATGGGCACAATGCCGCAGCCGTGCTCGGCCTGCCATTCCACTTGATGATTACCTATACCGGGCTGGTCACGCTGGCGACGATGCTGATGCCATGGGCGGTGGTCGCCAATTATAGCGATACCGGCACCTTCGGCGAAATCCTGTACCCGCAGGCTCCGGTGGTGGCGCGTACCGGGCGGGCCACGCCGCTGGTCGATCTGGCGCGGGTGGTGCGCGATGGACAAGCCCGGCTGGGCGGGCCCGTCGATGCGATCCTGGTGACCTTTGCCGGGGATGCGGCGGCGCGAGTCACGCTGGCCAAAAGCAGCCAGGCATCACTGTCCAACTTCACCCCCAAGCTCGGCTATGATGGCGTGAGCGGTCGCCTGATCTGGGCGTCGCCGCCGCCTGGTGGCGCGCAGGTCACGGCGGGCGCGATGATTGGGCTGCATGCCGGACGTTTTGCCGATACCGCGATCCGCTGGGTATATTTCCTGTGCGGCCTTGGCGGCACGTTGATGGTGGCGAGCGGGCTGGTGCTGTGGACGGTCAAGCGGCGGGAAAAGCTGCCCGATCCAGCGCGGCCGCATTTCGGTTTCCGCTTGGTTGAGCGGTTGAATGTCGGGTTCATCGCGGGGTTTCCGGCGGCGATGGTGGGCTTTCTCTGGGCCAATCGCCTGTTGCCGCCGCTGCTGCCGCAGCGTGCAGACGCGGAAGTGAATGTCATGTTCGCTTTATGGGGCGTGCTGCTGCTCTACGCCTTTCTGCGCAAACCGACGCGCGCGTGGGTTGACCTGCTGGGGTTGACGGCGGGCTTGCTGCTGGCGCTGCCCGTCTTCGACATGCTGGCGACCGACAGGGGGTTGCCTCGGACGATCGCCAGCGGTGACTGGACGCTGGCTGGGGTCGATCTGACCTTGCTTGCCTTAGGGTGCGCTTTCGGCTGGATGGCGCGCGCCGTCGCGCGGCACCGCGCGCGCCCGCGACGCGTACGATCGCGCGCCGCCGCCACGGTGCTCGCAGGGTGAAGGCTGTGGCGTTCCTGCTCGGGCTCATCGCCTTCATGCTGTTTGCGCTCTCGACCAATCGCCATCACGAGCGCGGCTGGGGCCGACGGTGTTCGCCGCGTGCCGCGACCCGCTTGCGCATCGCCGCGTGGGTCTGCGTCGGGGTCGATTTCGTCATGGCGATCGTGGCGTGGGGCGCTGTGTTCGGGCCGATCGGCTGGGTGGCAAGCTGCATGGTCGGCGCGGCCGCGACCTTTCTGCTGCTCAACCTGCTGCCTGCCGCGCTGCCGCCCCGCACGCCGCCAAGGCCCTAGCCCCTATGCGGCAGGGCGTTCGCCCGCTTCGATCCGGCGTGCGATGGTTTCGAGCACGGGCCACAGATCGGCCACGCTGTCGATGACATAATCCGCGCCGGCCTCATGCAGGTCGGCGGCGGCGGCGGCGATGCGGCGGGCGCGCTCTTCGGGGGCGAGCGCGAGCAAAGCGTCATGGCTGAGGCCAACGCCATTGCCGGAAGCAGCAAGCCCGACCGTCCAGGCTCCGGCTGCCTTGCCCTCGCCAATGCCGACCGTGGCGTCATCGACCTTCACGCACGCTGCGGCGGGCCATACGCCGAGCTCGACCAGGCCCTTCCACAGCATCAGCGGGGAGGGGCGGCCCTCCAGCGTTTCGCCCGAGCAGACCACCACATCGGGCGCATAACCCTGTTCGGCGGCGAGCGGCAGGATGTCGGCCATCATCGGGCGGGTGTAACCGGTGCAGGACGCGATCTTCACGCCGTGCGCGCGCAGCGTCGCGGTGAGCTCGACCGCACCGGGGATCAGTGCCGCGCAGTCCTTGGCCGCGCCGCGCATCATCGGTTCGACCGCATCGTGCAAGGTGGTCACGTCGCTTTCGGCAGGGGATGTCGCGTGCGCCGCCTGCCACGCTTCGGCCACGCGCGGCTTGGCCAGGATCGCGCGGATATGGTCGCGTTTGGCGCGGCCCATATCGGCGCGGGCTTCCTCTTCGGAAATGGCCACACCGGCATCGGCGAAGACGCGCTGCAGCGCGATGACGGGCGCGCAGCAGCCATGATCGATCATCGTGCCCGCCCAATCGAGCACCACGGCCTTGATCGGAAAACTCATGCAACGGCTCCTTGGGGTTGCGCCGCGATCGCCGCGATCGTTTCCTCGGCAAGCGCAAAGGCGGTCGAGGCACCGGTGCCGCTGGTCACCGTCACCACCTGTACGCCGGGCAGCGGGCGCGTGACGCGACTGTGGCTGGCGGCGGAGGCATAGGTCCCGGTCCAGCGTTCGAGCACCGGCGGGACATGCCCGAACACCGCGCGGAATTCGTCGAGGATCAGTGCATCGACCGCGTCCTTGCTGAACGGATCGGGCGTGGTGGCATAATGATGGCTGTCGCCGACGACCAGGCTGCCATCGGCGCTTTGCACCACAATCAGATGGATGCCGTTGGCGAGGTGGTCGGCCTGTTCGGCCTCCAGCCGCTGCCGCAGCGCCGCCGCCTCGGGCAAGGCCGCATAGCCGAGATAGCGCACCATGCCGAGATCGGACATGATCGCCCCGGGCAGGCGGTAGCCCGGGTCGGCGAGGCGCAGCATCTGCAGCTTGCAGCGCGTGATTCCGGCGAGGGAGTCGGGGAAGAGCGTGGCGAGATCGTCGCCGGGGCAGACGATGATCGCGCGCGCGGGGATCGTGCCGACCGAAGTATCGAGCTGCCCGGTCTCGACGCCGTGCACCGCGACGCCGCGCCAGAATTCGACGCCGTGATGCGCGGCGAGCCATGCCGCCAGCTTTGGGATGGCGGTGCGCGATTCGACGCGGATGTCGATCGCGCTGGTCAGCACGCCTTCCAGCGCGGCCGGGTGGATCGGGCCGAGCAGCGCTTGCGCCGCCTCGGCGTCATGCCAGGCGCACCCTTCCGCCATATCGGTCTGCAGGAAGGCCGCGCACACCGCGCGTGCCTCGGGCCGCTGGGCCACCATCGTCAGGCCGTGATGCTCGACCGCGATCCCGGCAGGCCCGGCCACTTCCATCCACACATCGCGCGAGCGGCGCGCGCGCCGCCAGACGGTGCCCTGTTCCTGGCCGGTGACGGTGACGAAGCCAAAATTGCGGATCGAGGCGCCATTGGCCTGTGCATCGCGGTCGATCACCAGCACACGGCGTCCGTCGCGCGCAGCGGCGAGCGCATGGGCGAGGCCGACGATCCCCGCGCCGACGATGGCGACGTCGTAGGAGTCGAGCTCGCTCATGCTGGCACCGCTGCCAGAGTCTCAGCGGCACGCTGTTCCGGGGCGCGGCGGAAGAAATACAGCGCAGCGAACAACGTCAGCACCGTGCCGACCACGCTGGTGACATAGGCCCCGCCCATGAAGAAGCTCAGCCAGTCGAGCGAGCGTTGTCCGAAATTGCGCCACAGTAGCAAGGCCACGCTGCCGAGATAGCCGAACGAGTCGGCGACATAGATCAGAAAACCGGCATTCGCGATGCGACCGCTGGCCGCCACCATCCGGTCGAACAGCACTGCGTTGATCGGGCTATAGGCGATGTAGAGCCCCGAACCCGACAGCACCACCCACACAAAGGGCGAGATCAAATGCGCCTGAAACGCAACCGTCGAGACCCCAAGCAGCGCGAAGCCGCTCGCGATCATGATATGGATGACGAGCAACGCGCGGCGGTTGTCGCGCACCAGAATGACCAGCGCCATGCCGGCAAGCGCGATCAGTGCGACGGGAAGCTCGCTTGCCGAGAAGATTGCAGCCTTCCCGCCATAACCGAGCGCGGCCCAGATCTCGGCGGCGAAATTGTCGCGGAAATCGCGAAAGGCGGTGAGCAGGACATAGGCGATAACGATCGCGATCAGCCCGGGCGCATAGGCTTTGAGGAAGCTCCGGCGCTCGGCCCCGGTCATCGGTGCGCGTTTGACGCGTTCGGCCTCGTCGCGCGCGCTCGGCGGCGGCAGCATGCTCAGCACCCAGACCGACACCAGCAACAGCGGCATGAACAGCAGGCCGGTCGCGGCGGGCATCCAGAAGCGGTCGACATGCTCGCTTTGCATCAGCCAGGTGCCGACCGATTTGACCACGCCCGACGACAGGATGAAGCTCGCGCACAACATCGAGGCGAGCACCTCGGATACGCGCCGACCCTCCATGAAACCAAAGACCAGCCCCCAGATCATGCCAAGCGGCACACCGTTGAGGAACAAGGCCGCGACGTTCCACGGTGCCGGGATGATCGCGAAGGCGACCAGCGCCAGCCAGGACAGGCCGATCAGACCGAGGATGGCAACGGCGCGGTGGCGCGGCGCGATTTCCGACACGACCTTTATGCCGATGAACTTCGACAGCGCATAGCCTGCGACCTGTGCGACGATCAGCGCGATCTTGTAATCGAGCATCCAATGCCAGCCCGGCACCATTTCGAAGGTCGCCGCCGTGAAGGGCTTGCGAAAGGCGTACATCGCGAAATAGGCGCAGAAACCCGCGGTTCCGGCGACCGCCGTGAACACCGCAGGATGGGCCTGCCCCAAAGCGCGTCGAAAACGACTTTCCACCTCTGTACCCCGGCCCGATCCCACTGCGACTGGCCCTAAGCGCGCTGTATGACAGTCTCGCGTCGGCTGCTCGGCTCAGGCCGATCGACCAGCCAGCGCGTCGAGCACCGCCGCCGGGGTAATCGGCAAGTGGCGCACGCGCGCACCCACTGCGGCGAAGATCGCATTGCCGATCGCGGGCGCGACCACCGTCGTCGCGGGTTCGCCAAGGCAACGGGACGTGCTCGCTTTCGACAAAGGCAATGTCCAGTTCGGGCACATCGGCCATGCGCAGCGGCTGATAGGTGTCGAGATTGGTATCCTTGACCAGTCCGTTGACGAATTCGGTGCCCTCATGAAGCGCCATGCTCAGGCCCCACAAAGCGGCCCCCTGTGTTTGCGCCAGCGCGCCATCGGGATCGACGATCGTCCCAGCATCGGTGACCAAAGTCAGCTTCTCGACGCGCACCACACCGGTCTTGCGATCGACATGAACGCGCGCGACGCAGGCCACCCAGGTCGGCATGTCGCGCTCCTGCCCGAAGCTGGTGGCGATGCCGAGCGCAGTGTCGGGCGGCAATTTCTCGCCCCAGCCCGCGCGGGCGGCGGCGCGG
>NZ_JSBN01000004.1 GCF_000797515.1 Sphingomonas sp. Ant H11
ATGCGCCGTGTCAATTGCCCTCCTCCCCGACCCTCCCCGGAGGAGAGGGAGAAGTGCTGGTCGCCATCAGAAATATCCCTCCGCTTTTTTCTTTTCCATACTCGCCGCCTGATCATGGTCGATCGCGCGGCCCTGGCGTTCCGATGTGGTCGTCAGCAGCATTTCCTGGATCACCTCGGGCAAGGTCGATGCCGTACTCTCCACTGCGCCAGTCAGCGGATAACAGCCGAGCGTGCGGAAACGGATCGACCGCTCGACCGGCACTTCACCGGGAGCGAGCCGAAAGCGCTCGTCATCCACCATCAGCAGCACCCCATCGCGCTCCACCGTCGGACGCGGTGCCGCGAGATAGAGCGGGACGATCTCGATGTCTTCGGCGAGGATATATTGCCAGATGTCGAGCTCGGTCCAGTTGGACAGCGGGAAGACGCGGATGCTCTCGCCCTTCGCCTTGCGCGCATTGTAGAGGTGCCACAGTTCGGGCCGCTGTGCCTTGGGGTCCCAGCGCTGGCTGGCCGAGCGGAAGCTGAAGATGCGTTCCTTGGCGCGGCTCTTCTCCTCGTCGCGCCGCGCACCGCCAAAGGCGACGTCATAGCCGCCTGCGGCCAGCGCCTGTTTCAGTCCCTCGGTCTTCCACAGATCGGTGTGCAGGCTGCCATGGTCGAACGGGTTGATGCCCTGCGCTTGGGCCTCGGGGTTCTTGTGGACGATCAGCTCCATCCCCGCCGCTTGCGCCGCGCGGTCGCGCAGGTCGTACATCGCGCGGAATTTCCACGTCGTGTCGACATGCAGCAAGGGGAAAGGCGGGACGCCGGGAAAGAACGCTTTCTTCGCCAGGTGCAGCATAACCGCCGAATCCTTGCCCACAGAATAGAGCATCACCGGGCGCTCGGCCTCGGCGGCGACTTCGCGCAGGATGTGGATGCTTTCGGCTTCGAGCCGCTGGAGATGGGTCAGGGCGACGGACATGATCTGCTCCAGATAGAGCAGAAAGACCGATGTGCGATCAACTTATCCTGTTGTCCCGTAAAGTGGCCTCAAGGGGCGCTGTTGTGCTCGACTGAGTCGAGGATACGCGCGCCCGCCATGAACACGGCGATCGGGCACACCGCGAACAGCAGCCAGCCGCCAATACCCGGATATTGCTGGAGGTAATGCACCCCGCGCTCGACCGCGCCGAGCGCCAGCGCATAGATCACCGCGAACGCTTCGAATTTGTTCTTGATAACGAACAGGCTGCAGAATTTTGTCCACATGCAAAAGGGTTAAGCAAGCGTCGGGCCAATGGCGGATTTGCGTGCTTTGTGATTGTTCTGAATGGTTACTTGTAAATTAACTCGACGATTCCGAGCGTCTCCAGCAGCGCGATGCGCGCTGCGCCGACGCGGTCGACAAGCGAGGGATCGCCAATATCGGCTGGCGCAATCGCCTCGGGCCAATGCTGTTCGATCACCTGCGCGATGAGATTCAGCCGCGCATCGTCCACCAGAAAACGGGTGTCGACCCGCGCCGGATCCGCCACGACCCGCAACCGCAGGCAAGCGGGGCCGCCGCCATTGGCCATGGATTGGCGTACGTCGACCACCTCGACCCTGCGAATCGGGCCGTTGCCTGCAAGCATCGTTTGCAGCCATCGCCACACGGCCGCGTTCTCCCGCGCCTCCTGCGGCACGATCAGCGCCATCGTCGCATCGGGCAGCGTCACGAGCTGGGCATTGAACAGATAGGAAGCGATCGCATCGGCCAGGCTGACGGCATCGGCGGGAACCTCCACGATCTCGGCCCAGGGCGCGCGTTCGCGAATTGCGGCATAGGTGCTTCGCGATCGGCAAAGGCGCGTTCGTGCGTGAAGAGCACGCGCTCGTTGGACACTGCGACCACATCGTTGTGGAAGGCACCTGCCGCGATCGCTTCGGGGGCCTGTTCGATGAACAGCGTGCGGGCCGGGTCCAGCGCGTGTGCGCGCACCACTGCAGCGCTCGCCTCAAGCCGTTGGCGTGCCGGGAAGCCGCCGCCCGATACGCCATAAACGAACAGCTCGATTCCGGCTGCATCATGGTGTTCGCACAGCCGCATATGGTTTGCGGCACCTTCATCGCCAAAGGGCGCGGGAATGGGCTCGTGGACCGTAAAGGCCGGGTCGGCAAAGGCGAGGCGGAGTTGGCGCAACGTCTCCACCGCCTCATGGCTGCGATGCGGCATGGTGACGAGGTTGGCGACGGTCAGGTGGCAGCGTCCATCCCCTGTGTCGGGGGCGGGCGACACCGTGGCGGCGTTGGCCGCCCACATCGCCGAGGCCGACATCGCCTGCGCCTGCAGGACAGGATCGGCCGCGTCATAGCGGGTCGAAAGGGCGGCCAGCCAGCGGCGGTTAGGCCGGTCATGCGGGAGGAGGATACCCTGCGTCAGCCCCAGCGCCAGATTCGCGCGCATCTTGGCGACGCCCTCCAGCGCGGCGCGGCGCGGATAGGCGGTCGCCCCGGCGTTGCGCGTCGCGGCAAGATTGCCGTGGCTGAGCCCGGCATAATTGTGGCTCGGACCAATGATGCCATCGAAATTGATCTCGCGGATCATGCCCGTTCAGTTCCGCGCGACATGGCTGATCGTATCGCCTTCGGCGACGCCCAGCGCAGCGGCGGTTTCCTGCGCCAGCACGACGCCGTCCTCGCGCGCTTGCAGGGCTCCATAGGTACAGCGAAAATCCGACAATCGCCCGCGCGAAATCAGCGCGGGTTCACCGCCATCGCCGTCAATCGCCGCCACACGCTCGGTTCGAGCGTCACGGATGGTGCGGACCTGGTCGGTCTTGGCCAGCATGGTCGGGCCGCCGTCAAAAATGTCGACATAGTTTTCGTAAGCGAACCCCTCATTCTCCAGCATCCGCATTGCGGCGCGGCCGGAAGGGTGGGGCAGGCCGATCACCGCGCGCGCGCTTTCGGGCAGCATGGCGATGTAGATCGGGTGCTTGGGGAACAGGTCGGCGATGAACTGATGCCCGCGCACCGCGTTGAACTGGTCGGCGTCCTGGAAATTCATCCCGAAGAAGCGCCCGGCAAGGCCATCCCAAAAGGGCGATCCCCCCGCTTCATCGATGATCCCGCGCAATTCGGCGAGCACGCGATCGGCAAAGCGCATGCGGTGCTGGGCAATGAACAAATAGCGGCTGCGCGCCAGCAACATGCCCAGGCCTCCCGCACGTTCGCCCGGATGCAGGAACAGGCCGCCGACTTCGCTGCACCCTTCCAAGTCGGTCGTCAGGCCTAGCATGTCGGCGCGGAAGGTGCGGCCGAGTTCCTTGCTATGCTGCGTCAGCGTGCCGAGCCGATAGCTGTAAAATGGATAGCTCTGCCCGACATGGGTGAAGATCTGGCAGGTGCCGCGCACTTCGCCGGTCGCGAGGTCTTCCAGCACCAGCACGAACAGATCGTCGGCCTTGCTGTCCTCGATCCGGGCGAAGGCGGCGGCGCTACGTTCCAGCTTGGCGCGCAGGGCAGCGCGGTCAGGCGGCAAATTGGTGAAGCCGCCGCCCGTCAATTTCGCCATTTCGTAAAGCGGTTGCAGGTCGCTGTCGCGCGCGGCGCGGATTACGTGAGTCACAAGGCCCCCCTTTGGGCGATACGGAGGATCGTGAGTGCGGAAAGCGCGGCGCGCTCGGGCAGCGATTCGACGATCAGGAATTCATCGGGCGAATGGATCGCGCCGCCGCGCGCTCCCATCGTATCGACCACCGGCACGCCGCATGCCGCGATGGTGTTGCCGTCGCACACTCCTCCCGTGGCGCGCCATGCAATGTCGAGGCCGAGGTCTGCGCCGCATTCCTTGACCAGAGCGAACAATTTTGCGGCACCGGGGTCGATCGGCTTGGGCGGTCGGTTGAAGCTGCCATGGACGGCGATGGAGACGTCGTGCGCGGTTGCGACGTCCGCGGTCACGCGGTCGAGCGCGGCCTGGGCGCGGGCGATCTCGGCGTGGTCGGCGGGGCGGAAGTTGATGCGCAGCACGGCATGGTCGGGCACCACGTTATTCGGGCCGCCGCCCTCGATCCGTGCCGGATTGACCGCGAGCGTCGGGCTACGCAGTGCGAACAGCCGCAGCGCCAGATCGGAAGCGGCGACGATGGCATTGCGGCCTTCGTCGGGGTTGCGCCCGGCATGGGCGCTTTTGCCCGTGACCACGATCGAGAAATTGCCGGTGCCGCCGCGTGCGCCCGCCAGCGTGCCATCGGGGAGCGCGGGCTCATAGGTCAGCGCCGCGATCTTGCCGCGCGCGGCTGCGGCAATCAGCGCAGATGAGGAGAAAGAGCCCGTTTCCTCGTCGGAATTGATCACGACTTCATAGCCGATGCGCGGGGCAAGCGGGCTCGCCTCGACTGCGGACAGGGCGGCCAGCATCACCGCCAGCCCGCTCTTCATGTCGGCAACACCGGGCCCGTTCAGCGTGCCGTCGGGCAGCGTGGTGAGCGTCTGGAAGGGGTGGTCGACCGGATAGACCGTGTCCATATGGCCGGTCAGCAGAATCTGCACCGGCGCATCCGGCCGTACCACCAGGTGCAGATGCTTGCCGTGCTCGACCACCGTCACCGTGCCGTCGGGGGCGACGTTCTGTGCGGCGTTGCCGACAACCAGCGCCGGCTCCCCCGGAAGCGTGCCGAAAGCCGCCACAAGCAATTCGGCCATTTGCGCCAGGCCTGCGAGATTGCGTGTGCCCGAATTGATCGCCGACCACGCTTCAACCTGCGCCAGCATTGGCGCTGTCGCGACATGGTCGATTGCTGCGCGTTCCTCGTCTGTCATCCCCACCATGACGATGGTCTAGCGGGTCACGCGCGCACGCTCCACCCCATGCATGTCAGAAACTATAGACCAATGCCGCGCGACTGGTGGTGTCGGTGCCGACCCGGCCAACTGGCGGTGTGCTTTCATATTGCACCGCATAAGACAGCTGCGCCGCGAGCGGGCCAATCAGTTTCGCGTTGAGCGCCGTCGTGCTGCTGACGGTCGAGTTGACCTTCTGAACATAGGCCGAAGCGACCTGGGTCAGGTTGATCGCTTTCGACAATTTCCACCCGAAATCGACCGAGCCGCGCGCGGCGACGCTATTCTCCTTGGTGGAGTCGGTAAAATCGGTCTTGCGATAGGCTGGCCCGAGTTCGAGATCGAGCTTGAACCCGCCGCCGCGCAGCGCGCTATATCCCGCACCGAGCGATGCCGAATATCGGTCGTAATATCCAAGAAAACGGTCGCTCTCAAACTGCGTCGCGCCATAGACATAGGCGCGCGTCGAAAATTTGAAGTTCGGTTCATACGCGGCAAGAAAATGCTCGCGACTGATGAGCCCACCGCTTTCCTTGTAATCGGCGGCGAAATTGACCTTGTGCCGCCACCGCACGCTCTCGCGCGTCAGCGCGATCGCGCCGCTGACGCCAACGTCGCGGGTGTTGCCGGTGGTGAGATAGCCGCCCAGCTCGGCTTTGCCATGCCACAGATCGAAAATCCCGGCATCCTCGATCCGCTCGCGTTTGCTCGCTTCCTGCGCGGCTTTCCAGGCTGCCACCTGCGCATCGATCGCCTTGGCCGCCTCGGGGGGCGGCGCGCGGGCATATTTGGCGACGGTGACGATCTCGCCATCGTTGTTCGACGCGATCGCGGCGTCGAGCATCGCCTTGACTGCTGGCGGAATTGGCGCGGGCGCAGGCGGTGTTGCGGCCGGTACGGTTTGAACGGGCGGTGCCGGATCGGCGTTGCCCAGAAGGACGGGCGCAGCGAAGATCAGCATGGCAAGCATGCGAACCTGATAGAGCGGCAATTGCCGTAACGGAATAGCGTTCGTCGCCAGCGCGTTTCGGTTCAGCGCAGATGCGGCGCAAAAGCGGCAAGCACCTGTTCGTACAACGGCTTTTTGAACGCGACGATCACTTCGGGGAGGGTATGCGGCTCAACCCAAGTCCAGTCCTTGAACTCCTGATGCGCGGTGGCGATGTCGATGTCCGCATCGCTGCCGAGAAAGCGGTACAGGAACCAGCGCTGCCGCTGGCCGCGCCATTTGCCCTTCCACACCTTGCCGACCAGTTCCTCCGGCAAATCGTAGAACAGCTCATCGGGCGCGATCGCGATCAGTTCGACCTTGTCGGGGGCGATGCCGGTTTCTTCCCCCAGTTCGCGGATCGCCGCAGTTTGCGCATCCTCGCCATCGTCGATGCCACCCTGCGGCATTTGCCATGCCTCGACCTCGGCATCGATGCGCTGGCCGACGAAGACCTTTCCGTCGGCGTTCAGGATCATCAGCCCGGCACAGGGGCGGTAGGGCAGGGTGGCGATATCGGTCATGAACGGTCCTTATGGGGTTACGCGCCGGCCTCGGCGATCAGCGTCTTGGCCGCTGCCAATGCGCCCGCCACATCGCCGACCGAGGAGGGGATCGCCTTGCGCAGCGTGATGAAGCCGTGGATGTTCCCTACCGCTTCGCGGTACACGACGGCAACGCCCGCGCGCGCCAGCGCTGCAGCATAAGCGCGGCCCTGGTCGCGAATGGGGTCGAGGCTGGCGGTCACCACCACCGCCGGTGGCATTCCGGTGAGATCGCCTTTCAGGGGCGAAGCGCGGATGTGTTCCGCCTCGGCCTGATAGGCAGCGTTGAACCAGTCCATGCTGTCACGGGTCAGCAGATACCCTTCGGCGAACTGGCTGTAGGAAGGATAGTCCTGCGTCGTGTCGGTCGCCGGATAGAAGGGCAATTGCGCGATCACCGGAACAGCGGCGGGCGTATCGCGCAGCGCCATCGCGACGACGATCGCGAGGTTGCCTCCGGCGCTGTCACCGCAAGTCACCAGACCGGTGACCTTGCGACTCAATGCGACGGGGCTGTCGGCCGCCCAGCGCGCTGCCGCTTCGCAATCGTCCGGCGCGGCGGGCCAGGGCGATTCGGGAGCGAGCCGATAATCGACCGCCAGCACCGGCAGATCGAGTGTGCGCGAAACCTCGGCGCAAAAGCTGGCATGCGTGTCGAGATCGCCGATCACAAAGCCGCCGCCATGGAAAAAGACAATGAGCGGCCCCGGCGCACGGCTTTCCGCCACGTCGAACAGCCGCGCGGGAATATCGCCAGCCGGACCGGGAATGGTGAGGTCGGCGATGGTGGCGAGCTCGCCAACCGGGGGATCGGCAATGCCCTTCATCGCGGCATAGGTTGCGCGCGCCGCAGGGGGTTCGAGCTGGTGCATCTTGGGGCCGGGCAGATTGTTGAGAAATCCGAGGAAACCCGCGACATCGGGGCGGACATAGGGTTGGGTCACGCATCTCTCCATTGGTCTGTGCCAGCTGCATGCCTACCTAAGCGGGATGATCGCGGTCGTCCATCACCCAGCCTATGTCGCTTCCGGCCAATCCGCCAATCCGAGCCAGCTCAGCAAGAATGCCGCAATCCGCGATCTGTTGCGCGCACACGGTGCCGCGATCGAATGGCGCGAACCCGTGTCGATGCCCTTGCGTTGGCTCGAGGCCGTGCACGATCCGGACTATGTCGCCGAGGTGCTGGCCGCCCGAGTTCCGCGCGAAAAGGAACGGCGGATCGGCTTTGCCGTCACGCCGTCGGTTGCCACGCGTGCTGCGGTGGTGCCGGGCGGCACGTGGCTGGCGGGCAAGCTTGCCCTCGAACGCGGGTTTGCGGCGAACAGTGCGGGCGGCAGCCATCATGCGCTGGCGGCGACGGGCGCTGGCTATTGCGTGCTCAACGATCTCGCCATCGCTGCCGTTCGCCTTGCCGAAGAGGACGCGCGGCGCGTGCTGGTGGTCGATTGCGACGTGCATCAGGGGGACGGCACGGCGGCGCTCACCGCCGGGCATCCGGGAATCGCCACCTATTCGATTCATGCCGAGAAGAATTTTCCGGCGCGCAAGGCACGCTCGACCTGCGATGTCGCGTTGCCGGACGGAACCGGGGACGCCGCCTATCTTGCGGCGCTGGCGGAAACCTTGCTGCCAATGCTCGATGCGTATCGCCCAGATCTGATTCTGTATCAGGCGGGGGTCGATCCGTTGGCGGAGGATCGGCTCGGTCGCCTGTCGCTGACGCCGCAGGGGCTGGTGGCGCGCGACACCTTTGTCGGCCGTGCCGCAGCCGCACGCGGCATTGCGCTCGCGAGCACCGTTGGCGGGGGATATGGGCGCGACGTCGCGGTGCTCGCCGAGGCGCATGTGCGCGCGATTTTGACGCTGGGGCAAGCCTATCAGGAAGCGCGCTTTACCGGCGCTGTGGCGTTGCCCTAAAGCAACGGTTGCCTTCCGCTACGCTCAAACTACCTTGGCCCGCCGCCTTCCGAGGCATAAGGGGCATGACAACGATATCCCGCAGGACAGACGTAATGGCGACCGCCGCGCATGAAGTAACCCCCCAAGAAGCCTCCGCCCACCCCGCCGCCGAGTCGGTTGTCGTCCGCTTCGCGGGCGATTCGGGCGATGGGATGCAGTTGACGGGCGGGCAGTTCACGCTGTCCACCGCGCTGTCCGGCAACGATCTGGCGACCTTTCCCGATTTTCCCGCCGAAATCCGCGCGCCGCAGGGCACGTTGTTCGGCGTTTCCGCCTTCCAGATCAATTTCGGCTCGACCGCGATCGAGACCGCAGGCGACGCCCCCGACGTACTCGTCGCGATGAACCCGGCGGCGCTGAAGGTGAATGTCGGCCAGTTGAAGGCGGGCGGCCTGATCATCGCCGATGAAGGCGAATTCGGCGAACGCAACCTTGCCAAGGCGAAATATGCCGCCAACCCGCTGACCGATGGCAGCCTCGCCAAGTGGCAGTTGCTGAGCTTCAACATTTCGCAATTGACGCTCGATGCGGTGAAGCCCTTCGGCCTCGGCAATAAGGAAGCGCTGCGCTGCAAGAACATGTGGACGCTGGGTCTGGCGCTCTGGATGTTCGATCGCGACCGGCAGCCGATCATCGACTGGCTCAAGTCGAAATTCGCCAAAGCCCCGGTGTTGGCCGAGGCCAATATCGCCGCGCTGAACGCTGGCCATGCTTATGGCGAAACTGCCGAGCTTTCCGGGCCGATGAAGCAGCAGCATATCGGTGTCGCCCCAGCCGAGCCCGGTCTCTACCGCACTGTGACCGGTGCCGAGTCGATTTCGATGGGGCTGGTCGCTGGCGTGCAATTGGCTGGCGTGCCGATGTTCTTCGGCGGCTATCCGATCACGCCCGCCTCGGCGATCCTGCACTTCCTGTCGCGCCTGAAGGAATATGGCGTCACCACCTTCCAGGCCGAGGATGAGATCGCCGCAATCGCCTCGGCGATCGGTGCATCCTATGCCGGGCAGCTTGGCGTCACCTCGTCGTCGGGCCCGGGCATTGCGCTGAAGGGCGAGGCGATGGGGCTGGCGATCATGACCGAGCTGCCCCTCGTCATCGTCAATTCGCAGCGCGGCGGGCCTTCGACCGGGCTGCCGACCAAGACCGAACAATCCGATCTTTATCAGGCGGTCTATGGCCGCAACGGTGATGCGCCGATGCCGGTGATCGCCGCGCGGTCCGCCGCCGATTGCTTCGATTGCGCGATCGAGGCGGTGCGCATCGCGGTGCAGTATATGACGCCGGTGATGCTGTTGACCGACGGCTATATCGCCAATGCTGCGGAGCCGTGGCTGGTGCCGGACATGAGCAGCTATGCCCCGTTCCCGGTCGAGTTTGCCGGCAAGCAGGAAATGCAGGACAAGCTCGCGTCGGAAAATCCGGACGAGTGGAAATTCCTGCCCTATGGCCGCGATGAGAAATTGAAGCGTCCGTGGGTGAAGCCCGGCACGCCCGGCTTGCTCCACCGCATCGGCGGGATCGAGAAAGCGGTCGGCACCGGCAACCTCGATTATGGTGCCGAAAACCACCAGAAGATGACCGAAATCCGCCGCGACAAGGTTGCCAATATCGCGGTGCCGGACCAGATCGTGGAACTGGGCGAAACCTCGGGCAAGCTGGCGATCGTCGGCTGGGGCTCGACCTTCGGACCGATCCACCAGGCGGTGCGCCGCGCCCGCGCCAGGGGTTTGGATGTCGCCCACATCCATATCCGCCACATCTGGCCGATGCCTGCCAATCTGGGTGCTTTGCTAAAGGGTTATGAGCGGATCGTGGTTCCGGAAATGAACACCGGCCAGCTCAAGACGGTGCTGCGCGACCAGTTCCTGGTCGACGCCAAGCCGCTCAACAAAGTGTCCGGTCAGCCCTTCCTGATCTCCGAAATCGAGGCAGCGATCGACGCCGCCTTGGCCGCCCTGTCAT
This sequence comes from Sphingomonas sp. Ant H11, assembly GCF_000797515.1. GTDB lineage: Bacteria > Pseudomonadota > Alphaproteobacteria > Sphingomonadales > Sphingomonadaceae > Sphingomonas. Next base: position 10,269 of record NZ_JSBN01000004.1, read on the forward strand.
AATCCGCTTCCAACATTCAGGTCTTCTCCGATGAACGACATGACCCCCATCGCCAAGTCCACCCCCAAGGATTGGGAAACCGACCAGGAGGTGCGTTGGTGCCCCGGTTGCGGTGACTATGCGATTCTGAAGGCGGTGCAACGCACCATGCCCGAGATTGGCGCACGGCCCGAAAACACCGTGTTCGTCAGCGGCATCGGCTGCTCGTCGCGCTTCCCTTATTATATGGAAACCTACGGCTTCCACACCATCCACGGCCGTGCGCCGGCGGTGGCGACGGGCGTGAAGCTCGCCAATCCCGATCTCGACGTGTGGATCATCACCGGCGACGGCGATGCGCTGTCGATCGGCGGCAACCACACGATGCACCTCATTCGCCGCAATCTCGATTGCCAGGTGCTGCTGTTCAACAACGAGATTTACGGTCTGACCAAGGGGCAATATTCGCCGACGTCGCGCGTCGCACGCGCACGCCATCGACGCCGTTCGGCTCGGTCGACCGCCCGGCCAACCCGTGTGCCTTTGCGCTGGGCGCGGGCGGGCGCTTCATCGCGCGCGCGATCGACGTTCACAAGAATCTCGTTGGCGTGCTCAAGGCGGCCTACGCTCATAAGGGCACGGGGTTCGTCGAAATCTTCCAGAACTGCATCGTCTACAATGACGACGTGTTCGCGCCCTTCACCGAGAAGAAGAATGCGGCGGGCAGCCAGATGTGGGTCGAGCACGGCAAGCCGTTGCTGTTCGACGGCGGCACCAAGGGCCTGACGATGGATCGCGAACGGCTGGTGCTCAAGGTCGTCGACGTGGTCGATGGCGATTGGCAGGCGGCGGGCGTGATTGTCCATGACCAGACCAATCGCGGGTTGGCGCACATGCTGGTGGAAATGCCGTTCGGCACTTTCCCGATGGCTTTGGGCGTGCTGTTCGACGATCCCGCCCCGACCTTCGAAAGCGCGGTCGTCACGCAGAATATCGAAGCCGCCAAGGGCAAGACGCCCAACCTCCAGCATCTGCTGAGCCAGGGCCAGACCTGGCAGGTGGAGAAAGAGCCGCGGGCGGAGTAAGGAAACTCGCATAAAGGCGCAAAGAAGGACGTGGGTTGAGCGATCACCAATCTCGCAAGCCCGTTCCAGTGAGGGAATCCTTTGTGTCTTTGTGGCTTTGTGCGCGTAATTTCCACCGCACGTTGCCCAAGCCTTGACCAGCGTTCCAACCCTCCTCTGGCTGCGCCGTGACTTGCGCCTTGCCGACCAGCCCGCGCTTGCCGCTGCGATCGGGGAGGGGGCGGTCATCCCAGTGTACGTCCTCGATGAAGAGACTCCCAAACACTATGCCATGGGCGGTGCATCGCGCTGGTGGCTGCACCACAGCCTTGCCTGCCTCGATACCGATCTGCGTGCGGCGGGGTCACGGCTGATCCTGAGGCGCGGGAAATGCGAGACCGCGCTGGCCGAACTCGCCGCCGAAACCGGGGCAAGCCGCGTGCATTGCATCCGCCACTTCGAGCCGTGGTGGCGCAATGCCGAACGCGCGGTGGCGAAGCGGCTCGACCTCGTCTGCCATGACGGCAACTATCTCGCGCCGCCGGGATCGATCGCCACCGGCAGCGGCGGGCAGTATAAGATCTACACCCCGTTCTGGCGCGCGCTGCAGCAGCAGATGCCGCCGCCCGCGCCGCTGCCCAAACCGTCGAGGATTCCCGCGCCCGCGCACTGGCCGCGCAGCGAGCGGCTCGACGAGTGGGGCTTGCTGCCGATCAAACCGGATTGGGCGACCGGCTTCGCAGCGGATTGGACCCCGGGCGAAGCGGGGGCGTGGCACAAACTGAACGCCTTCAAACGCCATGCCGCCACTTATGACGAAACCCGCAATCTGCCGTCGATCGAAGGCAGCTCGCGCCTGTCGCCGCATCTGCATTTCGGCGAACTCTCGGCAGCCCAAGTGTGGCACGCGGTGGCCGCAGCTGGCGGATCGGTCGATACCTTCTTCAGCGAGCTTGGCTGGCGCGATTATGCGCAAAATGTGATCCTGCAATTCCCGGACTATGGCAGCCGGAACGGGCGTCCGACACTCGACACGTTGCCATGGCGCACGGGAGCCGCCGCTGCCGCCGATCTGAAGGCATGGCAGCAGGGGCGCACCGGCTATCCGATCGTCGACGCCGGTATGCGACAGCTCTGGGCTACGGGCTGGATGCACAATCGCGTGCGCATGATTACCGCCAGCTTTCTGATCAAGCATCTGCTGATCGACTGGCGCGAGGGCGAGCGCTGGTTCTGGGATTGCTTGGTCGATGCCGATTACGGGTCCAACGCGGTCAACTGGCAGTGGACCGCCGGGACGGGGATCGACGCGAACATGTTCGTCCGCATCATGGCACCCCTCGTGCAATCGCCCAAATTCGAGGCCGGGGACTATATTCGCCAGTGGGTGCCAGAACTGGCGCAGGTGCGCGGCGACGCGATCCACGACCCCGAAGAAGCCGGATGTCGGCCCGCTGCCTATCCGCCCAAGATCATCGGCCACCGCGCGGCGCGCGAACGGGCGCTGGCAGCAGTAAAACAGGCGCATTGAACCGCTTGCGAGCGCGCCCTGAGGGTGCGAGGGAAGCCGCGATGACCAGCCTTCTCGCGACTCTGTTCGACCGCTTGCTCGACCGGATTGATGCCGGCTTGGCGGAAGGATCGTTGACGGCAACCCTTCCCGGCACGCGCACGCGCAGGCTTGGCGGGCGAGCGCCGGGGCCTGACGCCGTGGTTGATCTGGTGCGCTGGCGCGCGCTGGGCCGCTTGGTGACCGGCGGCTCGGCAGGCTGGTACGTCGCCTGGTCGAAGGGCGAATGGCGCAGTCCAGACCCGACGGTGTTGTTCGAACTGTTCATGCGCAACCGACGCACCCTTGGCGGGGCCGGGCGCGCGCAGGGCGCGATGCGGCTTTTACGTCATTGGCGTAATGGCTTGCGACGTAATTCTCGCTCCGGTTCTAAGCGAAATATCGAGTTTCACTATGATTTGGGCAACGGTTTCTACCGGCTGTGGCTCGACCCCAGCCTGACTTACTCGTCGGCGCTGTTTGCCGAACCGGTCATGACCGAGGAGTCGCTGGAAGCGGCGCAGGCGCGCAAGAACGAGGCGGTCCTCGATCGCTTGGCGCTGCCACCGGGCGCGCGCGTGCTGGAGATCGGCTGCGGCTGGGGCGGCTTTGCCGAGGCTGCTGCGCGACGCGGGCTGGCGGTGGACGCGATCACGCTGTCGGCGGAGCAGGAGCGTGCGGTCAACGCGCGGATCGCAACCGCCGGGCTGACGGGCGTCACCGTGTCGCTTACCGATTATCGCGACGTGACAGGGCAGTACGATGGCGTCGCCAGCATCGAAATGGTCGAGGCGGTCGGGCAGGAATATTGGGGCACCTATCTCGCGGCGATCTCACGGGCGCTGAAGCCCGGCGCGCGCGCGGCGATTCAATATATCGCGATCGATGACGCGATCTTCGAGGCCTATGCGGCGAACGTCGATTTTATACAGCGCTTCGTCTTTCCGGGCGGAATGCTGTTGTCGGAAAGCCGGTTTCGCGCGCTCGCGGAGCAGAACGGGCTCGAGTGGCGCGACCGGCACGGCTTCGGGCTACATTATGCCGAGACGCTGCGCCGCTGGCGCGATCGTTTTGACGCGGCGGTCGCTTCCGGTCGCTTGCCGAAGAAATTCGATCAAAAATTCATCGACTTATGGCGCTATTATCTGATGTACTGCGAAGGTGGCTTTCGCGGCGGCGGGATTGATGTCGCACAGGTGACGCTGGTCAAGGGCGCTTAGCCGATCCGCTCGAAATGCCCGGTCGCGAAATCCTCGGTCAACAGCGCGACGATGCGGTCGGCCACCACCGCTGGCTCCTTGACCGATTTCGGGTCTTCGCCGGGATAGGCCTTGTGCCGCATCGCCGTCCGCGTCGCGCCGGGATCGAGGATTGCGGTGCGGACATTGCTGATCCGCTCCATTTCGTCGCCATAGGAAGCGAGCAGCGTTTCGAACGCCGCCTTGGATGCCCCGTACAGCCCCCAATAGGCGCGCGGCTTGCGCGCCACGCTGGAGGTGAGGCCAATCACCCGCGCGCGTTTGGACTTGCGCAGCATCGGGTCGAACGCCGCGATCAACGCTGCCTGTGCGCTGATGTTGAGCGTCAGGACTTGCGCCATTTCCTTCACGTCGATCGCGGGCACGGCAGACAATTGCCCCAGCATCGCGGCGTTAAGCACCATGATGTCGAGCGCAGGCCAGCGCTCTCCGATCGCCGCGCCCAGGCGGGCAATGCTGTCGGTCTCGGTCAAGTTGAGCGGTGCGATTGTCGCGGACCCGCCGGCATCGAAGATCGCGCTTTCGACCGCTTCCAGCCCCGCAGCGGTGCGTGCGGTCAGCACGACATGCGCACCCGCCGCCGCCAAAGCCTGGGCGGTCGCCGCCCCGATACCGCGACTGGCACCGGTAACGAGCGCGATCTGGTTGGCGAGGGGCTTGTCGGTCATGTACTAACTCCCGTTCGCCCTGAGCTTGTCTAAGGGCGGCACTTTCTGAATCGTTAGAAGAAAGGGCGGTGCTTCGACAAGCTCAGTCCGAACGGTAAAGATCAGATCATCCGTTCCGCCAGCAACGCGAACTGGTCGACCGAGGAAACATCGTCCTGGTCGGTCAGCGTGGTCGGATAATCGCCGGTGAAGCAGGCATCGCAATGGCTCGGGCGGATCGCGTTGCGCTGGGGTTCGCCGAGCGCCTTGTAGAGCCCGTCAATCGAGATGAAGGCAAGACTGTCGGCCTTGATATAGGTCGCCATCTCTTCGAGATTCTTGGTCGCGGCGAGCAGCTTGGCACGCTCGGGCGTGTCGACGCCGTAGAAGCACGAATGCCGCGTCGGCGGGCTGGCGATGCGCATATGCACTTCGGCGGCACCGGCTTCCCGCATCATCTCGACGATCTTGAGGCTGGTGGTGCCGCGCACGATCGAATCGTCGATCAGCACGACCCGCTTGCCCTTGATCAGCGCGCGATTGGCGTTGTGCTTCAGCTTCACGCCCAAGTGGCGGACCTTGTCGCCCGGCTGGATGAAGGTGCGGCCGACATAATGCGAGCGGATGATGCCAAGCTCGAACGGAATGCCCGATTCCTGCGCATAACCCAGCGCCGCCGGGGTCCCCGAATCGGGAACCGGGATCACCAAATCCGCCTCGACCGGGCTTTCGATCGCGAGCTGCGCGCCGATCGCCTTGCGCACGGTGTAGACGCTGCGGTCCTCCGAGATCGAATCGGGGCGCGAAAAATAGACGAATTCGAAGATGCATGGGCGCGGGGCTACAGGTGCGAACGGGCTGTGCGAGGTGATCTCGCTGCCTTTCACCATCACCAGCTCGCCTGGCTCGATCGAGCGGACGAAGGTCGCACCGACCACGTCGAGCGCAACCGTTTCGGAAGCGAAGATTACCGCCTCGCTGCCGTCCGATTGTTCGATCTTGCCCATCACCAGCGGGCGGATGCCGAGCGGATCGCGGCAGGCGATCATGCCCTCGGGCGTCATCACGATCAGCGAATAGGCCCCCTCGACGCGCTTCAGCGCGTCGATGAACTTGTCGACGACCGTACGGTAATTGGAAGTGGCGAGAGGTGAATGATCGTCTCGGTGTCGCTGGTCGACTGGAAGATCGAACCGCGCCGCACGAGATCGCGCCGCAGCCGCATCGCGTTGGAAATATTGCCGTTATGCGCGATCGCGAAGCCGCCCGAGGCGAGATCGGCATAGAGCGGCTGGACGTTGCGCAGCGCGGTTTCGCCAGTGGTCGAATAGCGCACATGCCCGCAGGCGACGCTGCCGCGCAGCGGGACCATCACCTCTTCGCGGTCGAAATTGCCCGCGACATGGCCCATCGCGCGGTGGGTGTGGAATTCGGTGCCGTCAAAGCTGGTGATGCCGGCCGCTTCCTGGCCGCGATGCTGGAGCGCGTGCAGCCCCAGTGCGACCAGGCGCGCCGCATCGGCTGCGCCAGAGATACCGAAAATGCCGCACTCTTCATGCAGCGTGTCTCCATCTTGGGAGACGTCGAACGGATTGGTTGTCAGCATGGGGGCCCTTTGGGGGAGGGTAGAGCTTCGAGGCGGCATATAGGGAGCGCCATTCGGTTTGTCGCGCTTTTGTCACATGATGGGGAGCGATTGGTCGCATTGTTCGTTTCGGCGGCTTTGCGGGAAAGTTTGTTATCGGTCGCGGGAGATTGAGCATGGCGAAGGATCACGGACCCAGCGTGAAGGACGACGAACTCTACGAAGCGCTGCGCAAACAGGGGGCCTCTGAGCAGAAGGCGGCGCGAATCGCCAACGCCAAAGCGGCGGGCACACTCCGCCATCGCGGCGGGACGCTGGACCAGCGCACCAAGAGCGACCTGCTGGAGGAGGCGCGGGAGATCGGCGTTGTCGGGCGCTCGCGCATGACCAAAGCCGAACTGATCAAGGCGATTCGCGCCGAATGACAGCGGAAGGATGACGGGGGCGGCTGCGGGCGCTAGACCTGCGGCATGGCAGACCTTCGCGAAACCGGCCTGGTGCTGGACCCCAAATATGATTCCGCTGGCTTGATCACGGCGGTCGCGACCGACCGCGTGTCGGGCGATGTGCTGATGCTCGCCCATATGAATGCCGAGGCGCTGCGGTTGACGGTCGAAAGCGGCGAGGCGCATTTCTGGTCGCGCAGCCGCTCCGCGCTGTGGAAGAAGGGCGAGACGTCGGGCCATGTATTGCGCGTGGCCGACATTCGCATCGATTGCGATCAGGATGCCGTGTGGCTGATCGTCGACCCCGCGGGCCCGGCTTGCCACACGGGCGAGCGGAGCTGCTTCTATCGTCGAATCGACGGCGATCGGTTGGTGTCGGCCGCGTGAAGCGGGCCGCGCTGCTGCTGGTCCTCGTTCTGGCCGGGTGTCACCGCGCTGAGCCCAAGCCTGCGGCCACGCCGACCCCGGTCGGGCTGGAGGCCGCTGCCATCCAGGCGGGCGTCATCCCCGACCCCGCCAGCACCGACATTACGGGTCTGTATGCGCGCGAAAGCGACCGCGTTTTGCATCGTGCCGAGCGCAACGGCGTACCGCATCGGCGTGTTTGTCGATTATGACGAACAGCAGAATTGCGGCGGGTCTGGCACCGTGACTCGAGTCGGGGAAACGCTGCACATCACCTTGGATCGCGGCGGGGAAGGCGGCGATTCGGCCTGCAGCTTCGATGCCCGTTTCGAGGGGGACCGGATCGTCTTTCCGCCGCGCGTGCCCGATGGATGCCAAAAGGTCTGCATCCATCGCGCGTCGATCGCCGCACTGGATGTGGCACGGCTCAGCGAGTCGATCTCGGAGGCATCGACCTTGCGCGATAGCCGGGGCCGGTTGCTTTGCGCTGGCGGCGGTTGAGCTTGACGTTCACGTAAGGGTAAACTATTTGTCGCTCATGCCTAGCGGTCCAGCCTATGCCGTGATCGATCGCCACCCGACGCGCGATCACTTTTCCATTTCCGATTTGTCGGCCGAATTCGGCGTAACCGCACGGGCGTTGCGCTTTTACGAGGACGAGGGGCTGATCGCGCCCGAGCGGCGCGGCACCTCGCGCATCTACTCGCAGCGCGATCGCGCGCGGCTTGCCTGGATTTTGCGGGGCAAGCGCGTTGGCTTCAGTCTCGGCGAGATTCGCGAAATGATCGACCTGTACGACATTGGCGATGGTCGCCAGGTGCAGAAGGCAACCACCATCGCGCGGTGTCGGGAGCGCATGGCGCTGCTCCAGTCGCAAAAACACGATATCGATGCGGCGATTACCGAACTTGCCGACTTCGTCACCTTGCTTGAAACCAATGGCGCACAAGGCCGCCTGAAGGACTGAACCCCATGCCGAAATATACGCCCCCCGCTCGCGATGTTCGCTTCGTGCTCGATCATGTGGTCGGCCTTCCGGCTTATGCCGATCTGCCCGGCTTCCAGAATGCAACGCCCGATGTGGTCGATGCCGTGCTGGACGAGGGCGGCAAGTTCGTCGCGGAGGTGCTGTTCCCGCTCAATCATTCGGGCGATCAGGAAGGCTGCACCCGCCATGACGACGGATCGGTCACCACGCCCAAGGGTTTCAAGGAAGCCTATGACGCGTTCGTCGAATCGGGCTGGGGCACGCTCAGCGCGCCGGAGGAGTTTGGCGGGCAGGCGATGCCGCACGTCGTTTCGACCGCGTTTCAGGAATTCATGATCTCCTCCAACATGGCATTCGCCATGTATCCCGGGCTGACGCACGGTGCGATCGCGGCGTTGCTGGTCAAGGCTCGGACGAGCAGAAGGCTAAGTACGTCCCCAACATGGTCAGCGGCAAATGGGGCGGCACGATGAACCTGACCGAGCCGCAGTGCGGCACTGACCTCGGCCTGATCCGCACCCGCGCCGAGCCGCAGGGCGATGGTTCCTACGCCATTACTGGCACCAAGATCTTCATCTCGTCGGGCGAGCATGACCTGACCGAGAACATCATCCATCTCGTGCTGGCCAAGACGCCGGGCGCGCCGGAAAGCTCGAAGGGCATTTCGCTGTTCGTGGTGCCCAAGTTCATGGTCGAGGACGATGGCAGCCTCGGCGCGCGCAACGCCGTCACCTGCGGCTCGATCGAGCACAAGATGGGCATCCACGCCAATTCGACGTGCGTGATGAACTATGACGGCGCGATCGGCTGGCTGGTCGGCGAGGAGATGAAGGGCCTGGCCGCGATGTTCATCATGATGAACGCGGCACGCCTCGGCGTCGGTCTGCAGGGCCTGGCCGTGGCCGAAGTCGCGTATCAGAACGCGGTGCAATATGCCCAGGATCGTCGTCAGGGTCGCGCGCTGACCGGCCCGAAGGAACCCAGCGAGAAAGCCGATCCGCTGTTCGTCCATCCCGACATCCGCCGGATGCTGATGGAAGCCAAGGCGCTGACCGAGGGCTTGCGCGCTTTGTGCCTGTGGGCGGCGCTGCAAGTCGATCTGGAACATGCCGCCGCTACGGACGAGGAAAAGCAACTCGCCGCCGATCTGGTCGGGCTGCTGACCCCGGTGATCAAGGGCTATGGCACCGACAAGGGCTATGACATCGCGACCAATGCGCAGCAAGTTTATGGCGGCCATGGCTACATCGCCGAATGGGGCATGGAGCAATATGTCCGCGATGCGCGCATCGCGATGATCTATGAAGGCACCAACGGCGTGCAGGCGATGGACCTGGTCGGCCGCAAGCTCGCCCAGAATGGCGGCCGTGCGGTGCAGGCGTTGTTCAAGGTCGTCACGGATGAAGTAGCGGCGGGCAAGGCAGATCCAGCAACCGCCGATTTTGCGGCGCGTCTGGAAAAGGCCAATGGCGAGTTGCAGCAGGCAACGCTGTGGTTCCTCCAGAACGGCATGAAGAACCCCGACAATGTCGGAGCCGGGGCGCACAGCTACATGCACCTGATGGGCATCGTCGCGCTTGGCCTGATGTGGCTGCGGATGGTGACGGCGGCGACCAAGCTGAAGGCCGCGGGCGAGGGCGATGCAGCCTTCCTCGATGCCAAGCTGGTGACCGCGCGCTACTTCGCCGAGCGGATCATGCCCGAGGCGGGTGCGCTGCGCCGCAAGATCGAGGCGGGCGCGGAAGCATTGATGGCGCTGCCGCCGGAGATGTTCGAGGCCGCGTAAAGGAAGGGGGGCGCATCGCGCGCCCCTCCACCGTGCCGGGGGGCACCGGTGAATGTCATCGGCCCGGCGACGCGTTAGCGCGCTTCGCTACCTCCCGTCGCAACTGGCGGCGGCGTTTTGGTTGGCGGCGATGATTTTGCCGCAGGCGTTTCCACCTTGCGGCGCACGCCTGCAAGGCCATCGGGGAGTGCCGGAACCGAGCTGCGCGCGGCTGCCGTTTGCGCGCCCGCGGCGACGGCCGCCGGGGCCTCATTTTCCGGGACGACAGCGACGGCGGTCAGGAAGGTTTGCGCCTTCATGCACTGCGCGGGCAAAGACCGCCGAAACTCCCGGCAATTCCACAACGCCTTGTCATAGCCATGGGCTTGATCGCGCAGGTAGCTGAACGACATTGCGGCAATTTGCGCGGGTTGCAGCGGCAGCGCCGTTGGAGTCTTGGTCGGGTCGGTCCAGCCCATCACCTTGCAATAAGGGCGATCTGCGCATGCGCGCGCCGCAAGCTGTGCAAAGCCATCGGGCGACAGCGTGGCGGGGTCTAGCGTCAGCAGGAAGCTGTTTGCATCCCCCGGCAAAGAGCGGGGGAGTGGGGCGGCGGCTGCGGCTGCGTCAACCGCCACGCCCCCCTCCGGCGCGACGACGGTGTCGATGCCGCGATGCGCTTCGGAATAGGCGGCGAGCGCGGCGATGATGGGCTCGTCGGCCGAAACATGGCGATTGAACGCAGGTGGCGTGCCCCACCAGCCGGTCCAGCGGAAAAACAGGTGCGTGTTGACCGCAGCAATCTTGTCCAGGCTCGACTGCCAATACGGCACGACCCAGTTCGTGTGGTAATGCGTGGCATGGCCGACCGGCCTGAACACGGCACCGTTCAGCGCCGCCATTGCGACCGATCGCGCACGTGCCCATTGGGCATCTGCCCAATGGTGTCGCACCAACGCTCCGTCGCAGGTGAAGGTGAATTGGCAACCGGTCGGTCGTTCTGACCCCTGGAACACCACGCCGCAGATCGTCTTGGGAAAGGCGGGGTGGCGAACGCGGTTGATGACGACCTGTGCCACCGCACGCTGCCCGACCGGATCGTCCCCGGCCTCATACAGGACTGCCGCAGCCATACAGTCGATCGCACGGGCTTGCTGGGGGGGCGTCGCCGGGCAAACGGAAGGGGCGGGCCGCCGGGTTGGGGCCTTCGACGAACGGGACGCTGGCGTTGAACGCGCGCGCTTCGTCGGGATCGAGATCCTCGAAGGCGACGGGCTCGACGGGCGGCACCTCGGCTTGCGGCACCACGCGCGTCGGCAGGGGGTGTGCAACGAGGTGCCGGACGACCGGCGGGGCAAAATGCACGATCAGTGCGGGTATCAGGATCGCCATTGCGGCGATCAGCAGCACGATCGCGCGCAGCATATGGCCAGGGCGCAAGGGAGGGAGCATGGAGGTCAAAAGCAGCTTTGTTACGGAGGACGTCGGACAGGACCAGCTCCTTTCCGACGATTGCGGGCGGCTTTAGCCTAGTCTGCAGGGAAACTGAAACGCCGTCGCGCGACGGCGCACTATGTCCCGATTCCGGACGCCACCGCGCGCGCCCGGATTCGATCCCATACAGCTCGGTTTAGCTGTTATTTGGGCCAAAGGCCCGTTGCCTCGCACAGATCCCATTGGTCCGCGGCATTGAGGTGGCAGGCTTCGTCGGCTGCGCGGCATTGCTGGAACTTCGTCTGATATTGGCGGTAACAGCTTTGGGGAGGGGATGCGGAGGCTACGATTGGTGCCATTTGTGGGGCATTGGGGGCGCTGGCAGCGGCCAATACCGCCCGCGGGGCTACGGCGACAACGCTCGCTGCCGTTGGTGCTTTGTCCCTGCCGCCCGTAGCCACCATCGAATACATCTGGAACAACGCCAGCAGCACGCTGACGAAAATCATTATTTTACGCATGACTGGCCCCCGACGGACCCCCGCCCGTCGGAACGCCTTATACCGCAGAAAAAGGGTTACTGCGACATCAACCTTCGGGCAGGAAGTCGGGAACCGACAGATAGCGTTCGCCCGTGTCGTAGTTGAAGCCGAGCACGCGTGAGCCTGCGGGAAGCTCGGGCAGTTTCTGCGCGATCGCGGCGAGCGTTGCACCCGAGCTGATCCCGACCAGGATTCCTTCCTCGGCGGCGGAGCGACGCGCCATCGCCTTGGCGTCGGCGGCCTCGACCTTGATCGCACCGTCGATCGATTGTGTGTGGAGGTTGGCGGGGACGAAGCCCGCGCCGATGCCCTGAATCGGATGCGGCCCGGGCGTACCGCCCGAGATGACGGGCGAGGCTGCGGGCTCGACCGCATAGACCTTCAGATTCGGCCATTCCTGCTTCAACCGCTCGGCCACGCCGGTGATGTGGCCGCCAGTGCCGACGCCGGTGATGATGACGTCGATCGGGGGTATCGCGGAAGTCGTTGAGGATTTCGATCGCGGTGGTGCGGGTGTGGATGTCGATATTGGCAGGGTTTTCGAATTGCTGCGGCATCCAGGCACCCGGCGTCTGGTCGACGAGTTCGAGGGCACGCTCGATCGCGCCCTTCATGCCCTTTTCGCGCGGGGTCAGATCAAAGGTCGCGCCGTAAGCCAGCATCAGGCGGCGGCGTTCGAGGCTCATGCTCTCGGGCATGACCAGCACGAGCTTATAGCCCTTGACCGCCGCGACCATCGCCAGGCCGACGCCGGTATTGCCCGAAGTCGGCTCGATGATCGTGCCGCCGGGCTTCAGATGGCCGTCCTTTTCCGCTGCCTCGATCATGGCGAGCGCGATGCGGTCCTTGATCGACCCGCCCGGATTGGAGCGTTCGGACTTGATCCACACTTCGGTGCCCGGGAACAGCTTCTGGACGCGGATGTGCGGCGTGTTGCCGATCGTGTCCAGGATGGTGTTGGCTTTCATGGCGTGGCCTCCAGTTCGAGATCGCGGGAATCTTGCGGGCTTTTGGGCGGGTCGAAAGTCTTGGCGTTACGGATGCTGGGGAAAAGATAGGTCCACAGGATCGTGACTACAATCGCACCACCGCCGCCGACCAGCACCGCGCCGACCGGCCCGAGCGCGGAGGCGAGGAAGCCCGATTCGGCTTCGCCCAGCTCGTTCGACGCCGAAATGGTGAGCTGCGACACCGCGCCCACGCGACCGCGCTTGTCGTCGGGGGTGTGCAGCGTGATCAGCGACTGGCGGATATAGACCGAGAACATGTCGGCTGCCCCCGCGACCGCCAGCGCGATAAGGCTCAGCGCCATGATCTGCGACAGGCCGAACACCACGGTTGCCGTGCCGTAAACCAGCACCGCGCCCAGCATTTTGGGGCCGACATTGGTCTTGATCGGGCGGAACGAGAAGAACAAGGCGACCACCGACGCGCCGGCGGCGGGGGCGGAGGCGAGCAGGCTCAGCCCTTGCGGCCCGACCTTCAGGATGTCGTGCGCGTAGATGGGCAGCAAGGCGCTGGTCCCGGCCAGAAACACGGCGAACAGATCGAGCGTGATCGCCCCCAGCACGAGCTTGTTCTGGCCGACATAGGCCAGGCCATCGATGATCTGGCGAATCGGGTGCGCCTTGCTTGGCGTGATCGAGCGCGGCACGGGGCCGATCGTGAACAGCGCGAGCAGCGCGGTCAGGAACAGCGCGGTCGCCACCGCATACGCCCCCCAGGGGGCGGCAGCATACGCGAAGCCGCCGATCGCCGGTCCGATGATCGTGCCGATCTGCCACGAGATCGAGCTCAGCGCGATCGCCGTCGGCAGCACTGCGCGCGGCACCAGGTTGGGAGCCAGTGCTCCGAACGCCGGTCCGGCAAAAGCTCGCCCGACGCCGAGCAACACCGCAATCGAGAACAGCACCGGCAGCGTCATACCCTCGGTATACGTAACGAGCGCCAGCGTCAGCGCGCACAGTGCCTGCAGCGTCACCGTGCAGCGTGTGATCCAGCGCCGGTCGAATCGGTCGGCGACCCAGCCGGTGATCGGTGTTGTCACGAACAGGGGAATGAACTGCAGCAGCCCGATCAGCCCGAGCTGTGCGGCGGCACCGGCGGGGGACATCGTCGTGCGGGCGATGGTATAGGTTTGCCAGCCGATGACGATGATCATCGCGTTCTGCGCGATCGTCATCGAAAAGCGCGCCGCCCAATAAGCGCGGAACTGTGGGATTCGGAGGGGGTGGGGTGCTGCGTCCATCGTATTTGGCCTTAAGCGCTGCAGCGCGCGCGGGGCAATCGTGGAGTTGCTTGGGGCGAGGAAACTTCTGCTCACCCGAAGGTTTTACGGAGGCGATTGATAAACCCGCCGGATCGCGCCTATAGGCTCGCGTCTCCTCTCCCCAGGTCATGAGGTCTTCCAGACGTGGCAAAAGCTCCCGCCGCCGTAAAGGCACAACCCCCGGTGCCGAACCGCGAGCGCCTGACGAGCCCAAATTGTACGAGGCCTCGACCGAGGAGCTGCTCGAATTCTACAAGCAGATGCTGATGATCCGCCGCTTCGAAGAGAAAGCGGGCCAGCTTTATGGCCTCGGTTTCATCGGCGGCTTTTGCCATCTGTATATCGGCCAGGAAGCCGTTGCGGTCGGGCTGCAGTCCGCGCTCGATGGCGAGAAGGACTCGGTCATCACCGGCTATCGCGACCATGGCCACATGCTCGCCTACGGCATCGACCCCAAGATCATCATGGCCGAATTGACCGGGCGTGGCGCGGGAATCAGCCGGGGCAAGGGCGGCTCGATGCACATGTTCTCGACCGAGAAGAAGTTTTACGGTGGCCACGGCATCGTCGGCGCGCAGGTCTCGCTCGGCACCGGCCTCGCCTTTGCGCACAAGTATAACGAGGATGGCGGCGTCGCGGTCGCCTATTTCGGCGACGGCGCTGCGAACCAGGGCCAGGTCTACGAATCGTTCAACATGGCCGAGCTGTGGAAGCTCCCGATCATCTATGTGATCGAGAACAACCAGTACGCCATGGGCACCAGCGTCAACCGCTCCTCGGCCGAAGACCAGCTGTACAAGCGCGGCGAGAGCTTCCGCATTCCTGGTATCCAGGTGGACGGCATGGACGTGCTGGCGTGCCGCGGTGCCGCCGAGGAAGCGCTGGCGTGGGTGCGCGCGGGCAAGGGGCCGATCATCCTGGAGATGAAGACCTATCGCTATCGCGGCCACTCGATGTCCGACCCCGCCAAATACCGCTCGCGCGACGAAGTGCAGGCGGTGCGCGACAAGTCCGACCCGATCGATCACGTCAAGAAGCTGCTCGATGCGCAGGGCATCAAGGAAGACGCACTGAAGGCGATCGAGCAGGAAATCCGCAAGATCGTCAACGAAGCGGCCGACTTCGCCGAACAGACGCCCGAGCCTGAGGCCTCTGAACTGTATACCGACGTGCTGGTGGAAACCTACTAATGGCCGTAGAAATCAAGATGCCCGCGCTTTCCCCCACGATGGAGGAAGGCACCCTCGCCAAATGGCTGGTCAAGGAAGGCGATGTCGTCAAATCGGGCGACATCATGGCCGAGATCGAGACCGACAAGGCGACGATGGAATTCGAAGCTGTCGACGAAGGCACGATCGGCAAGATCCTCGTCGCCGAAGGCACCGACAATGTGAAGGTCGGGACCGTCATTGCCACGTTGTTCGCCGAAGGAGAGGATGCTTCGACTCCGGTCGCCGCGCCGACCGCTCCTGCCGCAGCCCCCACTCCAGCCCAAGTCACTGAGGCCGAGGAAACCGGTACGGGCGAGGGCAAGACCACGACGCCCGACCCACTGAAGACCAATGCCGACACGCCCGTGCCGGCCGAGATCCCGGAAGGGACCGAGCTGGTCAAGATGACGCTGCGCGAGGCGCTGCGCGATGCGATGGCCGAGGAAATGCGCGCCGATCCGCGCGTGTTCGTGATGGGCGAGGAAGTCGCGCAATATCAGGGCGCGTATAAGGTTACGCAGGGCCTGCTCGACGAGTTTGGCGACAAGCGCGTGATCGATACGCCGATCACCGAATATGGCTTTGCCGGCATCGGCACGGGCGCGGCGATGGGCGGTCTGCGCCCGATCGTCGAGTTCATGACCTTCAACTTCGCTATGCAGGCGATCGACCACATCATCAATTCCGCCGCCAAGACCAACTATATGTCGGGCGGCCAGATGCGCTGCCCGGTGGTGTTCCGTGGTCCCAACGGCGCGGCGAGCCGCGTCGGCGCGCAGCACAGCCAGAATTACGGGCCCTGGTATGCGAGCGTGCCTGGCCTGATCGTGATTGCGCCTTATGACGCGGCCGATGCCAAAGGGCTGCTGAAGGCGGCGATCCGCACCGAAGACCCGGTCGTGTTCCTCGAGAATGAGCTGCTCTACGGCCGCACCTTCGAAGTGCCCAAGCTCGACGATTATGTGCTGCCGATCGGCAAGGCGCGGATCATGCGCGAGGGCAAGGACGTGACGATCGTCAGCTACTCGATCGGCGTCGGGCTCGCGCTCGAAGCCGCCGAGACGCTGGCGGGCGAGGGGATCGACGCGAGGTGATCGACCTGCGCACGCTGCGCCCGCTCGACACCGCGACCGTGCTCAAGAGCCTGAAGAAGACCAACCGCGTCGTGGTGGTCGAAGAAGGCTGGCCGACCTGCTCGATCGCGTCGGAAATCTCGGCGGTGTGCATGGAACAGGGTTTCGACGACCTCGATGCCCCGGTGTTGCGCGTGACCAACGAGGACGTGCCGATGCCTTATGCGGCGAACCTCGAAAAGCTGATGCTGGTCAGCGCCGACAAGATCGTCGCGGCGGTGAAGTCGGTTCTGTACCGCTAATCCATCAGGACGGGGTCGTCTGCGTCGGTTGCCGCCGCAGACGACCCCGGTCGCTTATTGCGTGAGACGCGCGCTGGCAACGGCCTTGCGGAACAACGACTGAAGGGCGTCGGAGATGCTCTGGTCGGTCTTCACCGTATACATCAAATCGGGCGACGCGCAGGCCGTCAACGCCGTCGGGATCTTTGGGATCGCGGCATTGGCGATGTCGCGCTGGGTCGCTTCGTCGTCCTGGATCGATGCTGAGGTATATTCGGTATAGAGAATGGCGATCTTCACGCCGCGCTTCTTGATCGCGGTGCATTGATCAATTTGCGCTTGCTGCATCGGTGCGCGGGTGCGGCCTGACCCGATATTCTCGTCGCTCATCCCGTCGGTTACCAAGAACAAGAACGCTTGCGGCGTATCGCCCGGGTCGTTCGACCCATTGCCTGATTTTGCGGGCAATTGGGTTCCCATATTGTTCATCAAGCTCTGGAAGCTCGTGAACAGATATTCCGTGCCCGACGAGCCGTTGGGCGGACGTCCGTTGCCGGCCTTGTCGTTGACCGTGACCAGACTGACATTGCTGGCGGCGGTGCCGACCGATGCCAGGTCAGGCGTCAGCGTCGCGATCGTCTTGAAATTGGTGATGTGATCGAAGGTGTAAAGCGCGGCGCGATAGGTGCGGCTGTTCTCCAGCGCGTAACTCTGCGCCAAAGTCATCAAATTGCTGGCAGCGGTCTGTTCGTCATTAACTCGCAAGTGTACGCCCTGATTGAGCGCATACCAATAGGAGTCTACGAAAGAACCATCGGCATTGTAGACGCAGATATCCTTCGCATTGCTTGCGCCGCAATAGCTGTTGGTCGATTTTTTGCTGACGTAAACATAGGCACCATTGGCATCAATTTTCGTGATCTGGTTGCCACCAACCGTACCGGTTCCGTAAGAGCCTTTGACGATGGAAAACTTGGCATTGTCGAGGATCAGACTTGGGATGGACGAGCCAACGTAGGTTTCGATCTTGTTGGAATGACAGGCAAACGCGCATTTTACGGCATTGTCCATCGTCGTAAATCCGGCCGACGTGGTCGGCAACGCCATCGAAGACGAGGTGTCGAGCGCCAGGTAAAAGTCGATATTTGGTGCAGCCGTGGCGGTCGCCGTCGATGTTCCGCCGATGGTAATCGTCGGCATTCCGATGACGTTTGCAAAGGCATTCACCGATGAGGCCGTGTAGGTGACGGTTGCGGTGCGCGTTGATGCAGCTGCGTTGTTGCCGACGATCGAAACGGTCAGGTTGCTGTCGTTCCAGATCAACCCCGGCTGGCCGGTAATTTGCGATTTGAACATCGCGTTGGCCGCATTCTGGGCTGCGGTGTTATCGAGCTTCATCATCGGCTGCGTGACCGCAGCCAAGGCCGCAGCGTCGGCTGCCGAGTTCAATTTGGTCTGCAAACGTCCGGCGCGTGCGTAATCGATCGAGACGCCGGTTGCGAGCGTCAGCGGAATCGCGGCGAAGCCCATCAACAGCAGGACATTGCCGCGGCGATCGTGGCGCAGGCGCGTGGCGAACCGATGCGTGGCGCGAAGGAAGGTAAGAAACGGCTGGACCATTAGGACACATTGACCCCAGTTACCGAATTTGACGCGCGCGGACTCATGATGATCTGGTCGCGCATGGGAATGCTACCGAGCAAAGCAAGTCCAGCGACCGGCGTGTACGTATAATTGATGGATGCAACGATGACATAGGTTCCGTTTTGCTTGATCGTTCCGGGCAAGGTGAACGAAGTGCCTTTCGTCAACGCGTTGATGTTTAACCCACGGCTCCAATCGACTGTCGATACACCGTTGGGGTCGGTGTATATTTGCGATACCGTCAATTTCGCCGCCGATATCTTGTACGGGCTCAAGATCTGCGTGCTGGCGTTCAGGATCGTATCCAGATCCGAGGCGGTAACGCTGGTCGATTGTGACGTCAGATCGGCAACGGTCCGCGTGGCGGCGGTGACTTTGCGATACGCCGAGATGCTGTCGCTCAATTGATATCCGCCGAGGTACAACAGCACGATGAACGGCAGGCAGATCGCAAACTCCACCGCCGATACGCCGCCTTGATCGGCCCATAAACGGCGGGTCACTTGTACGGCTCCGTCTTGAAGACCGATGTTGCGATCAGCAAACGCTTGCCGCCGGAAAGGGTCGACAAATCGAAGCCGAGCGGACCCTTTTGGGTATCCCAGAGATACATCATCTTGACGACGTTGATCGACCCGGTCCCCCCCGGTGCATATTGAAAGGCGTTGTTGACGTTGCCGTTGCTGTCATAGGTGATCGTCGGCGGCGCGGTCGCTACGGCTGAAAAGGCAGTGGCTGCTTGCACGTCGATCAGCAAATTCGCGCACTTCATGAAGGCCGGCAGTTTCGAGCAGGCGAGCGTCTTGAATTGCGCCTGGGTCATTCCGCTTGTCTGGGCGGTGCCGGTCAACAAGGCGCGGACCGATTTTTCGGCGGTTGTTTCCAAATTCTGCTGGGCAAAGAAGGTAAGGCTCGTCTGCACAATCGCGATCATCAAGGCGATCAACGGGGTTACGACGAGCGCGAATTCCACCGCCGCACTGCCGCGGTCGTCCCTTGCAAGCGCGCGCGCGCGGCTCGGGCCTGCGACAAATCTGGGAGGAAGCGTGATCTTCACGATGAAATTGCCCCAAAGCTATGCCATTTCCTGCCACGCAACGGGTAAAGGAATAGTGAAATCAAGCGCGTTCAACCCATGGTCGGCGACCCTTTCCAGATGATCGAGCCCACCAACCCGGAGCGCGCGCTCGCTTTGTCCTACGCGCCGCGTGACGTCCGCGCCGGGCTCGCGGCGGTATTCGCGTTGGATGATACTCTGGGCCAGATTCTGCGCACGACGCGCGAGCCGCTGGTCGGGCAGATGCGGTTGACCTGGTGGCATGAGGCGTTGGTCGCGCTCGACAACGCCCCGCCGCCAGCGCAGCCGGTGTTGCAAGCGCTGGCGGCGAAGGTGCTACCACAGGGGCTATCGGGCACAAGGCTGGCCGGGATGATCGATGGCTGGGAAATGCTGCTCGACCCCGACCCGCTGACCGCGCCGATGCTGGAAGCCTATGCTACGGTGCGCGGCGGCACCGTGTTTGCGGCGGCCGGTCGGATGCTGGGTGCGGCGGAGCGTGATCCGCTGCTGGTGGCGGGGCAGGGATGGGCGCTTGCCGACCTGGCCCGCCACTCACGCGATGCGGCGGCGGTGCTTCCAACTGAGATGGCAGCGACCGCGCTCGCCGACGCCACTCGACAGCGCTGGAGCCGCGCGGCGCGTGCGCTCGGCGCGCTGGCACACATCGCGCGGATGGACCTCGCGCTGCCGCAGGGCATGTCGCCTCCGGTCGGCGCGCCGCAACGGGTTGCCCGGCTCGCTTGGCACCGTTTTACCGGGCGCTAGGCTTCCGCCACGCGCTTGGACGCGATACCCTGCCCAAGGGGACTCGGGGGAGGGCGCTATGTGGCGATATCTGGTGGGCGGGCTGGCGACACTGGCGTTGGTTGCGGCCGGAATGCTGCTGTTCAACCGCAGCGCGCGATCGGTGGCGGCCTTGCCTTCCGTCCCGCTGGCCCTGGCGCAAACCACGGAAGGGGGCGCGCTGCCGGCGACGGTGCCCGAGGCGAGCGACAAGACTCGCGAGCAGAAGCGCTTCGACCGCTATGACAAGGATCGCGACGGCAAGGTGACGCGTGAGGAGTATCTTGCGCCGCGCCGCAAGGCCTATGCCAAGCTCGACGCCAACCATGATGGCGTGCTGTCGTTCGACGAATGGGCGGTGAAGACCGAAACCAAATTCGCCGAGGCCGACAAGGACAAATCGGGCGCGATGACGCCGGCGGAGTTTGTCAGCACCGCGCCCAAGCGCAAAGCTCCGCGCGTTCGGCGCGATTGCCCGCCTGCCCCGCCACCGGCGAGCGCGGAGGAAAGCTGAGCGTTACCCCGCCGCCAGCCATTCCCCGAGCGCTTCGCGGGCGCGATCGGTGTACATCTTCTTGCGATCGGCCTTTTGGTGCGGCCTTCGATCGGCGGGAACAGGCCGAAATTGACGTTCATCGGCTGATAGGTCTCGGCCACCGCCGCGCCGGTAATGTGATGCAGCAAGGCACCGAGCGCGGTGGTGACCGGGGGCGGCGTCATCGGCTTTCCGCCCAGCTCGGCCGCAGCGAAGCGCCCGGCCATCAGCCCGACCGCGGCGCTTTCGACATAGCCTTCGCAGCCGGTGATTTGCCCGGCGAAGCGGATATTGGGGCGTGCCTTGAGCCGTAGCGTCGGGTCGAGCAGCTCGGGCGAGCGGATGAAGGTGTTGCGGTGCAAACCGCCCAGGCGCGCGAATTCGGCGTTTTGCAGGCCGGGGATGGTGCGGAACAGGCGCACTTGCTCGCTATGCTTCAGCTTGGTCTGGAAACCGACGATGTTCCACAGCGTGCCGCTGGCATTGTCCTGCCGCAATTGCACCACCGCATAGGGCCAGCGGCCGGTGCGCGGATCATCGAGCCCGACCGGCTTCATCGGCCCATAGCGCAGCGTATCCACCCCGCGCGCCGCGGCGACCTCGATCGGCATGCAGCCTTCGAAATAGGGGACGTCCTCCCACTCCTTGAATTCGGTCTTTTCGCCTTCCATCAGGCCGGTGTGGAAGGCGAGATATTCGTCCCGCGTCATCGGGCAGTTGATGTAATCCTTGGAATCGCCCTTGTCCCAGCGCGAGGCCATCCAGGCCACGTCCATGTCGATGCTGTCGAAATGGACGATCGGCGCGATCGCATCGAAGAAAGCGAGCGCGTCCTTGCCGGTCGCCTCGCCGATCGTATCGGCGAGCGCGGGCGCGGTGAGTGGGCCGGTGGCGACGATCGTCAGGCCGGTATCGGGCAACACATCGACGCGTTCGCGCACGATTTCGATGTTGGGATGCGCGGCGAGCGCTGCGGTGACGCCGTCCGAAAAGCGATCGCGATCGACCGCGAGCGCCGAGCCGGCGGGGACCTTGTGGATGTCGGCCTCGCGCAGGATCAGCGAGTTCAGCGTGCGCATTTCCTGATGGATCAACCCGACGGCATTGCTGTCGGCATCGTCCGAGCGGAAGCTGTTGGAGCAGACCAGTTCGGCGAGGCCGTCGGTCTGATGCGCCGGGGTCATCTCGCCGGAACCGCGCATTTCGGAGAGCTTTACGCGGAAGCCTGACTCGGCGAGCTGCCAGGCGGCTTCGACCCGGCGAGGCCGCCGCCGATGATGTGGATCTGGTGTGTCATGGCCTGGGCTGTAG
>NZ_JSBN01000040.1 GCF_000797515.1 Sphingomonas sp. Ant H11
CGATCGTCGTGGTGGGGATGGGCGTGATCGGCGCGGAGGTCGCGGCGAGTGCCGTCCAGGCCGGATGTCGGGTCACCGCCGTGGAACCGGGCGGCGCGGCCATGCTGCGCACGCTGGGTGGCCGTTTCGGAGGGTGGTTATCGGAACTCCACAGGGCGCGGGGCGTGACCGCGCATTACGGAGTGGGCGTCTCTGCGCTGGAGCGGGAAGGCGGTACGGTACGCACCGTGATCCTGACCAACGGCGTGCGGCTGGAATCGGACGCCGTGGTGGTGGGCATCGGCGTCGATCCCAACGTCGAACTCGCGGCGGCCGCAGGCCTCCGTGTGGCCAACGGGATCGTGGTCGATGCGCAGGGCCGGACGAGCGATCCCCATGTCTGGGCAGCGGGCGACGTGAGCAACCAGCCCGGCTTCTTCGGCACGCGGGTCAGGCTGGAGACCTTTCAGAACGCGGCTGGGCAGGCGGACGTCGCGGCCGCTGCAATATTGGGTGGCGCTGGCGGCTATGTTCAGCCCTGCTGGTTCTGGTCCGACCAGTACGATTTCAACATCCAGGTCGCTGGACGCATCGACGACAGCTTGAGGCTGATATTGCGCGGCGACTTGGAGGGCGACAGCTTTACTGCCCTCTTTCTCTCGGATAAAATTGTAGAAGGTGTTCTTACCGTCAACCGGGGCGCGGACATGGCGGTTGGCCGACGGCTAGTTGGCAGGCGCGCGGTCGTCAACCTTGCCGCCGCGGGTGACGTGCAGGTTCCGCTCCGGAGCCTGATTTAACAGGTCGCTATTTAGCCCCTGTGGAGGTGCCTTCCGCCCAAGTGCGAAGTCGACATAAGCTAAGAAGTCAGCAACCTGGGCACCTCCATTTACTTCTCGCCAAACGGCTGCGGGCATGATTCATTGCTGACGAGGATCGGGAGCATGGCATGCGGCAATCGGGACTTTTTTGGCTTATCGGAGCATTTGAATCGGCTATCAGCGAATGGCGATCCGCTGGAGGAATTGAACGGGCTCATCGACTTTGAGATATTTCGCCCCGCTTTGGTAACGGCACTGTCCTACGGGGATGGCTCGCGGGGTGGTGGCAGGCCACCGTATGACGCGGTCCCGATGTTCAAAGTGTTGATCCTCGCGGCGCAGAACAACGTGAGCGACGCGCGCATGGAATATCTGATCCGCGACCGTTTGAGCTGGCTGCGTTTTCTTGGTTTCGATCTCGCCGCAGCGACGCCGGATGCCAACACAATCCGCATGTTCCGCGAGCGGCTGACCCATGCCGGGGCCATGGACCCGCTGTTTGCTGCCTTCGACCTGGAGCTCAAGACTCGCGGCTATCTTGTCGTCCGTGAAGAATGCGGTTTTGTGGAGTTCGCGCTGTCGCTGGAGAAAGTGTGGTTTTAAAATTCCCCGGTTTGATAGCGTGGCGCTTCAGGCGACGATTCTTGTTGGCAGGATGGCTGAGAACAGCGCCGTGATCAGCGCATGCCAAAAGGTAGTCAGCCATGCGATGAGCAGGCGCATGTTATGTCCGGCGGCGACCAGGATAGCGTTGATGGCGTCGCCGGTCGCGCCGGCCAGGTGATTGCGCTCGAGCAGTCCATCGCTCTTAGTATGGCCAATGATCGGCTCGACGGCATTGCGCCGACGCTGCTCCCGCTTGATTGTCGGTGACGCGATGCCACGTAATTGCTCACGGGGGTGGCAAAAAGGGGGTTGCGGCGAGACTCGGAATATGAGTCAAGATGCTCATGGAGCCGCCCTTTGGTTATCGCCTGACGGAAGCTGAGAAGGATGCGCTGCTGCTGGAGCAGGCGGCGGTGATCGAGCGCATGGCGGTTCGGATTTCGGAGCTTGAGGCGGCACTCAAAGGCAAGCCGAAGAAGACATCCTCGAACTCGCACACGCCGCCGTCTCAGGATGGTCCCGAGCGGCCGAACCGGAAGCGCAGCCCGATCCGACCGAAGCGGCCTCGCCCGTCACGGCCCGGTGTGTCCCGCCCGCTGAGCGAGAAGCCCGACAAGACGGAGCGGCGGATGGTTGGGGCCTGTCCGCATTGCGGGACGGACGTTTCGGGCGCGGTGCAGCGCTGCCGGCACCGTTATGATCATATCGATTTGCCGGCGATCCGGCCGGTGGTGACGCGGGTCGAACTGCTCGGTGGTCGCTGCAGCGACTGCGGGCGTCGCTACCGGGCCGAGGCGCCCGAGGGGATGGCGCCGGGCACGCCGTTCGGGCCGGGCATCCGTTCGCTGCTGCTCTATCTTCATCACAGCCATCATGTGAGCTTCGAGCGGCTGTCGCGGATGATGGCCGAGTTGTTCGGCCTGAGCATTTCCGAGGGCGCCATCGCCAATGGTTTTCGCCGGGCCGGGGCCGCGCTGACGACGGCCCGCGCGGCGATCAAGGACAAGCTGCTGGCCGCGCGGATGATCGCTTCGGACGAAACCACGACCCGGATCGACGGCGTCACCCACTGGCAATGGGTGTTCCTGTCCGACCAGGCGGTGCTCCACGAGATCGCGCCGCGCCGGGCGCGAAGCGTCGCCGAGGAGGTGTTGGGCGACTATCGGCCCGAAGTCTGGGTCTCGGATCGCTATGCCGGCCAGCAGGAACTCGGGCAGCGACACCAGGTCTGCCTCGCTCATGTGCTGCGCGATGTCCAATATGCCATCGACTGCGGCGATACTGTGATCGCTCCCAAGATCCGCGACCATCTGCGATGGGCGATCCGCGTCGGCAAGCGACGATCCGAATTGAAGGACAGCACGCTCACCGCCTATGCCGGAAAGGCTGACCGCAAACTCGACGCGCTCGTCGCTGTGCCCGCCGCACATCCCGCCAGCCGCAAACTGCAACGCCAGATCAAGGCGTGGCGCACCAAGTTCTTCGTCTTCCTCGCCGACCGCGACGTGCCGCCCACCAACAACATCTCTGAACGGGAGATCAGGCCCTCCGTCGTCTTCCGAAAGGTGACCAACGGCTTCCGATCAGACTGGGGGCTCAGATCCATGCCGGATACCGCTCCGTCACCGGTACCGCTCGCCTCCACGGACAGCCGCACTGGAACGCCATCCGCGATCTCGTCGATGGAAACTTCGCCATCGCCTGATAATGCTCATCGCCACCCCCGTGAGCAATTACGATGCCACGGCTGTGGGCGATGTAAACCTGAGCTTTGCCTTAATGTTTGTGGCCCCGATAGCCTCGATCGACATAGGCGCGCTCAACAGCCACCCCGGTGAGGCGCTCGATTTGCGTGATCTGGCCGGTGAGCGTGTGACCATCATAGGGGCTGCCGGGCAGTGCCTGCATGCCGACAATGAACCGGCCGCCGGCGGACCGCGCGTTGGTGACGGCGATCGAGGTCTTCACGCCGAACTCATAGCGTGTCCTGGCTTTTCCCTTGGCGATGCATTCGACCTCCGGCGCGTGCAGGGCGTAGAGCTTGTCGGTGTCGCCTGCCTTCTGTGTCAGAATCCTGGCGATCCGCTCACGTGGCACCGCAAAGGCAGCTTCCAGCGTATTATGGCCGGCGATCTTGCGGCCGATGTCGCGATCGAGGCGACCCACCCAGCCAGGTCCGCATCTTGCGCACCCAGCGCATCGCTTGTTTGTGGCCGCGACCATGGATGAGCCGGGATACGTCACGCTTGGCGCGGCGTCCCACCCGAAGGAATGACTGGCGCAGTGGGATGCCGTGCTTCTTGGCGAGCCGATTGAGCAGTTCGATGCCGCGCATCAGCAGGTGGCTGTCGGTCGGATAGGCAACAGCCTTGGTCTGTACCGTCGTATCGAGCGTCACGCATTCAAAAGCCTGCGGTGTCACCGCGTTCGTGCGTATCGCAACGTCCAGCGTCTGCGCCAACAGCAACTCCAGCTTCTCCGGCCCGATCCTTCTCGATCCGACGCGCGCTGCGCTCGCTGATACCGGCCTTGGCGGCCGCGACGGCCTGGGTGTGATGACGACGCTGAACCATAAAGAGATGTGCCTGCTGATCGAGAATGTGGAGGCCAGGCATCGGAACCTATCGTTGCTGTGTTCGATAAGCGTTCCAATACCACCACCCGGCGTCGCCCGATCAGAGCCCCGACAAGGGGCTTTGAAGATCGCCTTCGCCCGTCAGGCCCGCTCTCCGGTCGGGGCTTCGCCCCTCCCTGCGATCAGGCCTGACGGGCGAGCATACCGGCCATCATAGTTGTCGCTAAACCGGCCACCGTAGTTGTCGCCGCGCAGATGGCGCCATTGATAGATCTGGCTTCGCGACACATCGTAGCGCCGCGCGACGCGCGCCAACGTCTCTCCGTTCACTCCCACAGCGGCGACGATATCGAGCTTCTCCGCGTTGCTCCACCGACGACGCCGTTCCCGGCCCAATATCTCCACCGCCGTCCCTCGCTTTGGCTCAGGACGTCCATAACGACGTCCTTATGGACGTCCCTTACGCGCTCACATCACCGCAAGGCAGGCGGCCTCAACCGGTCGGTTACGTTGTTAGAGGTGGTTCGCCCTACACTGGTGATCCGAGGGTTGCTCGGGTGGGCCGAGCCGATCCTCACACGAGGAGGACGAACCTCATCGCAATTCACGATGCAACATGTTCGCAGGTCGTTGAGCGCATCATGGGGATCGGCTCTGAATTTCGGGTCGAGAGGAGTCAGGGCGAAGACGTTCGGTAAGGCTTCAGCCGTCATAGGCTCGCGTCTGCCGGTCCAGCCGCTCAAGAAATCCGACCGCGGCGCTGAGAAAGGCGTCGTTGCGATCACCAGCCACCATGTGCGACGCGCCGGCGACATCGGTGAACTTTCCGTTCGGAAGCTGCGCGACGAAGGTTTCCGCCGCCTCCCGAGAAACCAACTCGCTCAGCCGACCCCTGATGAGATGCACCGGAAGCGTCAAGCCGGTCAATCGGGCTTGGAACGCGTCGGCATCCCGCAAGGATCGACAGCTTTGCATGCCAGAGACAACGCCGGGATCCCAATGCCAGCGGAACCGCCCGTCATCGCCCTGCTGCAGGTTCTTGGCCAGTCCAGAATGATCCGCTGGCCGCGGTCGGTGAGGTAGATAGGCCGCAATGACGTCTGCAGCCTCTTCAAGGTTGCCGAATCCCTGGGCGACATGGGCGTTCATGAACTCCATGACCTTGGCGGCGCCGTCTGGGTCCATGTTCGGAACGATGTCGACCAGGGTGATCGAGCTGAAACCCCCGGGCGCGATCTCGGCCTCCGCGTACAGTCCGGCGAGACCGCCGAGCGACGCGCCGATCAACGCCGGACGGCCACCCATCGCGCGCGCGACCTCCGCGAGATCTTCCGAGAACCGCCGAATCCCGTATCGCCCGTCGGTGACCAGCCACTCTCGCCATGGCCGCGAAGATCGAGCGTGACCACTTCCCAGCCCCGATCCGCAAGCGCCGCCGCCGTCTTGGCCCAGGCATGCCGTGTCTGGCCGCCGCCGTGCGCCACGAGTACTGAGCCGCGCGTTGGCCGACCATGCATATCTGCGGCGAGGTCGAGGCCATCGGTTGTTCTGAAGATCGCTCGGCTTGGTTCATTCATAGGTGATCTCATTTCTGCGCCCGACCCGACAGCCCGCATTTTGATCGCCTCCACCGGGCGGTCCCGCTTAAGTGTTAGCGCATCGTTGTCTCCCTCGCCAGTGTTGGCTGCAGGTGGAGCGAAGCGGAACCGGAGGGTGATTTGGCGAAGGAACGACCTCTGAAATCGTGTAGCGCTCATGGTCGCGGGTAGTTTTACTGTAGAATTCCGAGCCTCTCCGATTCCAGCAGCGCTTGGACTCTGTTCTTGACTGCCAGTTTGGCAAATAGATTGCGAATGTGCCATTTGACGGTGTCTTCACTTATGCGATGCTTGGACGCGATATCACGATTAGAGAGGCCTTCTCTTATCCTTTGAAGCATCGCCAGTTCCTTTCTCGTGAGCACAACCGAAGTTGTGCTTCTCGGCGAGCGGACGCGATAGTCGCCGGGCGCGGGTTCTCGACGCCCCAATTCCTCCTCGCTCGGAATGAGATTCAACAGTGGCGTCGAGATGGGTCCAAGCGCTTCCAGATGCCACCGTTCATCGAGGAATGTGCGATAACATCCAAGTCGCGAAGCAATGGCGATCGCGTCGGCTACGCGCTGTTCAGACACGGCCGATCTTCCTGTCCCGGCACAAGCAACGGCGGTGCAAAGTAACGCCGCAACCTCCAGCCGGCCAAGTTCAAATCGGCGTGCATGGTCTAGAGCGACGTTTGCAAAGCGGTTGGAAAGGTGAAACTTCCCCTGTCGCGCCGCAATGCGCGCTTCGGTAAGCGATTGCCGTGCGCGGAGATACGGTCCATGTGTCGAGAGAAAAATTGGGTGATTGTGGTTCGGCAAGGTGGAGAGCGCCTGCTCCGCGCTCTCTGCAACGAACATATCCGCGAGCGTCAGTCGCGCCAGGACCTCAAGCCGGACGAAACCAGATTCTCCCGCTATCACGCGCATCTCGTTAAGAAGCTCGGCAGCACGTTTTTGGATTGCCCTTGCAGCGGGCAATTGCTGCAGCGGTGCGATAGGCCGAGAATGTAAAATCGACAATGCCATGCCGCCGTACAAAATCAAGAATCTCGTCGACGTGTGCTTCTATGCCGTCAAGTTGGTTCGCCTCGTACTGAATTTCTAGTTCCAGCGTGTTCAGAAGGTTTACTGAGAAAGGGGTCGTGTTGATTTGAGCATTTTCGTCACCGCGCGCTTTTTTTGAGTAAGGCAGCACCTGCGCGCATATCTCCTCTTGAAAGCTCGGCGAGAATCATGGCGCCGTAAAGCCATCCCAGTGCGTAGTGGTGATCCGCGATGTTGTTTACCGATGACGTCTCCAAGGACAGTGTCCTTAAATCACCAAACCGGTGCTCGCTGGCCGCAAGGAAGCAAAGACAGGTGAGCACAGCACCTTTGCTGACGAGGTCCGCCTCGTTATAGACTTTCATCCAGGCTTCGCACTGCCGCCGACTTTCCGACAGATTGTCGCCGGTTGCTTCTCCGATGGCTTCGATGAGGTCGCACCAGCACTCTATTTGTCGGCGTACTTGTTGATCAAGACCGCTAAGTTCCGTGGCCCGCAAATCGGCCAACAGCCCACTCGCCCGCCGGTGGTCGTGACTAAAAATCTGGGCCCAGGCCAGGCCAAGGGCGATTGTTGGAGAACCCGAAATGACAGCAGCGGAAAAACTGCCTTGCCAAAACTGGATTTGATCTATCTCGCCTTCCCGCAGAGCAATATCCATCATATTTTCAGACGCAACATCAGCGGCCGATTCGTTCTCACCCGCGCGTAAGGAGAGATTGATGCTGTCGCGAATGTTGTTGTTTTGTCTTTGCCATTGGGCGGCGCGGGCGAGCAGGTTCGGCTTCAAGCGGGGTTCTCCACCGAGAATCTGTGCTCTAGAAATTCACGAAGCAAAGGGTGGAACTCATAAGCTGTCTGCGATCGGTCCAGAGGCTGGAGAAGCATCTGCTCGGTGGAAAGTTTGTCTATAAAATAAGCCGCATCGTTTCGTTGGAACGCATGGTTGAAATATTCTGCTGATACCGATCCAAGAATGGAGGCGCAGAGACAAAATTCTCGAATATCATTCGGAAGTGAGTGTAGTATTGTGCTCCGGAAATATTTATCCAAGTCAATATCTACGCCTGTGATGCTGTTGACTATAAGGCGATTGGTTGAGTGGTTCTCCGATGCTGCTTGCATCAAAAGGCAGAATATCTCTGGCCAGCCTTGGGTGCGCTTCCAAAGCGAATAAGTTTCAACTTCTGAGGCTGCTCGCCTTTCCTCGGTGAGCCCGACTGCTTTTGCTTCGTCGAAATTGAAGGCAAGCGCGTCATGTCTTAGCTCGTGGGTTTCTCGCCGCGCTTTCATGCGCGCAAAGCCGATGTCTGCCGAGCTTGCCGCGATGAATTCCACTTCGGCTGGCGTCGCCAGCATGAAGGCCTCGATCTCGTCTATCGAATGCAGATCAAATTCGAGATCATCGAAACAGATGAGAACCTTCGATCCTAGTCGATCCTTGGTCTCCCATAGCCAAGTGGCGAGGTCATAGAGGCTGCGAGGACATTCTCTCGGCCGCGGCGGGGGCGGCGTGTCGTGGCCGCCGGCCTCTTGGGTAGCGGCGAGCTGCGCGCAGATACGGTCCGCGAGGAGTTGCAGATCGCCCCGGCATTCTTTGATGGAAACCCATGCCGCCGCAGCACAGGCTTGCCGACGATCGGCCCAATGCTGTGCCATCGCGACAGTCTTTCCGTAACCTTGAGGCGCGCGAAGGAGATAGCAGCGCGTCGGCTTTTCGGCAGCGAAGAGGCGAGGGCGCGAAAGGCATCCGGAGGCCAACGACGCCACTCGCTCATTGATAGAGCCTGTGGGAGGCTGTGCCCTTTGTCGCGGGCTAGAGTCGGTCTCCCGAGGCCGCATCTCAAATCCGAGCGGATGAGTCGACGCAGGCTCATCCGCTCGAATGCCTCTCACTTTCGCAGATGCTGTGTCTGTTTTTACATGCGTCATCGGGGCGGAACTATAGCAGCAGGCCGCCCGTGTGCAATCCAGAACCACTCTTTAGTGTGGGCTTTGGGCCGATTGGGTTGGCCGACCGCAGGCCCTCACTCGCCGTTCGTATGCGTTCAAGGCAGTGTCCGTGTCATCAACTTTCAATCTCCGGCTGTTAGTTAGGCTGCGATCTCCGCGATCTCCTTCAGGGCGAAGGCGGGTTGCCCAGCTCGGGACTTCGCCCGTCGAGA
The DNA here is from genome assembly GCF_000797515.1 of Sphingomonas sp. Ant H11. GTDB lineage: Bacteria > Pseudomonadota > Alphaproteobacteria > Sphingomonadales > Sphingomonadaceae > Sphingomonas. Next base: position 8,774 of record NZ_JSBN01000040.1, read on the forward strand.
GATGAACTGCCTTGGTTTGACGCGTCAGCTTTTCCGCGCGAACACCAGGTCGGAGGCCAATGCCGTGTCCGGCGCAGAATTCCACCGGCTTCAAGGGGAGCGATGCGGCGCCGGGACGTTCCGGAGCCACGCTTTGGACAGCGGCGGGCGATGATAAGGCGCGATGAGTTCCTCGCCGACCAGCGTTACGGCTCCCTCAAACCAATATTGACGAAGCAGGGCGGTGACCGTTTCCCCCGGCGTGGCCCGCGCCAAAGATCACCACATGCGCGTCCGATCGGCTCACAGAAGCCCTCTCGCCCAAACCGAGCGCCTCGCGCGCGATGTCAAAGCACCCGCCGCGCCTGCGAGCCTGCTCCAAGCATAAGGGGGCCTGAAGGGGAGGGGTTGAAAACCACACTTTAGTGGGGTTGTTCCGTGCCTTGCCGAACCCCATTCGCTGAGGACTGTCAATTAGAACTGATTTTAGAACACAGTGAATGTGTCTTCCAATGGGATGAGGAGAACGCCGGATGAGCACCATCGCATGAAATCCGTCCACCGAACCGGCGCCAGCACCTTGCTGGTATCGAAGCCCGCCGCTGCGCCCAAAAAGAAGACTAGGAGACTAGAGATGACTCAGAAGGAGACCAGGAGATGACTCAGGCTGCTGCGACCGCCGATCGCGCCGATGCATATTCGATTCCGCTGGACAGGATCAACGTCGCCGATCCGGCGCTGTTCCGCGACAACATGATGTGGCCCTACTTCGAGCGCTTGCGCAAGGAAGATCCGGTTCACTACTGCAATGACAGCCAGTACGGGCCGTACTGGTCGGTCACCAGGTTCAAGGACATCATGAGCGTGGAAACCAACCACAAGGTGTTCTCGTCCGCGTCCCGCTCCGGCGGCATCACGATCATGGACAACAATGCGGCGGCGTCGCTGCCGATGTTCATCGCGATGGATCCGCCCAAGCATGACGTGCAGCGCAAGACGGTGACCCCGATCGTCGCGCCGGAAAACCTCGCCAAGCTCGAAGGCCTGATCCGTCAGCGCACCCAGAATGCACTCGATGCGCTGCCGGTCGGTGAGACCTTCAACTGGGTCGAGCGCGTCTCGATCAACCTGACCGCGCAGATGCTGGCGACGCTGTTCGGATTCCCGTTCGAGGATCGCACCAAGCTGACGCACTGGTCAGACGTCACGACTTGCGAACTCGGCACCTGCGGGGTCGAGACCGAAGAGCAGCGCATCAAGGAGATCCAAGAGTGCGGGGCCTATATGACCAAGCTGTTCAACGAGCGTGCGAACTCTGATCCGCAGCCCGATCTGCTGTCGATGCTGGCGCACTCGGAAAACACCCGCAACATGAGCCCGGAAGAGTTCATGGGCAACATGGTGCTGCTGATCGTCGGCGGCAACGACACCACCCGCAACTCGATGAGCGGTGGCCTGCTCGCGCTCAATGAGAATCCGGAGGAATACCGCAAGTTGTGCGCGGACCCGACACTGATTCCGTCGATGGTATCGGAAATCATCCGCTGGCAGACGCCGCTGGCGCACATGCGCCGCACGGCGCTGGAAGACTTCGAACTCGGCGGCAAGCAGATCAAGAAGGGCGATAAGGTCGTGATGTGGTACGTCTCGGGCAACCGTGACGGCGACGAGATCGAGAACGCCGACCGGTTCATCATCGACCGTGCCAATCCGCGTCATCACCTGTCGTTCGGCTTCGGCATCCATCGCTGTGTCGGCAATCGCCTCGCGGAGATGCAGTTGCGCGTGCTGTGGGAGGAAACGCTCAAGCGATGGCCGAAGCCCGGGCAGATCGAGGTCGTGGGCGAGCCGCGCCGGGTTTTCTCGACCTTCGTCAAGGGCTTCGAGGCGCTGCCGGTCCGGATCAATGCCTGAGCGATCGACGCAATGAGCGCGAACGTCGTGATCGTCGGCGGCGGGCACGCCGGTGGGCAGGCGGTGGCCAGCCTGCGGCAGGGTGGCTTTGACGGGGACATCACCCTCGTCACGGCCGAACAGAGCCTGCCGTACCAGCGGCCGCCGCTGTCCAAGGCCTACCTCGCCGGCGAGTTGCCGCGCGAGCGCCTGCTGATGCGGCCGTCCGCCTTCTACGAGGGCGCGGGAGTCGATGTGCGTCTGGGCATCGAGGTGACCGGCCTCGACGCGGGGCGCCGTAGCCTGACGCTGTCGGACGGAGGGCAACTGACGTACGATCATATGATCCTGGCTACCGGCGGCCGGCCGCGGCCGTTGCCGTGTCCGGGCGCGGATCACCCGGCCGTGCACTATCTGCGCACGATCGCTGATGTCGACGCGATGCGTCCCCGCTTCGTTCCGGGCGCGTGCATCGTAATCGTCGGTGCCGGTTACATCGGTCTGGAGGTGGCGGCAGTCGCGATCAAGCACGGGCTGCGGCCGGTCGTCCTGGAAATGGCGCCGATGGTGCTGGCGCGCGTCGCCAGCCCGGAGGTCGCTGGCTTCTTCGAAAACGTTCATCGCGGTGCTGGTGTGGATCTCCGCACCGGTGCCGCGGTCAGCGCGATCGACGACCGGGACGGCAAGGCGGTGGTGGTGTCGATGGCGGGTGGCCGGATCGAGGCCGATCTGGTCGTCGCCGGTGTCGGCCTGCTGCCGAACGTCGAGCTGGCGCAGGCGGCCGGGATCGACTGCGACAACGGTATCGTCGTCGACGCGTTCTGCCGGACGTCGGTACCGGGGGGTCTATGCGGTCGGCGACTGCAGCAACCATCCAAGCCGCCTGTACGGCCGGCGCTTGCGTCTTGAATCCGTGCACAACGCTCTGGAGCAGGCCAAAACGGCGGCGGCTGACATCTGCGGTAATCCGCTGGCGTACGACCAGGTGCCGTGGTTCTGGTCCGATCAGTACGAGCTCAAGCTGCAGACGGCCGGTCTGAGTCAGGGTTACGACCAGGTCGTGATCCGGGGCAACATGGCGACGCGCTCGTTTGCGGCGTTCTACATGAAGGACGGACGGCTGCTGGCGGTCGACGCCGTCAACCGGCCGGTTGAGTTCACCCTGGCCAAGCGCTGGATCTGGGACGGCAAGGCGCCGTCGCCGCAGCAGTTGGGTGACGACAGCATCGAAGCAAAGGCGCTGGCGGTCTGATTTCATACGCGGCCGAGTGCCGCATCACCAATTTTTTTCGAATTTCCGCATGGTGCGGATCACCACTAAAGGATACAATGTGACCAAGATCACCTTTATCGAGTTCGACGGAACCGAGCGGAGCATTGATGCCGAAAACGGCCAGTCGTTGATGCGGTCGGCGGTCGATAACCTGGTGCCCGGCATCGACGGCGACTGCGGTGGTGCCTGCGCCTGCGCGACCTGCCACTGCTACATCGAGGGTCCGCTGGCGGAAAAACTGTTAGAAATCGGAGAGACCGAGCGCTCGATGCTGGAGATGGCCGAGGGCGTTACCGCCGCGTCGCGGTTGGCGTGCCGGATCACCGTGTCCGGCGATCTTGATGGCTTGGTCGTGCGCACCCCGCAAGGGCAGCACTGACAGATGGGTGATTGGGCCCCAGCCCTGAGTCGGTGGGGTGGCTGCCTCTCGCAGATGGTAAAACGTGGTCCGCACCGAGCGGCCACAACCATGAGGAGGAGCAACCATGCGCCCTTATGCCGGACTGGAGGTATCGTTGGAAGATACCGCGATCTGCATTGTCGATGAGACCGGCAAGGTGGTTCGCGAGCTGCGTGGGGCCAGCGAGCCCGATCTGCTAATCGAAACGCTGGCCACCACCGGTCTGGAGTTCGAATGCATCGGACTGGAAGCGTGCTCGCTCTCGTCGTGGCAGCATCAGGGTCTGACGCGCGCTGGGCTGCCGGCGCTGTGCATCGAAACGCGGGCGGCAAAGGCGGCAATGGGCGCGATGCCGAACAAGACCGACCGCAACGACGCCCGCGGCCTGGCGCAGATCATTCGCACCGGCTGGTATCGTGCGGTCCTTGTGAGAGGACGCCAAGCCGATCGGCACGTGCGCTGCTCGGCGCAGGTCGGACGATGCTGAACAAGCAGCGCGACCTCGAGAATGCAATCCGCGCTGTGCTTCGTGAGGTCGGCTCGAGCTCGGCACACCATCCCGCAAGCTGTTCGCTGGTCGGGTCCGCGAGCTCGTATCGGCGGATGCCGCCATCTCCGACATCGTCGAGCCGCTGCTGGCTGTGCTCGACACGATGGCGCGCCAGATCGAGCAGCTGACGAAGCGCGTGCTGGACGCGGTCAAAGTCGAACCGATCTGCCGCCGGTTGATGACGGTGCCAGGCGTCGGGCCGCTAACCGCGCTGGCCTTCCGGGCGACGGTCGATCGGCCGGAGCGCTTTCGACGATCCCGCGACGTCGGCGCCCATCTCGGTCTCACGCCCCGGCGGTACCAGTCCGGTGATACCGACATCCAGGGACGCATTAGCCGATGCGGTGCGGTAACGTGCTTGCGCGCGCCGCGCTCTACGAGGCAGCACACACGCTGCTGAGGCGCTGCCAGAAATGGTCGACGCTCGAAGCCTGGGGGGATGCGCGTCGCCCAACGCCGCGGCATGGCGAAGGCGCGTGTCGCCGTGGCGTGCAAGCTGGCCGTCATCCTACATCGCATGTGGCGATCACGCAGAGTTCCGCTTGGGCAAAGCGCCAGCGCTTGCGGTAGCATGAGGAGACACGAACCAGATCTCGCCTGAAGAGGCGGGTAGCGGTCGTTCCCATGGGGACGATGGGCGGGATGATCTCGTTGAGAGTCCGGATCCTCGGCATTGCCGAAGGTCGCGAAAACAGCTTGAGGCATCTCGCTCTCCTGACCCCATCATGCGGCAGCCCAGCGCTGACCGCGGAGAGAAGCGAGTGATCCATGCGGACGGTCACGAATATGAGGAAGCAGCTTGACCCGAGGACCCCCAATCAGAGAGGACTCTCAGTTCACCGTTTCAGCCGGTGCGTCACTGCGGCGCCCAAGCGGCACGTCGCTCCGAGAACACGCGGTCCGCTAGGCTCTGCACAGAGGTTTTAACGGGTTGGGCGTCATAAGGCGGGCCGCCGCTCTTGCTGCGGTCCGACCGCACAAGGGCTGCATCCAGCACCGGCCGGAACAGTTCGAAGTCCACTACCGCGCTCAGCCAATCCAGCAGTTCGCCGGTCGCCGACAATGCCTCAAGCCGCCCCATCCACATCGAAGAAACCGCGCTGTACCATCGCTGCCTCCCGCTCTCGCCGGTGGCAGTGAATCGCCTCACGCGGTTAAAGGCTGCAGGATTTTAGAGGCGCCCGGCTAAAACCACACTTTAGTGGGGTTGTTCCGTGACCTTGATGAATCCAATTTGGTGGGAACGGGCAATGAGAGCCGATTTAATAAGTCCAGTGAAGTGTGTCTTCATTGAGATGAGGAGAGTACCTGATGAGCACCATCGCACGAGATCCGTCTCCCTATACCGCGCCTGATCGCTATGTCGACAGGAAGCGCTATCTATGGATGTTGTCGGTCGTCTGGCCAGCGGCGCCGCTGATTGGCCTCTACCTTGTCAGCGTGACCGGGTGGAGTGTGTTTTACGCCTTTACGCTGGTCGTCTGGTATGCCGTCATCCCGGCGCTGGACGTCTTGTTTGGAAATGATCCGAATAACCCCCCGGAGGCGGCCGTGGCCCGTCTCGAGGCGGATCGGTATTATCGAGTTCTAACCTATCTTACCGTCCCAGTGCATTATGCCTCACTCATCGTCTCGGCATGGTGGGTGGTGACCAAGCCGATGGCCTGGTGGGAAGTTGTCGCGCTTGCGCTGTCTTTGGGCATCGTCAACGGCCTGGCTCTGAACACCGGCCATGAATTGGGACACAAGAAGGAAGCCTTTGACCGCTGGATGGCCAAGATCGTTCTGGCCGTGGTGGGTTACGGCCATTTCTTCATCGAGCACAATAAAGGCCACCATCGCGACGTTGCGACCCCCGAGGATCCCGCTACGTCCAGGATGGGAGAAAGCATCTATAAATTTTCGCTGCGCGAAATTCCGGGCGCCTTCAAGCGCGCCTGGAATCTGGAAAAGGTGCGGCTGGAGCGCTTGAACAAGGGAATCTGGAGCCTGGACAACGAAATCATCCCGCCGCTGCTGATTACAATCGTCCTTTACACGTCCCTGTTGCTGGCGTTCGGACCCGACCCCAAGCTGCTGGTGTTCTTGCCTATCCAGATCGCCTTTGGATGGTGGCAGCTGACCAGCGCTAACTACATCGAGCACTATGGGTTGTTGCGCGAAAAAATGGCGGACGGACGTTATGAACGCGCCCAGCCCCGGCATTCCTGGAACAGCAATCACATCGCCTCCAATCTGATCCTGTTCCATCTCCAAAGGCACTCCGATCACCACGCCCACCCGACCCGCAGCTATCAGTCGCTCCGGGACTTTGAGGGCCTGCCGGAGTTGCCGAGCGGCTACCCCGGCATGTTCTTCATGGCGCTGATTCCGCCTGTGTTCCGATCTGTCATGGACCGCCGCGTCGTGGGATGGGCTGACGGCGATCTTGGCAAGATTCAGATCGACGGCGCGCGCAGGAAGAAGATCGAACGCAAGTTTGGTGCTGCTTCACACCGGCCGACGCGGGCGGCCGCCGAATAGTCGCCTGCCTTGGCGACTAGCCGAGGAGCTCGTTCCGAGTCTCCTCGGCCGGCAGTCGCGGGCCGCGATGGCGTCCTGAAAAGGGCGTGCCGCGCGATCGCATCCTCGTCAGCGGCCTGTCCCGAAGGTTTTTAAAAACTCAAGTCGACAAAAGGAACAAGGCGCCATGGCGCGGTATCAGTGTCCCGATTGCAGCTACATCTACGATGAACTTAGGGGTGAGGCCCACGAGGGATTCCCGCCCAATACGTCTTGGGCGCAAATCCCCGAGGATTGGGCCTGTCCCGATTGCGCAGTGCGCGACAAAGCCGATTTCATCCCTCTGGACTCGGGCGAGGTCGGAGACGAGGCGGGGCCTCAATCTGGTTCCGGAGCCGAACGATGACCAAGGGCGACCAGGAGGCGGAACCGTCAGGTGCCGTCGAAACCGTGCCGTTCGCGAAATGGCACTGCGTGACCTGCGGCCATATCTACGATGAGGCCCTCGGTGATCCCGATACGGGCGTGGCACCTGGCACCCGTTGGGCAGATGTACCCGCCGATTGGTACTGCCCGGACTGCGGCGCGACCAAGGAAGATTATGACCTTTATCGGTGACTCATTCGGGCGGACACTTGTCTTCCCGCTTTGCAACCTTGCGAATTCCTTGAGGAGGGCCGAGTGAACGTTCATGCAGTCACCGCGACCACCGCGGCACCGATTCATCCCGACGGCGACGGCGAGATCGATTCCCTGTTCTCATCGCACCGCCGATCGGCCGTAGAGAACAGGACGAAATTCACGCTAAAAGCGCGACTGGCTATGTTGTCGCGACTAAAGGCAACGATGAAGACCCGGGAAGACGAGATTATCCGAGCTCTCTACACGGATTTCAGGAAGCCAGAATCCGAGGTGCGTCTGACCGAACTGTTCCCGGTCTATCAGGAAATATCGCATGCCCGGCGCCACCTCCGATCCTGGCTGAGACCGCACCGGGTTCACGGCTCTTTGGGGATGTTCGGAATCGCGGCCGAGGTCCGCTATCAGGCCAAGGGCGTCTGTCTGATAATTTCCCCGTGGAACTATCCGGTGAATCTCAGTTTCGGGCCGCTGGTGTCCGCGCTTGCGGCCGGAAACACCGCCATCATCAAGCCTTCCGAACTGACGCCGGCGACGTCCGCCCTGATCAGGGACATCGTCGAGCAAACCTTCCCCCGGGATCTGGTCGCCGTCTGCGAGGGCGACGTCCAGGTTTCGCAGGCCTTGCTGGATCTGCCCTTCGACCATATCTTCTTCACGGGCAGTCCCCAGGTCGGCAAGATCGTGATGGCGGCCGCGGCGAAACATTTAACATCCGTGACGCTTGAACTCGGGGGCAAGTCCCCGACCATCGTCGATTCGACCGCGAATATCGAGCAAGCCGCTCGCAAGATCGTCTGGGGCAAGTTCGCCAATAACGGCCAGACCTGCATCGCTCCGGATCATGTCTATGTCGCTCGAGACCAGGCCCCGGCGCTGATTGATGCGCTGCGGCTCGAGATCAGGCGGGTCTACGGGCAAACGGACGGCCAGCAGAAAACCGGGCCGGACTATTGCCGAATCGTGAACCGGCGGCATTTCGAGCGCCTGACTGCCTTGGCCGATGACGCCACATCGCGCGGCGCGACCGTCCTGGAAGGCGGAGACCGAGATCCAGGCCAGAACTATTTCTCGCCGACCATACTCGGCGGGACGACGCCGCAGATGGCGATTTCCCAGGAAGAAATATTCGGTCCGGTTCTTCCGATCATCGAGTATGATGACATCAGCGTCGTTGTCGATGCGATCAACGCGGGTCCAAAGCCGCTTGCCATCTATGTCTTCAGCAACGACGCCGCCGTTCGCGAGGATATCATACTGAGTACCAGCTCAGGTGGCGTCTGCGTGAACAACAATGTCGTCCAATTCTTGCATCCCAACCTGCCGTTTGGCGGTGTGAACAACAGCGGTATCGGCACGGCACACGGATTCTACGGCTTCAAAGCCTTCTCCCATGAACGTGCGGTTCTGAGAGACAAATTCTCTGTCCTGCGCCTTCTATTCCCGCCGTACACCCCGGCCGTAAAGAAGCTGATCAATCTAACCGTCCGCTTTTTGGGTTGAATCGAGAAACAAGAGAGCGGCGTCGGTAGCTGCCGTCTGGAGATCAGGATGTTTGACTATATTATTGTTGGAGCGGGATCTGCCGGATGCTTGTTGGCGGAGCGGTTGTCAGCCAATCCCAGGACGCGGGTCTGTCTGCTTGAGGCGGGCCCGTCCGACCGCAGCCCGCTGATTCACATGCCCATCGGGATAGCGCTGCTGGCAAAGAGCAAGACTCTCAATTGGGCATTCGAAACACAGCCACAGGCCAATCTTGGCGGTCGACGGCTGTTTTGGCCGCGCGGCAAAACCCTTGGCGGATCGAGTTCGATCAATGCGATGGTCTATATTCGCGGGCACCGGGATGACTATGATTCGTGGGGCGAGGCAGCCGATCCGATCTGGTCTTATGACAATGTACTGCCGCTATTCAGAGCAATGGAGTCCAACGAAAGATTTGGAACCGACGCGTTTCATGGCGGCGACGGTGAGCTTCACGTCAGTGACCTGCGAACCCGCAACCCCTTGAGCGATGCCTTCGTCGAGGCTGGACAACAGGCCCAGTTTCCGCGTGCCGTCGATTTCAACGGGGAGACGCAGGACGGCGTCGGCCTGTACCAGGTCACCCAGCACAAAGGCCGGCGCTGGAGTTCCGCGCGCGCCTTTCTTTCCAAAGCCAAGGGCCGGCCCAATCTACGGATAGTCACGGGCGCGCGGGCTACCCGGATCATTCTGGAGGACCGCAAAGCGGTCGGCGTGACCTATGCCGTGGGGGGCAAACTCGTCGATGTGCGAACCAGGGAGGGTGAGGTCATTCTTTCGGGCGGCGCCGTCAATTCCCCGCAACTACTGCTGCTTTCCGGTATCGGCGACGCAGCCGAGCTGAACGCATTCGGTATTCCGGTGGTCGTCGACCTTCCGGCAGTCGGAAAGAATCTTCAGGATCACCTCGATATCACAATCATGCATGAGGCGAACGACCATACACCGATCGGCATCGCACCGTCATTCATCCCGCGTGCGCTGTCCGGAGCGTTTTCTTACGCCTTCCTCCGAAAGGGCTTCTTAACGAGCAACGTCGCCGAGGCGGGCGGCTTCGTCAAAAGCACACCTTCGCGGAGTCGGCCGAATCTACAGTTTCATTTTCTCCCCACGCTTTTGAAGGACCATGGGCGCGAAATTGCGTTCGGGTATGGCTATACATTGCATGTCTGCGATCTTCTCCCCAAGAGTCGGGGCCGCATCGGGCTCACAAGCCCCAACCCGCTCGACGATCCGCTGATCGATCCAAGCTATCTCTCTGCCCCCGAAGACATCGAGACCATGGTCGCGGCGGTGAAGATCGGCCGGCAAATTCTGTCGGCGCCGTCAATGGCGGCCTTCTCGAAAACCGAACTGGTCCCTGGGCCAGCGGTCCAGAGCAAGGCGGATATCGTGGCGGATATCCGTCGGCGAGCGGAGACGATCTATCATCCTGTGGGAACATGCCGGATGGGACGAGACCCTCAGTCGGTCGTCGATCCGTCTCTCCGGGTGCGTGGCGTGCAAGGTCTTCGCGTCGTCGACGCCTCGGTGATGCCGACGCTGGTCGCCGGAAACACCAATGCCCCGACGATGATGATTGCGGAAAGAGCTGCCGAGCTCATTCTTGGGGAAACGAAACTCGCACTCAGCACCGACATGGAGGCAGCCCGCTAACTCGTCGCAGAAATAGGACGACAGTTGGAACCGTATAGATCCATCAAAAAATGCCGATCCAGAATAGTGGCGGCCCATAGGGAGGATAATTTCATGAGAAAAAATGCAGCACATACCTATACAAGGCTTGCGCAATACACCGCCGCTCTCGCCGTCTTGAGTGCCTCCCTCAACCTGCGTGGGCCCAGGACTCGGGAGATTTCAAGCGGTGGGCAGTAAGTGTGAATGCAACCCGGGTCTGGTGAGTGAGAATGCGCCCGACATCACCTTGGCGGGAGGGCATGTCCCCGGCTCGAATGTGAGGATCGGAGACGCAACGACGGTGACCGCTGATATCGGATATTTCGTCACGCCCAATATTGCCGGAAATTTGTTTCTCGGCGTACCACCGACCGCGCAAATTGACGGCGCCGGTTCGCTTGAGCCGCTCGGAACAGTGGCCAAAGTCAACTATGGACCCATCATCTTGTCGGCCCAGTACCATTTCAACAATCTTGGCAAGGTTCATCCCTATCTGGGAGTGGGGGTCGGACGGATCATCTTTCTGAATGCGCGTGACAGGGCTTTGGCTAATTTCAGCATTGACGACAGTTGGGCGCTGCGGCTCAGGTGGGTGTTCGGTATGAGCTTGGCGCAGAATGGATGCTGAACGCCGACGTTCGATACGTTCCCTTCTCCACGCACGCCACCGGTTCACTGGGTGGAGCGCCTGTCCGGACCCGTTTGGACATCGACCCGGTCCTGACCAGCGTCGGAGTAACTTACCGGTTCTAGATTCGATCGGGCGCTTCTTAACGGGCGGTCTGAATTTCAAGGGGAAATCCGAGTGTCGAGTCTGATGATGGACCGCCCGTTGATGATCTCGCAGCTTACTTCGCTCAACTGTCCTCCATGCCTATGCCATCAACGGCGCGAGAATGCCCCAGATCTGACGGTCGATAACTAACACATCAAGGAAGACCGGAATGGCCGAAGCCTATATCGTCGATTATCTGCGCACGCCGTTCGCTCCGGCCTACAGGGGTGCGCTCGCCCCGGTCCGACCCGACGATCTCGCTGCCAGCGTCATCGCGGCGCTCGTAGCCCGAGCGGGATTCCCGGCCGACGAGATCGAGGACGTCAATCTCGGCTGTGCTTTTCCGGAAGGTGAGCAGGGGCTCAACATCGCTCGCTGCGCCGCGCTGACCGCCGGCCTGCCGCAATCGGTCGGCGGCTCCACGGTCAACCGCTGGTGCGGCTCTTCCATGCAGGCCATCCAGATGGCCGCCGGCGCGATCGCCATGGGAGCTGGCGACGCCTTCATCGCCGGCGGTGTCGAATCCATGAGCCGCGTACCGATGATGGGTTTCAATCCTCAACCCAACCCCGGTTGGACGGATGCTCAGCGGCTCGTCTTCCTCAACATGGGTCTTACCGCGGAGACCCTGGCGGAACGCTACTGCCTTTCCCGCGAGGTGCAGGATGCCTATTCGCTCGAAAGCCAAAAAAGCGCTGGCGGCGCGGGCGGACGGCAGGCTGGCTGCGAGATATCCCCGGTCGGCGATATCGCTTCCGATGGTTGTCCGCGGGAAACGGATGCGGAGAAGCTTGCCGGATTGAAGACGGCGTTCAAGGTCGACGGCTCCGTTACCGCTGGCAACTCGTCGCCGCTCACCGATGGCGCCTCCGCGACGCTCGTCTGCTCCGCTGACTTCGTCAGGCGGCACGGGCTCGATCCGCTAGCGCGTGTGGCGGGTTACGCGATTACGGGTTGTGCTCCAGAGATCATGGGCATCGGACCTGTCGAGGCGAGCCGAAAGGCCTTGAAGCGAGCCGGCATCTCCGTGGCTGACCTCGACGTTGTGGAGATGAACGAGGCCTTCGCCGCGCAGGTCCTCGCCTGCTGTCGCGATCTCGGGATCGATCCGGCCAGTCTCAACCGGGATGGCGGTGCCATCGCGCTCGGTCATCCGCTCGGCGCCACGGGCGCGCGTCTGGTGGGCAAGGCGTCGAGCGTGCTGAAGCGCGATGGCGGACGTTATGGGCTGGCCACCCAGTGCATCGGGGGAGGACAAGGCATCGCTATGGTCCTGGAAGCGGCCTGATGAGGGTGATTGCCGAAGCCGCCGTGATCGGCGCGGGCGTTATGGGTTCCGGCATCGCGGCCCATCTGGCAATGCCTTCATCGATCGGGGTCACGCTACCTTCAGGGCGATCAAATATGCCCCGTTCCCGGTCGTCGGCGCACTCGCGGCGATGGCGTTCGGCGGCGGCTGCGAGATCCTGCTCCATTGCAGTGCAATCCAGGCGCATGCCGAGGCGTCGATCGGTCTCGTCGAGACGAAGATCGGCGTCGTCCCCGGCTGGGGCGGCTGCAAGGAGATGTTGATCAGGCAGTACGCACTGACAGCCGCACCGCACGGCCCTGTGGCGCCCGCGATCGCCGCCTTCAATCTGATCACATCGGCCAGGGTCTCCGGGAGCGCCTTCGAGGCGCGCAATCTCGGTTTGCTGAGGGTAACCGACGGTATCACCATGAACCGGGACCGACTGCTCGCCGATGCGAAGCGGAAGGCGTTGGATCTCGTGCCCGGCTACTCGGCTCCGGAAAGGCCGAAGATCGCGTTGGCCGGTCTATCGGGAGCGCCCGCCATCCGCAACCTGCTGGATAGCGAGGGGATCGCCGGTCGCGCCACAGCGCATGATCGGGTCGTGGGCATTGCCCTGATCGACACCCTGACGGGCGGTGTCAGCGCCGATCCGCTGAAGCCGGTCGGCGAAGACGAGATTACCGCGATGGAAAAGCGCGCGTTCATCGCCCTGTGCGGGACGCCGGGGACAGTGGCCCGCGTGAAGCACATGCTTGCGACCGGCAAGCCGCTGCGCAACTGACGAGAGAAAGACAGAACAATGACATCCTATGCACCGCCTGTCAGCGACATAACCTTCCTGCTCGGAGAGGTCTTCGACTTCGACGGCCTGATGCGGAGGCTGCCGGGCCACGAAGACGTCAACGCGGACCTCGCTGTCTCGATTCTCGATGAGGCTGGCAAGTTCTGCGTCGGCGTGCTCGAACCGCTGAACCGGTCCGGCGACGAGGAGGGCTGCCGGCTTGAAAACGGGGCCGTCTCCACGCCGAAGGGCTTTCCCGAAGCCTATCGGGCATTCGTAGAGGCCGGCTGGGCCGGTCTTTCGGGCGATCCGGAATATAGCGGCCAGGGTCTGCCGCGCGTCGTACAGATACTGGTCGATGAGATGATCTCCTCCGTGAACCTGTCCTTCGGCCTGTTCCCCGGGCTCACCCGAGGCGCGGTGGAGGCGATCTCCCGCCACGCGAACTCGGACCTCAAGGCGACCTATCTGCCGAAGATGATCTCCGGCGAATGGACTGGCGCAATGGCGCTCACCGAAGCCGCGGCCGGTACCGACCTCGGCCTTTTGACAACGAAGGCAGAGCCCGTTGGCGACGGCTCCTATCGGATCAAGGGCACGAAGATATTCATCTCCTCCGGCGACCATGACTTCGGCGGCAATATCATCCACCTGATCCTCGCGCGCTTGCCGGGCGCGCCGAAGGGGGTCAAGGGCATCAGCCTGTTCCTGGCTCCGAAGTTCCTCATCGGGAAGGACGGTTCGCTCGGAGCGCGCAACGACATGTCCGTCGGGTCGCTCGAACACAAGATGGGCATTCACGCGCAGCCGACCTGCGTCATGAACTACGACGGCGCGATCGGTTGGCTCGTCGGCGAGGCGGGCCGCGGCCTCAACGCCATGTTCACGATGATGAACGCCGAGCGTCTTTTTGTCGGCATCCAGGGACTCGGCATCGCAGAAGCGGCGAACCAGAAGGCCACGGGCTACGCACGCGAGCGCCTTCAGGGCCGTTCTTCAGACGGCACCCGCGGTCCCGTTGCGATTATCGAACACCCCGACGTACGCAGGATGCTGCTGACCGGCCGCAGCCTGGCCGATGCCTCCCGGGCGCTGGCGATCTGGACCGCCATGCAAATGGACATCGCCGCCCGGCATCCTGACGAGGCCGCGCGCAGGGAAGCCGACGGGTTCGTGGCACTGCTCACGCCGGTTGTGAAGGCAGCGTTCACCGATTTCGGCTTCGAGACGGCCGTGGCCTCGCAGCAGGTGCTCGGCGGCCACGGCTACATCCGCGAATGGGGCATGGAGCAGTTCGTCCGAGACGCGCGCATTACGCAGATCTACGAGGGCACCAACGGCGTTCAGGCGCTCGACCTCGTCAGCCGCAAGTTGCCGGTGGAGGATGGCGCGCTGGCCTCGCGCTTTTTCGCGCTCATCGAGCAGGATCTGCGTACAGCTGCGGATTTACCCGCAGCGGGTGTCATCACGAAGGCCACTGCCCGGGCGCTCGGCCGCCTGGAAACCACGACGCGCCACCTTCTCGCGGCGCGAGCCGCGCCCGCGGAGGCCGGAGCTGCCGCCGCCGATTATCTGCGCCTTTTCGCACTCGTGCCTTCGGCTGGGTGTGGGTCCGGATGGCGGCCAAGGCGGCCACCGGACAGACTCCGCTTCATCGCCGCAAGCTGGCGACCGCGACGTTCTTTGCAGAGCGGGTGCTGCCGCAGACGCTCTGGCTGGAGGCGGCAATCATCAGCGGGGCAGCGTCTTTGATGGATATCGAAGCCGAACTGCTTTGATCAGAAATTCCTTGGGAGGAAATGTGATGCTTGGACAGATGATGCACTCGCCGCTGCTCGTGTCGTCGATTCTGCGACACGCGGCGGCCTATCACGGCGACACGGAGGTCGTATCGCGCACGGTGGAAGGGCCGATCCACCGCTATACCTATGCCGAGCTTTCAAGGCGCGCGCAGAAGCTCGCCAATGCCCTCGGACGCCTCGGCCTCGAAAACGGCGACCGGGTCGGAACACTGGCCTGGAACGGCTATCGGCACATGGAGCTCTATTATGGCGTGTCCGGATCCGGCCTCGTTTGCCACACGATCAACCCGCGCCTCTTCCCAGAGCAGATCTCCTATATCATCGCGCATGCCGGAGACAGGATCCTCTTCTCGGACCTGTCGTTCCTGCCGATCCTCGAAGTGCTGGCGGACAGGCTGAAGGACCTGAAGGCCGTCGTCATCATGACCGACGAAGCCCATATGCCGAAATCCGAGATACTTCCCGGTCTCGTCTGCTACGAGACACTGATCGCGGGAGAATCGGACGAATACGAGTGGCCGGATCTCGATGAGAATACTGCGTCGGGCCTGTGCTACACCTCCGGGACTACGGGCGAGCCCAAGGGCGTGCTCTACAGCCATCGGTCCAGCGTATTGCACGCCATGACCTGCGCGCTGCCCGATGTGCTGGGACTCTCGGCCCTGGATTCGGCCTCTCCGATCGTGCCGATGTTCCACGTCAATGCCTGGGGTGTCCCTTTCGCGGCACCGATGGTCGGCGCCAAGCTTGTTCTGCCGGGGCCGAGGCTGGACGGCGCCAGCCTGCATGAGTTGTTCGAGCAGGAAGGCGTGACATTTACCGCCGGTGTGCCGACCGTTTGGCTCGCACTGCTGGACTGGATGGACTCGCACGCCCAATCGTTCACAAGTCTGAAGCGCGTCGCGATCGGGGGTTCCGCTTCGCCTCCGATCATGATCAGCCGCTTCCAGAACAAGGGTGTCATGGTCCGGCACGCCTGGGGGATGACCGAGACCAGTCCGATCGGCCTCGCCGCGACGTTGAAGACGAAGCACGAAGGACTACCGGCCGAACAGAAACTGGCGCTGCAGGCCAAGCAGGGACGGCCGCTTTTCGGCATGGAGTTCTGCATCAAGGGCGCCGATGGCGAGCCGATCGCGAGGGACGGCAAGAGCTTCGGTTCGATGCTCGTGCGCGGCCCCTGGGTCGCTGCCGGCTACTACAACAGCCCCATCAGCCCGGCGCACGCGGCCGAGGGCTGGTTCGACACCGGCGACGTCGTGACCATGGATGCCGATGGTTTTATCCAGATCGTCGACCGCACCAAGGATGTGGTTAAATCCGGCGGCGAATGGATTAGCTCGATCGAGCTGGAGAATATTGCCCAGGCCCATCCGGCCATCAAAGAGGCCGCTGTCGTCGGCAAGCCGGACGAGCGCTGGGGCGAGCGCCCGGTGCTCATCGTGCAGCTCAAGCCGGAGATGAATTTCTCACGTCAGGACATGGTCGAACTGTACACGGGTAAGATCCCCAAATGGAGTATTCCGGACGATGTGCTGGTCGTCGAGGAGCTGCCGCATACCGCGACCGGGAAGCTGCTGAAGACAGCCATCCGCGAGATCGTCGTGAAGGAACTGCAGGTGGGATCGCTGGACGAAGGTACCGCAGGAGGCGACCTGGATCGGCATCCGGCGCCCGGCAGAGCTTCATAGCGAAGCTCCCCACATCGGGCAGATAAACACGAACTCGACACTGCCCGATAGCTGATCAAAAAGGGTCTGGATCCTGGCGCGGTGTTGCTTTGGCGCGGCCACCGGTGTCGCATCGACGATCTGACCGCCCATAGCGAGATAACCACGTTCCTTGAGCTGTTGGCCGAAATTAGCGAACAACACATGTAGTTAGCGGTATCGGGAAGACTCGGCCTGCGACGAAACGAAAGAGATTTTCGCTCAAAAGTACACGGTTCAGGAGAGGGCTCGAGAGGCATTCCTCCTTTTCGAAGGGTCTGCCGTTATGTTGACCAAACTGGATCTGAACCACTTCCTTAAGGCCTTTCGCTCGGTTCTGACCGAAGACGATTTAAATGAAGCCCTAAGGCGGGTCACCAATATGCTCGGGTTCTCGCAGTTTGCGATGGGCCACCATGTTGACCTGACGTGCCCGCCGCAAGGAGCAATCCGGTTATCGACCTATAACGAAGACTGGGTATCCCA
Organism: Sphingomonas sp. Ant H11; assembly: GCF_000797515.1. Taxonomy (GTDB): domain Bacteria; phylum Pseudomonadota; class Alphaproteobacteria; order Sphingomonadales; family Sphingomonadaceae; genus Sphingomonas. The sequence goes on from NZ_JSBN01000040.1 coordinate 26,058, forward strand.
TGTCCTCGAGCGCGCATATTTCGCGGAGGATCCTATCCATCTTGCAAGTACCAAGACCGTCAATGGCTTCTCGTGGCACGACGTCGGAGACATCATCCGTCTGACGCCCCGTCACAAGCAGATTCTTTCGGAAGCCATCGGCTTCGGCCTTGGCGCTGGTTTCACGGTGCCTGTGCATCTGCCCGGTGAATATCAGGGAACATGCTCCTTCGCGGCGCGATCGCTCGACCAACTCCACGAAAACGCACTGCCAATCGCCCAACTGTGCGGTACATTTGCATTCGAAGCAGCCAGGCGGATCATGCGGAAGAAATTGAGGCTCGAGGATACCGTTGTACCGGACCTTACGCCGCGACAGATGGAAGCGCTTGTCCTCGTCGGAAGGGGAAAGACCGACCGGGAGATCGGCAATATTCTCGGCGTATCGCGATCGACCGCCCATGAACATGTCGAGGGGGTGAGGCGGGCTTATGGTAACGCGCAGCGCGCCTATTTGATCGTGCGGGCGCTCTTTGATGGACAGATCGCCTTCACCGATCTCCTTCGGCGCTAACAGGGCAGGTAACGTCAACGCTGATGGCGTTATCGCATCGTCCCGCCCACCGATCGCCAGCGCGACTGTTGAAAATTAGCCCGGTCCGCTTGGAAAAGGATTGCGCGTGCCACCGCGATATCGCTTCGCGGATGGACACCGTCCCTCGAGCCGGCGCTTTTTTATATCGACCGTCCGGTCGCCAAAACGCCGCGCCACGCGATACACATCCCATGCAGGCGTCGGCTGCCGAGGGTATATCCACGTAACCTTTGCGCCCCACAGCTTACGTCGCAGTGTGACAAGGTCGCGTGCACGCGACGGGCTCAGACGATCATTGGAGCCTGCTGAGACAACGACCTGGCGATACCCGATTGAAGGTGCCATTGCCGCTATCGACCCGACAGAGGCCCCGTTCCGCGCCAGGACATCGCACCCTCCGAAATGAAGGATCTGCAGCGCTGCGGCGACACCGATCGCGATGCTGTCTCCGAGGATCAGGCAACTCGACAACAGACCACTCCAGGGTGAGGAGAGAAGTGGGAAAGGGCGGTCGGCCGCTCGCCAAGGGAATGACCATAGGACGTGAATTGGAGCCGAAGTTCGCCATGACGGGATTCCAATCTTTCCTTGCCGATGGTATTCTCCACGGCAGAAAGGATCCGGCATGGGCCCAGTCGACGTCATGAGCGAACAGGCAGAATTGGACGCGAGTGCTGTGCGGTCGCGGCCCCGAGCATCGGCCTGGCTGTGGCGCCCCTGGTATGCGAAACTCTGGTGGGCCAGCATCGCTATCTATTGGACGGGCAAACTCGCCTCCTATTGGAGCCCAGTTCTCGACGATGCTTATTCGACCGCGGTGGCCGGCTATCTCAATATCGCCCTCTATCCGTTCACCGCTTTGATGGTTCTTGGAGTGCGCTTTGTACCGGCGTGGATGGAATATCACGGCTGGGAATGGGTCGAGCCATCTCATGACGAGTTGTTTCCGAAGCGCTCCGTTGGTGGATACCTCGACCCGATGGCCGACCCCCTCGATCCTCGCTCGCCCAACCACTGGCGATATCTAGGGAACCTCTGCGCAGGTAGAGAATTGGGCGTCGTGCGGCGTCAACGGTGAGCTTTGCCGCGCCGCTCTCCTTGCGGTGCGCGAATTTGGCCAATATTGTGGATTTTCGGCCTATTTCCGTCGGTATTTGGCTGTTTTCCGGGCCGTTTCCCGTTCTGCGGGCGCAATTATCGTGCAGTTCAGGCCAATTGCTCGCGCATGATGTAGATATTGGCCAGGGTGAGCTGGCAGAAAATCTGCTGGTTGTTCTTGTACAGTCCGCGATAACGGGTCCTGGTGTAGCCGAACTGGCGCTTGACGACCCGGACATGCTCGACCTTGGAGCGGAACGAAGACGTCAGCCGGTTGATCCGGCGCTGTTCATCGGTCAGGGCCTGGCCCTTCTTGCGCTTGAAGGGCGTGGCCCAGACGACGTCGCTTCGGTTCGATCGGCTTCGAGCGAACGCTCATTGCTGGCATAGGCGCTGTCGCCAAAGGCAATTTCCTCCTCGCCGTAAAGCAAGGCATCGGTCGCCACGCTATCATGCACATTGGCCGATGTCATTTCGGCCGAATGCACGCAGCCCGAAGCCGCGTCTGCGCCGATATGCGCCTTCATGCCGAAATACCATTGATTGCCCTTCCTGGTCTGCTTTATCTCGGGATCGCTCGACTTCGTGCGGTTCTTGGTCGATGGCGGCGCGGCGATCAAAGTCGCATCCACGATCGTGCCCTGGCGCAACAGCAAACCGCGCTCGGTCAAAACCGCCGTCATCTCGTCAAACAGCGCTTTGCTCAATTCATGCTTCTCAAGCAAATGCCGGAACTTCAAGATCGTCGTCTCGTCGGGTACGCCCTCGAAGTCGAGGCCCTGCAAATTCCCGCAACAGTGGCGTCTCCCACAGCGCTTCTTCCATCGCTGGATCGGACAGGCCAAACCATTGCTGCATGAAATGGATCTTCAGCATCGACCGCAACGGATAAGGACGACGCCCCCGCCCCACCACCGGGTAATGCGCAATGATCAACTGCTCGAACCGCTCCCACGGAACCACAGCCGCCATCTGATCCAGAAATACCGCCAGCCGCGTCTGTTTGCGTGGCCGTGAAATCCCAATCCCTGAAAAACGACCCTGCTTCATGCGGCCCTCCTTTTGCGAAGAGAATCATTCCATCATTGCCTCTGCAAGGCCTACTTGCTCAGGGGTTCCCTAGATGATATGAAATAGTTTCATTTATCCCGCCGCTCCTTGAATTTTGGATCACCATCAAACGGGCCGTTAGCGAGATCATCCGAAAATCTGCCGCTGCCTAGGACTGACGATTGCTCGATCGAGGTAAGGGGTCCGGTAATATCGGCTGTCCCACGCGCGGAATCAGCGTTCTCGAGGTACCGGTTCCGCAATCCACGGTCGCCAAGCAACTGATCGGAGAGAACTCGTGTAAAAGCTTGCTCCGGATTGGGCGAGCGAGATGCCGCGCGTTCTGCGGAAGCTACGGCTCCTCTCACGTCATAATTCACTATGTCTAGTGTAGCGTCGGCATTCTCTGAAGTTGTTCCGCGGTCGCTGCCTGCGAAACCTAACGAACCGCCCGCGCCGCCGGAAAGAGATGCCGAGCTCCCTTTTCCGCCACCCTTGGAGGACCCGCGCTGCGCGCTTGCTGAAACCGAAAGACCGACATCGGTTCCCATAGTGGTGCTGTCCTCCGCGCGACGAGTGATATTCCGCGACCATCCGGTTTGAGCCATAATTGCTTGAACATCCCGTTCGAGCGTGTCGGCGACCTGCGGTTTCAGCCGCCAATTCCCCTGGCGGTCCATCTCGAACCCGCCCTTGAGCCAATGGGCCATGGCGGCCTTTCCTTCGGCACCGCCACCGAGGAAATGCTCGATCGTGTCAGGGCCGGCCTGCTTGCCGGCTTCGAAGCGTGTGCTGGTGTCGCTACGCGCCGATCTAGTGAAACCCGTGCTGCTCGACACCAAGAGGTCATTATCGGCGAAACTGAACCGCGCCGAACCGCCACCGGCAATTGCACCATATTGGCTGTCATTGATCAGCCCGGCGCGGCGCAGTTGACCAGCGACCTCTGGCGTTACGTTCATGGCAAGGTCGCCATTCTGGCTCATCGCTAGCTGCTTCTTCGTCATCGTGATGCCATTGGCGCGCAGCAGCCCCTGCATTCGCGTCAGGCGCTGATTGTCGACGATTCGAGACGTACGCTCATTACGCGCGCGATCCGCGATCCCACCGGCGCCGCCGTCAGCCATATCGACCTGATTGCCGGCCGTCCCGGCAAGCGTGCGGATGAAGCTATCGAGCCGCGCAGCTTCGCGCGTCGAGACGCCTGCCGCCTCCGCGCCCTCCGCAAACCCAAAATTGTCCGACTGTCGACGCTCTTCCCCGATGCGCGCCGCGCTCCTCGTACCGTCCCGCCCAACTTCGCGTTGCGCGTCGAGCTTGCCCGCGCGCTCGGCAAAATCGAACCCGGCTGTCTCGCGCGTCCGTCCGTAGACACTCGTTCCCTCGCGTCCTGCTTCCGCGGTGGCCCCATCCGCCGTACCGAGTTCGTCGACGCATTATAGGTTTCGAGCGCGTCCTCGACCTGCGCCTCATTGCGGCCAGTCGCGCGGGAGAGTTGGGTGATCGCGGAAGAGCGCGCTTCGCCGGCGAGCGCGTTGATAAAGCCGATGCGGCGGCTGGTCTCCTGAACCGACAGGCCAAGCATGCCGGCGGCGTCGCGTTGTCCCTGGTTGGTGCCGGTCCGATGGGCCTGCTCGGTTGCCACGTTTCCGCGCTCGATGCCGGCGACCTTGTTGCCGGCGAAATCGCGCCGCCCTTCCATAGCACCGACCTGGACCTGCGCGGAGGTGATGTCATTGCGGAGCATCGCTTCCTGGTCGAAGGCATTGGCGGTCAGCTTTGCAAAGGTCGGGTCCGCCGAGGCCTGAGCGATGACACCGGACGCCTTCAGCGCAGCGTCCTTCGGCGAGTAGCCGCCTCGCTCGAAGGCCCGCGTCGCGCCCTGCTGCATCATGTCGTAAGCGCGCTGATCCCCAAAGGCGCGCCATTGCACCAGATGCTGCGAGAACGCAGCGAAGGCGCGCTCACCAGCCTGACCGGAACCGAAATAGGTTGTACCCAAAGCCCGGAGCGCGTCCTTCTCGGCGAACTGTTGAAACGCGGCCGTCGTGGCGTTGGCCCTGACTGCGCGTTGCGTCGCAGGGTTGGACAGATCCCCATTGACGAGCGCCGGTGCGAGCCCGCCAAGTTCGCGCGCCGCGTCGATCCCGCCCATGCCGAATGCCGGCACTCCTGGCACCCCGCTGTTGCGCTCACCCAACATCGTGCTCGCCGCGCCGAAGCTGCGGTTGGCGCCAAATGTCGATCGCTCGCCAAAGTCACCAAAGCTCGACGAAGCCCCGCGTCGCGCGGATGTGCCCAACGCGGACGCCTGTGCCTCAAGGGCCGAGGCGCGACCTTCCGCTGTGCCCATAGGCGACGCGGCGGCAGTGCCCTGACCCTGGACGCCGAGCGCGCCGCTGGTGAACGCCGTGAAGACATTCCCCGAGAACCGGAACACCGTGAACACGAACGCGCCCGCCAGGCCCGCCGCCGCCGTGCGGAAGCTGCCGAAGATCGCAAGGGCCTTTTGCGCGGAAGAAGGGGCGAGAAGCCAGGCGTTGGCGCCGTTGGCGTTCGAGCGCATCTCGGCAAGCGCGCCCATCGCGCGCCCAAGGGTAAGCTGGTAAATGCCGGCATCGATCACGCCCCACAAGGCGACGAACACGAACAGCCCAAGCGCGAAGCTCATGACCCGAAGGTTGATCGGCGTCAGGATGAACAGAAGCGCGATCGGGATCATGAACAGCATGATGCCGAATACGACCGCGCGGATCGTCGGCATCCATTCGTTTGCAACCGACATCGTGGCAAGACCGCTCGACATTACGGCGCGATTGGCCATGACCCGGGCCGCTGTTGCCGGGCTATCCTCGAACAGGACGTCGCCCACGGTGTTGCCGAGCAGGACATCTGTCATGAATGCCTGAAGCGACAGCGGAGAGCCCATCATCATGCCGCCCACCTCGCCGAGCTGGGCGCGGCAGCGAGTGAGCTGATTGGCATCGGTCGCGTCGAAGCCCGTCCGCAGGCAAACCTGCCTGGTGTAATCGTCGAACAAGGTCGGATCGGAGAGCCTGTCAGAAATATATTGCCAAGACTCGTCGCAGCTCTTCGTCGTGCCGCCCTTGTCCGCCGCCGTATAGACCGTGCTGAAGGTCGCAGGTCCCGCCATCGCTGCGAACGCGGCTGGCAGATCGGTTGTCGTGCGGAACAACTTGTCATCGTCGATGCCGTAAGCCGGCGACACGCGCGCGACCGGATAGCATTGCCGGACATAGTCCTTGATCGTTGCATCAAGGAAGGTGTCGGTCATCGGGCCACGCGGCGCGACGGCATTGAAGAACAGGTCGAACGTGTGCCCCCCGGCGCCGAACTCGATCTTGGAATCCGGATCGAGCGTGTTGTCGTCGATCGTCTCGACCAGGGCGCGCTCCATCAGGTTGGTCGTGCCGGCGACCAGCACGAGCAGATTGGGGACGCCGCCGACCGGCTGATAGGCGTTGCGCACCTTGTCATAGACGTGGACCGTCCCGGTGGTCGCGATCATACCGACGAACAGGCCGATGCCGACCAGCATCTGAAAGCCGAAGGCGACAAGCCCCATACCCTGGCCACGAATGGCGGTCAGCGTCGCTCCCACCGCAATCCCGACCGTCGCGATCACCACGACCAGCGTCTCGTAACGCGGGTCGGCAAAGATCATCGCGACGAGACGGAATGCATCTACCGTCTCGGCGAAGCCGTCATAGGTGTAGAAGCTCGTATCGACGGCAAAGGCCGGCGAGGCGGCGAGCAATGCGGCGACCGTGACAACGGCGCGAAGGATCCGACGCATCATTGGAGCACCTACTGGTTGCGGTTCGCGGCGGCACCAGCGGCGTCGCGCGCATCGCGATCGCGCTGACGCAAAAGCCCAGCATAGGATGTCGAGAGGTTCGCCTGGCTCAGCGCCGCGAGATAGGACTGACGCATCTGGGCACGCTGGCGGAGGACCTCCTCGCGCAGGTCCCGCAATTGCTCGATGCCCTTGGTGAGGATGCGGGTCTGGCAGATATTGGTACTGGTCGCATTGGCAGCGCCGGCCGCCGTCGTCCCACGCTCGGCATTGCTGAGCGCGAAGTCGATGGAGCGGGTCAGGTCGTTCAGCATCTGATAGGCAAGGGTGAACGCTACCAGCTCATCGGTATCGCTGATGACCGAGCCCTGGACGCCTTGTCGAACGCCCCATTCGAGCATCCGATACACAGGTAGCGTGCTGACATTGGCAACGAACTGGCGTTCGTCCGCCGAAAGCCCACCCCGCGTCCTGATCTTGCCGGCGATCGACTCCATCCGGGTGCGGGCGAGTTCGAGCGCACCTTTGGTGCCGTCCTGGCTGCAATCACCGGCCGTGGGCGGCACATTGAGCGCGCGCTTCTGGACGCGGCCGGAGAGGAAGTCATCGGCGCTTTCCGTATCCTGCTTCGGGCAGGCGGGAATCGCCGAGAAGAGCGGCACCTTGTCGGTCGGGTCCCAGCGCATATAGACGTCGCCGACACGCGCGCGCATCACATCCGCCCAGTCGCCGGCACCGACCCGCGAAGCCGCGTGCGAAAGCAGCGATCCCGTGCGGAAGATGTCGGTCACCTCGGCCGGGCAATTCTGCAGCGCGTCCTTCAGATCCTCGGTCGGGTTATTCTGGTTCGCCTGGATCTTCTCGCGGCTCTGCTGGTAGCTTTTCGCGAACCCTTCCTTCACCGACTTGTAGCCGGTCATCTCCTCGATGATGCCGCTCATATTGTCGTCGCCCTTGGCGATCTGGACCGCGCGGGTTGGCCAACCGGCAATCATTGACCTGAATCGAATTCAGGAAGTTGGTCGCCGCCTCCATCTTCGAAATGATGTTACCCATCTTCTCGTCGAGCGTCTCAAGCAGATACTGGAACGCGACCGCGGGGGCCGCCTGAAGAATGCTCTCCAGCTTCTGGACGAGATAGTCGGGATCAAGGAACGACATACCACCCAGGAACATGTCGATGCCGCCGCATCCGGCCTTGATCTTGGGCAGGCTCAGCGACATCAGATAGTCGTTATGGACATCCACACGGCCTGACATGCCACCCGCGGTCACATAGCCGCGCGTCTGATCCTCGAAGCTGCCGGGAGAGGTGTAGGTTGCGTTGTCGAACCAACTTTCCGCCCAGCTCTGCGCATGTGCCGGGGCCGCGGTGCCGCACGCAGCGACGATCCCGCACAGGCTGAACGAGAGAGGGCGAGCTAGACGACGATAGAGTCTGGGAACGGCAAGCGACATGGCGGGCTTCCTCGGGTTCGAGTGAGATGAAAGAGGTGCTGGCCCGCCATGCTCAGCCTCCTCGGTTGGCCGGATTCCGCGGCGCGCCCACGCCGACAATCCCGGTATATTTGGACATGGCCCGAAGGCCGACATCAGGTCGCACGCCCGTCAGCATCTTGACGGCGAGATAGATGTTGCGGGCGAGGTTCAGCGCATGATCGGTGCCGATCGCGATCGGCACGATCCTGTTCGAATCCGCGATCGGTCGGACCCAAACGACCGGATGGCCAACCCAGGGCAGCCCAAGCCGGCCCGAACGGACCATCGCTTCCTGGCCGCCGATCGCAGCGACGCGCCAGCCATATTGCCGGCCAAAGGCCGATAGCTTGGTCCACATATCGCCGCACGGTACGCAACCCGGGCTCGTGCTCATTTCGATGACGAACGCCGGCGCCTGGCCGCGTAACGTATCGGCGAAGTCCGGCGGGAACTGCCGCGTCAGTGGGACGCGGGCGAGCCACGCCTGCAGGCTGGCAGCGTCGGCAACAGGATGGATTGCCGCGCGCCGCGCCGCATCTTGCCCTGCCGATGCCGATTGAGCCATCGCGCCCCCAGCGATACCCACAACGGCGGACACCATGGCTGCAATGGCGAGCGCGCGCCGCGTCACGGCCGCGGACTCCCGCCGGTGTTGACCAGATCGCCCCCGAGCGCGCGTGGATCGGTCGCCGAGACCGGGCCATTCGCGAGCGCGTCGAAGAATCCGTCCTCCTCGCCGGCGCCGGTCATGAACTGCTCAGGCCGAATGTCGCCGGTCAGCAGCCGAACGGCCTGATACGCCATTTGCGCGAGGTTTGGATACGCCTCGACGCCGTTTGCGATTACCATGCGCTGTTGGCTGTTCCGCCTGATGATCATCGTCGTCGGTGTCACCTCGACGCCGAAGCGCTGTGCGACTTCAGGTCGGCGACCGATATCCATGAGCGTCACCTGCCAGCCCATCTCCTCCTGGAAGCGCTGGACGATCGGCCACTGCACCCGGCAATAGCCGCAGCTGTCGCGGGAGAACATGACGAGCGCGAATTCGCCGGCATGGGCGCGGAGATATTGACGGCGCGCGTCATCCTTGAACGCGGTCAACTGATCGCGCGCATCCCCGACCATCGGATTGGCCGATTTGGAATTAAGTTCGGGATGCTGGAGCATCGCGATCTGGGTCACGCCGGCGAACGCGCGAGCCTTGCGCCGCGCGAAATCCTCGAGCTTCCAGAAATCGGCGACGGCATCGACCGTAAGGACGGTCGCTGCATAATCGCGCTGCTGCTCGATCAGCTTGTGGATCTTCGGCGGCGTCCAGGTTGCAAGTTCGGCCATCGGTGGAATCACCGGCTTCACCAGCGCGTCGGGATCAGGCTTCTCCTCGCTAGGTTTCGGCGGTGCCTGATACCACCAATATCCATCCTTGCCCGTCATGGCCGGCCTTTGATCCTGGGCCTGCACCGGTAGCGGAAGGGCGGTCGCGGCGAGGAGGGCCGCGCGCAGTAAGCGCGTGCGGGCAATCACAGCATTTTCTCCATCCGGGTCAACCGGTCGATAGCGACGGGACCGTAATAGCGACTGTCAAATCCATCCGGATGGCTCGAGCCGACATAGGCATAGCCCGATGGGATGATCACACCTTTTGGCTGATAATGATCGAGCTTCTGTCCCTTGCGGCCGTAGGGCTTGCTGACACCCAGCAGCTTGCCATCGCAGAAGTACCAGCCGTCCCACGTATGCCCTCCGACTGACGGCTTCTCGATCATATCGAGCCGCTCGCCGGGCATGCACAGCACATATTTGGTGACCGACACCGGCTTGGGTCCGGCGACCGCGTTCGTGAGCATGAACGAGACGAGATCGCCCTTGTGGATGGGGCCCGGATCGCCCCGCACCGCCCAGGCATGGATCGATGGGGTCATCACGAGGGTGAATTGCGGGATCGCCCACCAGGTCAGCAGGCCGACCGGCAGCACGATACAATAGGCCTTCAACAGCTGGTCGGGTCGCGGTGGTTCCCCGAGGCCGCTACAGCCGAGCGCGACCGCCGCGCGCAGCGGCAGCTCCTTCAGCTGCAGCCAGATCCATTTAGCGAGCGCCCAAGCGATTCTGAGCATCGCGCACCTCCTCTTTGCCGCCAAGGCGGACATATTCCTCAAGCAATCCGGAGAGGCTCGCGTCTCCGAACACGATGCGAGCGATCGGCGGACTGGCGGCGTCGCGCTCGCAATAGGGCTGGGTGGGATCGCCCGGGATCATCGCCAGCGCTGGCACCCGGGTGATGCCCGCCAAGCGAAAGACGATCGGATCGACGATCAGCTGGACATTCCGCATCACGCACGCAGGGCCCGAGCAGCCGGGATCGATCCGCAGGATCTCGGCGGACAGTTTCGCCATGGGCCCAACGCGGGTAAGACCGCCCGGCATACCCCGGAACGCCAGCACGCCGCCCACGCGCTCAAGCTGCGCGGCATAGGTTCGAAGCGTGGCGATCGGCATCGACGACGATGCGAACAGGACCGGCACCCACCCTTTGATAGTATTCGGCGCGGTAGCGCCCGCGACGGCGGCCATGTCGGGCGCGCTCAGGCCCAGGGCCTGGCCAAGCTTTGCGGCCATGGCCTCGCGCTCGGCATCGAGCCCAGCCTGTCCCGCGGCGTATGCTGCGCGAGCGCGTGCATCCATCGCAGGCGAGTGGGCACGTCGGCGCACGGCATCGAAAGCCCGCCGACGAAGTTCGGCTGAAGGTTGAACCGATGGGCCGGGCTCCGCCGTCGTCGCGCGGCCCTTCTGCGCGCTGACGGCTTGCTTGAGCCGCTCCATCGCGGCATCGCCTTCGCTGGCTGCCTTGGCGCGCGCGTCGGCCGGCGGTGGGCTTGGCGGCGATCCGGCCACGGTCTGCGCCTGGGTGGCCGGGATCACCCCCAGCGCCAGGGTCAGGACGAGGCTAATTCTTGCCGATCGTCTGCATATACGCATCGACGCGGTCCTTCATATCTATCTGGATGTCGGATTGAGCCCGGGCCTCGATGTCCAAATAATATTCGGAGAGGTCCATCTTCGAGAAATCTAGGGCCTGAAATTCTTCAGGCGTGAAGCCCCGGCACATTGGCTTCTTCGGCGTGCCCCAGCCGATCGCGTTGAACGATTTGAGCTGAGGCCGGCCCTGCTCCTGGATGATCCGACCAAGCTTGGTGTTGAAGCAGCAATGGCCTTTGGCCTTCTGGATGCAGATGCCGAGGATCTTGGAGGTGCAATAGCTGCCGATCTCATGGCACATGCCCGAGCCCCGCAGCATGCCGGTCTCCATGTCCTGCTGGTCGCAACCCTGGAGCAGTACATCGATGATGAAACTAATCGCCAGGCTGATCGCGAGCGAGGTCGGATCGATACCGATGATGCCGTGAAGGCCGGCGGTGGCCGCCTGACTGGCGGTCGCGCCAGCCTTGAAGGCGGTGTAGGCAGCCTTCATGCCGGTCAGCACGCCCTTGGCGACCGCGATCTTGGTGCTGAGCGAGGTGAGCGACGAGCCCATCCCGTCCTTGACGATCTTGCCCTTGTCCTTGCAGCAATTCTCGAAGGTATCGAGCAGGCCCGGCGGCCGGCAGCGCAGCGCGCGGCCCGAGAAAATCTCGATATGATCGAGGCAATTCCCCTCTGCGTCGACCTGGCCGTCATTGGGCACGCCCGGATCGTCGACGACTGGATCGGTGACGACCGGATTGGCGCCCGTGTCGATGCAGGCGTCGGGCGAGCAGGTCGGAGCCCCGCCGCCCGCGGGCACTTCGCACGCAAATTGGGATCCAAGCGGGCAGGCATAGGTGGCCGGACCCGTCACCGTGCAGGCGACAGCGCGGATCGGGCATTGCCAGCCGCCGCTCGCCGTCGCCGTGCAACTCGCGGTCTCGCCTTCATCGGCGGCATCGCCATTGCCGTTCAGATCGACCGCGCACATTTCATTGGCGCTGGTGGGCGCGGGACCGGTAGGCGCGGTAGGGCCCGATGGGTCGGTCGGTTCGACCGGATCGGTGGGCTCGACCGGAATGGCGATCGCCGCGCGCGCTTGCGGCATCGCGGCGGCGCTCGCCTGCGCATAAGCCGCCGACTGGGCGCTCACGACCGATATGGCCGAGATTAACAGCACGGATCGCGTGAGGAAGAGGCTCTTCATGGCGTGGCACTCGTGCAGGTCATGTCCGCGCCGCCGAGCCGGACCGTCTGCATCATCACGACGGCTTCAGGGAAATCGTCGAGGCAACCGCAGGCCGAGGCGATCTGCTCGCCGGGTCCGGTCGGGCAGACATTGTCGGCCGAGCAGACATGATAGAAGGTATCGATCCCTGTCGGATCATTCTGCTGGCTTCCCATCACACCCGAGGGCGCCGCCGCGGTGTTGACCTTGGGCGCCTGGGTTTTGCAGATCGTCTCGCAGGCGGGCACGCTGCCCCGATCCGGAAGGCTGAAGGGCCGGGTCGTAGTAGTGACGCTGCCATCCGCCTGGGTTTGCTTGTCAGCGAGCAACGTCTCGGTCGAATGGTCGATGATATAGGCGCCGCGGCTCAGGTCCGGATCGGGCAACGCCGCGTTGTCCGTCTCGCAGACATAGTTGCGCTTGCGCAGGAAGAAGTCGCGGGTGAGCTGCAACGTGCACCGGTCGGCTCCGAACAGCCAGGTCTGGGGCAGGGGCCTCAGGCCGGTGGCAACGCCGCCCCGGAAGGTCTCAACGCCGTCGACATCCTCGCTGTCGAGATGGCATTTGCTGTCCGCCGCGTACCCTGAACACAGGTCGACGAGCTGCTCCGTGGAACCGCAGCTGTCATCCACCTCGACATGGACATCTGCGAACGCCTCACCACCGCTGCTGACCGCCGCCCGCAACCAGATCTCGTGGTCTCCCTTGGTCAGATAGGGTTTCAGGTCGAGATTGGGGAAAGCGTAATAGGTCTTCTTCAGCTCGCATTTTCCGGGCGGCAGACCGCTGGTTGTCCAGGGCGAGGGTCCCGAATCGACGAGGTTGCCGTCGATCCGCACCTGACCCCAGTCGTCCGCGAACCATTCGACCAGGGATGCTTGCCGAATGCGCGCGGGGTCGGATACGTGCAGTGTCATGCGGAAATCGAAGAGACTGCAGGACCCTCCGCTCAGGCTGTTGTCCGGTGGGGAGCCCATTAGGAAATCGGCAACGTTGTTGGCGGTCCGGCTGGTCGCATAACCGCCGGCGGTGCGGGCGATGATGTCATCGAGTTGTGGGTCGATGACATTGACCTGACGCTCGATCGTGCAGGCCCTGGTCTGCTGCGCTTTTCCCGAACCCGCAGGTGATGCCGCCACCATCTGGAAGATGCTGTTGCCGGCGGCGATCGCCGCGGCGTCGCCCTGAATGGCGGCCGGGTTGTTCTTGTACGCCGTCTGCGCGACGGTCCCGTCGCTCGCGCAAGCGGTCGACTGGGCACCGACATAGTCAATCACCGGACCATTGATCTGTGCCTGCGCCACGCCGATGCGCGGATCGGCGGTAGTGAGCGCGCCCACCATGCCGCCGCCGAGATCGCCCAGCACCGAATTGAGGTTGTTCCAGACGAGATTGGCGCCGCAGCTATTGTTGACGCAGTAGCAACCGGAAAGCTCGGGCATGTCGACCTGGGTCAGCTTCAAGGACTTGGACGAGTCGACATCCCAGCGAAAATACTTGCACTGGTTCCAGGTACCGGGCGCGCAGGAGATGATGCCGTTCGCGCAGATACCGGACACCGGCACGGGCAGGTTGCTCACCGTGTCGAACGTCCCGTCGAAATCCTTGTCTTGGCTGATCCGGACGATACCAATGTCACCGCTGGCCGAGGGCTGGACCAACACTTCGAGCAGGCTCTGCGTCTTCTGGCAGGCGATCGTCGGCGTGAACGTCTTGCTGTTGTCGACGGTCGCGATCGGCTGCCCGCTCATCGCCGGCGTGATCGTGGTGTTGAGTAGCGTATCGCTGTCACCCGTCTTCGCACGCGACGCCTGCGCGGCCGCGCGGGCGCGATCCTCCATCGTCTGGGCATGCGCCATCGCGGGAAGCGCGCTGACGACGAGCAGAACCGCGACAGCTCGCCTCATAGCACGCGCTCCGACGGCCCGTCCTGCCGCGATCTTTGACGAAGGCGGAAACGGTGGAGCTGCCTGGGAGTCCGAAGAACGGGAAAGGCGGGACACCGCCCGGCCTTCAAAATGGTCAGCGCGGCCGCCGCCAGGACAGAGGCACGGGGGGAATGCCATCTGCCGAGCCGGGAGGGAGCCGGCCGCGCTGACCGGGGTTGGAGCGGCACCGCGGGGGCTGTGCAGCGCCGCTCCCACCTCGCTTTGTCCCGGGAGACCCAACGGGTCCTGGCGGGCAGACCCGGCCTGACGTCCGGAACTGACGAGGTGTCCGTGAAACGATCCGCTCATGGCACCGACACTCCGGCGCAGCAGATCGTCTTTTCGAAGAGCATGAATTGGGCATTGTCCTTGCCGGGCGCGTGCTTCGCGCTCGACCACAAGGAACCTGGCCGGCCGATATTGACGCAACTCCCGCCCTTAACCGGCTCCATCAGCTGGAGCTTGTAGCGGGACTTGGTCCAGATCGGCTGGGCCTTGAACGAGCAGCCGTCAGTCGACGAGATGGTGAGCGCGCCGAGGCGGCCCATCATGAAGGTACCGCGCGCGGCGAGGCCAGCCCAGGCTTCGACCGAGTCATCGAAATGAATGTCGCCGGCGATCGGATAGGTCGCACCCCAGCTGCCCATGCACCAGAAGAGCGGGTCGAGAACCTTGCCGGCAGCCGCGGCCGCGCTGTCGGCCATGCAGGCGAGCCCCGCGGCGGGGTTGCCGAACAATATGCCCTCGGGCTGGATGATCGCGCCGAGCGTCCCCGACTGCCAGGTCGGCAGCACCTCGGTGATGAGCGCCACGTCGAACCCGTCATCCTGGAAGCAGGGCAGGTCCGTGAACATGTCCAGCATCTTCCAGACCGGCGAGATATAATAGTGCATCTGCGCGAACATCTTGCGCGTGTTCGTCCCGTCGGCGATCGACGACTGGCTGCCTTGCAGCTTGCCGTGGGTCGGCATCAGGTCGACGCCGAGCGCCATCATGCATCCTGGCTCGGTCACCACGTCGACCATGCGATTGGGCGACCAGAAGGAGACCTTCACCCCGAACCAGAAGGTCGCACCCTTCCGGCAGGCGCAGATCGGACTCGAGGACGACTGCGCGTCGAGCGCCTTGCCGAGCTTGTCGCCCGTGCCGATCTTCACGCCGCCGATAGTGATCGGAAAGATGCACGTCCAGCGCACTTTCGTGATCGGGTTGAACACCGTCCCGGTCGGACAAGACGACGCATGCGCTGGCGAAGCCGGGGACAGCACAAGAAGCAGAAAGGCAGCCGCTAAGCTGCGCAACAATGCGAGACGGGTCATCGCGGCGCGCTCCCGGTGCGGTTGAGCTTCACCTCGGTCAGCTCCAGTTTCTGGCCGATCTGCGACACGATGACCGGCGCCACCTCGAGACCGAGACGGTCTTTCACGCGCTGCTCGAGGATGAAGAGCGAGCGGCCAACCTTCTGGCCGAGCGTGATCGGATCGCTCCCGCCACGCGGGCCGGCGGCAAGCAGGATCCAATCTGATGGCGTGGCGGTGCGCAGCGCCCAGCCAAGATCCTCGGGGCGGACGACGACCAGGCGTTGCGGCAGCGACACATAGGTCAGCGGGTTGAAGGTGAAGCCCTTCGGATAAAGCAATTTGCCGTCCGGAAGCTTCACATCGAAATCGAGCGTGTAGAACGGAACGACGCTCCGCACGCGGTTCGCCTGCGCTACGGCCAGCGGAGCGGCCTTCATCGCCGACCAGCTCGCGCGCGGGCCGAAACGGCTGGCCATAAAGGCCGGCAGCTTCTGTGTGCGACCCTCGATTTCCTCCAGGGCATCGGGTTCCGCGATCGGCCAGGTGCGTCCGATCACCGAAGTCTGGGCATGCGCCGCAGCGGTGACAAGCGCGCAGGCGAGCAGAACGATCGTTGTGGCGCCCTGGAACAACACGACACGAATGCGCGCAGGGGTGGTGAAGCTTGCCGCGCCGCCAATAGCCTCATTCATGATGACGACCCTCCGCTCTGCGCCGCCACGGCCGGTTATGGTCTTCGGCGCTGTCGTCCGGCTCGCCGATGACGGCGCCGACGAGACACAGGATGGCGATGACGACGATCGCGCCGACGACAAACCAGTGCATACCGTCCAGAAGCTGACCGCTGCGCAGCACGATCCACGCCTGGATCAGCAACAGCAGCTTGCTGCCGAGCAGCAAACGGATCGAGCCGAGCGACGGCGTCGAGGACAAGATACCCCTCATCGCCGCCACCACCGCGCCATCCGGACGACACCCTTGTCGAGGGCCGGCATGAAGAATGACAGCACCAGGCTGGCACCCAAGGTCAGGACCGCCACCGGCATCGCGATAATCCAGGCGTCACCGACCGTGTCGGGCCGGATCAGGACGCTCGCGACCAAGCCTGAGATGAAACTCTGCCCGACCAGCATCGCACGTCGCCGCCGCACGACGGACGCACGCTCCGCGCCAAGCTCGCCACATGGGCATCGAGCAGGGCGCGCAGCGCTCTCGCCTCGAGGCTTGTCTCATGCGCCGAGCGCAGCATGAAATCGTACAGCGTCTCGCCCGGACGGCGGGGTTCGATCTCGCGCTCGATAAGCTCCGCGGTGCCGTCGGCGAGTGTCACGCGTATCATCGCGCCCTCCACCGACGAACGGCGGAGATCGCCAGACCGGTAACGCCGGACAGGCCAACCAGCATGACGCCGCTCGCGAAGCAGGCCGCTCCGACGATGAGCGCGCTGCGCACCACCATCGCATGGGGCTGGTTGAGGGCGAACCCGGCTGCGAGCACCAGGCTCGTCATCATCGCCGCCTCGATCACCATCAGCCGGAACCGCCAGCGGATCGCCGCCGCCTCGGCGCGGATCGCGACGCGTGCTTCGATCATCCGTTCGAGCTGAGCATCCTTGCTGCTGTCGAATGACGTCAGATCAAAGACCATCTGGTTCTGCGGAGGCTTGCGCTTCAGCATCACGCAATCTCCTCATGTCGGCGCAATTCGGGCCGAGACCCAAGAATCTCGGCCGGATCGACGCCGGCGAGTTCACACACCGCGTCGAGCGGAGAGCGGCCGGCGCGCAGCAGCGCCTCGAACGCGGCAACCTCCTGCGGCGCGCTGGTGTTGATCCAGTACGAGAAGGGGTCGACGACGAGCCTGGCGATGCCGAGACCCAGCGGAGAGTCGATGAAGACCTCGCTATAATTGGGCTTCGAGTTCCGGACCGACTTCAGCAGCTCGAGGACGAACCCCGAATAATCGAGGATCTTGTTCTCGACCGCCTTGTCATAGGTCGAGCCCTGCAGCAGGAACCGCGTCGCGGCATTCTCGAGGATGACCTGACCGGTGCCCCCGAACAGCATCAGGTCGTTCATCGACTGCAGAACGATACCGAACGAACCCTGATATTTGCGCGCGCGGCGGTAGCCCTGGCCGAACGCTTCGGCGAGTCGTGACAGATCCTGCCCTTCGGTCTTGGTCATGAACTGGGCGGCTTCGTCGCAGAGCACGAAACGCGGCCGGTCGCGGCCTGAGAGATACAGCTCCTGGGTGACCGCGTTCACCACCACCATGACGATGACGTTGAACAGGTCAGGCATGCTCTTCAGCCGTTCGAGCTCCAGCACGACGAACTCGTCGGCCGTGATGTCGAAGGTCGAAGGGCCGTTGAAGAAATGGCCGTAAGCGCCCTCGCTCGCGAAATCGCGCAGGTTGAAGGCCAATTCCCTCGAGACCGGTATCAGATGATCGACGCGGTCGAGATCCGATGCCGCGAACGCGGGATAGGCGCCGAGCCATGCACGGACCGCATCGATGCCCTCTTCGGAATGACCTTCATCGATCGTCCACTGGACAGCCGATTTCAGGAGATTCCATTCCGAGGTGGTGACACCCTTGCGGGTGGCGGCGTTCGCCATCTCGGCGACGATCGCGACCGCCATCGAGATCGCCGACTGCTTGTCTTCGCCGTCGAGCGCGAAGCCCATGTCGAACGGGTTGAGGACGAGCTTCTCCTCGCCGATGTCGATGTAACGACCCGAGCAGAGCGTGCAGAGCTTGCGATAGCTGCCGCCGATATCGATGATGCGAATGAGCGCATTCTGCGCATAATATTGCTGGCAGAGATTGTTGAGCAGGAAGCTCTTGCCGGCGCCGCTCTCCGCCGAGACGATGAAATTGTAATTGTTGATGCGCGGATCGAACAGGTCGAGCGTGACCAGTTGGCCCTTCCGGCCGGTGTAGAGGAGGGCAGGGCGCCCGCCACCGCGAAAGTCGGTCTGGATCGGCGCCATCAGCACCGCAGCCTTCACCGGCATCCGGAAATCGCGCTCGAGCATTCGCAAGGTGCGCCCGTCCGGGTACAGCCCGAACGGCAGGCTCATCGTGAGCAGGATCGGATTGAGATAGCTTTCCTCCTGCATCATGAAGGGCAGGGGTTCGCCTTCCCAAAGCCGCTTGGCGCGCGCCGCCATCTCCCGGGCATGGGCGCTGGTGCGACCGAACACCCAGACGGTCGGGATCACCCGCACGAATTTGGAGTTGCCGGCCTCGTCGAGGATCCAGCCGATCTCCTCGATCTGTTTGCTGACCTCGACCGCAAAGCTGCCGGCGGCCTTTTGCGCAGAGAGCACCTGGGCGCGTTTGTGGATCTCGAACTGCGAATGATCGAACAGGACGTTGAGCGTGTAGAGGAACGGCCCCCCGATCTGGTCGCTGTCCTCGGCCGAACCGCGCATGCCGCCCGTCAGGCGATTGGCCCGCTCGGCGGTGATCCGCCGCGCCGGCGACTTGGGCGTGAGGCAGCGCGCGACCTGGTTGCCGAGGAACAGCTCCGGACCCTCGAACAGCAGGTCGGGACCCGCGTCGATGATCTGCTTGCGGATCGGCGGCGCCGCCCCGGTTGCATCAGGGCTCGACGAGAAAACGCCGGGCGCGGCGGCGAACACACCGTTGAAGATCCGGCGATAGAAGGAGACGATCTCCTCCGGGGGCAGCCGGACGATGCCGAGCTTGGCGAGCTGCTCCTCGATCTGGCGGCGCAGATCGCTCCCCAGCGGACGCCTCGTCTTTACCGACAGGATGGTGCGAAAGTCCCTGATCGGTATGCCGTGCATCGCACGAAGGCCATGTGTCCCCGCCATCAGATAATCGGCGGTGCGCCTGGCCGATGCCTGGATCAGGGGATCGTCGCGGGTCTTGAGATCGAGAAACGCATCGAGCGCCGTCTCGATCAGCGGGTCGGCAAAACTGTGAAGCTGAAGGACCGTGCCATCGGGGAAGTGAATGTTGAGAAGCCCGAGCAGCGCCTGATGCACATGCGCAAACATGTAGGCGCTCGGCACGAGCTCCCAGCCATAGCCCCAACCATCGTCGATGCAGAGGAACGCCTCCTCATCCTCGTCCCATGCAACGAGCGGCAGGTAATCGGAGAAGCGATCGCGCGCGACGCTTTGCCGCAGCTGGGCAAAGCTCAGATCGCCGCCTGTTCGGGAGCCGCGCGCCTTCACTTGCTCTGATCCTTCGGCGCGGGCCCGAGCGTGCTCGAAGCCCTGGGCGTCGGCGCCAACGGACGCGCATTCATGGGCGCTGGCACCAGCGTGCGCGGGTCCCTGGCCGGCGGCGCCAGCGCCGTTGCGGAAATAGCCCCGTCAATCTCACGCTCCTGGACCTGACCCAGGACGGGCGCCTGGGTCGATGGCTGAACCGGATCGACCAGATAGTCGCCGACGACCCAGGCGGGCGTCTCGACGATCGAGAAGACGTAGCGCGGCATGTAGAGGCGGTCAGGCCGCTGACGGTCGGCATAAGGCAGGATCAGCGTGCGAACGGTGCGCGGCGGTTTGAGCATCGGCGTGACCGGTTGGTCGATCAGCCCCTGCAGCTCGCGATAGACGCTGTCCTTGTACCCGAGATAGGCACCCACCGGCGCGGCTGCGCCTTTGGCGGTCATGCCAGACATTGCCGGTGCAGCAGCCTGGCCGCGCAGCAGCTTCTTGTCGTTGGTGACTGCAGGGTCCGACCGGGACGGGCGGCCGGCGACCGCATCCTCATAGGCCTTCTCGGGATGCACGCACTGTCCATGGTCGCTGTTCTTGCAGCTATATTTTTCGGAGTAAGGTGACATCACCGAGCCGAGCGTCGCGCAGCCACCAAGGGCCGCGATCACCGGGATGAGAAGCAGTCGGTGACCGCGGATCGAGACCTTGCATGAAAGGGTTCTGGGCATCAGAATTTGCTCCCCGCCGATGGTTTGATTTCGAGCGTCACGCCCTCCTGGATGACGACGACCACGTCCTTCGCGGCGCCGACCTCGACGATCGGGCCGGCCTGGCGCGCGAGATCGAGATAGAAATCGGTCAGCTTGTCCGAAGATTTGGAAAGGCCGCCCGCTATGCCGGACTTGGCGGCATCGCCGGCATTAAGCGTCCTCACTGTGCCGAGCGCCGAGGTCGACGTATCACCAAAGCTATTCTCGACCGTCTGGGCGATGCCGCTGATGGTCCCTGCGATAAAAGTCCGGGCCAAGGCCGCGCCGGCGCGGGTGACGACCTTGCCCGACAGGCCCTTCTTGCCGTCGGTATCGACAAAGAAGCCCTTGACGCTCTGGTCGACGACCGAATGTTCGTCGAAGTCGACGCAGGAGAGCGTCACGAGCTGGATCTCGACGCGCTCCTTGGCGAGGCTGCCGGTCGCGTTGCCGATGACGAAACAACCGGACAGGTTCGCCTTGACGTCATTGGGGAGCACGGCTGGCGCCTGGACCCGCGCGATGATCGGCTCCGGGTTCGAGGTCGCGTCGTGGCTCGCCAAGCGTCCACGCCCGTCAGCAGCCGCGCCTTCATGAAACCAGGCGGCAAATAGATCGTCCGAATCTTTTTTTTCGACTCGTCCGACGCCGCGGCCGCATCCTTGGGGACGACCGGCGATGTGGCGGCGCCGATTGCACCCACCACTTTTTCGACCGGCGGTGCCGGCGGAGCGGGAGGTCCCACCGGTGCGGATGGCGGGGCTGGCAAACTATTGTCGCCCGCCGCGCCCGAAGCACCGGATGGCGATGGCGGAAACTCCGGCGCGCCGCCGCCGGGAAGGGCTGGCGGCAATGGCGCGCCGTCGGCACCTGGTGCCGCGGGGCCGGTGCCTTGCAGCCCGATCGGTGTCTTGCCCTCCTCGATCGCCGTCACCCGGTCGCCGAGCAT
Source organism: Sphingomonas sp. Ant H11 (assembly GCF_000797515.1). Classification (GTDB taxonomy): domain Bacteria; phylum Pseudomonadota; class Alphaproteobacteria; order Sphingomonadales; family Sphingomonadaceae; genus Sphingomonas. The sequence continues at coordinate 47,397 of NZ_JSBN01000040.1, forward strand.
GGACTGGCCGTCCAGGACCTTTTTCAGATCGCCGCGCAGCTTCACCTCGAGGCTGTCGCCGCGAAGGCCCGCGCCCATATCAAGCTTGGAGGCCTCGGGCGCCGCAACAACCGGCTTGTCGGCGGTGCTCGCAGAATAGAGGCCGTAGCCAAGCACGCCGATCGCCGTGGCCACGCCGAATTGCTTCATGCGCAGTTTGCCCGTCGAACTCAGCGAATCCCAGCGCGCGCGCAGTCGAGCAGCGCCGCACCCCGCGCTTCGTCACCGCCGTCATGGACCGCCTGGGCGGCTAGATGCGCCTGGAAAGGGCTCTGCTCACCAGGCCCAGCGGCATCCGGCGCGGTCTCTTCTGGTCTCTCGCTCATTGGACAGCTCCCCGGCGAATGATGATGAGCCGAGCGCTATCGCCAGCCTTCAGCGCGATACGATCGAGCGTGACCGCGAAGATGTTCGAGCCGAGCAACGACACCAGGAACTCGGGCTCGGCGAGGACAAGGTCGCTGACGCCTGGACCAGATATTCGGATGCCGAGAGGCCAGCGCCTTCGATTGCAAACCGCCGGCGTCATGGAGGCGCGCCGCGGGCAAGGTCGGCAGGACGATGTCGCCCGCGACCGGCGCTACTTCGGCGAAGCTTGCCGGCACGCGGTCCTGCAACATCGACAGCGTGATCGAAACGGCGCGCTCTTCTTCGACCAGCGGGCCGAGCAGATCCTGATTGGCACGGGCGCGCTGCGCGGTGCCGGAGGCCAGGATCACGGTCTGCGCCGGAATGTCCGACGGCTCGGTGTAAAGCGGGTAAATCGCCCCATTGCACGAAACGAAGAATTCGGAAGGCGTGGTCACATAGGTCCGCGTCGGCGTGCCTTCGCCGTCGATCTCCTTCACCAGAAACTTAATCCACGCGTCCGACCCGCCACGCTCAACCGCGATCGCCTTTTCGGCCGAGAACTTGACGTCCTCGATCTCGCCGCCCTGGCAGATGATGTGGTTGACGTCGCGATTGGACAGCCGGATCGAGGCGGTCTGATCGGGCAGCGCGGTAATCGCCTGGGCGAATGCCGGCGGTGCCGCGAAGATGAGGCCGGCCGTCAGCAGGCTCGCACGGCCGCGATTACCGAGTTTCGGCATCGAAATTCTCCTCATGCAGGGACGTCAGCCAGAAGCGGCCGTTGTCGATCGCGTAGCCAATCCGGAGATTGCCCCGGAACTTGCGGATCACACCGCCGATGACGCGGACCTTTTTCGACCGGCACGACGATGTCGGTGCTCGTGGTCAGGACAGGCTGGTCTGGCCGAATATAGGTCGCGATCGACAGAGTCGGATTGTCCGAGAGCTCGTCGAGAATGGCGGTCAGGCTGTCGCGGATGCTGTTATAGGCCGAGGGGTGGACGATGCTCAGCAGTTCCTGGAACTGCGGATCGGCGGAATAGGCCGAATAGGTACCCGACAGGCTGACGATGTTTCGCGTCATCGTGCGTAGGTACGGCGCCGAGGGCGCATTTCCCGTCACATAGAGATCGCCGCCGGTGCCGAACGGCACGATGACCGTCCGCTGGTTCTGGTTCGAGGTGTAGATCAGCATGCCGAGCACAGCGGTGATGCCGAACAGGCCCGCGATCGCGAATTTGAGCAGCCGATTCTCTTCGAAGAGATTGGCGGAGCCCTGAAGATAGCGGTGGATGCCCCAGCTCGCCGGCTTGTCGGCGAGCGGATCCCAGTCCTTCGGGCGTGATTTGCGGAAAAGCGCCATGGCCGTTCTACTCGAAGAAGCGGGTCTGGGTCGGACCCGGATAATGACGGAAGCGAAGCAGCCCCCAGCGCCAGGCGAGGTGGGGGATGAACCCGCGCGGCTTGGTCCGCTTCCAGGGGATGAAAAGGAGAAGAGCGCCGATCAGCGTCCACCCGATCACGCCGCCAACGATGACGGCGACAAAGATCGTCGACATGACCAGGATGAATTCATCCGCGCCGAACCAGAGGATCTGGACCGGCAGATGAAGATACTGGGGCAGACGTTCGTCCAACGCTCTTCTCCTCCTGCTTCAAGACAGCCCGAAGAGCCCGGGTTGTCGTGTCCAGGCCTCTCGGCCCGGCTCGTGGGACGCGCGGGGACTTGATCGGCCCCGCGCGGCCGATCAGTTCAGACGACCATCCCGAAGGTTTGGAGGATGGTGTCCGCCTTGATGAGGCACACCGCGGCGACGATCGTCGGGATCCCGATCATGACGTTCGAGAACAGCCGCGACACGCCGAAGAGGAAGGCCGCGACGCCGGCGACGAACCCCATCGGGCCCTTGACGCCCTTGTTCACGACGATGTTGTAGATGTCGTAGCCAAGGTCTCCGGTCGCAGGCGCGGTGAACGCGTGCGCGCCGCCGCTCATTGTTGCGAACAAGACCAAAGGGACGCCGATATTCGCGACCCCGAACACATGCTTGCCGATTTTCCTGATCATTTTGCCACTCCGTTCGCTTGCGGAGCCGCCCGGGAAGATGCCTGCCGACACCGTGAGGACACGTTGGCGGCCGAGCGGCGTGGTGGACGGCTCCAGGGGAGCCACGGCCGTCGGCATTCCGGCCCGTATCGGTGGAGCCGAGGCGCTACGCCCGGACCGGCCCCCCGAACGGCCGCCAAGAAGGAAGGGCGCGCGCGTTCGCGCGCGACGATCGTCAGTGCTTCGCATCGGTCTTCGCCGAATGGTCCGCGAGAAATTGCTCAAGCTCACCCTGCTGGAAGCCCGAGACGAGCTTGCCGTCGATGATCAGCGTCGGCGTGCCGGTGATGCCGATCTTCTGAACGGCGATCGCATCGGCCTCGACCTTGGCATGGCCCGCTGCGAATTTGCGCAAGCTTGCCGGCTGCGCGCCGCCGTAGATCGCCTTGAACTCGGCCTCTTTGTCCGCCGAGCAGAGGATATGTTCGGATTTCGCCGCGGCCTGCGGGTGAATGCCGCTCACGAAATAAATGAGCCGCCGGACCGGCTTCCCCTCTGCTGCCTTGGCGATCCAGAACTTCTCGAGCGCGCGGCAATAGGGGCATTCGGGGTCGGTGAACTCGATCACCGTCGGCGCACCTTCGGGGCCGATGACGAGCGCCTTCGCGGGATCCAGTGCACCGAGCTTTTTCCGGGCGCTCGCATCCTGGGCCAACGCCGTGATGTTGACGCCATTCTTGTCGTAGACTGCGGCAAAGAGGATTTGCTCGCTCTCCGGCGCATAATAGATGATCCGTCCGCCCGCGGTCGCCTGATAGATGGGGCCCTTGACGGGTGCCGGTCCGAAGTCCTCGAACTTCAGGTTGGTGAAGGTCTGCTGCAGCTTCTGCTGCGCTTCCTCACTCGCGACGCTGAGCGGCGCCGGATCACCCTGTTTCGCGGTTTCCACCGATTGCGCGATCGCGCTCGGACCAAGCGTCATTGCGCAAGCGAACAGCGACAGGCGCCGAACCGCCCTGGACGTCGCGCCCCTCACGGGCGGGCACTCGCGATGCGACGCGTGCTGCACTCAAAGGCGTCACGGTCGATCTGCATCTGTACGCCGAGCGGCACGGCCGAGCGCGGCGGCGCCGCCGTGGGAGTCTCCGTCTTAGCCGCGATGGCGAAACCATCGGCCGTCGCGATGACCCGAACCTGCGGCGCCGGTGCGCTGACGGGCGCGGCAACTTGCCGGGGGCAGGCGCCAGCTGGCATAGTGATGAGCGCAAGCGAAACGCTGCCCAGGCTGTTCAAGACTATTCGTTTGGTCATCAGACACGCCTCCTCTGTCCGGGAATCGCGTCTGCGATGACCGGGGAACTTGATCGGGATCGGGCTGGGAGCGTTGAGTTGTCGAACGGTGCTCGCCGTCACCCCAAATCGGGATGACCGCGTCATGAAGTAAGTGATCGGCGTGCCGCAATAGGCAGGGCACCGCCGTGCCGGAGGCGGCAATCGCGGACCGCAATCGGCACATCCGTGCCGCAATTTGGGTCTCTAATCGTTCATGAAGTGCCCATTTGGGCTCAAATCTCGTCAAGCCATAAGGAGACAGGCACGAGTCGCAGGGAAGGGGAAGATGGAAAAGGCGGCCTCAAGGACCTACAAATTGCGACTATCGGAACAGGGAATCGACCTGTTCCTTGCGTGCCACTACCGCCTGGCGCAGCTCCTGCGCGACTTCATTCCTTACGGAGCGACCTTTTCCGTCGCGGTCGCGCTTCTCGAACGCATGGATGCCGATGACATCGCGGCCGAGCTCGAAACGCGCTCCTGCCTGCAATGCACGGGCGACAAGACCTGCTTTGTTGGATCTTCGGCGGAACTCACCGAGATCATGCATCTGGTGTGCGAACGCCTGGTCGCATCCGATCGATTTGCGCAGAGCCCACCGGTCGGCAAGCTTTACATCGTCGGTCTTGCTTCATTCAGAACAGCGGAAGATAAGGACTTGGTCGAGGCTTATCGCCGTATCGCCGGCGAAGGACCAAGACGGGCAAAGAAAAATTAACGACATCCAAGTTAGTTAAGCAAACGCACTTCGAGCGTTACCACCCTGGCCGTCTTCCAATTTGGGAACGATTGGATTTGACCGCGGGCATATTTAACACCAGTTTCCGCTCTGTCGAACTGTGCAAAGGGAGCTTTGAGCAACAGTCAGGGAGAACCTGCACGTGTCGCTTCAAAGCACATCCAGCATTGGAGATGCGACTGTCCTTGCGCAGATCAAGGTGATCTCGGGAAAGTGCATCGAAGAGCGGAGACGGAAAGAACGGAAGACGCAGGAGCAGCTCGCCTCCGATGTCGGCATCGGGGTGCGCTGGCTACGCGAGATCGAGTCGGGCAATCCGAAATCCTCAATCGAGGATCATCTTCGCTGCGCTTCCGGGGTGGGACTACCAGCCTCCTATTTCCTGATCCCGCTGATGTTCATGGATCACAAGATGGCATTTCCACGGCAATTGCTTCTCGATGACATGGCAGCGCTCGAGGAGCACTGCATCAGATGCATCGGCGACTATTATGTCGATTCGATCGCGAGCCGGCTGCGGCCAGCGGCTCCGCGTCCGTCAACTGACGACGAAGATTGAGGCCGCGCGGAACATGGCGCCCGAAGCGCTTACCTCCGAGCGGGTCTACGCCGGACTGCGTCGCGCAATCGTCGGCGGCTATTATGCTCCCGGAGCGCCGCTTGTCGTGCAGGCGATCTCCGAGGAATCCGGCACGAGCATTGCGCCCGTACGTGATGCCATTCACCGACTGGTAGGGGAGGGTCTGATCGAGGCACATCATGGCGGGGGCTTCCAGCTTCCCGTTCTCACGGAACAAGATCTCCGGGATCTGTATGTCTGGCATGGCCAGGTCTTACGTCTCGCGATCAAACATCGCTCAAGCCCCAGCATCAGCATCGACATGTCTTCTGCATTGGACGCTCTCGACCCGATGGATACACGCGCGATCACCGACGCAACGACGGAATTGTTCGGCCGTCTCGCAGCCGGCTCGCGCAACCGGCAACATGCGGCGACGATCGCGGCTGTGGCTGACAAGCTATATGCGACTCGATTACGCGAGTCGTCGATCAAGGACCGTGTGGGCGAACTTCGCGCGGTCTGGGTCGCGACCGCATCCGGTCGAGAATCGACCATCCGTGACGCCATCTGGGCCTATCATCGGCGGAGACTGCGCCGCGTTCCGGCTCTTATAAAATTGGGCAGCGGCACGACCGCAGCGCAAGAATTTGATTAGATTGACTCAACCTGTAGCGACATGAGCTTCATCTCCGGCCTGCCTTCGGCCACGCATATAAGCTCCCATATCGGTCACTTATAAAGTCTCGAATACGCTCCCCAGCCGGTAACATCCCGCCGCTGCAGTCCGCAGCGTGACAAGGAGTGTATCATGCAACGCGAAATCGAAACCGAGAATGACCTCTTCGACCTCGGATCCGTCGCGGTCGAGACCAAGGGGATCGTCGGCCTGTCGAAGGATCTGGACCAGTCGCCGCTCGGCGGCGCCGGCATCCTCGACGACTGAAGGCGGTCGGGGCATGCAGACTCTGCGTGCCCCGATCCCGATGTTGGCCGCTATGGCGTACGTGCTCGGACCGCATCTGCATTTCAGTGACGCTGGTGGCCACATCGTTTTTTTGAATGTCGCCACCGGCCGCTATTTCAGCATACCGCCAAGCTGGAATTCATCATTCCGCGCGGCCCTGGAGGACGATAAGCCGTCCGGCCAAGGAGATATCGCACATCAGAAACTGCTTGATGCAGGAATCCTGCGCGCAGGCGGCCAATGCAGAACGAGCCGACAACCCCAACTCTTCATCACGCCGCTCAAATCCTGGAACGCTGAGGCAAAGGTTCGTACGAGCGCCTTGCTTGCTTTGCATGTCCTGTGGCGACAGCACCGCGTGGCAGTCGCGCTTAGGCGATCCCGATTCCAAGATCTGATCAGCGAGTTGGCGGAAGAAGGCCCAAATAGTCGGTTATTGATTGAGGCTGACGTCGAGCATGGAATTCATCGACTTCGGTCGGCATTTGCCGTTGCCGATTTCGCGATCTCAACGGCCGATAAGTGCCTCATCCGATCGATAGCTTTCTTGCAGCTGCTGCGATCAACAGGCGTCGACGCCGTTCTCGTGATCGGCGTTACGGCTGCTCCATTCGCTGCTCATGCCTGGGTACAGCGTGGCGATTGTGTTCTGAATGATAGCCTTGATCGCGTTCGAACTTTCTCGCCGATCCTGGTCGTCTGATGGCTGCCCGATATCTAATCCTGCTCTCACGCTTGGCGGAACGCCCGGATGTAAAGAGTCGGATCACGAGACTCACGGGTATGCGCTCGGCCTTTGAAGGCCATCATATATCCGTTCTCACCGGGTCCGATTGTCCGCTCACTGCCCGCCGTGACGACAGAGGGATAGTCGTCGGAACTATCTTCGACAAAGCAACCTTCAGGCCGCTCGAAAGTGCGGCGTTGCCTGCCGATGAGCCTCTCGGCTGCATTCAATCTTACCTGATTGAAAAGTGCTGGGGCCGATATGTCTCAGTTGCGCAGGACGCCGATGGTACGGTCTCAGTCATGCGTGACCCGTCCGGTGGTCTCCCTGCGTATCACCTTCACGTTGGCGGGGATCACGCCATTGCATCGGACGTTGAAACTTTCGTAGCGGCTGGGCTTTTGCGAGCCGAGGTGGATTGGGACAACATCGGCTTCCAGTTTCGCTTCCCAAATCAGAGATCGCCGGCCACGGCGCTCAAGGGTGTGCGCGAACTTCTGCCAGGTTTCGGATTGGTTCTTGATGGCTCCGACATCGCCGAAAAGCCCTACTGGTCACCATGGGATTATATCGGCTCTCCCTCCGTTAATGTGACAGGCGACGTCGGTGAACGCTTACGCCGCACCGTCGATGGCTGCATCCAAGCACTGGCGATACCAAAGGGACGGATGCTGGTGGGCGTTTCCGGCGGCTTGGATTCTTCGATTATCGCCTCCGCCCTGGTGCGCGGCCATTGCCAGCCCGATGGCGTGACCGTTGCGACCGATCACCCCGCTGGGGATGAACGCGGCTTTGCGCGCGAAATGTGTGCTGCTGTGGGGCTACCACTCCATGAAGCAAAGCTCTCGATCGACCATGTGGATCTTCGACGGCCGAGTGCTCCTTCCATACCCCGTCCAATCGGTGAGCCCTTCCTGCAGAGCTTTGACCGTATCGTGCGGGAAATTGCCCGGGACGAGCGCATCGACAGTCTCTTCCGGGGCAATGGTGGCGACGCGGTTTTCTGCTTCATGCAGAACGCATCGCCGATCGTCGATCGTCTGGCTGCAGAGGGTTTGCACCCGGCTATCTGGCGCACCATACGAGACGTCTGCAAATTAACGGAAAGCAGCCTGGGCGCGGTTCTGCGCGCGGCATTGAAACGAGCTTGTGCAGGCCCCCGCTCATCAGGCGATCATCGCGACAATCGTTTCCTGGCGTCGGAAGCGGGATTCTCTTCGGCATATCCAGGCCATCCCTGGCTTGCCACGAGGCGGGCCGTTCCACCTGGGCGTGCCGCCCACGTTCAGTGGGTGGTTCGCGTTCAGCGATTTGCGGAAGGCTATGCTCCCAGCGCTTCTCTCGAGCTCATTTGTCCGTTGCAGGCGCAACCCATCGTCGAACACTGCCTGGGCATTCCAAGCTGGGAATGGGTGGCAGGCGGTATCAATCGTTCGGCGGTACGACGGGCTTATGCTGATGTGCTACCAGCCGCCACGCTCAAACGTACCGTCAAAGGGGGACCCGAGGCTTTTTTGCATCGACCTGCTGGTCGCATATCGCGAGGTGGTCAGGGAAATGTTGATGGACGGACTACTTGCGCAAAATGGCATCCTAGACCGAGGTGCTGTCGAGCGTTGCCTTTCCTACGTCGGGCCGGCACGCGACAATGATCACCTCCGGTTGCTTGCGCTCGTCGACGCCGAGGCTTGGGCGCGACACTGGTCGACCGGAGCGGGAATTTTTGAAGGCGCAGGAGCCATCGGCGCGACGTGAAACATGCCCAATGAAATGCGCTGATCCGACGGTGTCGCGCCAGGGTTTCGTTCATCAGGCGGTGACCGCCGCGGCGCCTGATCCTTATCGCCAAGCCAAAGCTGAAACCATGCAAGGTTTCGCTCGTATACCGCCAGTCGGTGTACGGGTTGCCATTTAATATGATGCTCACCTGGGAACACATATAACGCGCTCGGGACATGGTGCTGTCTCAACGCGGCCAGGGTCTCCAGTGCGCCCAGATACTCGTCGTCGGAGAGCTGCATCAGGATCGGAGTTCTGATCCGGTTCGCATTGCGCGCGATCGAATAACAGTCCCAAAACGCTTCTCCCTCGTCGCCGCGCGCCGGATAACCGGAGCGCACATAGCTCTTTTCAGCTCCAGAGCCTGCCAGCGGAATGAGCGACCCCGGTTCCTCAAATGAGCTGCTGACGGCTGCAGCCGCAAACCAGGTGCTGTGCAAGAGGGCATATTGGATGGTTCGAGTGCCGTCGCTGAGGCCGGTTATGCCTATCCGCTTCGGGTCGACGACCCCTCGCCCCACAACGATGCGGATGCCCTGCTCCAGGGAGGAAAGGACGCTGCGAAGATCGGCCCATCCTTCCATATTCTTGCGCTCAAGCTCGTCACCGTCGCGGTTCGGCGACAGCCGTCCTACTTCGCGCGGACGCTCAAAGCTCAACACAGCGAAGCCGTTAGCGGCGAAAAGTTGGATCGGATATTCGTCGCCGGTGCCGCCGCGAAGAAATCCGCGGCTGTCATATTGCACGATGATCAGCGGATGGCGCTGGCCCGGTCGGTGCTCAGGAGGAAGGACGAGATCGCCAAACGTCTCAACGCCACGATCATTCCTCCATTTGAGACGCTCTATTTTGCCCAGCTCCAGCCCCGCAAACTCCGGATTGAGATCGATGATGGTTCCGATCCGATCATTATCATGCAGGCGCACTAGACGGCGCGGGTTCCCGGAGCTTTCGTGAAGGCAGATCAGATCGCTTCTTGCGGGCTGGCAATTGGCGAGCAAGTCATCGGTTAAAAACGTGCGACGTGGATTTCCATGCCCTGGGCGCCAGACATAAATGCCGAGCTGGCTCAGGCCCCAGCCTTCCCGTCGCATGAACCGTACCGTTTGTCCGTCATCCGCCCACCACACACCGACGATGTGCGTGCAGGCATCCGTCCGGCAGACGAATTCTGGTCCCTGCGCAATTCGTGCGTGCAACTCGGTCGTGGGAATATACTCATTGGCATCGCGGGCACGCGTCCAAGCCACGCTATCGCGACCGGTCGCCACGAGCATCGCGTGCGGTGGCCGCTTGGGATCGCTGGTTGGATCGACCAACTGACGTTCGAGCAACGTGGCCTGCCGGACGTTGCGCGACCCCAGATCAACGACGAAATAGGCCGCGTTTAAGGGAGAATAGGCAAACGGACGGCTGCTGGCCTTCGGTACAAACCGATCGTCGAAAAGATAACCGACTTGCGCTTCACGATCGAAGGCCCGCTCCGTGTCGCGCAAACCCGGCTTGGTAGAAAAGATGATCGATCCACCATCTTCGGACCAGGCCAGATCCTCAACATCGATTTCGGAAGTCGTCACAGCCTCGGCCGCGGACCCATCGGCACGCGCCCGCCAAACCTGGGTAATGCCATTCCGGCGTTTCAGGTAAGCGATCCACTCGCCATCTGGCGACCAATGAGGGGTGATCACCTTCGGAACTCCCGTCGGAAAATTGGCGATTCCAGTGCGGGTCAACGTCTCTCGTATCAACTCTCCGCCGGCGTCGACTTCGATGAGTTGAGGGCGGGCGCCTATCGTCGCGACATATAGCCCGAGGCAATATTGATTCGCCCGAGGATCGGCCCGCCGAATCTGGAAGGCCACCCTTGCGCCGTCGGGAGAGACGGCGATGGCGCTCACGCCATCGAGCGCCACGCTCGCCGGCCAGCCCACGTCACGAAGTCGGACCAAATCCATAGCGGTGGGTAAGCGTCGGTCAGCAGGACGAGCTGCCTCGCCCGACGGAGTGAGATCACGACAGCCTTCGATCGCCGCAGCGTGGGCCTCCTCGCCGCCGGCCATCGACAAAGTTACGAGGGCGGCAGGCAGCGCCCCTATGAGCAACCGCATCACAGATGCTTGGTGATGGACAGGCTGACGAAGCGACCGACGACCGAATAATTCGTTGAATCATAGCCGGGATAATAGGGAGCCGATGTCTTAATCCGATCGGGCTTGTCATTGAACAGATTCAGCGCCGAAAGGCTTATGGTGATACCGTCCACGGCCTTGGGACCAGAACGCGTCCGATAACCGAACGTAAGATCGAGCGTCTTCATCGATCCTACTGGGCGCGCTGGCACCGTGCGATTGTCTGTCAGCCCCCCGATGTAATTGCCGTACGCGGCCACAGAGATGGCATGTCGATCCCAGATCAGTCCGGTTCGGGCACGCCAGTGAGGGGGATTGAAGATGACCCCCGCAGCCGGAATGGGGGTGGCGCTCGGCGTCAATTGCTGTTCGCTATGAAGATAGCTGGCGGATCCCGTGAAGGTTAGATCGTTCTGCGCCGCCAATTCCAACCGATAATCGGCTGACACATCGACCCCCCTGAGAGCCTGACGTGCGATATTCAGATAACGGCTGTCGATGATCGCCACGACGTTCGCGGCGTTATAGGGTGCGCCGGTGAGATTCTCGACGCCCGCCTTTGATGCGTCAACAGCGCTGCCGACATCTGCCAGCGTCGGATCCAAATCAACCAAGGCCTGATAGACGGGGTTGGTGAGCAACCCCTCATAAGACGTGATCGGCTGCGAAATGCGGTTCCTGTATCGCACCTCAAATAGATTACCCTCGATCCTCAAGTTCGGAATGGCAGCGGGTCGCAGGTCAACCGATGCTGCCCAGGTGGATGCCCGCTCCGGCTTGAGATTGGGATTCCCCCCAACGAGGAAGAGCGCCGTAGCCGTTGCGGGATAGCTGGTACTTCCGAAATAACTCGCGGGAACCAGTTCGGCATCATATCCTACATATTGCTGGTATAACGTCGGCGTCTTGAACGAGCGACCCCAGGAAATCTTGAGCTCCAGGCCCTTCAGAGGAGCGTAAACCGCGCCGAGTTTGGGCGTCGCGACACTCGCCATTCCTGGATAGTTTTCGTAGCGGGCAGCGGCGCTGACCGAAAAATGATCGACGAAAGGTACTGCTTCATCGGGTGCGATGATCGGCGCGTATAGTTCGCCGAAAGCATAGTAGCTTCGCCGCGTCTTTGAGAATTGGACGGTAGGAACCGTACCAGTCGAACTCTCCGTCGCGAGGTTTGCGATCAGTTCGTTCCCGCGATAGCCGCCTCCCATGGCCAACCTCACATTGCCGCCTGGCAAATGCGCGAGACTCCCTTCGACGTTCATCTCAATCAGGGTCGATCGGTTACGATAGAATCCCACCGAGGCGAAGCTGAGTGCCCCCCCCGCTGTAGAATCGCGAATTCACATCAGTCTTATCTTCACCATACGTGGCCAGCAGCGTCGCCGACCAGCCGGCCGGTAAAGTCCATGCAAGTTTTGGCGAGATCGCGTAAGACTGAACTGCAGGAGTTCTGTAATAGCCAAGATCTGTATAGTTGTTGCTAGCGAGTGGTTGAACCGTCGTGGAATGCCTTGAACTATAGAGCGCGTCCACACTTGCTGTGAGCCGCGAGCTTATATCCCAATATCCGCTGACAACAGCGCTGTGATGTCGTTGATAGGGAAGTAGAGTTGTGGAGGGGAAACTTCCATCAGTGTAACTACGCCGCCCCGCGTTGATGGGCGTGTCACGCTCGAAGTCGTAGCTGGCGATAAAACCAGCACGAGACCCGGTGGTGCCGGCTACAATGCTATATTCCTGTTGGCGATCCCCACCGTCGGTTGATGCGCCAAGACGGGCGGTCAGGCTGGCTCCATCAAAGCTCCGCTTCAGAATTACGTTGGCAACGCCAGCGACCGCATCCGATCCATAGATCGCCGAGGCGCCATCGGTGATGATCTCTACACGATCGACAGCAGCAAGAGGGATAGCAGAAATATCAATTGCTTGCTGCGCGCTGTTATATGCCAGCCGGTGCCCGTTCAGCAGCGTCAACGTCGCATCCTGGCCAAGGCCACGAAGGTTCAGACTAGACGCGGAACTGACGTTCTGATTGGTCTCACCAGTCACGCCGACGGTCACACCTGGGTTTTGCCCACCAGAAAAGCTTTGGGGCAAGCTGCGGGCAAAGTCGCCGAGATTAGTAAGGCCAGATTTGCGAATCTCCTCCTGGGTCTTCGTGATCGTTGGAGAAGATGGGAGGGCGCCCCGGATGCGTGTCCCGGTCACGACAATGTCGGTTACGGAGCCGCTTTGTACGTCGTCGGCCGCAATCCGCGGCTCCTCTCGCCCCCTGATATAGATCGTTCCTCCCGATATTTCGGCGCTGAGGCCGGTTCCGCGCAACAGCTGTGCCAACGCGTCATCTGGCGTGAAATGACCGTTCAGAGCCGGGGCTTTCTTTCCGCGAAGATCGTCGCTGATCGCTAAAAGTTCGAGTCCGGAAGCGCGCGCAACTTCGCGAAGCGCGGTCTTGAGATCCTGTGCGGCAATGTCATAATCGCGGGCGGGGCGCTCTTGCGCAAAGGCCGCCGTGCTCATCAGTAGCGTTGCTGCAACTACACCGCCATATAGCCCAATGCGATGATTCCGCCTCATTCCAATGCCCCCTTAGGTAGCCCCGCTGTCGCGCGGATGCATTGGCCTGACGGGGGGACTTCAAATGTGGTGCGGTTTGTCGAAAAAGGCGACTAATTCGGCGACCTCAAAAGCAGGCGGCCAGGCTGGCTCCGATCAACGATGAGGCCAAGCAAAATCGCTAGCTTTTCCGCAACCGCTTGCGGGTCGCCAATCTTGAAGTCGGCTACGACCCTGCGCTGCCCCATAGCCGTGTCCGCAAAGACGATCTTGGTTGCCGAAGACTCGTTCACTTTCTCGATTATCGCTTCCGCAGGAACGTCGTCGAAGTTCTCCAACGACCCTGCCAAAACTGTCATCGAACTCTGTGGCGTGGGCGCCGCGGACACTGTCGCCGGCCGCGGATAGGAGGCTTGTTCCCCAGGTCCAAGACGGACGACCCTCTCCGACCTGTCCGTAGCTAATCGCGGAAAGGTGACCTCGATCGCTCCGCTGATGAGGCGAACCTTGACCTCGCCGTCGACCGCTACTTCGAACAGGGTCCCAGTCGCTTTCACCTTGCCGCCCGCCGCGTATACAACGAACGGCCGAGCGGCATTGTGGGCCACGGCAAAGCGGGCTTTGCCACTCAAGAGACGCACCGACCGCTCGGACTCCGAGAAATCTGCCTCCATGCGACTATGTGCGAATAGCGTCACTACCGATGCGTCGCTAAGTGTGACGGTCCGATCGGTCGTTTCCGCGGCATAGGCCAATGCCGGCGCGTTGCCGGAGACACCGACGACGCCGTTACCGGGCGACATGTGCAGCACACCGAACACGCCAGCAGCGGAAATACCGACTGCAACCACCCCACCAACGGCGATCATTCTTCCTTTCGCACCCCACCCGACCGACTCTTGCGCGGGTCGCGTGATGGCGCGCAGAACTGGCGCCTGCGCGGCGGCGTCGCTCGCTCGACCAACCTCGATCGCCACACGCCTATAAACGGCACGGTGCTCGTCATCCTTCGACAACCAACGCTCAAGCGCTGCGGCGTGCCGGCCCGGATCTTCGAGCATCTTCGAAACCCATTTGTAGGCCTGCCGCTCGATCCTCGAGGGACGGTCGTTCATCGGAGCCTCCGATGCTGATCGATATGAGCAATGGCCTTCAGCATCTGCCTCTTTACACCCCAAACGCTCATCCCGACTTTAACGGCTATTTCCTTGTAGGTGAAACCATCGACGCGACTGAGCAGAAATATCTCCAACGTCTTCGGCTTCAGCTCGCGCAAGATGGCTGTGTAGTGAGCGAGTTCCTGGCGGCCCTCCAACTCCCGGTGCTGATCATATTCTGTTGGATGATCGAGCCCCTCCATAAGTGGCACCGACACTTCCGATAGACGGGTCGAGGCGCGCTCGGCACGATCACGCAGTAGATTAGTCGCAATGCGTCTCAGATACGCCTGCGGGGTCGCGATCTGAGTAGCCGGTGACGCCCGTAGAAACCTGGTCAGTGCTTCATGCGCCAAGTCATCAGCTTCGTCGTGGGAGCCAAGTCTTCTCCGAAAAAACCGCATGAGACTTGGAACCTCCGACCGGTAAATCGCGTCGAATTCTACACTGCCCGGAACCTTGGAGTCCGGTAGGTCACGCGCCCCGGCGTGCTCGGCACTGTCCTCCAGCGCCATTAGAAGATCCGCAGAGACGCGTTTGCGCGATGTGCATAACGACCGTCATCAGCCTCGCTCCGATCCCAGCACAATGATCCCCACAGAGCCCCCCGGTTGCGAACGACATCAAGCCATGGGAGCCGAGCATTCTGCCTGTCGCACGCCAGTCGGTTGACCCCCGTAGGTGGCTCGCTCGCTTCGAGTTTCCCGCACATCTCGATATCCCTTGGCCCACCATCCAGCCATTTTGTCCCAGGGGAATCTTACCCCCTTCGCCGATATGTGCAAGTAGAAGCATCATATGGTGTTAAATACACCTGGCATGTGTGGGCGTCCCGTTGAGCTCCCCGTAGGTGGGTTGGGGAGCTCACGATGGATTTGCACAAACGGTTCGGTAACTTGGTGCGTGCTCACCGCCTTCGATTAGGCATGAAGCAGGCCGAACTGGCGGAAGCTGCCGGCCTATCTCCCAATATGATCGGGAAGGTTGAGAGAGGGGAGGCTGCCCTCAGATTCCCCAACATCGAACAAATTGCGCGCGCGCTTGAAGTGGATCCTGCAGAACTGTTCGCGATCGATCCAGGGTCAAACCATTACCAGCGACCGGACCTTTTCGATCTGACGGCCGAACTCTCCGGTTTGAGCGATGTCGAGTTGAAGTGGGCTAGCGAAATGCTTGCCCTTACGCTTCGAATGTTTCGATCAAACACGCGGTAGAAAAAATATTGTGCGCGCCATTTCGCACCTACGCACTCAGCGATCCGTCGACGACCGGCGACTGCTGTCTTTTGGGTGAGGGAAGGGGGCAAGAGAAGGTGGTCATAGGAAGCAGTGCTCCCCGTCCGCTTCTCAACGGTCAACCAGGAGCGCTGTGCCGGGATTGGTTATAAGCTGCAGCAGGACGGGTCCGAACAGGAAGGACGGCTTGTCCCACCATCCGTCGCCGCGACTCGTTGCGGCCACCCCGGCTTCCACCTGCGGCCCGCGCTACCGTAGCCGGTCAATGAGATCATCGAGCAGCGAAATGCAGCCTTGCGTCAGACCAACAGATACGCGCCGGCCGTCCTGCCCGTCGGCACTGCGCGTCAATAGCCCCTTTTTCGTAAGCTCGGCGATCTTTCGATGCGCGCTGGTCGTCGGCACATGGGACGCCATGCACAGCGACCAAAGATAGGTCTTTCGACCTTCGAGGTGCGCCAGATAGAGATCCAGCAGCATATCCCACGTCGGAACCGGGCAGAGGTCGAACCCCAACGCAGCGCCGACGAGCCTGCGCTCGGCAAGGAGCCGGAGGCAGACCTCTTTCCTACTTTTTTCAGGATCGTCAGCGTTCATCTGCGTCGAACTTTTCTGGCACAGGCTCAATGCCCAGCGTGACGGCCCACGCGCGCGACAGTGCAGGGACGACCGCTATGCGGCGGACACGGCCAACCCTTGCGGAAGGATCGCACCGGCTCGATACAGCTCGATCAGTTCCTCCTGCTCCGGACGCAGCGCATCGATTGCACCAAGGGCGTCGGGATCACCGCTCAGCAGATGCGATGGGCAGCGCCCTTCATAGGTTCCGAGATTCGGGCGATGGGCGCGGTATCCCGCGAGCGCCGCAAGTTCCGGGTCGAACGAGCGGGCGATCTCCGGCGGATAGGCGAGCCAGGGCAACTCATAGGGTTTCAACCAGCCCAGGCTGTAGCTCACGATCATCCCGCGCCTCGGCCGTCGGGTGCGATTTGCGCCGCCGGCATGAAGGGTCGATCCAAGGAACAGCAGCGCGGCGCCTGGCTGCATCTCGATACTGACGCCTTCGGCCGCGTCGATCACAATCTCGTCCTGTCGCCTGTGGCTCCCCGGCCAGACGATGGTCGCACCATTTTCCGCTGTGTACGGCGAGAACGGCCACATCACATTGATGAGATACTCGACCCCCTCGGCGTGAACCGGCCACATATCCTGATCACGGTGCGGCGGCTGCGCCTCGCCTCCCGGCAGAATCTCGATCGCCTGGGTGAGGTTGAGCTGGATCGTATCGCAATGACGGCCCAGGATCCCCTCGACGGTCGATAGAACTGCCTCATGCTGGACGAAGGCGGCCATATGCGCGCTACGGCGCAACAGCCCGTGAAAGCGCTTGGTGGTGTCGCCATAGAAGGGACCGACCGACAGCTTCGTGGCGTCGAACACAGGCTCCAGGTCCGCTGCCAGCGCGCGCACCATAGCGGCGGGCATTGCGTTCGGGATCACGCAATACCCATGCGTGAACAACGCCTCGGTCTGCTCTCCCAATCCGGTGTGAAGCGGATCGGTGGTGACGGGGGTCATCTCGTTCATGCCAGCACCCTTTCCCCGGCATCTGCAAACGAGAGCGGCGCAGGCCTGTAGGTGCCGGCGTCGCGCAGCAGGTGCGGCGTTTCGGGGGTGATGTCGATCCTGAGCGCACCCGTCAGGCTACGACCGATCTTCTGCGGCAGGCCAAGCGGCCAGCAATCCCAACCGAGGGCCAAGACCTGACTGAGCCAGCCGGAATCGGCAATGCAGGTGAACGCCTGAATCCCGTGCAGGAGCGCGTACTCGACAGCTGCAGTCGTCAACGCATTGCGCACGATCAGGCGCTCTGGTGCCCGCAGGCGCATCGACAGACATCCCCTGCTTATCTCGAAAATGTCGGGCGAGCGCGGCACGGCTGCGTCGCACAACTCCGGAAAGATCGTCCCGAGAATGTGTGGCCCGTCTGTCGGCAGAAGCCGGATCGAGCCGCGATGCGCTCCGCTCTCGCCGGCGGCGACCAGGTAGATCGCCCGATCATCATCGAACTGATCGATCTCGAAGCAACCGTCGATGACCGGAACGTCCCACTTCAAGAGGTCGACGAAGACATGTTTTCGATCGCGATACATCGCATCGAGGATCGCGTTGGAGCCGGGCGCCTGCGCACCCCGAAAGATTTGGATCATGATTTACTCCCGATTACAACGGGATGCATGTCATTCGATTTTGAGTGGAGCGCACCCAGCTAGGTAGAGGGTTGATCAGTCTTCCTGGCGAAATCCGGACGATTCACGCCGGCGTTGACTGGGCCGCGCTGACTGTCGGGGCTGGTCCAGCGACAGACGCCATGCGGGCGGGAGGGGAGAAAAGGGCGTGCGGGTGAGTCGTTCGGATCACCAGCAGCTTGTCGCGGCCGATCCGGGTGCCCATCCTGCAGGAGCTCGACCATGCCTTTCCGCCATTTCTGGGACCGACTGTGCGCAGCGTGCGCGGTCGTGCAGCAAACGCCCGCCGCACAGCACCATCACCCTGCCGGAGGATCCACCCGCCAAGGTCCCCCCGCCGTGGCGCTGGCGAGGTCACTTTATCCTGATCACAGCAATATCGTCATCGACCCGCTGGAAACGGAATCCAGGCTCCATCCGGACGGGTTTGCAGTTCGAGCCTGGGTTCTGGTGCCGAAGGGCGACGTCCCGGAAGATCGGTTCGAGGCGATCTCCACAAGCCTCCGCAAGCTCGCTCGACTGCCCCCGGACGCTCGGCAAATCTTCTTCCTGGCTACAAGCTATGGTCTACGCGTCCAGGAGATCGCATCCTTGCTTGGGGTCAGCCCGCGCAAGGTGCGCCGCTCGATCCTCACCGCAATCGCCGCTCTCGATACCCGAGAAACCTAGAGCTGCCTCTGATTGCGTTGGTATCGCGCTACCCCCAAGCCCTACATCTTGCACGGCGAGCAGACGTACAATGGCGTCGCAGTTCGGCCCACTTCGCCTCGAATTCCTCCTCGGTCGCGGGGACAGGACGCTGTTCGGCGACATCGATCGCGAGCGAAAGATGACATGCGAAGGCCGTCAGACCCGCGCCACCCCGATCGAGGATATCCAGCGCTTCCTTCATCAAAGACACGGCTCTCGTCACCGCAGGATCGCCTGCGCTCACGAATTCTTCATAGCGAACGATCGACATGATATTTTCCATCGCACTAATCTCACCGCCGGCATGTTCGTACCTCGGCGCACGCGCAGTCGCTCAACCCGATCCGCTGGGATCGTCGAGCGCGGCGTCAGCGAGGTCCTTTATCGTTATCCTATGGTTGATTGAATTCATCGACCAGACGGCAATCATGAATTCGTGCCCATTTTGGGAGAAGTCCTTTTGAGGGCGGCCGGCCTGCACGACCTATAGCGCGTTGCCCAAGGCAGTATTTGCCGACGAAAGTCATCTCTATGGCCATAACAGATTGCACTGCCGGCCGCGCAGAGCTGGAAGCACGTGGCATGGCGCTGGTCCGCCATCTTGGCGGACATTGGACTGGCGGCAGAGGCATGTGCCGCTGCCCGGCGCACCCGGACCGGAGCCCAAGCCTTTCGGTGCGGACCGGCGACAGCGACCTCCTCTTCAAATGCTTCGCGGGCTGCGACACGATCGACGTCCTGCGCGCGATCAGCCGGCTTGGTCCAATTCCTCCAGGCGGAGCGGCGACCGGCATCCTTCTGCCACCCGCCGCCGATGAGGGATGGCTGAGATCGCGTGCCACTGATCTTTGGGACGAGGCGCGCGCCATCACAGATACGCCGGTCGAGCGATATTTGCTGAACCGCGCGATCGGTCACGTCTCACCGACGCTCCGCTTTCACCCGCGCACGCCGCTCGGGCCGCGGCGCCAGATCGTTTTTCGTCCCGCAATGCTCGCCGCCGTTCAGGAAGGCGCCCGCGTGATAGCCGTCCAGCGGACCTTCCTGGACACGGTGCTCGCACGCCGGGCACGAGACCTTGGAAATCCGCGTCGCATGCTGGGGCGCCCGTCCCGTGGCGCCGTCATGCTGGCGGATGCCACCGACGTGCTTGGCCTCGCGGAAGGCGTTGAAACCGCGCTCTCCGCCATGATTCTGCTCGGCATCCCCGTCTGGGCCGCCCTTGGCAATGAGCGGCTCGGCCAGGTTGCCATCCCATCGCGCGTGGATCACCTCATCCTTCTCCCCGACAATGATCGACCAGGCCGTCGCGCAGAAGTGGTCGCACAGGAAGCGCACACAGTCCCCGGACGGACGATCGAAACGATCTGGCCCTGGCACGGCCTGAACGACTGGAACGATGTGCTTCGACGGAAAGGGGAGAGGGGTGGTGGGCGGACGCGGCAGGCGGCCTGACGGTCGGGCCGAGTCCGCCCCCGGAGAATATCCATGTCCCAGTTACCCATCCTGGTGCCGGCGTCCAAGCTCACCAAGTCGCCGACCAACGTCCGCAAATCGACGGACCCCGCAGCCGACGCACAGCTCGAGGCGAACATCGCCGAAAAGGGCATCATCCAGAACCTCATCGGTGTGCCCGTCGCCCGTAAGAAGGGCCAATATCGCATCACCGCCGGCGGACGCCGGCTCGACGCCGTGCACCGGCTCATCGAGAAGGCCGTGTTCGATGCCGACTATCTTGTTCCCGTCCTGCCGCTCGCCGACGCCAAGGACGCCATCGAGATCAGCCTCGCGGAGAATTTCTTTCGCCTGGCCATGAATCCCGCGGAGGCCTGCCGCGCCTTTCAGGATGTCATCGAGACCGAGGGCAAGACCCCGGCCGATGTCGCAAAGCGGTTCGGCGTGACCGAAAAATTCGTGCACGGGCGGCTGCGCCTGGCGGGTCTCGCCGAACCTGTCTTCGACGCGCTTGCCTCCAACGCCATCACCCTCGACATCGCCATGGCCTACGCCAGCACCTCGGACACCAATCGCCAGGCTGCTGTCTTCAGCCAGATGGGCGAAGGCTATCATCGCTCCAATGTGAGCGAAATCCGCCGACAGCTCGCCTCCTTCAGTTACCGGGCGAACGATCCACGCGCACTGCTGGTCGGCCGCGATGCCTATCTCGCCGCTGGCGGACGCATCGACAAGGATCTGTTCTCCGATGCCGACAGCGAAAGCTGGCTGGACACGCAGATCGTGGACGCTCTCGCCGAGGAAGCCCTCGCCGCCGCCGCCGAAGCCGTCCGTGAGCGCGACGGATTTCAGGAAGTCCGCGCCGTGGCGGCGACGCATGTTCCCTATACCGAGACCTACGCGCTGCGGCCGCTCCGAGGCGACCCGGCGCCGCTCGCGCCCGAGCAGGAAGCGCGACAGGCCGAAATCAAAGCCGAACTCGAACAGATCGCCGCGGCGCATGAAGAAGAGGATCATACGCCGAGCAAGGATGCCGAGCTGCGCAACGAGGCGCTCGAAGCGGAACTCGCATCGATCACCAACCGCACCGCGGTCCTGACCGACGCGCAGAAGGCCGAAGCCGTCGCCTATATCGTCATCGGTCCTGACGGCACCCCGCGGGTTCACGAGCAGCTCTATGTCGCGCCCGAGCCGGACACCGTGGAAAATCGTGACGAACGCGTCGACCAGGCTCCCGATGGCGACGAGGCAATCGTCGTCGCGAGTGAAGCCAAGCCTGCCATCAGCCAGCGCCTCGCCGACGAGCTGGCGGTGATGAAGACCGAGCTTATTGCCATCCATGTCGCCAGCGACCCGGCCTTCGCGCTCGACCTCGGCACCTTCATCATGATCGAGGCGGCCTCCCGAGCGACGGACTGCGATGATATTCCGAGCGAGCTTCGGGCGACCCACCCGACAGCGCGTGTCCAGGGGTTCGAAAGCGGGACGCCGGCCGCAGCCGAATGGGTCAAGCTCGACACGGCGCTCGATCGCAGCTGGATCAATCACGAAACCCTCGAAGAGCGCTACGACGCCTTTTGCGCTCTCGACGATGCCGCGCGCGCTGCCTGGCTGGGCTGGGCGATCGCCCGCACGATCGAGGCGGTTCCGAGCGGAAAAACCGGTGGCGACTTCCTCGACCATCTTGGGGCCAAGCTCGCCATCGATGTCGCGACCTGGTGGCGCCCGACCGCTCGAACCTATTTCGACCGCATCACCAAGCCAGCAATCCTGGGGCTATTCGAAGAGGTCGGTGGGGTCGAGCTCAAGCAACGCTACAGCGCGTCCAAGAAGCATGACCTCGCGTCTTCGGCCGAACGGCTGTTCGCGGGCGACATCATCGTCGAGGCCGAAGTGAAGGACAAGGCGCTGCGCTGGGTCCCCGGCGCCATGCGCTTCGGCATCAATCGGGATGCGCACGACACATCCGACACCGTTGCGGATGAGCCGACCGCGAACGCAGCGGCTGTGGTGATCGCGCCCGAAGACGGTGCTCCACCGCTCGCCGACGCCGCCTGACGCCGCTCCAGCAGCCGGCCTCGGTCGGCTGCCGGGCCCACGCCATCCCCCACACTTCGCTCCACCTGCCTTCGCCACCGCTTTCGATCGTGAAGGGGAGGGAGCGGGGATGGGTGAGGTGCGCCACGCGCGCGCATCATCAGGAGAACCCTTTATGTCCCAGCCCTTGCTCGCGCTCATCCCGCCCGACGCCGCCGAGCGCCCCTACGAGAACCTGCTCGATGTCGCCCGCTCGATCCATCAGCATCTCCTTCGGCAGGGTGCGATCAGCCGCCAAGCCTTGCAGAAGCTGATGACGCAACGCTTCGGCGGGACGGATGCGTCCGGCGCCTGGTCCATGCGCGATGCGTATGAAGCACTCGAAGCAGCGCAGGTTCTGCTGCTGCGCGACGACGACTGCCGCCATCTTTCCGGCGCGACTCCGCAGGACCGGTTCCACTCTCTGCTGACGCTTGAGCGCTCGCTCCCGACGCAAACCTACCGCTCGGAACGCCAGGTCGACCTGCAACAGTTCAGCACCCCGCTCACCCTTGCCTGGCTCGCCGGGCTCGCAGCCGCCATCGACAAGACCGACCGCGTTCTCGAACCGTCCGCCGGCACCGGCTTGCTGGCAGTCCATGCGGCCCGTGCTGGCGCCTCCCTCATCCTCAACGAGCGCGATCCCCAACGTGCGGCGTTGCTCGGCGAGACACTCAACCAGACCGTCACCGACCATGATGGCGAGCTTATAGACGATCTTCTTTCCCCAGCCGCTCGCCCTTCGGTCATCCTGATCAATCCACCCTTTAGTCGCAGCGCCTCGCGTGGGCACGACCGGCACGCCGGCGCGCGTCATCTCCGATCCGCATTGCTTCGGCTTGCGCCGGGCGGGCGCTGCATCGCGATCATGTCGCCAGGCTTTGCCCGCGGCAATACGGGAGGCCCTGGCTATGAGGCGGTCTGCGAGATCGCGACGCCGCGCGTCGAAATCGACATTGAGGGCAGCCCCTATGCGAAGCATGGCACGTCGATCAATGTCCGCCTGCTGATGTTCGACAGAGGCTGGTCGGGCACCACCCAAGTTTTTCGCGCGGCCAATCTGGCGGCCGCACTGCCGCTGGTGCTGGCGCTCCCGTCGCGTCTCACGCTCGACCAGCCGCCACCGGCGGCGCCCGCTGCAGCGACCAAACCGTGCCTGCCGATCCGAACGCCGCCAGGCGGGCTATTGCGGGGCCTGACAGCCAAGGCCCTCGCGTTGCCCACACCGACGGCCCCGCCGCCATCGCCCATCGCCCGGCTCGCATATCGCGTCCGCGACGAGATCCGCCCCGCCGGTGAGGCCAGCGGGATCTACGCACCCTGGCGGCTCGCACGCATCGATATCGACGGCGCCAATCCGCATCCGGACGCTCTGGTTGAGTCACTGGCGATGGCTTCCGTGCCACCGCCCGCGCCCGCTATCGCCCGATGCTGCCCGACAGGACCGTCCGAGCGCTTTCCGATGCCCAATTGGAGGTGATCATCCAGGCGGGCGACGCCTTCGAACGCGACCTGCCAGGGCATTTTCGGGCGAACGATGCCGGCGACCGCCTGATCGAGGATGAAACAGGTGCGGCCTACCGCACTGGCTTCTACATCGGCGATGGCACGGGCGTCGGCAAAGGCCGGGAGGCTGCCGGCTGCATCATGGACCAATGGTGCCAGGGGCGCCGCAAGGCCGTCTATCTCTCGAAGAGCAGCGCGCTGCAGGTTGAAGCGAAGCGCGACTGGACCGCCCTTGGCGGCCTCTCGGTCGACATTCAGGGGCTCGACGTTTTCCCGCTGGGGAAACCGATCACCATGCCGACAGGGATCCTCTTTTGCACTTATGCCACGTTACGCTCCCAGCGTCATGATGAAGCCTCCCGGCTCCAGCAGATCCTCGACTGGCTTGGAAAGGAATTCGACGGCATCATCGTCATCGACGAGGCCCATGCGCTCGCCAACGCCGCCGGCACCGAAACGCAATTCGGCGCCGCGAAGGGCTCCGAGCAGGGGCTTGCCGGCGTCCGCCTACAGAACGCGCTTCCGCGTGCCCGCATCCTCTATCTATCCGCGACCGGCGCCACGGACCCCGCCAATCTCTGCTACGCAGCGCGTCTCGGTCTCTGGGGACCAGGTACAGCCTTTCCCGACCGGAACGCCTTCATGGCGGCGATGGACGAAGGCGGCATTGCTGCCATGGAAATCGTCGCGCGCGACCTGAAGGCCATGGGCCTCTATACCGCCCGGCGCTCAGCTTCGCTGGCGTCGAATATGAAGCGCTCGAGCACCAGCTGACCGCTGACCAGATCGATATCTACGATGCATTTGCGGATAGCTGGACCATCATCCACCGAAATCTCGACGAGGTGCTGAAAGCCTCCGGCATCATCGATCGAATGACCGGCGATGTTCTCAACGCCCAGGCGCGCAGCTCGGCGCTGAGCCGCTTCGAAAGCTCCAAGCAGCGATTCTTCTCGGCCTTGCTGGTCGCGCTAAAGATGCCGACCCTCATCAAGGCGATCGAGGCCGAGCTCGGCCATGGGCATGCGGCAGTCGTGCAGCTTGTCACCACGGCGGAAGCGATCCTCGATCGACGCCTTGCTGCTCTTTCCGACGAAGAGCGCGCCAGCCTGGACCTTGAGCTTTCACCGCTCGACACCCTCGTTGAGTATCTGCGCAGCGGTTTTCCGACGCGGCAGATGCGAACCTTCCGTACCGACCGCGGCGACCTGCGCTCCGAATTGATGGTCGATGAACATGGCAATCCTGTCCATTGTCAGGAGGCGATCCGCGCCCGCGACAATCTGATCGAGCAGCTTTGTTCGATGCCGGCTATCCCGGCCGCCCTCGATTCCTTGCTCCGCCATTTTGGCACCGACGCCGTCGCGGAGGTGACCGGCCGCAGCCGTCGTATCATTGTCGACAGGACCGGGCGCAGAAGCTCGAACGGCGCGGCGCCCGTGCGAGCATCGCCGACGCCGACGCCTTTCAGGAGGGGCGCAAAGCCGTGCTGGTCTTCTCCGATGCGGGCGGCACCGGGCGCAGCTATCATGCCGAGCGCAACGCCAAAAGCGCCGGGAGGCGTCGCATCCATTTCCTCCTCGAGCCCGGCTGGCGCGCGGCCGCCGCCGTCCAGGGGCTGGGTCGCACGCACCGCACCAACCAGACGATGCCGCCGGTGTTTCGGCCCGTTACGACCGACTGCAAGGGCGAGCGCCGCTTCATTTCGACGATCGCACGACGACTCG
Source organism: Sphingomonas sp. Ant H11 (assembly GCF_000797515.1). Classification (GTDB taxonomy): domain Bacteria; phylum Pseudomonadota; class Alphaproteobacteria; order Sphingomonadales; family Sphingomonadaceae; genus Sphingomonas. The sequence continues at coordinate 72,717 of NZ_JSBN01000040.1, forward strand.
ACAGCCTGGGGGCGCTCACCCGCGGTCAGCGGCAGACCGGCGGACAAAATCTGTTCGATCCGGCCGACAATCTCGAGAGCGATTATGCCCGCGAAGCGCTGAACCAATGGTATCATCTCCTGCACGATGGCAAGCTCGCCAGCACGACACTCGAGGCCTTTACCGAGTTGACTGGGCTCAAGCTCATCAATGCCGACGATGGCTCGCTGCTCGAACATCTTCCGCCGATCCAGCGGTGGCTCAACCGCATCCTCGCGCTGCGCATCGCCACGCAGAACGCGATCTTCGAAGAATATCTCGGGCTCATTCAGGCGCGGGTCGACGCGGCGCGCGAAGCCGGCACGCTCGATGTCGCGTCGAAACCATTCTTGCCGAGAAGATCATCTGCCTCGACGACCAGCTTCTCCGGCGCGACCCCGTCACCGGCGCCGAAACCCGCCTGCGGCGCCTCGAATTGCACATCAAACGCCATGCCACCAGTTTTTCACCGGTTGATGACGGTCTGGGGCGAGACTCCCGACATCGGCTATTTGTGGAACAGTCGATCCGGCCGTGTTGCGCTGCGCGTCCCGTCCTGGTCCGTCACGGACGAGGAAGGTCGCATCATTCCGATGTGCCGCATGGTTCGCCCGACCGGTAGCGATCGCCTGGATGCGGCCTCACTATGGCATTCGCACTGGACGGCGATCGAACCAGCCGATTTCCAGTCGCGTTGGGACGAAGAAGCCGTCGAAGCGCAGTCGAAGGTCGATGTCGAGACGATCAGTATCGCGACCGGCTTGCTACTGCCGGTCTGGCACAAATTGCCCGCTGATGATGTGCGCGTATGGCGCGTGTCGGACGAAGGCGGCAACAGTCTCCTCGGGCGCATAGTCCCCGACCACGCGATCGGCGCGCTCGCATCCGCCTTCGGCATCGATGCGGAACTCCGGCTCACGCCGCAGCAGATCATTGCCGCCGCGAGGGACGGAGCCGGCGCGCCGCTGCCGGGATTCGGCGACGCGCGTCTTGTCACTGCTCTCGTCAATGGACAGCGCCGTCTTGAGATCAAGGACTTCCCGCCTGAGCGGCGCGAGTGGCTGAAATCGCTCGGATGCTTCGTCGAGATCATAACCTATAAGGCACGGATGTTCGTGCCGGTCGATCGGGCGGAGGACATCCTGACAACCATCATGCCGGATCCATGATGGGCCGATTTTCCCGCACCCGATTCAGATTCAAAGAATCCTATAACCTCTATTATGCGGATATCGGGAGGGCACCATGCCGAATGCGAGCGTTTCGTCGGTCGAGTTTGAAAAGGCTGTCGGCCATTTCCTCCGCGTGGCGATGTACGCACCACTGACGATCACCAATCATGGCCGCGCCAGCCTCGTCTTGATGTGCGCGGCCGAATATGAGCGCCTGAAGCGCCGTGATCGCCACGTCCTCATAATAGACGATTTTACCGAGGAGGACAGGATCGCCGTCGCGGCGAGCAAGGTGCCTTCCGCCGCTGCGATGTTCGATTCCGAACTCGACACCTGATCGTGGCATTCCGACCCCAGTGCCCGGGTTCGTCATCGATATGCGTTTCTATGGGTGATGAGGCCAAGCGTGTGTGGGACGTAGACATGATCGATTCACCCACGGCTGTGAGTGTCCATCTTGCCAATGTAGATCGGATAGGCTACATAGTGTATGTATGAATCTACACGAGGTTCGCGATGACCATCAACGTCAACAATCCGCAAGCCGATGCCCTTACGCGCAAGTTTGCCGATATGGCTGGCGTCGGCATTACAGATGCGATCGTCATTGCCATGAAAGAAGCGATCGAGCGCAGGCGTGGGGCAGAGACGCCCCTTCAAACAGCGGCGAGACTGAGAGACAGGCACGGCATCACGATCAACAGTGAGACCAGGAAGCCGCTTCCGAGGCAAGTTTTCGATGAGATGTGGGACGAACGCTGATGTTCGTTGATGCCTGCGCGATCATTGCCCTTCTCTCCGACGAACCCGAAGCAAAGCGAGTATCTGAAGCTATTGCGGCTGCCGAAAGAAGAATGACGTCTCCGGTCGCGGTGCTGGAGGCGGCGCTCGGCCTTGCCCGCCCCGACAAGTTCAACCTGTCGGTCGAAGCCGTTGCACCAGTCATTCTCGAATTTCTGGACGAACGCGGGATCGAGGTTAGAGATATGCCCCCCGCAACCGATACGACCAGCCTCGCCCTATTCGCAGCGCATCGATATCGCTCAGGACGCCACGGCTTGAACCTCGGCGATTGCCTGCATTATGCCTGCGCAAAATACTATCGTGTGCCGATCCTGGCGACCCATGATGAGTTTCGGCAGACGGATCTCGAAACGGTCCCATGACCTCCAATGGATCATATACCAGATCCGCCACTCTGGCTCGGCAGCTTTATTCCAATGATACCCTTCAGGGTTCCAGCTGCGCCACAACCCGTTCCGCATAGCGCGCGTCGCTCAGATCGAGGCCGGCAAACGGGGCAAAACCTTCAATCGTCATGGCGATCGATTTGAGCCCCGCTACCCTGAAGCTTGCCAGCTTCGCCTCCACAGGCGGCCCACCGTTCCGTTCGATCACGACCGCGTCAACGAAGGGCGCATCGTGACGGGTATAGAGAATGTGCGGCGCTAGAATGACCATGCCACGATTATAGCTGGCACGAACGCACAACTGATTGCGGATCGCTTGCGAAAGCAACGCCACAGCGTCGGTCTCTGCGGAACCGTCGTCGCTGCGAGGCCGAATCGACAATGTCTTTCGCGGTGATTGCATATCCCGACAGCTAAAGGTGGGGCATCATCATCGCAAGCGACCAACGAGACGCGCAACTCCCCAATCCTTGCCCGGCTGATGCTGCACCAACACCCTGCAGCCTGTTCAATGGGCGGGAACGGGATCCCGCCCACCATGATCAGCTTGCTTCCGGCACCGCTTCCGCCGCTGCCTTCCGGCCGCGACGGGGCTTCGCTGCAGCCTCAGCTGCCACATCTTGCGTGGTGGGCTTTGTCTTTGCCTTGCGACCCCGCGTCGGCTTCACGATGGCCTCATTGGTCTCGGCAGCGGAAGCCGCTGGTACAGCCGCGGCCGGCTGTTTCGGTTTGCGGCCCGGCTTTGGGACCCCATCCTTGGCCGACACGGCCGACTTTGCTTTGGCGACACGCGCTTTCTTCACGGTCGGAGCCTTCTCCACCGTCTCCACCGGTGCCGGCGTCTCTTCACTTTCGCTCACCGCAACGGCCGGTGCCGCCGGCTTACGGCCAAGGCCCAAACGCTTCGCGACCTCTCGCCGCTGCTCGGAATAGCCTGGCGCAACCATCGGATAGTCCTTCGGCAACTTGTACCGATCCCGATACTCGGCCGGCGTCAGTCCGTTCGTCGACAGATGGCGCTTCAGGGTCTTGTACTGCTTGCCGTCGATCATACTCAGAATGTGATCGCGCGATGCCAGACTCTTGCGCGCGGTTACGGCCGCCGCAAATTCAGCCGCCGCAGTTTCTACAGGGGCGATATCACCGGCAAGAGCCGTTCGCGTCGTCTGAATAAGGCCGGCGAGCTCGACGCTCGGCACCAGATTGTTCGAAACATAAGCGCTCAAAAGCTGGACGGTGAGCGTCGTGAGATCAGGCGTCTCAGCATCGGCCATGGGGCACTCCTTCATCGTGCAAACAGATGCGCACCGCGGCGCGATAACCGCACCAATTTTCAAAGAGGTAAACACCAGTCCTGCCGTGGACCCGTCATGAAGTCAAAGGGGAGGGTGGGGGAGCTGGCGAACGAAGACGGTCGTCGCACGCAACTCAATCCCCTGGAGGCCACCATGGCAGACCGCGTATCCGTAACGATAATGCTCGGAGGCACGCTCCCGCGGGCATTGCTCGCCGAACTCGAGACGGCGATCACAGACGACGGCGCCTCGATCGACTGGGAGGGCTCGGAATTTGCCATCGCCGAACTGCCGGCCGATGAGCCCCTTTCCCTGATGGCCAACGAAGTGGCTTGGGGACGCTTCGAAGCGATCGAACAATTCTGTCGCGACAATCAGCTGATATTTGCTCGCTGGGCAGGCGGATGCGCTGGCAGCTTCGGACCTGAACGTGTCGTCTTTGACGGTATAGACGAGACGACGTTCACCGTCACCGATGACGACGAGGTCATGATCTCGCGCGATGATGTGCGTCGTCTGGGGTCAATCGCGTCCATCGAAGCGAATTTTGCCGCCGCCGACCTCACCGTGCCGCCCCTTGTCATCGTCGACGGCATCCTTCCCGATGGAGGCGATAATGGCTGACACCTGGATCCAGGGCAGCTTCGCCTTCAACTGCACCAACGCCGAAATGGCCCTGATCGAAGAAGCGTTTCAGGTTGCGGCCGATCTCATGGACGATTGCGAACCGTCCGATCCCACGCCCGAATTCCTCGCCATCTTTCCCCCGACCGACCCCGCCGATTGCTCGAGCGGCCTTCGTGCGATTTTCAGCGACCCGAACTTTCCCAGCTTCGGTGTCGACTTCGAGGGTGGTAACAGCCTCGAAGCGCCTGATGTCTGCACGATATGCTTCTTCAGCGACACCGACTTCCAGCCGGACCCTTTAGCCCAACTCATCCATCGGTGCTGCCGCGAGACCCTCACGAAGGCACCGATCGGCTTCGAATGGGCGCTAAGCTGCTCCAGGCCGCGAGTAAATGAATTCGGCGGGGGATGGTGCGCCATCTTCGCAGACCGCATCGAAATCGAAAGCACCCGCGAGGCGCTCGCCCGTGCCCTTGAGGGAGGGATCATCTGATGGATCGCCTCCTGCAGCTGTATGGCCCTTGGGGCGAACATCCTGCTCACCCCGTCGATGACTGGAAGGCCGAGGTCGCCAATGACGATACCCGGCTCGGCTATTGGGCCTGGGTCGCATCGCGCGCCGACGATGCGCAAAACCAGGTCACGCCTCGGCCAAATTGAGACGTGCCGGTCGCGCCAACCAAGCTTCCGCTGATCCCGATGGATCGACGCAATCATTCACCTGACCCCCAAACAAGCCCGGCCGACGCCGGGTTTCAACATCTGGAGACCTATCCATGTCTGCCACAGCTCAATCGATCTTCGACGCAGCGCCGCTGGGCGCCATCATTCGCTATTCCGACGGGACACCGCGCCCGCCGGACCGCTTCAAGCGCAAGGCGCAGGCATGGGAAGGCCGTAACGGCAAGGGCCAGCTTACCCAGCGATCGCCCGCTGGCACCGGTCAATATCCCTATCCGGCGACCTTCACACTGCACGAGGGTGACTATGGAAGCGGCGAAACCATCATCCTCTCGGTCAACAAGATCTTTTCGGTCAATGACGCCCGCACATTCGAGATCATTCGAATACCTCCCCCTGGCGCCGCGCTTGTTCTTCAGGAATGGGAGGGGCACCGCGAGCTGCTCCATGTCGCAGCCGGTGAAGCAGCCGCCTCCGCCTGGCTCGGCCGCCATGGCTATAGCCGCGCCCATGTCGAAATCGTCGGCGCCGCGGTACCTGCCACCACGGCTGCCTGACATGCCGTCCGTGCAGACCCGTCCCGACAGATCCCAGACGGACGCCGAGTACGAAGCAATCGGGCGCTACGTCATCACCGGTGTTCACCACTGCCTCGTGCAGCGTGACGGAGACATGTCCCCCATGATTTTGCCGGAAGCGGATGTCATCGCCGCCGGCGTCGCCCTGATTGATCGCATCCTCTGGAGCACGGACGGGTCCGAAGCCGATGGTCTCGACCCGGCGCTCCTCGCCTGACTTCCTCGAAAGGACAAGCTCATGACGCAGGCCCTACCGCCCTGCGCTTTGCCGCGCCTCTACAGCCAGACCGATCATGATGACCGGGGCAATTTCCACTATGATGGCGATCTCTATCGTCCGGGCGAAGCCTTGCCCGCGCTCTGTACCAGGATCGAAGGCCATCTTCACGGTCTCATCACGGGAGCCCGGTTCACCAGTCGCGGCGAGCGCTATACCGGCGGACGCAAGGTGACGGTCGAGCTCCTCGACACGCCCGCCGACCTGACCGAAGAATCCGAGCGCCGCGCATTCACAACCATGGTGCGAGACCAGATCGAGCGCTTCGGCTTCACCCGATCCAACTTCTACCAGGACTCTCTACAATGTGCGTTTCATTCGGACGTGCAGATCGGCAAAGCCTATTGGTCGGCGCTCGCCGCCAGACGCGGCAAAGCCAATGAAGTCGAGCCGCTGGTTTCGCTCGCGGCCTTCAAACGCCGGATCAAACCCGCCGACTGCCTGAAACTCATCGCCGCCCCCGACGGACACCGCGCGCTCGGGACGACCAGGACCATAAAGGCCGTCCGTTCCAGCGATCTCATCTTCGAGGGCAATGTCTATCTCGACTTCCCACGCGCCACTGGCTTCGCCTGTGATGGCCGGCGCGTCCGGATCGCCATAGGGAATGAGCACGAGCCCGATCGGCACCTTCTCTACGAATGGCTGCCGACGGAGCGGTAATCGCTCGACCGCGCGGCTGCGCAGACCATCCTTCCTTTCTTCGACTGCCTAATCGGAACACCATCATGACCGAACCGGACGACGCAATGTGGCGGGCCCTCATCGATTTCCGTGCGCGCCACGGACGGCGATGGAAGGACACGCTCTCGATCAAGTGGATGAACGGCGCTGACGAATATGAAGCCTTTAGCAGTTCGCTCAGAATGGTCCGCAACCATCTCGGCCCATCCTGGCTGTGTGACCTCAAAAAGGCGACGCTCGACGCCGCCGAACGCCGGCTGGCCGCTATCGACCGCCTGCCCGAGATGTGTGCCATGCATCTTCCTGAGACAGGCGAACCGATCATTATCAAGCGCGGCGAACGGGGCTACTGGCCGCTCCCCGACGGAATGTCCGTCGATCGGATCAACACGACCTTCAAGGCGACGCCGCCGCAGATCGCGGCGATGCTGGCCGGCTCCATGTTCGGGTGGCATATATCCGGTGCGGACCCTGACCGCTATGACGGCGCCGGCCGCCCCATATCGCGCCGCGTCTGATCCACATGGCTATCGAGGTGATCGTCGGACTTCCGGGGCTCTCGGAAGGTCCGCTGCTCGCCCGCGCCCGTGCCATGCAGGTGCCGGTCCTGGTCTCAGCGAACAGCTTTTCGCGCTGGGATCGGCGCAATCGCACACGGGAGTGGCGAGGATGGCGGTTGGGGTTGCTCGGAAACGCGCACGGCCTGGCATCGGTCGACCTAGACAGTGCCGGCTACGTGCTGGCCGTTCGCGAACGCGGCATCCCGTGGACCATCGACGACTATATCGCGCTTGCCTCCGGCCACCCGTTCCGACGCTTCGCCAGCCTCGATCTGTGCGTCGAACAGGCGGTCGCGCATGATCGCGATGAGGTTCTCGACAGGATCGCCCGGACGATCCAGCTCAATCGCGCCTGTCACATGCGCGCGTGCGACGCCGGCATCGCCCACCGCTTCATGCCGGTCTTGCAGGGCCGTCGTCCGGACGATTATCTCCGATCCTTCGACGGGGTGGCCGACCTGCTGCCACCCGACCAGCCACTGGGCGTGGGCAGCATGTGCCGCCGCCATCTTCACGGTCCCGAGGGACTGATCGCCGTGATCGAATTGCTGGATCGCCGCCTCCCAAAAACATTGCAGCTTCATCTCTTCGGCGTGAAAGGAAGTGCGCTTCCATCGCTTGCTATCTTCGGCGATCGCGTCGCCAGCATCGACAGCCAGGCCTATGGTGTCGCCGCACGTCGATCCGCACTCATGTCCGGACAGTCGAAGACCAACCGCTTCGTCGCCGATCATATGGCGCGCTGGACGGGCCGCCAGCTCGATCGTCTGCGTGAACCTGCTCCGGCAATTCAACATATGCTCGATCTGCCAGCCGGCCAGCCGCAGAATCCCGATCCCTGGACACAGGCCCTTGCCCGCGCACGCCAGCAAGTCCGCGACCTCATTGAGCAAGGCGAAATCGGCTTCGAGCAAATCACCGAAGCGTGGATACTCGAATGGGCAGCGAATCTGCCCGACGAGGCCTGATCGAAGGGGAGGGAGGGAACGGGGTGGTGGCGCGGGTCGGGTGAAACCCCTGTCGCCGCTGCTCCATCGTCCCCATCAGGAGAACCCCAAATGGCCAGTCTCGCTCTTGCCGCCGGCCGTCTCGTCGGCGGCGCCTACCATGTCGACATTTCTCGCGGTCGCAATGTCGGGCGCGTGTCTTCCGAATGGTTCTCGCGGCCTGACGACGAGAAGTTCCTGTCGCTGACCGAGCTGTACGACAGCGTCCGTTCCCGCGCGGAACGCGCCACGACGCGTGTGGTCGAGAGCAAGTCCGTTCGCGTCGAAGCGCGCAGCGAAGATCCCGAACGGCTTTCGCTCATCGTCCCCGGCGATGACCGGCCGGTGGCACCCACCAACTGGTCCTTCGGCCAGCTCTCGAGCCTCGTCGGCGCGCCGGCATCCTATCTGCGGACGCTCCCGGCGGCGCTCGCCGGCATCAATCTCCAGCATGGCCTGCTCTCCCACCGCGGTGAACAGGTGAAAATGCTTCAGACCGAAGATGGGCGCACCGAACTACGCGCCGTGACCGGCCCCGATTATGGCCGCATCTGGGATCATGAGCTTGTTGGCGCCGTCATGAAAATCGCCGGGGACGGCGTATCCGACACGCGCTGGAAAGTGCCGGGCGTTCTCGACTGGTCGAGCATGCGCTACAATCCCTATGTCGATGTCAGCCTGGAGACGACGACGCTCTATGCGTCCGATCGCGACGTCTTCCTCTTCCTCGTTGACGACACGCATCCGATCGAGGCCGGCAAACTCCCCAATGGCGATCCCGATCTCTACTTTCGCGGTTTTTATTGCTGGAACTCAGAAGTTGGCTCGAAGACGTTGGGAATGGCTACCTTTTACCTACGCGCGGTGTGCATGAACCGCAACTTGTGGGTGCGCCATGGTGGCGCGATCAATTGAGTGAAGGATGACTTCTCAGGAAACCAAGGAAAGCCTGATGCCCACCCAACTTACCTCGACCAGCAATGGTTGCGACCGGGAAACCGGCGGGGGACAACAGCATGTTGGGACAAGGCGTCCTCCGGGCCGAAACCATTGTAGGCTATCGGGACGTCAGGGCAAGACGTGCATGGTGAATGCTGGATTGCGTGAAGCCCAGATTCAGGAACTTTATTCGGGTCGTGACGCAGCAATGGTTGACGCGTCATGCCGTGCGAAGGGAGGACTACCCCATAGCGTCCTCCTAAACTTGGTCGCACGGTCCACCTCTCGTCGAGAGGCCAACGATCGAACGGGCCACCTACCCACGTCGCATCTCACTGATCGTGTAAACATGGGATCGCCTAAGCGGGCACCTCTCCGGTGTCCCGTAAGGCGACGGAGCCGCCATATTAGCCAAACGCCCGGGGTAATGACCGGGACAGCCATCCACGGATGGACGGGCATGAGTGAAACCGGCCGGGCAACCGGAAGGGGAATCTCCTCTGCGCGGGTGAAGGGCGGCGCGCTTGCTGGGTCTTTCAACTTCATAACGGAGGTCTGCTGATGCAACCGCTCACCGTAGAGAAGAGACTTGACTCAATCATCGACCTGTCACGCCAGGGAAAGCGTATCAACGGTCTGTTCCGGCTGCTCGGCTGTCCGCTCCTTTGGGAACGGGCCTATGGGCAGGTCGCTCCCAACAAGGGGGCGCTCACGCCCGGCATCGATCCCGACAACACCCTCGACGGCTTCTCGCTCGAAAGGATGGAACGGATCATGACCGCCGTGCTGGACGGCTCGTATCGCTTCTCTCCGGCCCGCAGGCAATACATCCCCAAACCCAATGGGAAGAAAACGCCCGTTGGGCATTCCTACTGCCGACGACAAGCTGGTGCAGGCGGCGGTGAAGATTTTGCTCGAACATGTCTATGAGCCGGTCTTTGCCGATCAATCGCATGGCTTCCGCCGGGGGCGGTCATGTCACAGCGCCCTGACTGAAATCAGGCGTACATGGCATGGCGTGAAGTGGCTGATCGAGGTCGATATAGTCGGCTATTACGACAACATCGACCATGACATCCTGCTGGGTCTTCTACGCAGGCGCATCGATGACGAGCGTTTGATACGGTTGATCGGGCGTATGCTCAAGGCTGGCTACCTCGAAGACTGGACGTTCCACCGAACGTTCAGCGGCGCTCCGCAAGGCGGCGTGATCTCGCCGGTCCTCGCCAACATCTACCTCCATGAACTCGATAGGTTCATGGCGGAGGTGAAAGCGCGGTTCGACAAGGGGCAGACGAGACGGCGCAGCGATGCCTATCTCGAAATCTCCAAGCAGATCCAGATCCGACGCAGAAAGATCGAACGGCGGCGGGCCAATGGCCAAGAGGAGGAAATCCCGGCGCTCGTCGAAGAGATCAGGGAATGGGAGCGGCGACGGCTCGAAGAGCCGGCTCTCGACCCGTTCGACCCCAACTACCGCCGACTCCGCTACTGCCGTTATGCCGACGACTTCGTCATAGGCGTGATCGGCAGCAAGGAAGACGCCCGCGGCATCATGGCCGAGGTGAGGACGTTCCTCGCCAACGGTCTGAAGCTCGAGGTGTCTGAGGAGAAGAGCGGGATCAGGAAGGCGGACGAGGGTGCCATGTTCCTCGGCTATCAGCTGAAAACATATGGCGATGGGCGAACCAGGCGCATGATCAAGGGCGGCCGTGCCGTCACCATGCGCTTGCCCGGAGATCGTATGCAGCTTCACGTGCCGGTGGACAGGCTAGCCCGGTTCGCAGAACGGCAACGTCTCGGCAATATATATACCAACCGGGGCGAGGCACGCTGCGAACTGATCAACAACTCCGATGTCGCGATCCTGACCGGATATAATGCGCTGATGCGCGGGCTGGCCGAGTATTATAAGCTCGGCACGCTCTGGAAAGATGAAGTCGGACGGCTGCATCACCTCTGGTGGTGGAGCTTCATGAAGACCATCTCGCGGAAGCACAAATGCTCGGTTCGGAAGACGGCAGAGAGGCTCCGGAATGGGGATAGCCTCGGCCTGTGGTATGAGGGCCGCCACCAGCGGCGCTTCATGCCGATGTTCCGCCTCAAGGATGTTCGGTCAACCCCGGCATCCGCGCGCGTCGACCGCCAAACGCTTGCACATATCCACTTCGCAGGACGGAACGACATCGTCGACCGCTTGCGAGCAAGGGCATGTCAGGCGTGCGGTACGGAAGATGTGCCGGTGGAGGTGCATCACGTCCGTAAGATGAGTGATATGGCTGGGACCACCTTGTGGACCCGCGTCAAGGCGGCCCGGACGCGCAAGCGCACGGTGCTTTGCCACGACTGCCACGTCGCGCATCATGCCGGGCGATTGCAGGAACGACTGGATCGCATGGTGCAAGCGTAGAAGCCGGATGATGGGAAACCATCACGTCCGGTTTCGTGGGAGGGGTAGAGGATCATCCCTTTGGGAACCCTCGCCCCTACCCGACGGCGTCGAAGATTTCGAGGAGATCTCCATCCGCCATTCCAAATACGCCGCTTCGCGCTTCGCCCATGAGGCGGCGCCGGCCTTGCTCAGCTTCGCGGACTCCTCACCGCAGCCGTTCATCACCGGCATCAAGGCGGCGCGCGAACGCATCGTCGCGCACAAGGACGAAGAGCGCACCGAATTCCTGCGCCGCCGCGGCTTCTCGAAAGCCGAGACGGGCAAAATCATCGACGCGGTGCTGGCCGAGGAAGGCCGCCCGCCGGAATATGTCTAATGTGGAGCTCCACATTACACGGCTTCTTTGCAGTCGCAGTTTATGTCGAGCGTGGCGGCGAGAGACGCAGGTTTCCTTCGGTTTTCCATGATTTCACTCCAGATAATTACGGTTCCCTCGACCTGAACAAGTCGAAGGAACCAACATGCGATCAAGATCATTATTGTCGTTTCGAGCGGCCCGGCTCCGGGTCGAAGACCCGCCCAGTCACGACGCTCTACTCACCGCATTCCTCTCCTCTCTGTCGCTCGACGAGAGGTCAGGCAGTGCGATTCTGTTTGGCGCTGCGGCCCGTCATTTCCTGCATTGGATGGAACTGCATGGGATCGCGATCCGCACGATCGACGATCGGACCGTTCGGCGGTTCGAGAAGCATCGGTGCCGTTGCCACCGGTATTCGGCGCAGCAGCCAGTCTATAAGGCGGACATTGCAGCGCGAGTCAGGCGCTTCGTCCGCTTCCTGGAGGATCAAGCTACGTCGGTGTCGACGACGGGATCGACGATCTGCCACGCACCTCGCCGACTATTTCGATGGGATCGATCGCTTGCAACTCGCGCAAGGACCGGCCCAGTCCTATCGATCCGAGGCCGAGCATTTCGCGGCCTGGCTTCGCATTGCGCGACGACAATGGGCCGATATCGATGACACGATCATCGACCAGTACGGCGCGCATGATTGTCGATGTCCGGTCTGGCGCAAGCGAGGCAAGCTTGTTGCCTCGGGCGCGAAGCGGCGGCGGCGAGGCGCTCGGCACTTCGTCGAGTTCTTGCGCGACCGCGGTGTCATCCCTTCAGTCGAACTGGTGTCGGATGACGACCCGCACATGGCGGCATATCTGGCATGGCTCAAGCAACACCGCGGCGCGACCGATGAGACGATCCGGCGCTACCGGGCCGATATCAGGCGGCTCGCGCCTATGCTCGGCGAGCCTTCACAATGGGATGCAGCCGTCCTCAGACGGGCGTTTCAACAACGAAGCAAGGAGACGCCGGGTTCGGCATCACTGCTCGTCACGATAATACGGAGCTATATTCGGTTCCTGGTCGTGCAGGGTATTTGCCGTCCAGCTTTGTTGCACGCGATCCCATCAGTGCAACGCTACCGTCTTTCGACGCTGCCCCGGCACGTTAACCCGGCAACGATCGAGCAGATCATCGGCGCATGTCCGACTGATCGCCCGGTGGAAGTTCGGGACAAGGCCATCATTCTCCTGCTCGCCCGGCTTGGCCTGCGTGCCGGTGATATTCGGGATATGCACCTCGACGATATCGACTGGCGCTCGGGCCACCTGACGGTCAAGGGCAAGACGCGTCGGCCTGATCGCCTGCCATTGCCTCAGGACGTCGGTGACGCGATCCTGGACTACATTGCCACGGCGCGTCCCAAGACCGCCGATCCGCATCTGTTCGTGCGCGCGCAAGCCCCGTTCCGTTCGTTCCGCTCATCGGCGGAGATCGCCGGCATCGTTGCACGCACGCATGAGCGCGGCGGGATCGAAGGCGTGCCGACCGGATCGCACATTTTTCCGGCATTCGCTTGCCACCAACTTGCTGCGCGCGGGCGCAGGGCTGGAGTCCGTTGGAACGATCCTGCGCCACAGCTCGCCCGAGACCACCGCCATCTACGCCAAGGTCGACCTGCCGATGCTCATGAAAATCGCGCAGCCATGGCCGGGAGAACCGTCATGCTGAGCACGCAGATTGCCAGATACGTCTCGCTGTATCGCAGCTTGGGGCGGAAGTTCTCGGAACAGGAACGACTGCTGCGCCAATACGCCGCTTTCGCTGAACGCTTCGGTGACCGGCACACCCGAGTGCAGCGCATCTACGACTGGTGCCACACGGCAAGCTCGCAAAACGTGGCTCGCCATAGGTACGACGCTGCTCGTAACTTCAGCCTTTTCGCTCATGCCGAGGACCCAGACAACGAAGTCCCGCCTGTCGGCGTTTTCGGCCGGGGGAAGCGGCCACGTCCCACTCCGACCATAATCGAAGCGGACCAGGTGCGGGCGATCATGGCGGCGGCATTGAACGTTCCGCCCCATGGCACGATTAGCCCATACACGTACCATTACCTGTTCGGCCTGCTCGCGGCGACAGGTCTCCGGATTTCCGAGGCTCTCGCGCTACAGTGCAACGATCTGGTCGAGGATGGGCTGGTCGTCCGCAACGGCAAGTTCGGCAAGCAGCGACTGATCGCCTTGCAGCCATCGACGCGCCAAGCACTCGAAGCCTACATTGCGATCCGCGCGAAGCACCCGGCCAAGTGTAATGACCTGTTCGTCACTATCCGGGGGCGGGCGCCGCACAAGGTGCGCGCCCACGTCGTGTTCGTCAGGTTGGCCCGGCTTCTCGGATATCGTGGAGCAACCGGTACGGCAGGCATGCGACTCCACGATCTGCGACATACGTTCGCTGTTCGCTCGCTTGAGTCCTGCCCGCGTGAGAGGGAGGCCATTGCCCACCACATGGCCGGTCTCAGTGTCTACCTGGGGCACGCGTCGATCGCCAACACGTACTGGTATCTCGAAGCCACGCCAGTGCTGCTGCGCGACATTGCGGCTGCAAGCGAGCAACTTTTTTCAAGGAGAAGCGGCATGACGGCGCTTGCTCCCCATCTCTCGGCATATCTGCGGGAACATCTGCCGCGCGAACGCGCCGTCAGCCCGCACACGGTGAAGACCTATGCCAACTGCTTCGTCCTCCTCGTCCAGTTCGCTGCCGATCGGCTGAAGCGCCGACCGACCGATCTCGAGGTTGAGGATCTCGGCACAGACATGATCATGGCCTTCCTCGATCATGTGGAGATCGGCCGCGGCAGCTGCGTGCGGACCCGCAATGGCAGGCTCGCCGCGATCCGATCCTTCTTCCGATACATCGAGTACCGGATTCCAGCCTGCCTCGATCAGGCACTCCGTGTCAGAGCAATCCCGACCAAGAAGACAGACAAGGCGCTGATCGATTACCTCGACCGGGCCGAGATCAAGGCTTTGCTCGATACACCCGATCCCCCGGACACGCCTCGGCACCCGTGATCGCGCGATGCTGCATCTTACCTATGCTGGCGGACTGAGGGTGTCGGAACTCGTAACGCTGCAACTGGGCGATTTCCCGGACCGCTCCCTGTCCACCATGCACATCATGGGCAAAGGGCGACGTGAACGGTCCTGCCGCTGTGGAAGGAGACCCAGATCGCATTGCGCGCATGGCTTGCGATCCGGCCTCAAGTTGAGGTCACCGAGATTTTCCTCAATGCCAACGGGCAGCCGATGACCCGCGACGGATTTGCGTTCCGATTGGCCGAGCACGTCAAGACGGCAGCGACGAAGCAGCCGTCGATCCTTGGGAAGCGCGTCACACCCCACGTGCTTCGTCATTCTTGCGCGATGCACACGCTCGCGGCGACGGGGGACATTCGCAAGGTCGCATTATGGCTCGGCCACGCCAGTATCCAGAGCACCGAGACCTACTTGCGCGCCGATCCCGAAGAGAAGCTGCAGATTCTCGCAGCCCACGGTGCCCCTGCGATCAAGCCGGGGCGCTTCAAGCCGCCTTCCGACGCCTTGATCACAAATGCTCACCGACGTTCGAAGGCGGGCCTGACCCGTCTTCGAACACTCCCTCTAACCCGCATATTATCTGGAGTGAAATCATGGAAAACCGAAGGAAACCTGCGTCTCTCGCCGCCACGCTCGACATAAACTGCGACTGCAAAGAAAGCATCTTCGATTTCGTCCAGGGCATCACCGCCGTCGCGCGCGACAAGCCCCACCAGGACGCGCGGCTCGAGCTCGAAGGCAAGGCCAAGAAGCTGCTCGATCGCGCCGCCTGATCCCCGCAATGCCGGAGATGCGGTTGTCCGTGTCTCCGGCTTTGCGTCCCCTAGCCATACTGTTTCCGGGCTGTCTTGTGGCCCAGATCCAGGTCACCTATTCAGTGGTGCGGCATGGAGCACAATCGCCAAACGAGCGACTGGATACAGAATGCTAGAGCAGGCGCCTGCGGAATATTACATCGATGAAAGCGGCAATACCGGCGACCTGAGCACGGTCAAAATCGACTCCTACTTCGTCGAACAGCGCATGTTCGCCTTGGCTGCATTCGGCTGCACGCTCGACCAGGACTTCACCGATAAATTGGGCGCACTAAAAAAGGCGCACCGCATCCAGTCGTCGGAGCTCAAATCAAAACAGGCTTATGACAAGCCGCGCTTCATCTTTGATCTTCTGGACCTCCTTGAGACGCGCCGCGCCCCAATCTTTATCGAGCTTGTCGACAAGCACTTCTTCGTTGTCGTGAACATCATCGAGCGAATGGTGGTGCCCTATGTGGGGGAATGCGACACTCAACCTGGCGCCCTTTGGATGAAGGGCGTTATGGCGAACTACATGGCGCTATATGCACCTCCCGAGCTGGCTCACGCCTTTGCCGCATGTTGCCAAAGCAGAGACCACGCGGAAATACGCGAACTTTACAAGCAAATAATTCGGTGGGCGCAGGGAAGCGGAGTTCCGCCTACTGACGTGGCGGCGGGGATCATCCGTTTTGCGCGCGACAGCTTGAAGGACTTCCGCAAGCTGCCGAAAGCCAAGGCCGTCGAGCGGGCATTACCGATTCCCGACAAGAATCCCGCCGGGAAGCTGCTCTGGGTTCTGCCGAACCTGACATCGTTCACCAACATCTACGCCCGGATCAATCGCTTCGCGCGAAAGCAGGTTTCCGGCGTGACGCTGTTCCACGACGAGCAATTGCAGTTCGGAGACATTCTTCTGCACAACAAGAAGCTCGCAGAGGACCTGGCGCAGCTTGGCGTGAAATTGCCCCTGCAGACGGCCGACTTCGAATTCTCGCAGGCGGCGACCTGCAATTCCAGCGATCGCACGATTCTATCGGCATTCAGGTCGCCGACGTCCTCGCCGGTTTCATCGCGCGATATGTACAGGACGCTGTGTGGGGCGGCGCCCCCATGCATCCTGACAAGGTAGCGATTTTCCGCCGCCTCGTCGCAACAGGCGACCGCAGCTTGGGTTCGGGTGTCAACTTCGTCGCGCCCGACAACATGATCCGCTTCCTCGGCATCGAACCGCGCTCGAATTTCTAGGGCGGCATCAAGCCGTCATGGGCGAATACGAAGGACTGGCGCGGGATCATCGCCGGTTCTGGCAGTGACCTTACCGATGGCGTTTGATGGTGTCGCTGCCCTCCTAGAGTGAGAGGGCGGTGCTTCGCTTCGTGACGGGTTTAGGGTCGAGAGAGAGGCTTTCGGCGCCCGTCGCGGAGTAAGTCTCATGGCAACTGCCATTCAGAAGATCACCCTGTCGTCGGCGCAGGACATCCCCTTCAACAAGCTGGTGCTGAGCCAGTCGAACGTCCGCCGCGTCAAGGCTGGCGTCTCGATCGACGAGCTGGCCGAGTCGATCACCCGGCGCGGTCTCATCCAGTCCCTCCACGTCCGGCCGGTGCTCGATGCCGACGGCCAGGAAACCGGCATGTACGAAGTGCCGGCGGGCGGGCGTCGCTTCCGCGCGCTGCAGCTCCTCGTCAAGCAGAAGCGCCTCACCAAGACCTCCAAGGTGCCGTGCGTGGTGTCGGACGCAATGCCGACATCCTCGTCGACGAGGTGTCGCTGGCCGAGAATATCGAACGCGCCCCGCTGCATCCTCTCGACCAGTTCCGCGCGTTCCAGGCGATGCGCGAGAAGGGCATGACCGAGGAGGCGATTGCGGCTGCATTCTTCGCGTCCGTCCAGGTCGTGAAGCAGCGGCTTCGCCTCGCGGCCGTCTCGCCGTCATTGCTCGATATCTATGCCGAGGACGGCATCACGCTCGAACAGCTCATGGCCTTCACCGTCACCAACGATCATGCGCGTCAGGAGCAGGTCTGGGAGTCGGTTCGCAATAGCTGGCAGAGGGAACCCTACCAGATCCGGCGCATGCTGACCGAGACCGCCGTCCGCGCATCCGACAAGCGGGCCGTATTCGTCGGCATCGATGCCTATGAAACCAACGGCGGCTGCGTGCTGCGCGATCTCTTCCAGGATGACGACGGCGGCTGGCTGCAGGATCCTGCGCTGCTCGATCGCCTGGTCGCCGACAAGCTGAAAGCCTCCGCCGAAGCGATCGCCGGCGAAGGCTGGAAATGGATCGAGGTGGCGATGAGCTTCCCCTATGGCGCCACCCACGGCCTGCGCGAGATCGTGGGCACGCCGCTCGACCTGACGGCTGACGAACAGGCGACCATCGAGGCGCTCAACGCCGAGTGCGCCAAGCTGGAGGCCGAATATGAGAACGCCGACGAGTTGCCGGACGAGATCGATCAGCGCCTTGGCGAAATCGAAACCGCGCTCGCCAGCTTCGACGAGCGGCCGGTCCACTACGAACCCGCCGACATCGCGATCGCCGGGGTCTTCGTCAGCCTGGACGCCGACGGCACGCTGTCGATCGACCGCGGCTATGTCCGACCCGAGGACGAGATCGCCAACCAGGCGGGCGATGGCGAGGGTGAAGAGCAGGATGGCGGCGACGATGACGCTGACTATCCGGCGTCGCCTTCGGTCCAGCGCGCGGTCATCACCATCTGCGGCAAACCTGCCGAGCCCGAGGAGGAGGACGAGGACGACACGATCAAGCCGCTCCCCGATCGACTGATCACGGAGCTGACCGCCGATCGCACCCTCGCGCTCCGCGACAAGCTCGCCACCGATCCCTCGGTCGCCTTCGTCGCCGTCCTGCACAAGTTCTGCCAGGACGTGTTCTACGGCGGCAGCCAGTACGGCTTCGCGATGGAGGTCAGCGTGCGGGGCACGACCTTCCATTCGCAGCCCGAAGGGCTTCGTGACAGCGTCTATGCCAAGGCGATCGAGGCCCGGCACGATAGCTGGCGCAAACGGCTCCCGGCCAAAGTCGCTGATCTCTGGGATGGGCTGGCCGCACTGACTGGCCCCGAACAGGCCGAACTCTTCGCCCATTGCGCTTCGTTCGGCGTCAATGCGCTTTATGAGCGGGCCGATCGCTACGGTGGCCGTGTCTCGGCGCATAGTGTCGAACAGCGCATCGCCGAAGCCGATCGCCTGTCGCTGGCGGTCGGGCTCGACATGGCCGAAGCCGGGTGGCGGCCGACCGTCGCCAACTATCTCGGCCGCGTCACCAAGCCCCGCATCCTCGAAGCGGTGCGTGAAGGCGCCGGCGAGCGCGCCGCCCAACTCATCGCACATCTGAAGAAGGGCGACATGGCGACCGAAGCCGAACGTCTCCTCGCCGAGACGGGCTGGCTGCCCGAACCGCTGCGCAATTCCGGCGCCGATGCCGAAAGCACCGAGGCGGACTCTGGCGAGGGCGACGAGGCGTTGCCGGACTTCCTCGACGGCGATGACGAGGAGACCAACACCGATGATGAGGAGGAACGGCACCTCGCCGCCGCGGAGTGACGGCGGTCCTCATCTGACTTGACGAGCCCGGCGTCCCTTCGGGGGCGTCGGGCTTTTTTTCATGCGCGCCGATCGAGAGGGAGAGTTTGGCCCGGACGTGGCGAGCCGGACATGGAGGAGAGAGCGCCTGCCGGCTCTCCCGTTCCCTGCTCTCCGGGAGTGGCCTCATGGCCGACTATTTCACCCATTTCTCATGCCTGCTCGATGTCGGCACGCCCGAGACCGCAGCCCGCGCGCTCGATCTCTACAACCAACTGTCCGAGGACGGAGCATCCGAGGAACCGCCGTCCGATGGCTTCCTCCTGTCCATCCAGCCCGAGCATGGCGGCTCCAAACTCTGGATGCGCGACGATGTCACCGGCGATCCCGAACGGCTGATCCAGTTCGTCATACGCTGCGCCGCCGAATTCCACCTCACCGGCCGATGGGGCTTTCAGTACGCCAACACCTGCTCCCGGCCGCGTCTCGATGGCTTCGGTGGCGGCGCGCATGTCCTCGATCTCGCGACCGGCGAAACTGTGGCGTGGATCTATACCAACGGTTGGCTCGCCGAGGTGATCGATGGCGGCGATGGTGCCTGACATCATCGAGACCATTGTCTGTCGCTTGATGGCGCGGCCGGGCCGCGCCCCTTGAGAGCGAGAGGAAGGCCGGGACGGGTTTGAGCCCGTCCGGTCCGAGAGAGAGCGCCGGCGGGCTTTCCCGCTCCGCTCTCCCGAGGACGTCTCCCATGAATGCTCACACCCTTGCGGCGGCGCTGCCGACCGCCGCCGATCAGCCGACCGACGCTGCCGCCATCCATGCCGCGGCACTTCTCCTCCTTCCTCACATCGAGCGCGGCGAGCGCATCGACGCCGCGGTCTTGCGCACCGCCATGGAGACCGCCTTCGGCGCGTCCGATACTGCCGGCGCCTGGGACTGGAAGGACGCCTATGACGCCTGCGAAGCCGCAACCGTCCTCATGCTCCGCAAATACGGAAAGGCGCTTTTGCGCAAAGCCGGGTCTCCGGCTGCGGCGGTTCCTCTGTTCGGCAAGATCGCGGGACTTCTGCCCACCCACACGCGCCGCTCCGAGGAGGCGCAGGCCTTCCAGCAATTCTCGACGCCGATCCCGCTCGGCCTGGCCGCGATCACTGCGGCCGCCATCACACCCGCCGATCGCGTGCTCGAACCATCGGCCGGCACCGGCCTGCTCGCCATCCTCGCCGAGATCGCCGGCGGCACGCTTGTCCTCAACGAACTCGCCGAAACCCGGGCCGCACTCATCTCCTCCCTCTTTCCGGCCATTCCCGTGACCCGCTTCGACGCAGCCCAGATCGACGATCATCTCGACCCGGCGACCGTCCCAACAATCGTGGTGATGAACCCGCCATTCTCGGTCCTCGCCAATGTCGAGGGGCGTGTCGCCGACGCAGCCTATCGCCATCTCGCATCCGCGCTCGCGCGGCTCGCCGATGGCGGGCGCCTGGTCGCGATCACCGGCGCGAATTTCGGCCCCGACATACCGGCCTGGCGCGACGCCTTCGTCCGCCTGCAGGAGAGGGGCCGCGTCGTGTTCACCGCCGCCGTCCATGGCTCAGTCTATGCCAAGCACGGCACGACCGTCGAAACCCGGCTGACCGTGATCGACAAGATCCCGGCCGACGAGCCATCCGCATTTCCGGCGTCCCCCGGCACCGCTCCCGACATCGCCACGCTGATGACGTGGATCGCCGAGCATGTGCCGCCGCGCCTGGCTGTCGCGCCTGCTGTTCAGGTCATGCCGACCGGCGCCACGCCGCGCACCGTTCGCGGCTATCTCGCGCGCACCGCGGCGACATCGGCGACCCGCGTGGGCCTCGCCGATCCCGAGGGCGTGCCGCTCGCCTATGAGACCGTCGACTGGACCCCGGCCGAGGGCGCCCGCCTCAGCGACGCGATCTACGAGCAATACGGATTGCAGACGATCCGTATTCCCGGCTCTCAGGCCCATCCCACCAAGCTCGTGCAATCCGCCGCCATGGCCTCGGTCGCCCCGCCCAAGCCGAGCTATCGGCCGACGCTGCCAGCGACCATCATGGACTCGCTCTCAGACTCCCAGCTCGAAACCCTGATCTTCGCGGGCGAAGCCCATTCCGATTTTCTCGCAGGTTCCTGGACCATCGACGACACTTTCGATGTCGTGGCGGCCGCCGCCGATGATGCAAACGGCGTCGTCCGCTTCCGCCGCGGCTTCTTCATCGGCGACGGCACCGGCGTCGGAAAGGGGCGCGAGTCGGCCAGCATCGTGCTCGACAACTGGATGCAGGGCCGGCGCAAGGCGGTCTGGATCTCCAAATCCGACAAGCTGATTGAGGATGCGCAGCGCGACTGGTCCGCACTCGGCATGGAGCGCCTGCTGGTCACGCCGCTCTCGCGCTTCCCGCGGGGCAAGCCGATCGCTCTGCCGGAAGGCGTCCTATTTACAACCTATGCCACGCTGCGTTCCGACGACCGCGGCGAGAAGGTTTCGCGGGTCAAGCAGATCGTCGAATGGTTGGGCTCCGATTTCGACGGAGTGATCATTTTCGACGAGGCGCACGCGATGCAGAACGCTGGCGGCGGCAAGGGAGAACGGGGCGATGTCACGCCCTCGCAGCAAGGGCGCGCGGGGCTTCGCCTGCAGCACGCCTTGCCCAATGCCCGCGTCGTCTATGTCTCCGCCACCGGCGCCACCACGGTCCAGAACCTTGCCTACGCGCAGCGCCTCGGTCTGTGGGGTGGCGACGATTTTCCCTTCTCGACCCGCGCCGAGTTTGTCGAGGCGATCGAGGCCGGCGGCGTCGCGGCGATGGAGGTGCTTGCCCGCGACCTTCGCGCGCTCGGCCTCTACACCGCCCGATCGCTGTCGTTCGACGGCGTCGAATATGAGCTGGTCGAGCACGAGCTGACCGCCGAGCAGCGGCGCATCTACGATGCTTATGCCGGCGCCTTCGCCATCATCCACAACCATCTCGATGCGGCCATGCAGGCGGCCAACATCACCGGCTCGACCGGGACGTTGAACCGCCAGGCCAAATCCGCCGCGCGCTCCGCCTTCGAAAGCGCCAAGCAGCGTTTCTTCGGTCATCTGCTAACATCGATGAAGACGCCGACGTTGATCCGCTCGATCGCGGCGGACCTGGAGGCCGGGCATTCCGCGGTCATCCAGATCGTCTCGACCGGCGAGGCGCTGATGGAACGGCGCTTGGCCGAAGTTCCGACCGAGGAGTGGAATGACATTCGCGTCGACATCACGCCCCGCGAAGCCGTGTAATGTGGAGCTCCACATTACACATATTCTTTGCAGTCGCAGTTTATGTCGAGCGTGGCGGCGAGAGACGCAGGTTTCCTTCGGTTTTCCATGATTTCACTCCAGATAATATGCGGGTTAGAGGGAGTGTTCGAAGACGGGTCAGGCCCGCCTTCGAACGTCGGTGAGCATTGTGATCAAGGCGTCGGAAGGCGGCTTGAAGCGCCCCGGCTTGATCGCAGGGGCACCGTGGGCTGCGAGAATCTGCAGCTTCTCTTCGGGATCGGCGCGCAAGTAGGTCTCGGTGCTCTGGATACTGGCGTGGCCGAGCCATAATGCGACCTTGCGAATGTCCCCCGTCGCCGCGAGCGTGTGCATCGCGCAAGAATGACGAAGCACGTGGGGTGTGACGCGCTTCCCAAGGATCGACGGCTGCTTCGTCGCTGCCGTCTTGACGTG
>NZ_JSBN01000041.1 GCF_000797515.1 Sphingomonas sp. Ant H11
TGGCTCAAAGCGAGCAGCCCGGCCGCAGCCCCAGCGCGAGCGCGCCGCGCCAGCCGGGTCGACGGTCGATCCAGGCCAGTGCCAGCGCCAGGATCAGCAGCCCGCACAGCCCCTCCTTTTGTGCGAGCGGTGCCGAAAACAGCACGGACGGCCACATCAGATAAAGCCACGCTGCGCGTCGTCCCGCGACTGCGCGGCCGAGGCGGCGGCCCAATAAGACGATCAACCACGCCGCAGTGCCATCGATCAGTGTTCCGAGCGCCAGCACCGACGGCGTGGTAAATCCGGCAAGCGCGCCCCAGCCCGCCAGAAGGAGCGGATAGAGTGGCGGGAACAGCGCGCGCCAGGCACTGCCGAAATATGGCTCGTGGATGACCAGGCCCTGGCCCGCAAGCAGACCCTTGGCCAAATTGAGGTAGCTATTGGGGTCGCCCGTCGAGGTTCGCCCCACCGCGAACAGCGCGAAAGCGACGCGCACCACGATCAGGACGGTCGCCAATGCCGCGACCGGCAGCGGCGCGGGCGGATCGCGCAACAGGCGAAAGCCGAATCCTGCCAGGGCGATCCAGCCCAAGGCCACCACGATACTGGCGAGCGAAACGCCCCAGCGGCCGTCGAAATCGGGCAGCGCGGTCAACCCATAGAGAAGAAACACGCCGAGCGCGGCCTGCACGCCCCATTTGACGAGATTCTGGATCGGGTTTGGTCCGACGGTCACTGACCGAAGCTGGTCGCGCGGTACAGCAAGGTAATCGCGACTCGGCGATTGCGCGGATCGGTGGGGTTGCCCTTGATGATCGGTTCGCGGTCGGCGACGCCTTCGATGCGATTGAAGCGCGTTTCGCCAATGCCGCCTGCGGCCAGCCGACGCCGCGTTGCCTCGGCGCGCGCGCTCGACAGCATCCAGTTGTTCATCGCCAGCGGGTCGCCATAGCCCAGGCTGTCGGTATGGCCGCGGATCATGATCGGGTTCTCGGTGTCCTTGATCGTTTGGGCGACAAGGCCGATCAGCGCCGAGGCGCGCGGTTCAAGCTGGGTCGTGCCCAGGTCGAACATCGAATAGTCGGCATCGTCGAGCAGATCGATCCGCAAGCCGTCGCGCGTCTGGACGAAGCGGACATGGTTGGACAGCTTGGCGAGATTGGGCGTTGCCGCCATTGCGCGCGCCATCTGGCGCTTCATCGTCTCGAAATTCTTGCGATCCTCGGCGGATAGCGCTGCGCGATCCTTGAGCGTGCCCTTTTGCCCGGTGCCGACCTGTGCGCCGCCGACGGCGTCGGCCGGCACCGTCATCGAGCGCGTGCCGGTCTGCGATGCCTTATGCTGGTAATTGTCCTGGTCGGTGATCGAAGATCCGCCGAACAGGCCCATCGAGCCCGCGCTGTTTTCCTTCAGTTGCACCAGAGTGGGCGAGAAATAGTCGGCGAGCGCCTTGCGCTGCTTTTCGTTGGTTGCACCCAGCAGCCACATCAGCAGGAAGAACGCCATCATCGCGGTGACGAAATCGGCATAAGCGACCTTCCACGCGCCGCCGTGATGGCCGCCATGCCCTTCGATATAGACCTTCTTGTAGATGATCTTGGGCGGCAGGTTGGTGCCGTGCGGCGCGCGCGCGGTGGCCATTAGCGGACACCGGCCAAAGAATTTTCACGCGAAGGCGTGGACCAGACCACGCTTACCGCCCCCGCAGACCGTCGAACACCTCGGCGAAGCGGGTTGGTTCGAGTGCGCGATGCCCGAGCGGGCGGCTTCGATGACGAGCGGCTGCGGGTGGCCGTGGAGCGAGGCGATGATGATCTGCTTGACGACGTGATAGATCGCGGCGTCGGCCTCGATGACCTGCTTCAGCCGGTTGGCGAGCGGGGCGACGATGCCGTACGCCAGCAGCACGCCCATGAAGGTGCCGACCAGCGCCGACCCGATCATCGCGCCCAGGATCGCGGGCGGCTTGTCGATCGAGCCCATCGTCTTGACCACGCCGAGCACCGCCGCGACGATGCCGAGTGCGGGCAGCGCATCCGCCAGCGTCGCGATGGTCCCTTGCGGGCCTTCGACTTCGTGGTGATGCGTCTTGATCATATTGTCCATCACGTCCTCGACCGCATGGACGTCGAGCGTGCCCGACGACACCACCACCAGCCGCAATGTGTCGGCGATCAGGTTGACCAGCGTGTGGTCGGCGAGCAGGCGCGGATATTCGGCGAAGACGGCGGAGGATTGCGGATCCTCGACATGCGGTTCGAGTGCGATCGGCCCTTCGGTACGCAGCATCTTCATCAGCTTCGACACCAGGAAGATGACGTCGAGATAATCCTGCTTCTTATATTTTGGGCCCTTGAACACCTTCATCAGGCCGCCGCCCAGCGCCTTCAGCTCCTTCATCGAATTGCCGATGATCAGCGCGCCGACCGCAGCACCGCCAATGATCAGCATTTCGTGGGGAATCGCTTCCATCACCGGGCCGAGCGCCCCGCCGGTGATCGCGAAGCCGCCGAAGATCATCACGAGAAGGACGACAAGGCCGATGACGGGAAACATGAGTCGCGGGGTGCCCCTTTTTGGCCCGCCCTACAGAAGGCGTGCGGTATTTCTGAGGGTTAGCGCGGATACGTCGCCAATCGGTTAACCACGCAGGGTATTTTTGTTCGGGCGCGCTGTGCGCGCGGTCATTTCAGATAGTCGAACAGAGAAAGCTGGCCGAGCTTGGTGAAGCTCGCCTGCGTTGCCTGCAGGATCGTCATCGTCTTTTGCAGATCGACGATCGCTGTGGAAATATCGGTATCCTCAAGCGCGGTGCGGTCCACTTCGCGCGCGCCCGCGGCGTCGGTCGCCTGGGACGAGACGATATCGAGGCGGGCGGCGCGCGCACCGACCGAACCCTGCACGTCCGATACCTGGTTGAGCGCCGACTGGATCGCGGTGGCGGCGGTGCCCGATGCGGCAGTGGCGGTTGCCGTGCCACCGGCGTTGAGCGCCGAAATGTAGGTCGACAACACCGCGAAAATATCGGTGGTGCCGCCCTTGCCGTCGGAGATCCCGCCAAACACGCGCTGCGCGCTGTCGGTCGCGCGGACGTCGGTGCCGTCGCAACGGGAATCGCGGGGACTTCACCGGTTCCGTCGAACGTGACGGTCCCGTCGGCGGCCTGCGTGACCGCGCCCTTGCCCGTCGCCGCCGCGAACAGCGGCTGGCCGCGCGCATCGGTCGTTCCCGCCAAGTTCACCAGATCGTCGCGGATGCTTTGCAGCTCGGTCGCGATCGCCTTGCGATTGGCGTCGTTCAGCGTGCCGTTGGCGGCCTGGGTGGTCAGTTCGGCGGCACGCTGGAGCTGCGAGGTGACGGCGGTGAGCGTCGTGTCGGATTGCTGCAGCAACGATTTTGCGAGGCTGATATTGCTGGCATAAGCGGTGTTGTCGGCATTGGCCTGTTTGATCGCGCTGAGGCGATTATAGGCGACCACGTCCTGCGAGGGCGCGGTGATCTTCTTGCCCGTCGCGATCTGGGTGTTGAGCGTGTCCGCCTGCGCCGACAGCTTGCCGAGCTGCGATGCGCCGGTGGCGTAGAATTGGCTGGTCCCGATTTGCATGGCGGCCTCTAGTGGATATCGAGAATCGACTGCAGCGTGTCGCGCGCGACCTGGATCACCCGGCTCGATGCTTGATAGGCCTGCTGAAAGCGCAGCAGGTCGACTGCTTCGCTGTCGAGATTGACACCCGACACGGCATCGCGCGCGGCGACCGCATTGTCGCGAATGGCACTTTGCGCATCGGCGACTTGCTTGCGATTGGCCAGCGTCGATGCGTTGCTGGAAATCAACGCGGTCGTGTTGGCTTCGAACGCGCCGCTCGTGCGCAGCGTATCGAGATTGGCGAGATTGCTGTTATCGCGCACGCCCTTACCCGCCCCAGCGGCGGCGACACCGCGCGGATCGGTCAGCGACAGCGAAATGTCGGTCGGCGTGGTGCCGACCGAGAACAACGCAGCCCCGCTTTTGCCGTCGAGGTCGTTGCCCTGCGCCTGCACGGCGTTGACGCCATCGGTAAAGGCGGTGGCGATGGTGTTGAGCTTGGTGCGCGCGTCCGCGATGCGGGCCGCGCCATCGATGACACCGGCGAGCGCGCCGCCATTGGGCGTGACGGTCGAAACCGCTTGCTGCGTATGGAGCGCAAAGGACACCGTGCCATCGGTGCCGCGCGCGAACGTGACGTTGGCGGCCTGATTGGCTTCGACGAAGGTCGGCCCACCGGCATTGCCGAGTTTGACCGTTGCGCGCCCGACCGAATCGGTTGTCACCGTGATATCGGAGATGGCGCTGATCTGATCCAGGATGGCATCGCGCTGATCGGCCAATTGGGCGGCACCGTTCGACCCCGGCGTGACGCGGCCGAGCCCCTCATTCACCTTGGCGAGCGACGCGCCCAGCGTGTTGAGCGTGGCAACGGCATTGTCGGCCGTGGCATCCACATCGGCATCGAGATTGTTGAGCGCCTTGCCGGTTGCGGTGAAGCTGTTGGCGACCGAGCTGGCCTGTTCGAGCAGCGCGCTGCGCGGTGTGGTCGAGGTCGGGTCGGCGGCGACGGCCTTGGCGGCATTGAAGAACCCGGTCAGGCGGTCGCCCAATTGGTTGCCGGTGAGCGCGGTTTCGATCCGGTCGAGCCAGGCAATGCCGGTTTCGCTCCGCGCGAGGTCCGCGCTTGCATTGCGCACATCGGCCGCGCGCAGCGAATCCGCCGCGCGCGTGACCCCGGCGACCGAAACGCCCTGCCCGGTGGTCGTCGCATTGTTGGCGGTCAGGCTGTTGGCCGGGGCGATCTCGCGCAAATCGGTCGTGCGCTTGGCATAGCCGGGCGTACTCGCGTTGGAGATGTTCTCGGAGACGGTGGTCAGCGCGGTCTGATACGCGCGCACGCCACTCGCACCGATGCCGAGCAGATCACTCACGGCTGATCACCCGGGGGATCGGCCTGCAATCCCTTTTGCGATTTCGCGAGGAAATCGGTCATCGCCTTGCCGATGCCGAGCGGCGCATGCTCGGCCATGCTCTGCGCGAGTTGCGTGCTTTGCATGTCCTTGAAGGTGTCCATGCCCTTCGATCCGAACAGCGTGTCCTCGGCGAGATGCGTCGAATGCATCGCCTTTACCATCATGTTGGTGAAGACGGCTTCGAACTTCTTGCCTGCGGCTTCCAGATTGGCGCGGCTTTGCAGGCGGCTGGTGTCGACTCCGACGCCAGCCGAAATGGCGGGTGCCGCGACCGGCGTGATGGCAGGAATCTCGCTCACAAGATGATCAGCTCCGCCTTGAGCGCACCGGCTTCCTTCAACGCTTCCAGGATCGCGACCAGATCGGCGGGCGACGCCCCGATCGCATTGACCGCCTTGACCACGTCGGAGAGCTTGGGGCCGGGCTCGATCAGGAACATCGGGTGCTTTTCCTCATCGACCGCAACTGCGGACTTCTGTTCCTTGGTGGTCTGGCCCTGGCTGAACGGGGCGGGCTGGCTCGCCTTTTCGGTTTCGTCGATGCGGACGGTCAGCTTGCCATGGGTGACGGCGGCGCTGCCGACGCGCACGGTGGAGTTGATCACAACCGTGCCGGTGCGCGCATTGACGATCACCTTGGCCGAGGGTTCAGCCGAGACAACGTCGAGATTTTCGATCTCGCTCATCAGCGTCGCCCGCACATCGCCACCGATCGGCGCGCGTACCGATACCGACACAGCATCGACCGCTTGCGCGCTGCCCGCCCCTAACCGCGAATTGATCGCGGCGGCGACATTCTGCGCGGTGGTGAAATCGGCGCGGGTGAGGTTGTAGGTCAGCACCGGCGTGGTTTCGAACCCCGTCTGCACTGTACGCTCGACCGTCGCGCCTTCGGGAATGCGGCCGGCCGAGGGGATGTTGACGACGATTTGCGATCCGTCCTTGCCCTCAGCGCCCAGGCCGCCGACCGCCAGGTTGCCCTGCGCCATCGCATAGATCTGGCCATCGGCACCGAGCAGCGGCGTCAGGATCAGAGCGCCGCCGCGCAGCGACTTGGCCTTGCCCATCGAGGCGACGGTGATGTCGAGCTTCTGGCCCGGCTTGGCGAAGGGGGGGCAAATCGGCGGTGATCAGCACTACGGCGGCGTTCTTCAGGCCGGGGTTGACGTTCGAGGGGAGTTGCAGGCCGAAGCGCGAGGCGACCGCCTTCATCGACTGGATGGTATATTCGAGATTGTCGTCGCCCGTGCCGGGCAGCCCCACGACGATGCCATAACCCGTCAGCTGGTTCGACCGGATGCCCTGGAAGCCGCCGAGATCCTTGATCCGGTCGGCATAAGCGGGCGTCGCCACGGTCAGCGCGACGAGCAAGGCGATCAGGAAGCGACGCATCCGGGCAATCCTCAGAAGGGGCTAACGACGGAGAAGAACCGGCTGAGCCAGCCCTGGCGGCTGGCACGTGCGACATCGCCCTTGCCGGTATAGGCGATCTGCGCATCGGCCACGCGCGTGGACAAAACGCGGTTGTCGGCGTCGATGTCGGCGACGCGGATCAGGCCCTTGATCTGCACGAATTCATCGCCGCGATTGAGCGTGACGCGCTTTTGGCCCTGGACCAGCATCGTGCCGTTGGGGAAAACCTGGCTGACGGTGACGCTGACTTCGCCCGACAGCGTGTTCGACTGGTCGGTCGCGCCCTGGCCGGTGAAGCTGCGCGTGCCGCTTGCGCTCGCGTCGGTGCCCTTGAACAGCGACAGGGCACCGGTGGTCGGCGGCGTGATGCCGAGGCCGCCGCTCGAATCGAGTTTGGAACTCGCCGATTTGGAGGCGGCGGTGCGCTCGACCAGCACGATCGTCAGCGGATCGCCGACGCGGCGGGCGCGCGTGCCTTCGTACAATGCGGCATAGCCTTGCGAGACCTGGAAGATCGACCCGGTCGCGGCCGGTGGGGCGGCGGGCGGCGGCGGCGGGAAGGCCGCCGAGAAATCGACCGGCGGCTTCTTCTTGCCGAACAGATTCGCGTTGGCGGCGCTGGGGGCCAGCAGGGCGGCGACGATCAGGCCGATTCGGAGGGCGGATGGTTTCATCGGATTAACCATCAGATATTTTGGTTAACATATTTGAGCATTTCGTCGGTGGCCGAGATCATTTTTGAATTGACCTCATAGGCGCGCTGCGTCTCGATCATGTCGACCAGCTCCTCCACGACGTTGACGTTGGAGCCTTCGAGCTGCCCCTGGCGGATGTTGCCGCGCCCATCCTGCCCGGCCACGCCGAGATTGGCGGCACCACTGGCCGAGGTTTCGACCAGGTAATTGTCGCCCTTGTTGAGCAGCCCCCCCGCATTGGGGAAGCTGGCCACCTGGATCTGGCCGAGCTGGGTCGAGCCGGTCTGCCCCGACACGATCGCCGAGACGGTGCCATCGGTGCCGATGGTGATGCCGCTGGCATTTTCGGGGATGGTGATGCCGGGCTGCACTTGATAGCCCTCGCTGGTGACGAGCAGGCCTTCGGGCGAACGCGAGAAATTGCCGGCGCGGGTGTAGCCGAGCGTGCCGCCGGGCATCTGCACCTGGAAATAGCCGTCGCCGTCGAGCGCGAGATCGAGGCTGCCATTGGTCTGCTGAAACGACCCTTGCGTGTCGATCCGCGCGGTTCCCTGCACCCGCACGCCGGTGCCGAGGTTCAGGCCGGTGGCATATTTGGATTCGGCGGTGCTCGGTGCGCCCGGCGCGGTAACGGTCTGGTACGCCAGCGTCTCGAACGCCGCGCGATCCTTCTTGTACGCGGTCGTGTTGACGTTCGCGAGGTTGTTCGAGATGACGCGCATGCGCATGTCCTGGGCATCGATCCCAGTCCGCGCGATTTGCATGGCTGCACTACCCATGGTCTATTCCCTTCAAGACGGCAGCCGCATCACAGATGCGGCGCTTTCATCCATGTCCTTGGCCGATTTCATCAAATTGGCCTGGACTTCGTAGCTGCGCTGATTCTCGATCATATCGACCAGCGCTTGCGTCATGTTGACGTTGGACCCCTCGAGCGCACCGGTCTCGAGCTTGGCGTCAAGGTCGCTCGGCAGCACGCCGCCACCCTTGACGTGCAGCAAATTGTCGGTGCCCTTCACCGTCTCCGACCCCTTCGGGCTGGCGAGCTTCAGCGTGTCGATCACTTGCGGGTTGCGGGCGTCGCCGCCCAGCGGGACGATCGACAGCTTGCCGTCCTCGGAGATCGAAATGCTCTGCGCGGGCGGGACGGTGATCGGGCCCCCCGACCCGATCACCGGGAACCCGTCGCCGGTCTGCAGCACGCCCGAAGCGCGACCTGCAAATCGCCGCGGCGGGTATAGGCTTCGCTCCCGTCGGTCGCTTGCACCGCGAGCCAGCTTTCGCCGGTGATCGCAATGTCGAGCGACCGCCCGGTCTGCTGGATCGCGCCGGGCTTGCGATCGGCGTCGACCACTTCGGCCGAGGCCGGGGGTGCGGGTGTCGAAATCGGAGCCTTGCAGCGACAGCCGGTCGAACACGACGCGATCGGCGCGAAAGCCGGTCGTGGACGCGTTCGCCATATTGTTGGCGATCGCCGCCTGCGACGCGAGATGCGCCTTGAGGCCCGAGGCCGCCGTATAGACCAGCTTGTCCATGCTATGCTCCGATTAGGCTCCTGTCAGGCGCGCAGGTTGACGATCGTCTGCGTGATCTGGTTGCTGGTATCGAGCGCCTTGGAGTTCGCCTGGAAATTGCGCTGCGCCGCGATCAGGGCGACCAGTTCCTCGGTGATATCGACGTTCGACCCTTCGAGCGTGCCCGAGAGCAGCGAGCCGAACCCGTTTTCCTTCGCCGAGCCAAGCGACGCCTGGCCGGACACACCGCTGGCCGACCAATAGCTGTCGCCATCCTGGCGCAGGCCGGCGGGGTTGGAGAAGTTGGCGAGCGCAACCTTGCCGAGCGCGGTGGTATCGCCATTGGAATAGGTCGCGGTGACCATGCCCTCGGAATTGACGGTAACGCCGGACAGATCGCCGACCGACGAACCGTCGGAGCTGCGCGCATTGACCGAGAAAGCGGTGGAATTCTGGGTCGATCCGGAGAGATCGAACTTCAGCGTTTGCGAAACGCCGCCCGTGGTCGGCGTGAAAGCATCATAGGACACCGGCGTGGTCGGCGCGGTGATCTTGCCGCTTGCGTCGAAGGTGACCGGGGTGCCGGTCGTCGAGCCGCCAACACTGAGTTCCTTGTCGCCGACAAAGCTGTGGACGGTCCACGCGTCGGTGCCGGTGTGGACATAGTAATTGGTCAACGTGCTCGCTTTGCCCGACGAGTCATAGATCGTCGACGTCGTCGAACTGTTGTAGCTGGACGCGTTGGCCGGATCGAAGGTGGTCGTCGGGACCGAGGCGGCCGCGTAGAGGTTGACCTTCAGCGCGACATTGCCGGTCGGTGCCGGGGTTCCGCTCGTTTGCGGCAGGTTGATCGGCACCAGGCCATCGGCACCACTCGCCGTCACGTTACCCTTGGCATCGACGGGATAGCCGAGCAGCGTTGACCCTTGCGCGTCGACGATGTTGTGCGTGGTCGGATCGATCTGGAAGGCACCGTTGCGGGTATAAGCGGTGCTGGTGTTGAGGCCGCTGGTCTTCACCGCGAAGAAGCCGTCGCCGGCGACGGTGAGATCGAGTGCGGCACCCGTGGTCTTGAGGTTGCCTTCGGTGAACTGCTGCTTGTTGGCCTTCACCACCACGCCCGATCCGACGATCTTGGTCGGATCCGTCGAGATGCTCGATGCGATCACGTCGGCGAAATCGGTGCGGCTCTTCTTGAAGCCGTTGGTCGAAACGTTGGCGAGGTTGTGCGAAACGGCCGAGAGTTCGGTCTGGGCCGCCTGCAGGCCGCTGAGCGAGGTGTAGAAAGACATTGCGGTGCTCCTTGGACGATGGGGGTGAGGGGATCAGCCGACCTGGCGGACGGCGGTGATGGGGACTTGCCCGACGCCGGGCACGGTGAGGACAGGGGTGCCTGAGCTGGGCATTGAGACCGCCGCGACGGGGGCCCAGACGAGGTTGCGACTGGTAACGCTGGTGCCGTTCGCGGCAGCGGCGACCGAAACGGTGAACGGGCCGGTGCCGGCGTCGGCACCGCTCTCGGTCTTGCCATCCCAGTCATAGGACACGGTGCCGGCCTTTTGCGCGCCGAGCGACAGCGTCTTGAGCGTCTGGCCATTGGCATCCCGGATCGAGACGGTCACATTGGTCGCGTCGCATCGAGCTCCGCCGCGCCGGCCAGGCCGCCCGAGGTGCGGCCATAAGCGGTTGATCCTTCGGTCAGCACGGTCTTCCCGACATAGGACAGTGCGTCGCTGGCCGAGGTCGAGCCGAGCTTGTCCTGAATGGCCTTCAGCGTGGTGTTGATGTCGCTGATGCCCGACGTGCTGGTGATCTGCGCGAGCTGGGCGACCATCTGATTGTTATCGACCGGCGCGAAGGGGTCCTGATTCTGCAGCTGCGCGGTCATCAGCTTGAGGAAGTCCGATGTGCCAAGCGACTGCGAGCTCTTGGCCACTGCCGAACTCGTCGTGTTGGCAGTGGTGGAATTTATGCCGAGGCTGCTCAGCGTGGAATCGAAGGTCGAAGCCATGGTTTACCGTCCCATCTTGAGGGTATCGAGGATCAGCGATTTCGCGGTCTGCATGACCTCGACATTGTTTTGGTAGCTGCGCGCGGTCTCCATCATGTCGACCAGCTCGCGCGTTTCATCGACCGCCGATTCCCACACATTGCCGTCTTTGTCGGCGAGCGGATGCGACGGATCGTAGCGCTTGTTTGGGGTTTCGCCGGCCTGGACGATGCTTTCGACATTGACGGTGGCGAGCCCGGTCGCCTTGTCGAACTGGGTGCGGAACACCGGCTTGATCGTGCGATAGGCGGTGTCGGCACTGGTCGCGACGGACCCGGCATTGGCGAGGTTCGACGCGGTCGTGTTCATCCGCACGAGCTGCGCCGACATGGCGCGCCCGGCGACCTGGAAAATGGTGAGCGGCTGATCGGCCATGCTTATTCGCCTTTCAACGCGCGGGTGATTTGCCCGATGCGCCCGTTGAGGAAGGACAATGTCGTCTGATAGGCGACGGCGTTTTTCGGCAAAGGCGGTCTGTTCGGTCGACAGTTCGACGGTGTTGCCATCAAGCGACGGCTGCGACGGCACGCGATATTGCAGCGCGCCCTTGATGCTGACGTCGCCACCCGTGTTCGTCGCATTTTCCACAGCCGCAAGCGCGGTGTGGAAATCCACGTCCTGCGCTTTGAAGCCCGGCGTGGAGGCGTTCGCGATGTTCGAGGCGAGCACACCCATGCGCTGCGAGCGCACTTCGAGTGCGGCACCATGAACTCCGAAAAGGCCTTCGTTGGGCATCGCCCGTCTCCTGCGCCGGATTGCGCAACGGGGTATCAGCAAAGGCCGTGCCAAATGGGCTGGAGCGGCAGAAAAGGGCCTGCGGTACGCGTGACCGGCAAGGGCTTGCCGCCCGGCGGCAACGCGGTTGCCGGTTTTGCCTCCGGTGCGGGCGAAGACGGCGTGGATGGTTCGCATCGCTCGGCGTGTCGTCAATCCGGGGCAATCTGGCCCGCGCCTTGCAGTGTCGAGGCGGATGATAGCCTTGCTCGCCCCGTTCCTTGATCCCATCGCCTTCGCGATCGTAGGCGGCGGCACGCTTGCCGCGATGATCCTGCGTACCCCCGCGCGCGATCTGGCGAATGGCGTTGCGGCCATGCGGACCTTGGGGCGGCGGCATTTTGTTGCGGACGGGCTGCTCGACCAGATTGTCGCCTTTGGCCGGATCGCTCGCCGCCACGGCGTCATGGCGCTCGATCGTTCGGTCATCGCCGATACCGATGTCGCCGCCGCGGTCGCGCTGATCGTCGATGGCGGCGCACCGGACGACGTGGCGGATATGCTCCGCCAGCGCCGCCGCGCGCGGAGCGAACGGGCCGTGGCGGCAGCCGAGCTGTGGGCCGGGGCGGCCGATACCGCCCCTGCGATGGGCATGATCGGCACGCTCATCGGCTTGGTCGGCATGTTCGTTAAAATGCGGGATCCCAGTGCGATCGGGGCGGCGATGGCGGTCGCTTTGCTCGCCACGCTCTATGGCGCGCTGCTGGCCAATCTGGTCTTTGCGCCGATTGCGGCACGCTTGCGCCGCCACGCGCGGGATGAGGCGGTGGAGCGTTTGCGGCTCGACGCCCCGTTAATTGCGCTCGCAGCCCGCGAGGCCCCGCGCGCGGTGATGGCGGAGGTGGCATGATGTCGCCCGCCCTTGACGATGATCTTCCCGACCTCACGCCCTCACGACCGATCTGGTTGATGACACTCGCCGATCTCGCGCTGCTGCTGGTCGGATTTTTCGTATTGTTGCAGGCAAGCCAGCAGCTGGACCGTGCAGCGCTCGCGCGCGGGCTGCGCGCTGGCTTTGGCGTGCGGGATGCGGTTGCTCCGTCGTCCGTCCCGACGCCCGAGCCGATGGCGGTGTCGGCGGGGGCGATACGTGGTTTTGCGCCGGGCTCGGCAGTGCTGCCGACGGCCCCTGACGCGTTGATCGGCTGGGCCCGCGAAGCGACCCGCGACCGCCGGGTGCTGTTGCGCGTTGCCGGGGCGGTCGATGGCTCGCCTGCCGATGTTGACCCGGTCACTGGCAGCGGTGCCGTGCTGGCCGCTGACCGCGCGCGGGCGGTGGCAAGCGCGCTGCTGTTGGCGCACGCGGTTCCGGCTAACCGTATCACCATCGTCGCTGCCGCCCGCCCGGGCCAGCGCAGCGTGACCGTTTCCACCGGCTATGCGGGAGGGCGGCAATGATGTGCCGCCCGGCAACCGCGCTTTGCCGCTTTTGCAGAGGATAATGCGATGTTGCGTCATCTCCCCTTGGTGTTGATCGCCGTGGTCAGCCCGGCGGCTGCGGCACCAGCCTTTCAGGATACCGCCACGCTCGACCGCGCGGTTGCCGCCTTTGCCGGCAAGGCGATCGGCGAGGAAGGGGGCGCGCGGACCCCGGTCGACAGCCGCCTGAAGCTGGCGGCCTGCCCGATGGTTTCGATGGCGTGGCGGTCGGAGACGCATGACGCGGTGGTGGTCACGTGCACTGGGCCGCAATGGCGGTTGTTCGTGCCGATCCGCACCCCGGCCGTGGTGCCCAAGGGAGCGGCTCCGCTGGTCATCACGCCATCGGAAGCGACCCCGCTGCGGCCGGTCTATGTTATCAAGCGCGGCGACCCGGTGACGATCAGCGCCGGATCGCCGGGCTTTTCGATCACCCGGGAAGGGATTGCAGCGGGCGATGCGGTCGCCGGAGGGCGCTTTCTG
The DNA here is from genome assembly GCF_000797515.1 of Sphingomonas sp. Ant H11. GTDB lineage: Bacteria > Pseudomonadota > Alphaproteobacteria > Sphingomonadales > Sphingomonadaceae > Sphingomonas. The sequence continues at coordinate 13,331 of NZ_JSBN01000041.1, forward strand.
GTCAAGATCGACAGCGCGCGCGCGCCGATCCAGGCGGTCGCGATCGCCAATGGCCGCGCTACACTGCCCGGTTGGACCGAATGAGTCGGCACCGTATCTGCCGATGGATAGAATAATTTCTTAAGGTCCGTCGCGATCGGTCGTTCTTCCATCATGTCAGCGGAAACCGCAAAGGTGCAGGCAATGGTGGAACCGATCGGAGCAAAGGCTGTCACGACCCAAGACCGTCTGGTCGTGCCGGTGGCAGCATCTGCGCAAACCGCAAAAGCGGCAGCGCAGCCGAGCGAGGCGGCGGCCAAGCAATTGGAACTGTCGGCGCTCGCTTTTGACTTTGGAAAGCAGGCCCCGGTCGAAAGCAAGCGGGTCGAACAGGTGCGCCAGGCCGTGCGCGACGGCAGCTATCCGCTCTTTCCCGAAACCATTGCCGATCGGATGCTCGCCCTGAAACTCTATTGGAGCCCGAAGAAATGACCTCTCCCGGTTCCTCGCGGCGGGATGCGCTGATCCGCGTCATCGAATCGCTCCATGCGGAGATTGCGGCGCTCAAGACCAATGACGTGCTCGCGCTTGAGGCGGCAACTCAGGAAAAGCTCGGCGCGATCGAAGCGATTGCGGCGTTCGGCACTGGACCCGCCAGCCCGGAATTGCGCGCGCTTGCCGATGAGGCGCATCGCCTGAACGAGACCTGCCGCATCTATGTCAACCTGATGGCGGCAAATGTTCGCCGCCGCCTGCAAACCTTGACCGGGTCTGCCGGTGTGGCGGTCGGCTCCGCCCCGGGGACGGTGTATCGCCCGGGCATGGGGATTGCGGCTTACGCCTGACCCGAGCGTGGCTTACGTCTAATTAAGGATAACTGGCACGGCTCTTGCTGGTGTTCGTCTGACTATTCGCTCGAATAGCCAGGACGCAGCCGGGGACCGATGCCTTTCAATCCACTCTCCCTTTTGAACGGTGCCGCCAGCGAGGTGAAAAGCCTCGGCGGCGGGGCGATTCGTACGGCGATCGCCAATGCCAGCCAGCGGACCGGGATCGATTTCAACTATCTGCTGGGCCAGGCGAAGCTGGAAAGCGGCCTGCGCGCCGATGCCAAAGCGGGGACGTCGAGCGCGACCGGCCTGTATCAATTCGTCGACCAAAGCTGGCTGCGCGTGGTCAAGGCGCACGGGGCCGAACATGGGCTTGGCTGGGCGGCCGATGCGATCAGCGTCACGTCGACCGGCCGCGCGACGGTTGCCGATCCCGCGACGCGCCGCGCGATCCTGGCGCTGCGCAACGATCCCGCCACGGCGTCGATGATGGCGGCCGAACATGCCAGCGATAACAAGAATGCGCTGGAAAGCGCGACCGGGCGGACGGCGACCGGCACCGATCTTTATATGGCCCACTTCCTGGGCCTTGGCGGCGCACGCTCGTTCCTGACCGCTTTGCAGACCTCCCCCGATAAAAGCGGCGCGTCGATGTTCCCCGCCGCCGCCCATGCCAATCGCAGCGTCTTCTTTGCCGCGAATGGCGAGCCACGCTCGCTTGCCGACATTTACAGCCGCTTCTCGGCCAAGCTCGACCAGAGTGCCGCCGGGGCCAGCGCGCCGGTTGCGGCGGTGTCAGGACTCGCGGCGACGCGGCTCGGGAGCTGGGGGGCGGATGTCATTCCCGGCAATGACGAAAGCTCGACCGCCGATGCGGCCGTGTGGGCGCAGTCGACGCTCGACCGGCTAAGCGGTGCGGCCGGCGGCAATGGCGCGCGCGTCGAAAGCGCCAGTTTGCTGCGTCCGACGCCTGCCAATGCCCGGCTGGCCTACATGATGCTCGCGCAGATGGGAGCGTAAGCGGTGGCGATTGCGTTGAAGTCGGGTGGCCTGAAATCCGGCGGCGTGTTGCCGCTGCTGCGTTCCGCTGCTTTGCCGGTGGCGATCCTGCTGCTGGTCGTGCTGATGGTGGTGCCGATCCCGTCGGCGCTGCTCGACGTTTTTCTTCATCATGAACATCACGATCAGCCTTGCGGTGCTGATGGTGTCGCTCAACGCGCAGAAACCGCTCGATTTCTCGGCCTTCCCGACGGTGTTGTTGTTCGCGACGCTGTTCCGCCTCAGCCTCAACGTCGCCTCGACGCGCGTCGTGCTGGTGCATGGGCATGAAGGCGAAAGTGCTGCGGGCCATGTGATCGAAGCGTTCGGCACCTTCCTGATCGGCGGCGATTATGTCGTCGGCCTGTTCGTCTTTGCGATCCTGGTGATCATCAACATGATCGTGGTGACCAAGGGCGCGGGGCGCGTGTCCGAAGTTTCGGCACGCTTCACGCTCGACGCCTTGCCCGGCAAGCAGATGGCGATCGACGCTGATCTCAACGCCGGCCTGATCACCCCGGAAGAAGCCAAAGTGCGCCGCGTCGAAGTGGCGACCGAGGCCGATTTCTACGGCTCGATGGACGGTTCGTCCAAATTCGTGAAGGGCGACGCGGTTGCGGGCCTGCTGATCCTGGCCGCCAACATCATCGGCGGCCTGATCCTGGGGCCAGTCAGCCACGGCATGACGATCTCGGCGGCGGCGCATAATTATGTGCTGCTGGCGATCGGCGACGCGCTGGTCGCGCAGATCCCGTCGCTGATGCTGTCGATCGCGGCGGCGGCGATCGTGACGCGCGTTACCTCGAGCATGGATCTGGCGGGCCAGATCGGCAGCCAGTTCGGATCGGCGCGGACGTGGACGCCGGTTGCGATCATCCTCGCCTTGCTGGGGATGATGCCGGGGATGCCGCACCTCGTTATCCTGCCCGCCGCCGCGCTGGCTGGCTTTGCCGCCTGGAAGATGCGCCAGGCCGCCAACCGCCCGGCCCTGTGGAAACCGTGCCTGCAGAGCCAGTCGACCATTCCAAGATCGGCTGGGACGAAGTCGCCGACACGATGCAGGTGAATCTCGACATCGGTTATGGCCTGGTGCCGCTGGTCGACGAGCGCCGCGGTGCGCCGCTGATGGGGCGGATCACCGGGGTGCGGCGGCAGCTGTCCAAGGAAATGGGCTTCGTCATCCCGCAGGTGCGGGTGCGCGACGACATCAATCTGTCGCCCTACGCCTATCGCATCATCGTCGGCGGCGTGGTCGTTGGCGAGGACAGCGTTTCGCCCGAGGAAATGCTGGCGCTCGATACCGGGCAGGCGGTTGGCGGCCTGATGGGCAAGCGCGCCAAGGACCCGACCTTCGGGCTAGATGCGGTGTGGATCGCGCCGGGCGATGCCGATGCGGCAACGGGTGCGGGCTATCTCGTGGTCGATCCCGGCACCGTCATGGCGACGCATCTCAACCATCAATTGGGCGTGCATGCCGCCGAACTGCTCGGCCCCGATGAAGTGCAGGCGCTGCTCGACGGCCTCAAGGAGCGCGCCGCCAACCTCGTTGCGTCGCTGTCGCCCAACCCGCTGCCGCTGACCACGCTGACGCAAGTGCTGCGCGGGCTGCTGGCCGAGAATATCCCGCTCAAGGAATTCCGCCGCATCGCCGCCGCGATCGCGGTCGCCGCGCAGAAGACGCTCGACGCCGACGAGATCATCGAGGCGATCCGCCCTGCTCTCGGCGGCTTGATCATCGGCAAACTGTGCGGCGTACGCGAGCCGCTGCGCGTGATGACGCTGGAGGGCGGGCTGGAAGGCCTGCTCGGCCAGGCAATGCGCAGCGATCCGTCGCGCCGCCACACGATCGAGCCCGATCTCGGCCGCCGCATCGTCGACGCGCTGCAACGCGCCGCGCAACCCTTTGTCGATGAGGCCAAGCCGTTCGCGCTCGTCGTCCAGCCCGCAATCCGCGTGGCGATCCGCAAACTCGTCAAAACCTGTCTGCCCGACATTCCGGTGATGAGCTTCTTCGAAGTCCCCGAGGACAAATCGGTCGAAGTCGTCGCCGTAATCGGTGCCCCTGGAGCTCTGCCCGCATGACCGCGCAGCCCGATTTCGCGACCTTCACCGAGGCGATGCCGCTGGTCTATCGCCGGTCCGGCGCGCCTGACCTGTCGCTGCTGGCGAAGAAGCACTTGCCATTGGTGCGGCGGATCGCGTGGCACGTGCATGGCAGCATGTCGTCCGCGATCGAAGTCGAGGATCTGGTGCAGATCGGGCTTGTCGCCTTGGTGGAAGCGGCCAGCGCTTTCGAGGAGCGCGGGCAAGTCACCTTCGAGCAATATCTGGTCACGCGCGTGCGCGGATCGATGATCGACGCGCTGCGCCGCAGTGCCACGATCACGCGCGGCGCGATGCAGCGCAAACGTCTTTATGCCGAGACGGTCGCTGCAATGACCACCGAACTCGGCCACGCGCCCGAGGAAGCGCAGGTCGCCGCCCGGCTGGGGGTGACGCCGGACAAGCTGCGGCTGGACTATGCCAATGCGCAGCCGGTGCGCTTCGAGCCGATCGAGGATGTCTATTCGGACGAGGGGCCGTGGTTCGCCAGCGACGAACCCGACGCCTTCGCACAGCTATCCGAGGGCGAGGAGCGCGACACGCTGATCGCCGCGATCGCCAGTTTGCCCGAGCGCGAAATGCTGGTGGTGCAGCTCTATTATGTCGAGGAAATGAACCTGGAGGAGATCGGCCAGGTGATCGGCGTTGGCGCGGCACGGGTGTGCCAGATCAAGGCCTCGGCGCACGCCAAGCTGAAAAAGGCGATGCTGCGGCGCTGAGCGCTGCGCGTATCCTTTTCACGCGAAGCGCGAAGAGAAGAAGGTTTGTTCGCGCAGAGGCGCGGAGGACGCAGAGAAGGGGGGAGTGAAGCAGCCTCCTGTGCGTCCAAATTCGCTCCGTATTCGGTCTCCCGATTGACGCCGGGCGCGCGTTCTCCGCGTCCTCCGCGCCTCTGCGCGAACCAATTCTTATCTCTTCGTCGCTGCTTCGCGCCTTCGCGTGAGAAAAAGACTCGCGCTACCCCAGCAGCAACCCCGCCAATGCCGCCGACATCAAATTCGCCAGACTCCCCGCCGCCAGCGCGCGCAGGCCGAGCTTGGCGATCATCGGGCGCTGGTTGGGGGCAAGGCTGCCGGTCGAGGCCATCTGGATCGCGATCGACGAGAAATTGGCGAAGCCGCACAAGGCAAAGGTCACCACGGCGGTGGTGTGCGGCGACAGATCCTTCATCTTGCCGAGATCGATAAAGGCGACGAATTCGTTGAGCACGATCTTCTGCCCGAACAATTGCCCGGCAATGCGGGCTTCGTTCCACGGGATGTCGAGCAGGTACATCACTGGCGCGAAGACATAGCCCAGAATGCCCTGGAAGCTGAGGTCGGGATAGCCGAACCAGCCGCCAATGCCGCCGAGCATCCCGTTGGCCAGCGCGACCAGGCCGACAAACGCCAGCACCATCGCGCCGACCGCGACCGCGATGCGCACGCCGGTCTGCGCGCCGTTGGCCGCCGCCATGATGAGGTTGGCGGCGCGTTCTTCCTCCAGCGCCTGTTCGGCGACGTGGAGCACGGCTTCTTCGGGATCGTCCCCCAATGGCAATTCGCCGACGGGGGTCAGCGAGACATCGGGCATGATGATCTTGGCCATCAACAGCCCGCCCGGTGCCGACATGAACGATGCGGCGAGCAGATAAGGCAGCGCCCCCTGGCCGAGGAAGGTCGCGTAAGCGAGCAGGATCGTGCCGGCCACGCCCGACATGCCGACCGTCATCACCGCGAACAATTGCGGCGGGGTGAGGCTGGCGAGATAGGGGCGGATCACCAGCGGCGATTCGCTCTGGCCGACGAAGATGTTGGCGGCGGCGCACAGCGCCTCGACCTTGGACACGCCGATCACCGTCTCGATCGCACCGCCGACCCAGCGGATGACGAACTGCATGATGCCGAGGTGATAGAGGATCGAGACCAAGGCCGCGAAGAAGATGATCACCGGCAGCGCCGAAAAGACGAACGCGCTGCCGAAGGTGGGGTCGCTGGCAAGGCCGCCGAAAATCGTCATCGTGCCCGCCTTGGCATAGCCGAGCAGCGCCCAGACGCCGCGCGACATGCCCTCAATCACGTGGCGGCCGACGTCGCTGCGCAGCACGATGAACGCGATCGTCACTTGCAGCGCGAACGCCGCCCCGACGACGCGCAGCCGGATCGCGCGCTTGTTGTTCGACAGCAGGAAGGCGAGTCCCAGGATGACGAGGATGCCTATGATGCCGACCGGAAAAGTACCCACATGTCCCCCGCAGTAACGCCCAGGCCGCCGCAATCGGCGCGCACGGCGGCCCACCATACACGTGGGTTTCGTGAGCGATAGGGGTTTGCGGTGGCTCGGCTCGCGTCGCGTGCTTTGACCTGGCGGCGAAACCGGCTAGCGTCGCTGCGATGAACACCCCTGCTCCCACCGCGGTTGGCGGCATTCCGCGCTCGCTTTTCGTTTTCTCGATCCTGTACGGCGGCATGGTCTGCATGGCGGGCGTGCTCGGCGTCAAACAGGTCGCGCTGGGGCCGCTTGCGGTCGAGGCGGGGATCTTCGGCTTCCTGATCCTGGTCGTGCTGTCGAGCGCGGTGGCCGAATTGCACGGGCAAAAGACCGCGACCGCGCTGGTGCGCTTCGGGTTCGTGCCGCTGATCGTGTCGGCGCTGCTGATTCAGCTGGTGCTGGCGCTGCCCAATGATTCGGGCATGTACCCGCCCGCCGTCGCCGCCTTTCCGATTGTCGTCGGACAGGGGCTGCGGATGATGGTTGCGGGATTCATCTCCTATGGCACATCGCAGACGCTCAACGTCTTCATCTTCGACAAGTTGAAGGGACAAGAGGGGCGCGGGCGGCTGGTGTGGTTCCGCGGGATGGTGGCGAGCGTCGTCAGCCAGATCGTCGACACCGTGCTGTTCATCTCGATCTCTTTTTATGGCGAACGCCCGATCGTCGAACTAATGGCGGGCCAGATGCTGACCAAAGTGGTGCTGTCGATCGTGCTGGTGCCGTTCCTGATCACCGGCTTCGTCGCCTTGGGGAAGCGGCTCGACCGCTGAGATTCGTGTCCTGCGCCATGCGCGCTGTTGCGCGGCTGGCGTCGGGAGGGCATGGAGCGCCGCGACTGCCCGACAGGCCCTCCCCCAACCCCTCCCGCGAGCGGGAGGGGAGCAGAAGGTTCCCGCCATGACCGATCATTCCCCCGCCCCCGAATTGCTCGCCAAGGCCGAGACGCTGGTCGAGGCGCTGCCGTATATGCAGCGTTACGCCGGCAAGACCTTTGTCGTGAAATATGGCGGCATGCGATGGGCGACCCCGAACTCGCGCGCGATTTCGCCGAGGACGTGGTGCTGATGAAGGCGGTCGGCATCAACCCGGTGGTGGTGCATGGCGGTGGCCCGCAGATCGGCGCGATGCTCAAGCGGCTGGGGGTTGAATCGCGCTTCGTCGATGGCTTGCGCGTGACCGATGCCGAGACCGCGCACATTGCCGAAATGGTGCTGGCAGGATCGATCAACAAGGAAATCGTCGGCTGGATCGGCCAGGCGGGCGGGCGCGCGGTCGGCATTTCGGGCAAGGATGCGGGCTTCGTCACCGCTGCCAAGGTCGGACGCGATACGCCCGACACCTTGCAGGGGATCGAACGCCATGTCGATCTGGGCTTTGTCGGCGAGCCGGTCGGGGTTGACCGGCGCATCATCGATACGCTGTCGCAGGCCGGGATCATCCCGGTGGTTGCGCCGATCGCGATCGGGGCCGACGGGCACACCTATAACATCAACGCCGATACGATGGCGGGCGCGATCGCGGCAGCGCTGGGCGCGGAACGCCTGTTCATGCTGACCGATGTGGTGGGCGTGCTCGACAAGAATGGCGAACTGGTGACCGATCTCGACCCCGCGGGCGTCGCGGCACTCCGCGCCGATGGCACGATCAAGGGGGGCATGATCCCCAAGCTCGAAACCTGCGTCCATGCGGTCGAGGGCGGGGTGGACGCCGCCGTCATTCTCGACGGGCGCGTGCCGCATGCGATGCTGCTGGAAATCTTCACCCGGCGCGGGGCGGGCACGCTGGTGCGGCGCTAAGCACCGTTCGTCGCCAGGGGTGGTCGCATCGGCGCGATCGCGCTAGAATAGGCCCACCAACGTCGGAGACGCTTTTTGCATACGATCATCCAACTCTTGCAGGTCCTGATCGACGCGGTGACGCTGATCGTGCTGGTGCAGGTCATCCTGTCGCTGCTGGTGTCGTTCAATGTGATCAACACCTATAACGAGTTCATTCGGGCGATTTATACCGGGCTCAATCGCGGGACCGACCCGCTGTACCGTCCGCTGCGCCGCGTGCTGCCCGATTTCGGGGCGCTCGATCTGGCGCCGTTCGCCGTGCTGCTGATCCTGCGGCTGATCAGCATCGTGCTGGTCAACCTCGATGCGCATCTGCTCCTCGGAGCCCCGCTCTAAACTGCCCGTTCCAAACCGAAAGTTCCTGGCATGACCGCCGCGTTGATTGATGGAAAAGCCTTTGCGGCGGGCTTGCGCGCGCGCATTGCCACGCGGGTCGCGGCGTTCGTGGGCCAGGCCGGGCGCGCGCCGGGGCTGGCGGTGGTGCTGGTCGGGGGAAGATCCGGCCTCGGCGGTTTACGTCCGCAATAAGGGCAAGGCGACGCGTGAGGCCGGGATGGTCAGCGTCGAGCATCGCCTGCCTGCGGATGTGCCGCAGGACGCGCTGCTCGATCTGGTCGATGCGCTCAACGCCGATCCCGCGATCGACGGCATCCTCGTGCAATTGCCGCTGCCGGGGCATATTGACGAGCGCACCGTGCTCACCCGGATCGACCCCGACAAGGATGTCGACGGCTTCCACCCGGTCAATGCCGGGCGGCTGGCGACGGGGCTGCCGGGGTTCGTGCCGTGCACGCCCTTTGGCTGCGTGATGCTGCTGAAGGATGTGCTGGGCGATCTCGCCGGGCTCGATGCGGTGGTGATCGGGCGCTCGAACATCGTCGGCAAGCCGATGGCGCAATTGCTGATCGCGGAAAGCTGCACCGTCACGGTCGCGCATTCGCGCACGCGCGATCTGTCGAGCGTGGTCAAGCGCGCCGACATCGTCGTGGCGGCGGTCGGGCGGCCCGAAATGATCAAGGGCGAATGGCTGAAACCCGGCGCGACGGTGATCGATGTCGGCATCAACCGCACCGAGGCCGGGCTCGTCGGCGATGTCGATTTCGCGGGCGCGATGAGCGTGGCGGGCGCGGTGACGCCGGTGCCGGGCGGGGTCGGCCCGATGACGATCGCCTGCCTGCTGCGCAACGCATTGCTCTCGGCCGAGCGGCGCGAAGGCGTGGTCGGCGAGGGGGAGTTGTGATCGCAGCCTTGCTGCTGGCGGCGACCGCTTCCCCAACATCCGTTCGGGCTGAGCCTGTCGAAGCCCCTGCCGCCGCGCGCGCGGAGAGGAGCCCTTCGACAGGCTCAGGGCGAACGGAGCTTGGGTCCGCCCTCGACGCCGAACGCGCCTTTGCCGCCGATGCGCAGACGCTCGGGCAATGGACCGCGTTCCGTAAATGGGCGGCGAGCGATGCGACGATGTTCGTGCCGCAGCCGGTCAATGCGCAAGTGTGGCTGAAGGACCGCACCGACCCGGCCAAGGCGATCGAGTGGTGGCCGACCGCGAGTTATGTGTCGTGCGATGGGTCACTCGCGGTCAACACCGGCGGGTGGAAGCGGCCCGACGGGTCGGTCGGCTATTTCTCCACCGTGTGGCAGCGCCAACCGGATGGCGGCTGGAAGTGGATCGTCGATGGTGGGGATGATTTGAAGGTCGGGCGGCAGCATCCCGGGGAAGCGAAGATCGTAAGTGCTTACTGCGGTAACAAGGGGAGCGTAAGAGTGGTGGCTGGCGTTATGACCATTGCCGGTCCACCGAAGCCCGGCATAAAATCAGCTATGGGTGGATCAAGAGACGATACTGTTACCTGGCTGTGGGTGGTGCGCTCCAACGGCGATCGGAGATTCATGGCGAGCTATTGGGATGGCCGCGCGATGGTTGACGCTCTCGACGACAAGATTGCTGCGCCCAAATGATCGAACTCTACATCTCCTCGCTCATCACCTTTTTCGTGGTGATCGATCCGCCCGGTTGCGCGCCGATCTATGCCGGGCTGACGGCGGGGGCGACGCCGGTGCATGCGCGGGCGATGGCGCTGCGCGCGGTGCTGGTCGCGGCGGGCATTTTGCTGGTGTTCGCGTTGTTCGGCGAAGCCTTGCTGCATGGGCTGGGGATCAGCCTGGCGAGCTTTCGCATCGCGGGCGGGATCATGCTGTTCCTGATCGCGCTGGAAATGGTGTTCGAAAAGCGCACCGAACGCCGCGAGGACCGCGCCGCCAAGGTCGCCGCCGAGCCGCATGAAGACGTCTCGATCTTCCCGATGGCGATGCCGATGATCGCAGGGCCGGGGTCGATCGCCTCGGTCATGCTGCTGATGGGCCGCAATGAGGGGATCGAGCGCTCGCTTGTCGTGCTCGGTGCGCTGGCGACGATCCTGCTGCTGACGCTGGTTTCCCTGCTTGCTGCGGGGCCGATCATGCGCGTGCTGGGGGCCAAGATCGAAGCGGTGATCACGCGGCTGCTCGGCGTGCTGCTGGCGGCCCTCGCCGTGCAGTTCGTGATCGACGGGATCAAGATCAGTCTGGCTTGATCCGCCACAGCCGCAGCGGCGATTTGGCAGGCAACGGCAGCGGCTCGAGCCAATCGAAGGTCTTGCGGTGGGCGAGCTGGTCGTAAAAGCCGCCGGGCGCGCGCACGCGGTAAATCGTCGATTCGGCCATGTTCGGGCAAATCAGCAACATCGTCGCACCGTGGCGCTTGGCGATCGCGCGGAAATTCTCCGGCGTGCCGGAAAAGGCGTGCTGCACGTCCAGGATCGCATCGCCATTGCGGTGATACGGCCCCGCCACCGCATTATGATGCGTGATGGTGATGATGCGCGGCCCCAGATCGACGAAGCTGAAGATCGTCTGCGCCGGATAACGGTTGAGCGGGCTCAGCGCCGTCATCGTCGGGCACGAACCGCTCGCGCGATCGATGATCTGGACGCGCTTGGTTGGCCGGTCGATCGGCAGGAAGCGGAAAGCGAGCCCGGCAAACAGCCCGGAGCCGACCAGCAGGATCACGGCAACCGTCCCGAGCACGCGCACCAGCGGCGAGCGCTGGGCTTGCAGATAGGGGATCAGCAGCCACGCCAGTGCCACTGCGCCGGGCACCGACAGCATCTGCGCGGCCGGCCCTGCGCGCGCTTGCCACAGCAGCAGCAAGGCGGCCCCGGTGACGAACAGCAAGACCGTCGCCCACGCCGCACCCAGCGCGGTGCCGCGCGCGCGCCACGTCGCGATGATCGCGCCGATCACGCCGACCACCGGCATGATCGCGACCGGGAACGCAACGCGGAACGGGTGGACATAGATTGGCCGCGCCTCGCGGATCATGTTGAGCCAGTTCTTCTGCAATTCGGGCGAGGCCTGTTCGGGGCGGCCGAGGCATTGCGGAAAGACCAAAGCGAAGCCGATCACGATCACCGCGCCCGCCGCGATGGCAAGCGCGAGGCGCACCCAGCGATTGGCGGGATTGGACCAGGCCAGTGCGAACAGCAAAGCGCCCGCCATCACCATCACGCTCAGCCATACTGGCGTCAGCGCGTCGCAGCGCAGCGCGGCGTTGCCGTAAGAGGCGAACAGCGCATAGCCGATTCCGCTCCCGGCCCCCAGGCACAGCGCATAGATCGACAAGCGCTGGGCTTCGGCGCGATCCCAGATCCAGCGCAGCGCGAGGATCGCACCAGCGATGGCGGCATAAGGCAGCATCTCCAGCCCGATCGCGAGCGACACCGCGCTCGCCAAGCCGACGATCGCACCGCCGCGTATCCCCTTTGGATCGGACAGGCCCGCCACCGTCAGGCTGAGCATGGCGAGCTGCCAGCCGTGATGATCGATGCGTTCGGGCATGTACATCAAGAGCGTCGCCGAACAGCAGAGCAGCAAGGCGATTGCGAGCGGCCAGGCATAGGGGCTGATCAGGCGCCGGACCGTGGCCCCCAGGCCAAGGATGGCGATGCTCAGCGGCAGCAGCGGGGCAATGCCGCAAGCGAGCATCTCGGCTTCGCGCGCGCCGACGAACGGACGCAGCAGCAGGATCAGCCCGGCGATCGGCAAATCGACGATCCGGCTCCAGTGAATGTCATAGCCGCCGGGCGGGTTCAGCCGATATTGACGCAGATCGTACCAGCCTGCCCGCCCAACCAGGCGCGCACCTGCATCAGCCGCATATTGTCGTCGGTGTCGCCCAGCTGCAGATAATGGATGCCGACCCAGCGATCGTGGAGGAAATAGACCGCGATACACAGCCAGGCGATCAGGCTCAGACGGATCCAATCCCGATCCACCATGCGCGTCAACGAACCAAGCTTCATCCAAACCGCTTTCCTAGACCGAGATCGCGCTCTACTGCGGCACGCGTAAAGGGCAAGCAAACGTGACGACACTCCTCCAACACGTCGATCGCTGGCGGTCGAACCCGCTGTTCGGCCAAATGGTGCGGTTCGGCATCGCCGGCGGACTGTCGACGGTGCTCTATTCGGCGGTGTACCTGCCGCTGACGCTGTATGTGTTCGAGCGGCAGCATGCGGTCTATGCCGTGCCGTTCGCGTTTGCGGTCGCGGTGACGGCGGGGTTTTTCCTGCACAGCCGCTGGAGCTTCAAAGGGCATGGCACGGGCGCGCGGGGGGCGGCGCAGCAAGTGCAGTTCGTGCTGGTGCAAGCATCGGGGATGGCGCTGAACGCGCTGATCACCTGGATCGGCACCGCCAAGCTCGGCTATCCCGGCTGGGTGCCGCTGCTGCCCGCGATCGTGCTGGCAACGGGGATGACCTTCGTGCTCAACCGCTATCTGGTGTTCAAATAAGATGGGATGCGTCGACCTTGGATAGAATCGTTTACGACCGCATGGCGGCGCATGATTCGACGCATTGGTGGTATCGCGCGCGGCGCGACATCCTGGCCGACTATCTGGCGCGCGAAGGGCATTTGCCGGCCGATGCGCGTATCCTGGAGATTGGCTGCGGCACAGGCCACAATCTGCCGATGCTTGGCGCTTTCGGCACGGTCGAGGCGATCGAGATTGATCCCGCCGCGCGTGCGATTGCCAGTGAGCGGCTGGGCAAGCCGGTTGGTGCTGCCCCCTTGCCCGAGCTGACCGGGGTCGAGCGCGGTGCCTATGATCTGATCGCGGTGCTCGATGTGGTCGAGCATATCGAAGACGATGTCGCGGCGTTGAAGGCGATGGGGGAATGCCTGAAGCCCGGCGGCAAGATTTTGATCGCGGTGCCCGCGCACCAATGGATGTGGAGCGCGCACGATGTCGTCAACCACCATCACCGCCGCTATTCCAAGGCGACGCTGGGCGCGGCGATCGGCAAGGCGGGGCTGAAGCATAATGGCCTGCGCTGGTTCAACTCGCTGCTGTTCCCGCTGGCGGTGGCGTCGCGCGTGGCGGGGCGGATTCGCGGCAAGGACGATAGCGACGATTCGCCGCCGCCCGGGCCGGTGAACGCGCTGTTCGAGGCGGTTTTCCGGCTGGAGCGTCACCTGGTCGGCCGTGTACCGCTGTCGCCGGGCGTGTCGATCGTGACGCTCGCTTCGGTGAAATAAGGGGGGTCACCCCTCCGTTCGTGCCGAGCCTGTCGAAGCACTGCTTTCCGCAAGGTCTGGTTCCTGCGGTGAGCGCTGCCCTTCGACAAGCTCCGGGCGAACGGGCTGGGGCTGGGCTTCGGCGCGATAGCCGAGCGTCGCTCGCCCCTGGATCGGCCCCACCACATCGGCAACCAGATAGAGCGGGCGGCGCTTCGATTCGACATACAGCCGCCCGAGATATTCGCCGATCATGCCCAGCACGAACATCTGGAACGCGCCGAGCAGTACGACGACGAGCATCGTCGAGGTCCAACCCGCGACCGCGCTGCCGCTGAAAAAGCCGACCGCGATATAGAGGAACAGCAGCAACGATGCCGCCGTCAGCGCCAGGCCCAAATGGCTGGCGAAGCGCAACGGCGCGGTCGAAAAGCCGGTGACCGCGTCGAGCGCGAGGCGGATCATCTTGCCGAGTGGATAATTGGTTTCCCCCGCATGGCGCTCGGCGCGGTCATAAGGGAAGGGGATCTGCTTGAAGCCGACCCAGGCGACCATGCCGCGAATGAAGCGGGCCTGTTCGGGCATCGACAGGAAGGCGTCGAGCGCCCGCCTGCTCATCAAGCGGAAATCGCCGGTGTCGAGCGGGATGGCGGTGTCGGTGACGCGGTCGAGCAAGCGGTAGAAAGCGGCGGCGGTGGCTTTCTTGAACAGCGTCTCGCCCTCGCGTTTGCGGCGCACCGCATAAACGACATCGGCCCCCTGCGCGGCCATCGCGGCACGCATGTCGGTCAGCAATTCGGGCGGGTCCTGCAGATCGGCATCGATAATCAGGATCTGCGCGCCCGAACACAGATCGAGCCCGGCGGTGAGCGCGAGCTGGTGTCCGTGGTTGCGCGACAGGTTGACGATCACCAGGCGCGGGTCGTCGGCGGCGAGGCGCTGCATCTCGCCCCAGCTATCGTCGCGCGAGCCATCGTTGATCAGCAGGATTTCGTAATCGTTGCCCACAGCGGCGCGCGCGGCGGCGGTTACGCGCGCATGCAGCACGGCGAGGCATGCCGCTTCGTTATAACAGGGGATGACAACGGACAAAGCGGGGGATGTGGGACGCGACATGCCTGCTGAATAGCGTGTCGTCGCGGTGCCGTCATGGGGAAGTTGTGCGCCGGGGCGAGATCAGACGCGGATGACGCTGTTGACCGCGTCCGCCGCGCGCAGCGCACCGATCACGCGCATCAGATGGTGGACGTCGTGCACTTCGACATCGATCGTATTGGTGTGGAAGCCGGTGTCGCGATTGTCGAGCCGCAAATTGACGATATTGGCCTTTTGCGCGCCGATGATCGTCGCGATCGTGCCGAGTGCGCCAGGTTCGTTCTTGACCTCCACCGAGATGCGGCCAGTCGCGCCTTCGGTCTTGTCACCCCACGACAGATCGACCCAATCGGCGTCGTCGGCGGCGGCGAGGATCGGGCAATCGATCGTGTGCACCTCGATCCCCGCATCGGGACGGCGCAAGCCGACGATGCGGTCGCCGGGTACGGGATGGCAGCATTCGGCGAGATCGAAGGCGACCCCGGCGGTCAGCCCGCGAATCGAGATCGCGCTCGATTGCGGCGGCAAGTCGCGCAACGCGTCGGCACCGGCCGAGCCCGGCATCAGCGCTTCCATTACCGCCGCATCGGGCAAACGACGGCGCGCGATCGCCTCGAGCAAGGCGGCTTCGTCCGCGACCTTCAGCCGCTGCATGGCCATCGCCTGCGCATTGCCGGCGAGCGGGGCAGGCAGGCGCGAGACGAGCTCGTCATACATCTTGCGGCCGAGCGCCTGCGTTTCGACGCGTTCCTTGTGGCGCAAATGCCGCCGGATCGCGGCGCGTGCCTTGCCCGTGATGGCGAAGTTCAGCCAATTGGCCTGCGGCTCCTGCGCCTTGGAACGCAGAATCTGCACCTGGTCGCCATTTTCGATCGTCGTGCGCAGCGGCACGACGCGGCCGTTGATCTTGGCCCCGACCGCCTGGTCGCCCAAATCGGTATGGACGGCATAAGCGAAGTCGATCGGCGATGCGCCCTTGGGCAATTGGTGCAGCTCGCCCTTGGGGGTGAAGGCGAAGATGCGATCCTGGTACATCGCCATCTTGGTATGTTCGAGCAGTTCCTCGGGGCTTTCGGCATTGTCGAGGATTTCGACCAGATCGCGGATCCAGCTCACTTGCGTGTCGGGGCGCACGCGCCGTTCATCGGGTCCTGCTTGTACGCCCAATGCGCGGCGAGGCCGAGCTCCGCCTCTTCATGCATGTCGTGTGTGCGGATCTGGATTTCGACGCGGGTATTGTCGGCGTGGATAACGCTGGTGTGGAGGGAGCGATAGCCGTTGCGCTTGGGGGTCGAGATATAATCCTTGAAGCGCCCCGGCACCATCGGCCAGCGGCGATGGATGACGCCCAGCGCCGCGTAACACGCCTCCTCGGTCGGCACGATCGCGCGGAACGCCATGATGTCGCTCAATTGTTCGAAGCTGATATGGCGCTCGGCCATCTTCTTCCAGATCGAATAGGGATGCTTTTCGCGACCGAAATTTCGGCCTCGATCCCGGCGCGCGACAGGAGCAGTTTCAGCCCCGACCCGATCTTGGCGATGCGGTCGCCGCCGCCTTCCTTCAACTGGGCAAGACGCTTGGTGATCGATTCATAGGCTTCGGGTTCGAGCTGCGCGAAGGCGAGCGTCTGCATCTCCTTCATGAACTCGTACATGCCGATCCGCTCGGCGAGCGGGGCGTAGATGTCCATCGTCTCGCGCGCGATGCGTTTGCGCTTGTCGGGATTCTTGATGAAATGCAGCGTACGCATGTTGTGCAGCCGGTCGGCGAGCTTGACCAGCAACACGCGAATGTCGTCGGACATCGCCAGCAGGAATTTGCGCAGATTTTCGGCGGCGCGTTCGTTTTCGGTCTGCGCCTCGATCTTGGACAGTTTGGTTACGCCGTCGACCAGCCGCGCGACCGAGGGGCCGAACAGCCGTGTAATCTCCTCGGGCGTGGCGACGGTATCCTCGATCGTGTCGTGCAGGATCGCGGTCGCAATCGTTTCGTCGTCGAGGTGCAGATCGGTCAGGATGCCGGCCACCTCGATCGGGTGGCTGAAATAGGGGTCGCCATTGGCGCGTTTCTGGCTGCCATGTGCCTGCATTGAGAACACATAGGCGCGGTTCAGCAGCGCCTCATTGGCAGTGGGATCGTAATCGAGGACCCGATCGACGAGTTCATATTGGCGTAGCATCTAGCCCCAAGATGGCGTCTGAGCCTGTTGCTTTGCAACATGTTTAGCCCGAAGGCCAAAAAAAACCCCTCCCGCGCGCGCGGAAGGGGCAATGCACCTCTCGGGGAGGATGCTTATTTGACGCGGGCGTTGCACTTGGCGAGCGCATCGGCGTCGAACGCCTGACCTGCTGCGGTGAAGGCCGAAAGTTTGCCAGCGCGCTGGGCCACCATTTCACACACGATGACGTCGCGCTGCGGACCCTTGGCGGCGGTGAAGGCAGTGTTGTTCCACTTCCACAGCGTTCCGCTGGTGATGAGCACGGTCTTGGTGGGGGCGGCGACCGGGGGTGGCGGCGTAATACGCATTGTCGTCGGCGGCATGGGCGGCCATCGGCGCGAGCAAAGTGGCCGAGGCCAGAACGGCAGCGGCGGCGAGCGTACGAATCATGGCGACGGTCCTCATAAATCAGTTGCTAAGGGCCACCTAAATGCTGCACATGCGAGTTGCAAGTAGAAA
Organism: Sphingomonas sp. Ant H11; assembly: GCF_000797515.1. Taxonomy (GTDB): domain Bacteria; phylum Pseudomonadota; class Alphaproteobacteria; order Sphingomonadales; family Sphingomonadaceae; genus Sphingomonas. The sequence continues at coordinate 30,700 of NZ_JSBN01000041.1, forward strand.
CGTATATTTCAGTCCCATGACGGGTCAAGATGGGATAAGGTTGACGATTATGGACGAAAAACTGCGCGAACCCTTGCGGGAACTGGTAAAGTGCAGCCTGCCCGCGGCGCTGGAGGCGATGGGGGAACGCTGGAGCTTCATGATCCTGCGTGCTGCGTTTAACGGCTTGCACCATTTCGAGCAGTTCCAGTCCGAACTTGGCATCGCGCGCAACATTCTCGCCAACCGGCTGGGGCGATTGGTCGATCATGGCATCTTGACCCGCACGGCGATGCCCGAGGACCGGCGCAAGATTCAATATGAACTGACCGAGAAGGGCACGGCGTTGCTGCCGACGATGCTGGCGTTGCGGCAGTGGGGCGAGCGCTGGGAAACGGGCTTTCGCGCCAGCCCGGTGCTGGTCGACAAGCGCGACATGCGCCCGATCGCGCCGATCGAGGTGCGCGCCTGGGATGGCCGGGTGCTGACCAAACCCGACTTGCTGTGGGCGCTGCCGGAGGACGTCAATTATGACGAACAGGCGTTGCGCGCCGCCGAATAAGTCGCGGGGGCTGCGACGAAACGCCCTGTAGATTCGCCGATCGATCTTGCGTATCGGTGATGCGTGGCAAGCCTTCACACCTTCGCCAATCCGGCGCGTTTCCTGAAACTGGCGCGTCCGTTGACGCCGCCGCTGTTCTGGGCGGGCGTGCTGTTGATCGCTTACGGCGTGTGGGGCGGGCTGGCGCGGACCCCGCCCGATTATCTGCAGGGCGAGACGGTGCGGATCCTCTACATTCACGTGCCGACGGCGTGGCTCGGCATGGCCGGGTGGAGCGGGATCGCGGTGTCGTCGCTGACCTTTCTGGTATGGCGGCATCCGCTGGCGATGATCGCGGCGCGCGCGATCGCGCTGCCCGGTGCGGCGTTCGCGGCTTTGTGCCTCGCGACGGGATCGATCTGGGGGCGACCCACCTGGGGCACGTGGTGGCAATGGGACGGGCGGCTGACCTCGATGTTGCTGCTGTTCTTCGTCTATCTGGGGTTCATGGCGCTGACCCGCGCCGATGACGATCGCGGCGGCGACGGACGTATTCCGGCGATTTATGGCATTGCCGGATCGGTGTTGTTGCCGATCATCCGCTATTCGGTGGTGTGGTGGAACACGCTGCACCAGGGGCAAAGCATCGGTCTCACTTCCTCCAAGATCGATGCGACGATCCTGTGGCCCTTATGGTTCACGCTCAGCGGCTTCACCTGCTTCTTCGCCGCGATCGTGCTGATGCGGATGCGTACCATTCTCGCGCGGACCAAGGCCGAGGCGCGGATGCGGCGCATGGCGCATGTCGTGGATGTGGCCGTATGAACCCCTGGCCGTTCGTGATGGCCGCTTATGCGCTGACCGGGGTCGTCTCGGTCGGGCTGGCGGCGTGGAGCTTCGTGGCGATGCGCCGGAGCGAGAAACGATGAAGGCCAAGCATCAACGCCTGACGCTGGTGTTGCTCGCGGTCGCGGCGGTCGGCGGGGCGAGCGTGCTGGCGCTGTCCGCGCTGAAGGACCAGGCGGCCTTCTTCTATGCGCCGGGCGATGTGAAGAAGGACGGGCTTCCGCTCGGCCGCGCGGTGCGGCTCGGCGGGATGGTCGCGGATCATTCGATCCAGCGTCTTCCCGACGGCGTGTCGATGCGTTTCGTCGTTACCGACGGCGTCGCCACCGTGCCGGTGGCCTTCAAGGGCATCGCCCCCGACCTGTTCCGCGAGAAATCGGGCGTGGTGGCGGAAGGATCGTTCAACCCCGATGGCAGCTTCACCGCGACCAATTTGCTGGCCAAGCATGATGAGAAATACATGCCGCCGGAGATTGCGGGCAAGATGCACGAGACAAAGACGCTGAAACAATGATCGGCCTGGCACCGCGCGCCTATTTCGCTCCGTCAACCCGGGCTTGTCCCGGGGGCCACCGCGCCGCGTACCGTGTCCGTGCGGTTGGTTGGGCCCCGGGACAAGCCCGGGGTGACGCGCGGGGCGTATTTTGTGGATTGCCAGAGCAATGATCGCCGAAGCTGGCCTTGCCGCTTTGTGGTTCGCCGCAGCGCTCGCGTTGCTGCAATTGGTGCTGGCGGCGCTTGGGGTGTGGCGGACCAGTCGCCTGTCCGTTGCGCAGGGGGCTTCGACAGGCTCAGCCCGAACGGGACAAGAGGGCGACGCCGCGAAACGCCTGCTGACCGATGAGATCATGGCGGCGGTGCGCCCGGTCGCGGTGGTGCAGGGGTTGCTCGCTTTGCTGGCGATGCTGCTGCTGATCACCGTGTTCGCGCGCAGCGACATGTCGGTGCTGCTGGTCGCCGAGAACAGCCATTCGGACAAGCCGATGCTGTACAAGATCGCCGGCGCATGGGGCAATCACGAAGGCTCGATGCTGCTGTGGGTGACGATCCTCGGCATAGCCGGGGCGGCGGTGGCGGTGCTCGAACGCACGCTCGCCAAGCCGACGCTGATCGCAACGCTCGGCGCGCAAGCCGCGATTGCGCTAGGGTTTTACGCCTTCCTGCTATTCTCCTCCAATCCGTTTGCGCGGCTCGATCCGGCACCAGCCGATGGCAATGGCCTCAACCCGCTGCTGCAGGACCCCGGCTTGGCGTTCCATCCGCCAACGCTCTACATTGGCTATGTCGGCATCTCGATCGCTTTCTCCTTCGCGGTCGGCGCGATGATCACGCGCGATGTCGGTCCGGCTTTTGCCCGCGCGATGCGGCCCTGGGTGCTGGGGGCGTGGATCTTCCTGACGCTGGGGATCACCGCAGGTTCCTACTGGGCTTATTATGAGCTGGGCTGGGGCGGCTGGTGGTTCTGGGACCCGGTCGAGAACGCCTCGTTGATGCCGTGGCTGGCGGCGACGGCTTTGCTGCATTCGGTGACGGTGCTGGCGACGCGCGACGGCTTGCGTGCGTGGACGCTGATGCTGGCGGTGGTCGCCTTCTCGATGTCGATGATCGGCACCTTCCTCGTGCGATCGGGCATCCTTACCAGCGTGCATGCCTTTGCGGTCGATCCGACGCGCGGCAGCTTCATCCTCGCCTTGCTCGCGCTGTATATCGGTGGTGCGATGCTGCTGTTTGCGCTGCGCGTCGGCACGGTCAAGCAAGGCAACAGCTTCGATTTCGTCAGCCGTGAAGGCGCGCTGATCGCCAACAATCTGCTGCTGACGGTGATCCTGGGCATTGTGCTGATCGGCACGCTCTACCCGATCGTGGCGGCGGCATTCGGCACACAATTGTCGGTCGGCCCGCCCTTTTTCGACAAGGCCGCCGGGCCGGTCGCTTTGGTGCTGGTGGCGGTGATGGCGGCGGGCCCGCTGTTGCGCTGGCGGCGCGATACGCTGGCGGCGGTGCTCGCGCGAATGACGGTGCCGGTCGCGGCGACGGGCGTGGTGTTGATCCTGCTGGCGACGATCGGGGGCGTGGCCTTGCTGCCGATGCTCGGGCTGGCGTTGGCGGTCGGGCTGGCGGCGGCGAGCTTGGCACCTTTGTGGAAGCGCAACCTGCGCCGCACGCCGCTGTTCACCTATGGCATGGTGGTTTCGCATCTCGGCATCGCGGTGAGCCTGGCCGGGATGGCCTGCGATACGGCGTTCACGCAGGCGACGCTGGTTGCGGCGCGCGTGGGGGAGCCGCAGCATGTCGGGCCGTTCACCGTGACGCTTGATGGGATCAAGCCGGTGATTGGGCCCAACTGGTCGGCGCTGGAGGCGCGGCTCAGCGTGCGGCGGGGCGATGACGGCGCGACCTTCTATCTGCGGCCGCAATCGCGCTTTTTTGCCAATCCGGTGACGGTGACGAGCGAATCCGCGATCGCGACGCGCTGGGACGGGCAGCTCTACACCGTGCTGGGCGAGCCCGACGGCACCGGGCGCTGGCAATTGCGGCTGTGGTGGAAGCCGTTCGTGACGCTGATTTGGCTGGGCGGTGCGCTGATCGCGATCGGGGGGGCGCTGTCGTTGCTCGGGCGGTTGGCGCGTGGGCGACGCGCGGCTTTGCGCGAGGCATATGCATGAAGCGGCTGCTGATCTGGGTGCCGTTCGCGGCGGCGGTCGCGTTGCTCGCAGTGATCGGCTGGGGCCTGTACAAGCCCGCCGACCGCACCATTCATTCGGCGCTGGTCGGGCAGCCTTTGCCCAAATTCGACCTGCCGCCGATCGTGCCCGGCAAGCCGGGGCTGGCGGCGACCGCGTTCGCCAAGGGTAAGCCGCGGCTGCTCAACGTCTTTGCCAGTTGGTGCATCCCGTGCATCGCCGAGGCCCCGCAATTGCTCGCGCTCAAACAGGCCGGGGTCGAGATCGATGCGGTGGCAGTCCGGGACACGCCCGCTGCCATCGCCGATTTCCTGGCCCGCAATGGCGACCCTTATGCCGCGATCGGCGATGACAAGGTCAGTGCGGTGCAGCTCGCGCTGGGTTCTTCGGGCGTGCCCGAGACCTTCGTGATCGGCGGTGACGGGCGGATCGTGCTGCAGCATGTCGGCGACATTCGCGAGGAGGATGTGCCGAGCCTGATCGCGGCCGTAAGGAATGCGCGGTGAGGCGGCTGGCCCTCCTTTTGCTGATCGCGTCCAGCCCGGTTTTTGCCGACAGCAAACAACCGCCCGCGCCGCTCGCCAACGTTCAGCTGAAGGATCCGGCGCAGGAGCGGCAGGCGCAGGCGCTCATGGTCACGCTGCGCTGCGTGGTGTGCCAGGGCCAGTCGATCGCCGACAGCAATGCCGAGATGGCGGGGGACATGCGTTCCCTGGTGCGTACGCGCATCGCGGCGGGGGAAAGCCCGGAAACGATCCGCGCCTGGCTGGTCTCGCGCTATGGCGACTATGTCAGTTACGATCCGCCGCTCAGCGCGCTGACCGCGCCTTTGTGGATCACCCCGCTGGTGCTGCTGGCGCTTGGCGCGTGGCTCGCGCGGGCGAGCTTCAAGAAGCGGCGGCGGGCATGAACTGGGGAATCCTGCTGGTCGTCGGGATTGCGACGGCGGCCCTGTTGTCGGCGCTGGGCGTGTCGCGATCCTTGTGGACGATCGCGGGCGCGGCGCTGATGCTGGGGGCGGCGGGTTTTGCCGCGCAGGGGCCACGCCATGTCCCGGGCAAGCCGGTTGCCGCCGATGTTACACCGATCGCGATCGACCCCGGCATGGTCGCGTTTCGCGACGCGATATTCGCGCTGTCCCCTGCCGACGGCCTGGCATTGGCCAGCGCCGATGCGCGGTTGCGCGATGGCGACGCGCGCGCCGCCATCGATGGGCTGCGCGGCGACATTGCCTTGCGTCCGCGCGATGCGGCGCTGTGGACCGGGCTTGGCTATGCCTTCGCGCTGCATGACCGGGCGGTGTCCCCTGCGGCGAAGTTCGCGTTTCGCCGTGCGGTGCTGCTCGCACCCGAGACACCTGGACCGTTATTCTTCCAGGGCCTCGCTTATGTCGATGTCGGGGATCTGGCGGCGGCGCAGCCGGCCTGGCACTCTGCGCTTGCGGCAACACCGCCGGGTGCGCCGTACCGTGCCGATATCGCCGAGCGGGTGATGGCGCTGGATCGATTCCTGAGAGTGGCGGCGGCGCATTCTACAAAGCCGTGAAACGGAAATCGCGAAAGCGCGCGCTGCCTGTGCCTGCCGCATAAAGCCCCGGGCGCAGCATCAGGAAACCGCCGCGCACATTGTGGTGATAGCCTGACACTTCCATGCCGCGATCGAAGCGTGCCCAGGTGCGTCCGCCATCGCCGCTGGTGTCGAAGGTGACGATGTGGCGATCATTGGTGACGCGCAGCCGCATCCGGTGCCCATGCGGATTGTGCGGGCGGCCGCGCTCCTGGCCATATTGGTGCGTGACGAAGCGCTGCTGATCGAAGCCGAGGCCGCAATAGAGTGTGTCGTCATAGAAGAGCAGCAGCCCGGCGGTGGTGCCGGGATCGATCTCGATATCGCAGTCGAAGCGATAGGCGGTGTCGCCCGCGATTAGCAGCAGGGGCGCCGAATCGACCGGCGCGGTGCCGCTGGCGGTGAGCGTCAGTGTGCCATTGGCGACCGACAGGCGATCGGCCTCGTTGGGCCGCGGGCGGAAGAAGCTCCAGCGCGTGCCGAGCGCTGGGGCCCGGAAATCATCGGACAGGGCCATGCCGTGCGGCATCGCGCTGCCGCCCTTGGGCTTGGCGAGCGGGCGCGACAGATCGCCGCCCATCATTTTGAACCAGCCATCGGCGGTCCAGGCGACGGGATCGAGCAGCGTTTGCCGCCCGAGCGTCCAATAGTCCTTCTCATAGCCGTGATAGAGCGCCCACCAGTCGCCCGCTGGCCCTTCGACCAGCGAGGCGTGGCCGCGCGACCACCAGCGCTCGAATCGGTCGCGCGTGCGCACCAGCGGGTTGGCGGGGCAGTCCTCCCACGGCCCGTGGATCGAGCGTGCGCGGGCGGCGATCACCATATGCCCGGTCGGCGGCCCGGCGGTGCCGCCGACTGCGGTGATGAGGTAGAAATAGCCGCCGTGCCGGACGATCTTGGGGCCTTCGGGCGAGAAGCCCTCGACCACCCAATCGCTCGGATAGTGCCACGGATCATAGACATGCTCGGGTGTGCCGACCGTCGACAGGCCATCGGCGGACAGGCGCACGCGGTCGCCGCCCGACAGGAACAGCCAGCGCGAGCCGTCCTCGCCGACGACATGGCACGGATCGATATGGGCGTGCAGGCCGAGATCGACGGGCTCGCTCCACGGCCCTTCGATGCGATCGGCATGGATCACCCAGATCGAATTGGGCGAGGCCTTGGTCGGGATATAGAGGAAATAGCGCCCGTCATGCTTCGCGAGGCTCACCGCCCAGACCGAGCCGATAGTGCGGTGGAGCGCGGGGCCGATCGGCCGCCAGTTCACCAGATCGCGCGAATGCCACAGGATCAGGCCGGGATAGGAATCGAAGCTGGAGAAGGTCAGGTAATAGTCCTGCCCGTCTTTCAGGATCGCGGGGTCTGGGCGATCGCCCGACAGCACGGGATTGAGGAAGCGCCCGTCGCCGAGATCGGCGATGCGTTGCTGATCCAGCCCGCGCCTGTAATCGGCGGGGGTGTCGGGCGTGGCGGCGGAGGCGGTGGGCAGCAGCAGCGCAGCGCTGCCGCCAGCTGCGGCGAGCGCGTCCCGGCGCGTGAGGCGCATCAAACCCTCCGGGCGCGGCGCGCCAGTTCGTCGCTGCGCATCCGGCCGTGATCGAGCAGCACATGGTGATAGCGCGCCAGCGCTATGCCCGATCGACCGCGTGCGCCGTCTTCGATGGCGAGCGCGAACAGCATTTCGGTGGCGCGCGTCATCGGTTCCTGCGCGACCCGCGCGAGATCGGCGTCGAACGGGGCGAAATAGGCGGGTTCGCCCTGCCACGCGACGATGCGCGCGCGCGCTTCGGCGAGCGAAAGGCCGTGGAGATGGATGGCGAGATCGACCAACGCCCGGCCAATGCGGAACAGTCGCCAGTGGAGATAACCGAGTTCGGCCAGCGGATCGGCGGCGTAGACGCCCGCATCGGCAACACGGCGTTCGATATAGATCGCCCATCCCTCGGCAAAGCCCGGCGCATAATCGAGCCGGAGCGGGTGCGGATCGGCAGCGGCTTCCAGCGGCATCTGCACCATATGGCCGGGGAGCAATTCGTGCGCGACGACGCTCGGCAGGGTGAACGCCGGGCGATCGGCGAGGCGCTGAAGGTCTGGGACGTAGCCGCCCGGCTGGGTGGGCGTGGGCAGCGTGCGATAGCCGAAATGGGCGGCTGCGCGGTCGGCGGCGGTTGGGGGATTCGCGGCGACGTTCAGGCACCAGCGCGGCACCGCGCCGACCACGGCCGGGACACGCGCGCGTAGCTCCACCAGCCACCGGTTCATATCGGCCAAAGCGGCGTCGGGGCTGGCATAAGCCTGACGCGGGTCGCGCCACAAAGCGGAGAAGCGCGCGCCGGTAGTGGCCCCCGCTATCCCCAGCCGCGCGAA
>NZ_JSBN01000042.1 GCF_000797515.1 Sphingomonas sp. Ant H11
CGAATCGGGCCTTTCGCGCGCGTACAGGCGGATCGAACGGAGCGCGAAAAGCACATTGCGGCGATGATTCGCGGCGGCCACGATTTCACGCTCGCGCGTCGTATTGCCATGATGGCACCCGATGAGGATTGCGATCGATTGTTCGAAAACCGATAGATTCCGCTTCCTGTCTGTGGAGTTTCGCACAGAACTTGTCTGATTTTTCTCTAGCCTGCGGTCGGTGCTACGCCAGCGAGTGGGGGGGTATCGGCATGCTGAACGAAACGATTTTGTTGCCCGATAGATCGAAAAGCGCGGAACAGGCCAAGGCGGAGACGACTACGACCGGCGCGTTGACCCGCGTCTATTCGGGTGTTTTAAAATGGTTCGACATCACGCGCGGGTTCGGCTTCCTGGTCGCCGACGATCCGACCGTGGGCGATATCCTCATTCATTTTTCGGTGTTGCGCCCGCACGGGCGGCGCAGCCTTCCCGAAGGCGCGCGTCTGGAATGCGTGGCGGCTTTGCGAGATCGTGGACTGCAGGCCATCGAGATTCTTTCGATCGATTTGACCGATGCCGCCGAACCGCTCGACCGCCTGCGGCTGTCTGCCCCCATCGCGCAGGATCGCGACTGCGGTCTTGATAAAGCGGGCCCGTTCGAACCGGTTACGGTCAAGTGGTTCAATCGACTGAAAGACTATGGCTTTCTGGTGCGCAATGACGATTCGGCGGATGTTTTTGTCCATGTCGAGACGTTGCGTCGGTCTGGGCTGGCCGATGTAGAGCCGGGGCAGCTATTGCTTGCGCGGATGGTTGCAGGGGATAAAGGCCCCCTTGCAGTGGTCGTGCAACAGGAAGGCTGAATCCCGTATCATGCGCGTTCGATGGGTAACGCTGTTGGCCGTTGCGGCGCTGGGCGTGGCAAGTGGCTGCAGCGGCACGACTGCGGCATCCGATCCGGTCGAGGCATCGGCGCAGACGGTCACGGTGACCATCAAGAGCGCCAACGGCCAACATACCTTCCTCGTCGAGACGGCCCGCACCAAGGATGAGCAGGAGCGGGGGCTGATGTTCCGCACCGACATTCCGCAAAATGGCGGGATGCTGTTCGCCCCTTATCCGCCAGAGGGTGGCCCCCCGCGCGAGGCGAATTTCTGGATGAAGAACACGCCGAGCCCGCTCGACATTATTTTCATCCGTGCAGACGGCACGATCGCGCGGATCGCCGAAAATACCGCGCCGCAGTCGGAAACGCAGATCCCGTCGGGCGAACCGGTCAGCGCGGTGCTGGAACTTCGCGGGGGCCGCGCGCTCGACCTTGGCATCGCCGAAGGCGATCATGTTGCCTGGGCCGGACGGAAGAGCCAGTGATCGCAGTTGAAGGCAGCACTGGGTCGCGCTAAGCGCATTTCATGGGCATCAATCTCAATCCTTTCACCTGGTGGACCGGCGCGAGCTGGGGCACTGCCTTTGGTCTGCGCGGCAAGGCGCGCGTAGGCGAAGACGCGCTTGGCAACGTCTATTATGAGGGCGGGCGCGATACCGCGGGCAATCCACGCCGCTGGGTGATCTACAACGGTCCCAATGATTCGAGCCGAGTCGCGCCCGAGTGGTTCAGTTGGCTCCACCATCAAGTCGATGACGTGCCGTCGCGCGCGCTGCCTGCGCCGCGCGCTTGGCAAAAGCCGGCCGAGCCCAATTTGACCGGCACGGTAGCCGCCTATCGCCCGAGCGGCGCGCTGGAAAAGGGCGGTGTGCGTGCCCCCGCGACCGGCGATTACGAAGCGTGGACGCGACGCGTGATTCGTCCCGCGCCGGGCGGCGTGACGCTGGTACTTGCCGCAGTGCTGGCCGGGTGTAGCCCGTCGAAAACGGTTGCGCCGGAACCCAAGGAAACCCCTGAAACCGCGCTCGACGCCGACACCAGCGCCAGCAACATCGTCACGGTGGATGTCGGGGGACGGAGTCGATCCGAGCTATGGTGCGACCCCGATGGCGGAACGCGTCGCGACCTTGGGACTGTTGAACAAGCGTAACGGCGTGTCGCGCGATATCGTGCTGAAACCCGGAAAGGCGGCGCGGATCGGTGATGTCGTAGTGCGGTTGCGCGCGTGCGAGCAAACCGCGCCGTGGGAGCAGGAACATTATACCGGGGCATTCGTCCAGGTTGATGTCGCGGGCAGCGACAAGAACTGGCGACGCGTTTTTTCGGGGTGGCTGTTCAAGGAGCGACCCGCGCTCAACGTTGTGCAGCACCCGATTTATGATGTGTGGGTCAAGAGTTGCGCGATGACCTTCCCCGAAGGCGGACCGAACTCCGTGGCGGGAACCGGTTTGTCCAACACCGGCGAGGCCGCTCGATCCAGCGCGAAGAAGTCGCCCACCCCCGACGCCGAGGCCCCCGAGCCGACCGCTCCCGCGATCGCGGCCGACAACGCCACCAGATAGTCGCTACGGCTGATCTCGATCGCGCCAAGCGAGGCGAGGTGATCGGTCATGAACTGGCAATCCAGCAGCGTGAAGCCGCCAACGCGCAGCCGCGCCACCAGCCAGGCTATCGCCACTTTCGACGCATCGCGGGCGCGGCTGACCATGCTTTCGCCGAAAAAGGCGCGCCCCAGTGCCAATCCGTAAAGCCCGCCAACCAGCGTCGTTCCGTCCCAGACCTCGACCGAATGCGCAAAGCCCATCGCGTGAAGCTGGATAAACACGCGTTCGATCCCGGGGTTGATCCAGGTGTCTGGCCGGTTCGGGACCGATTCCGCACACAACCGCAGCGTTTGCGCAAAGGCGGTGTCCGCAGTGACGCGATAACGATCCGCGGCGAGGGTCTTGCGCAGCGAGTGCGAGAGATGAAAGCCATCGAGCGGCAGGATCGCGCGCGCTTGCGGTTCGACCCAGTAGACCTCTTCGGCGTCGCGACTGTCGGCCATCGGAAAGACGCGACCGAATAGGCCCCCAGCACCAGTTGCGGGTCGAGCGTTTGGCGAGGGGAGGGCGAGTCGTCCGTGGCGCGGGTCACGCAGCCAAGCGGCGCTCGATCGCCTGCCACAAGTGCGCAAACGCCTGTGCTCCGGCTGATCGCGCGGCGAAGCTGCCGACGGGGGCCCGCCTGGCGGTGACTTGCTCGATGAGGCTGGCCATTGGCACGACGGGCCAATCGGGATGGCGGGCGAGTGCCTCGGCATGAAGTTTGCGGCGACGATCGACCATCGAATGGACCGGCATGATCTGCGCTTTGGTGCCAAGGTGCTTGATGACCTCGGCCAGCGCCCGTTCGGACAGTGGCGACGGGATGACCGGGACGACGATCAGATCGGCCGCGCGCATCACCTGGTCGCTGGTCTCGGTCAGGCCGGGCGGGCAGTCGAGCAGGATGCGATCATAATCCTTGCGCAACCCGACCAGCAGTTTTTGCAGGCGCTTTTTCTTGTCGAGTTCGTGGAACAGCAGATCGAGCCCGCGCAATGAGGCGTCCGCGCCGATCAGGTCGAGCCGGGGCGTCGCGGTCTTTTCGATCAGTTTGTCGGGTTCGACATCCTTGGCGAAAACCGATTGCGCCTGATCCTTGAGCTTGCCGTTGTCGGCGCGTTGCGACAGCAAAAAGGTGCTGGCGGCTTGCGGATCAAGATCCCACAACAGCGTCCGCCGCGAGGACAGCGTCGCCGATGCCCAGGAAAGATTGACGGCGAGCGTCGTTTTGCCGACGCCGCCTTTCAAACTGTAGATCGCAATCGTCGACACTGTTTTAGCCCCTCGCTCAGGAACGGCCTATCGTGGCGAATGCCGACGATGCGTGCAACCGGTGGCGAAGATCAGATGTCGCAAAGCTGCTTGGGCTTGCCCGGCTGAGTCAGCGTCACCGCCTTTTCGTTGCCGGTCATTTCATAGCCATCGGCCTTGAGCGGATCGCCTGCCTTTTCGGCGGTGAGCTTGACAGGCGTACCCTTCTCGGTCGCCTTGACCAGCGCCTGCTTGTCGCCCTGGAAGAAGGTGACGTAGACAAGGCTGTTGTCCTTGCAGCGGAAGGTGACTTCCTTCCGGATCGCGGGCGGCAATTCGACCGGGGCCTTGTTGGCCAGCACCGACGCCATCGGGTCGGGCGCGACCGTCGACACTTCGGTCGGCTTGTTTTCGCAAGCGAGAGCATCAGGAAAAGGGCGGCGGTGGGGAGGATGCGCTTGGTCATGGCATTTTTCTTCGCGCACGCAGCACGGGGCGTCAAGAGTGGTGTTTCCCGTAAGGTGCGTCATTTTTTGCGCCGCAATAATTCCGTAACACAAGCTCCACATTTTCGCCGATTTTCCGCCGGGATTTTGCGCCGATTGGGGTAATGGGCGGCCCGTCCTGTCGCTTTAAGCGTTTGCGCTTGCACGAGCCCAAGCAACGCTCGCTTGCCCCGGTCGCCAACACGCGGCATTTCAGGATGTATGCACGTCACCCCAAACTCGCTCGCCCTTATTGGCAATACACCGCTCGTCCTGCTCAAGGGGCCAAGCGAGGCGGCCGGGGGTGAGATTTACGGCAAATGTGAATTTGCCAATCCCGGCGCTTCGGTAAAGGACCGCGCAGCGCTCGGCATCGTCGAGGATGCGGAGGCGCGGGGGCTGATCGAGCCCGGCGGGTGTTTTGTCGAGGGGACCGCCGGTAATACGGGGATCGGCCTGGCGCTGGTCGCCAATGCCAAAGGCTATCGCACGATCATCGTGATGCCCGAGACGCAAAGCCGCGAGAAAATGGACACGTTGCGCGCGCTCGGGGCCGAGCTCGTGCTGGTGCCGGCCGCGCCCTATTCGAACCCGGCACATTTCGTCCACACGTCGCGGCGGATCGCGGAGGAAACCGCGAACGCGGTTTGGGCCAACCAGTTCGACAACATCGCCAATCGCCGAGCGCATATCGTTGGCACCGCCGAGGAGATCTGGGCGCAGATGGACGGGCGAATCGATGGATTCACCTGCGCGGCTGGCACCGGCGGCACGATCGCGGGAGTCGGGATGGGGCTGAAGGCAAAGGACGAGGCTGTCTGTATCGCGCTCAGCGACCCGCACGGTGCTGCCCTCTATGAATATTATGCGCATGGCGAGTTGAAGGCCGAGGGCTCTTCGGTCGCCGAGGGAATCGGGCAAGGGCGAATCACCGCCAATCTGGAGGGCGCGCCGATCGATACGCAATTTCGCATTTCGGATGCGGAGGGAATGGAATGGGTGACGCGGCTGCTGGCGGAAGAAGGGCTGTGTCTCGGCCTGTCGTCGGGGATAAACGTGGCAGGGGCGGTACGACTGGCGCGCCAGCTTGGACCTGGCAGCCGCGTGGTGACGATCCTGTGCGACACCGGTTTTCGCTATCTCTCAACGCTCTATAATCGCGCCTGGCTGGAGGAGAAGGGCTTGGCGGTTCCGCCCTGGCTTAGGGGCTGAGAATCGTCGGCATCGACAAGCACGCGTTAACGCGTTACATTTATGCCACAGCCTATGAAAATTCTTGCTCAAGACCCAGCGCAGACGATGCAGCGTGCGAAAGTCGGGATGATCGGCCTCGCCGCGGTCCTGCTGCTCATCGGCCTCGCTGCCGCGATCTTCGCGACGTCAGTCGCGATCGGCAAGTTGCCGCTATCGGTAGTGCGCGTCCCGATGTTGTCGCGACGATGGTTTCCGGAAATACCGCCGATTCGGCGAAGGAGCCGCTGGCCGAGCTCGGCGTCGCGCCCAGTGCCGTTACCCCCGCCAGCAATCAGAGCGATGCTGCTTCGTCAAAGGCTGCTGCTGCACCCGTTCGGTGACGCCCCCTTCACCGGGGATTTTCGGGGAAAAACGCCCCGCCGGGACCGGTTTTGCCGGTTAATCCCCCGATTGTAACCCCTCGATCTGCGAACGCACCAAGAACAAGCTGATATGGCACGCCTAAAATCCCCGAAGAAACGCGACGATTGAGGCTCTCTCCCCTCAAATCCCCGTGTTTCCCCTTGTATCCCCGGCTCGCCCCGTGTTACTTCTGATCCATCAGGGGCAGACTCATCTCGCCTGCGCATCATGCGCTGACCATGCGGGCACCTAGCGTCGCGATCCCGCGATTCTGGGCACGGGAGGGGCTTGCCCGACGGGTGCGGGGTAAGCGTGGACGATCGGAGCGAATATCAGGGAGACGGCCTCGGTCTTGTCGATGACAAGGGCCGGGTCGCGATTCCTGCATCGCTGCGACAAGCGCTGGCGACCAACAGCCCGCGTGCCGACGGCAAGGATGGCGGCACCGTCATCGTCGGCGTCCATCCGCAACAGAAATGCCTGCGCGCCTATGACCCGGCCTATGTCAAAATCCTGAAGGCCGAGATCGAGGCGATCCAGGCGCGCCAGCTCAATGAACTGGGTGAGCCAAACTACAATTTGAAGCGCCGCGGCGCGAGCGGCGAGCCCGTGCCGTTCGACGGCTCGGGCCGCTTCATCATGCCGGGTTTCCCGCGCGATTACGCCAATATCGGTGAGAACGCCTTCTTCTGGGGCACGTTTGACTGGATCGAGATCTGGGATCCAAAGACGCTGGTCGATGCGGTCGATGTCGATCCGGCGATGCAGGCGGCGTGCCGCTATCACTGCAAGGTGAAGGGGATTGCGCTGTGAGCGACGCCCCGCACATTCCCGTGCTGCTGGAGGAAGTGGTCGACGCGCTCGCCATTGCGCCCGGCGAGGTCCATGTCGACGCGACCTTCGGCGCGGGCGGCTATACGCGGGCGATGCTGGCGCGTGGCGCACGCGTGTTCGCCTTTGATCGCGATCCGGATGCGATTGCGGCAGGCGAGGCGCTGGTGCGCGACGCCGATGGCGCGCTGACGCTCGTTCCTGCCACTTTTTTCCGCGCTGGATGCCGAATTGACCGCGCGCGAGGTCGTGCCGGTGCAGGGTGTGACGATGGACATCGGCGTGTCGTCGATGCAACTCGACCAGGCCGAGCGCGGGTTCAGCTTCCAGTCGGACGGCCCACTCGACATGCGGATGAGCCAGGAGGGCGAAAGCGCCGCCGACTTCGTCAACGAAGCCGACGAAGGTCGGATTGCCGACGTGCTCAAGACCTATGGGGAGGAGCCGCGCGCGAAACGGGTCGCGCGCGCGATTGTCGCCGCGCGGCCGATCACGCGGACGAGCGAGCTGGCGCATGTCGTGCGCCGTGCGCTCGGCTACAAACCGCATGACAAGAAGGACCCGGCGACGCGGACCTTCCAGGCGATTCGTATTCACATCAATCGCGAGCTGGGCGAGCTGGCCGACGGGTTGGCGGCGGCCGAGCGTGTACTCGCTCCTGGCGGGCGCTTGGCGGTGGTGACCTTTCACAGCCTGGAAGATCGCATGGTCAAGCGTTTCCTGCGCGAGCGCTCGGGCGGGCTGCCATCGGGATCGCGGCACTTGCCGGAAGTGGCGGCGAAGCACGCTCCGAGCTTCGAACAGGTCGGGCGCGGGGTTCGCGCCAGTGACGATGAGATTGCGCGCAACCCGCGTGCGCGGTCGGCCACCTTGCGTACTGCACGGCGTACCGGTGCCGCGGCGTGGCCGGAAACACCTGGGACAGAGGGATTGTTATAATGCTGGGGCTGGCGTGGAAGAGTCTCGGATGGTTTCTGGCCGGCGTCGCGGTGGCGCTCGGCTTTCTGCTCGTGCCGTTGCAGGTTGCGGCGGAACGCAAGAAGCTTGACCGCACTGCGAGCGAGATCGAGCGTGCGCGGCGGGATATCCGCGCGCTGGAGACCGAATTCGACACCCGCGCCAACCTCGCGCAGCTCGACAAATGGAATGCCGAGACGCTCGGGCTGGTCGCACCGGCCGAGGGGCAGTTTGTGCAGGACGAAGCAGCGCTCGCTTCGATCGAACCGGGCAGCGCCCCTGCGCCCGGAACGCCCGCCGTGCAGATGGCCTCGTTCGTGCCCGCAGCGCCCGTTACCGCGATGACCAGCCAGCGGTCTCCCGCCCCGCAACCCGCCACAGCCGTGCACCCGCATCGCGAGACGAGCGCGCGGTGATCCAGCGCGCCGTTCCCCCACCGCG
>NZ_JSBN01000043.1 GCF_000797515.1 Sphingomonas sp. Ant H11
CGTGACGGCCGCCGCGCACGCGGTGCGCAGCGGCGACAGCCATGGCGGCGGCGCCTCCATCAACCTCTCCGAAAGCGACCGTTGATGTTCAAAAGACCTTCCACGCACTACGGCAAGACCCCCGAGCCCGAGACGCCCTATCAGCGCGCCGCCCAGGTCTGGGATGACCGGATCGGCGGCGCCCGCGTCCAGGCCAAGAACTGGCGGCTGATGGCCTTCGGCTCGCTGATCCTGTCTGCCGGGTTCGCCGCCGCGCTTGTCTGGCAATCGGCGCGCGGCACGGTCGTGCCCTGGGTAGTGCAGGTCGACCGGCTCGGCCAGGCGCAGGCGATCGCGCCCGCGGTCGCGGACTACCGGCCCACCGATCCCCAGATCGCCTTCCATCTCGCGCGCTTCATCGAGCAGGTCCGCACGATCCCCGCCGACCCGATCATCGTCCGCCAGAATTGGCTGCGCGCCTACGATTTCACCACCGATCGCGGCGCCGCGGCGCTCAACGACTATGCACGCTCGAACGACCCCTTCGCCAAGGTCGGGCGGATCCAAATCGCGATCGACGTCTCGAGCGTGATCCGGGCGTCGCCGGACTCATTCCGCGTCGCCTGGACCGAGCGGCGCTACGAGAACGGCCAGCTCGCCGAGACGAGCCGCTGGACCGCCATCCTCACCATCGTCGTGCAGGTCCCGCGCAATGCCGACCGGCTGCGCGCCAACCCGCTCGGCATCTACGTCAACGCCATCAACTGGTCACGGGAGCTTGGGCAATGAAGCCGTCTTTCCGTAGAGCCGGAAACCCGGCTTTCCGCACGTCCACATTCGCGGCTTTGCTGCTCTCAGCAACCCCGCTCGCCGGCTGCGCCACCGCGCAAAAGCCGCCCGAGATCTCCTATGATGATGCCGCGCCCGCGGTACAGACGGTCGATCCACCCGCGCCGGTCCAGGTGGTGGAGCTGCCACGGCCGTTGCCGCTGCCCGGCCAGATGAAACCGGTCGAGGAACGCCGCCGGCCCCCTGAACCGACCGATCCCGCCGCGCGGATCAACCAGGCCAATGCGGCCGCGCGGGTGCAGCCGGTGCGCGACGGCTTCATCAACGCCATGCAGGTCTATCCGTGGACGCAGGGCGCGCTCTATCAAGTCTATACCGCCGTCGGCCAGATCACCGACATCGCGCTCCAGCCCGGCGAACAGCTCGTCGGCGCAGGGCCGGTCGCCGCCGGCGACACGGTGCGCTGGATCATCGGCGACACCCAGAGCGGCTCCGGCGCGACCACCCAAGTCCATATCCTGGTGAAGCCGACCCGCGCCGATCTGATGACGAACCTCGTCATCAACACCAACCTGCGCACCTACCATATGGAGCTGCGCTCCACCGAGCGGACCTATATGGCCTCGGTCTCCTGGCAGTATCCGCAGGATCAGCTGATCGCGCTCCGCCGCCAGAACGCGCAGGCCGAGGCGGCGCGGCCGGTCGCCACCGGCGTCGACCTCGCCAACATCAACTTCCGCTACGCCATCGAGGGCGACCGCGCGCCGTGGCGGCCGCTCCGCGCCTATGACGACGGGCGGCAGGTCTTCATCGAGTTCCCGCGGGGCATCGCCCAGGGAGAGATGCCGCCGCTGTTCGTGGTCGGCCCGGAGGGCGACACCTCCGAACTCGTGAACTACCGCGTCCGTAGTAACTACATGATTGTCGATCGCCTGTTCGCGGCCGCCGAGCTGCGCTTCGGCGCCGGCGATCGCCAGAGGCGCGTGCGGATCACCCGCACCGACGGGAGGCCGACATCGTGAGCGAGCCGCAGGCCCCGAAAGACGACGAGGCGGCTCCGCTGACAGGGGCCGCCCAGGAAGCTGCCTCGACCATGCGCCTGCGCGCCGAAGCGCCGCGGGTGACGCGGCTGTCACGCAAGGTGCTCGCCGGCATCGGGCTGGTCGCGAGCGTCGGGCTCGGCAGCGCGCTGATCTACGCGCTTCAGACCCGCGACGCGGCAAAACCGCCGAGGAGCTCTATTCGATCGACAACCGCTCGACCGCGGACGGCTTGGCCGGCCTCCCGCGCGACTACAGTCGGGTACCGCAGCTGGGACCGCCGCTCCCCGGCGATCTCGGTCGACCCATCCTGGACGCGCAGAACCGCGGCCAACCGGTGCCGGCGCCCGGCATCGCCACACCGAACCCCGGCCTCAGCGCCGAGGAGCAGCGGCGTCTCCAGGAGATCGAGACCGCCCGCACCGCCAAGCTCTTTGCCGGTACGGAGGGCCGTCCGCTGTCATCGCCGGCACCCGGCACTGCCGCTGCCACGCCCCCACCGGCGCTGATCTCAGCAGCCTCGGCCTCGCGCCACAGCCCGCCACGCCCACCGCTCAGGATCGGCAGCTCGCCTTCCTGAATGCCGCCGCCGATCGGCGCACCGTCGCCCCGGATCGTATTGCCGCGCCAGCGTCGCCAAACGTCCTGCAGGCGGGCACCATCATCTCCGCCGCGCTCATCACCGGCATCCGCTCCGATCTTCCCGGCCAGATCACCGCCCAGGTGACCGAGAACGTCTACGACAGTCCGACCGGCCGGATTCTGCTTGTGCCTCAGGGCACACGCATCGTCGGTCAGTACGACAACAATGTCGGGTTTGGGCAGAGCCGGGTGCTGCTCGTCTGGAACCGCCTGATCTTCCCGAACGGTCGCTCGATCGTGCTGGAGCGCCAGCCCGGAGCGGACGCTGAGGGTTATGCCGGGCTACAGGACGGCGTGGACTACCACTGGTGGGATCTGGCCAAAGCCGCCGGTCTGTCCACCCTCCTCAGCCTGGGCGCCGAACTCGCCACCAACGATGAAGATCGCTTGATTCAGGCAATCCGCAACGGCGGTCAGGACACCATTAATGATACCGGCCAGCAGATCGTTCGTCGTCAGCTCAACGTCGCGCCGACGCTTACGATCCGACCGGGATTCCCCGTGCGGGTCATCGTAACCCGCGACCTTGTCCTCGAACCCTATGGAGGTTGACCATGGCAAAGTTAAAGCTGGGAGCCCTCGACGACGACAAGCCGACTAAGGTGTCGATCGAACTGCCGGCGACGGTCCATCGGAACCTGGTCGCCTACGCCGAGGTGCTCGCGCGCGAGACGGGTCGGCCTGTCGGTGATCCGATCAAGCTGATTTCACCGATGATCGAGCGGTTCATGGCGACCGATCGAGCATTCGCAAAAGCGCGTCGGACAACAGGTAGATGAACCGCATTCGACGACTTCGTCCTGGAAGCGCAAGTCTTAGGCCTCGATGGGTGACCTGGTGATCCTTTGGGTCGCTGAAAGCGACTTGGCGAGGCTGAGCAATCGTCTCAAGGCCGGATTGTCGTTCCGGGGAGACCACACGGCGCAGAACGTGAGGAGATCGTCCGATAGCGGCCGGTAAACAACACCGGGGAAGCGCGTCGCTATGGTCGCTTCGCTTGTCAAAGTCAGACCTCGCCCAAGGGCCACGAGGTGCATCAGATTATCTCGGCCGACGCGATAGCTTTCGATGCTCGGATGACGCCCGAGGTCAGCGAGGTGCTTGACCAGATAGTCATGGATTTCAGGTCCGGGATCGGTGTCGCTGATGATGAAATGTCGCTCGTAAAGGGCCGCCCACGAAATAACCGGCTTCTTCGACAACTCATCACCATCCGGGATCGCCACATAAACCCGTTCCGTCCATAGTTGTGCCAGATCACAGCCCTCCGCACTCGGTTGGCCAGTGAGGAATGCCACGTCGAGGTCATGACGCTGAACAGCGTTGATGTGCGCAGACGGGCCGCCTTCGACAAGATCGGGTCGGATGGCCGGATGTGCCGCGATGAAGGCGCGAAGCAAGTCAGCGAGGAATCCGGAAGCAAGAGAAGAAAATATGCCGATCCGAACAGCTCCAGCCTCTCCACGCCCGTGCGATCCAGCATCCATCGCTGCATGACCAATATGCCTTAGGGCCTTGCGCGCACGGATGAGAAACTGACTGCCTGCATGGGTGAGTTGAACGCCCCCGTGATGGCGGACAAACAGTGCCGCGCCGATCTCATCCTCAAGGTCACGCACGCGGCGACTGATGGCGGACTCGTGGACCCCCATGGCTTTTGCCGCCCGCCGGAAGCTCCCCCGCTCGGCGGCCGCAACCATGTAGCGAAGGTGTCGAAGCTCCATCCTTATGTCGCCTCCATTCATCTCGCGAGGCGCAGGCTCACACCTTCGATGAGGTCCGACGCATAACCGATCGCGTCTTGAGATCGCCACGTTGGCTTGAGGTCGTCGCTGTGTCTGTGTGCGTGCTCATCCCGGGATCAGCCGCCGACTACTCACGATCGCGCCAAGCTGGCCAAGCGTCTTGCCATCGACAGTCGCGGTCGCGTGGGCTGTCCTGATTGCCTCGAATTCCGCGGTGACGCCGGAGTATCCCGCCTCCGAGGGATACCCGACGATGACGAGTACGTCCCAAGGCTGGTCCGCCTCGTTCGATATGAGCATGCGGTACTCGGTGATAATTCCGCGCTCGACCGCAATCCGGTCCATCTCGAACCAATTGAGCGTGATGAAGCGCGCAAGCGACGTGGTGTCGCCATCCTGAGCCTTCAGAAATGTCAGTTCGAAAGCGCGTGTAGCTGACCTGATGGCCGCAGTCTCGCCCGCCCACGAAAATGCGGGAATAGCCAACGCAGACAAAGCGCTTACCCCGAGCATGCGCCGCGACGGTTCAAACATAAAGCACTTTCCTTCAAGCGGTGAAAAGGAATCGTCAAAGGTGTTTAGTCAGCTTCTTTAGCTGTTGCGCCCGTAGCCCGCGTGCACTGTCAGTCCTTATTGACGGACTCGACGGCGCCGCAGTCGTGTTCAGCATAATAGGAGTTCAGCGCCGATCGGCATCGTGCCGCCGACAGGTGTTTCAATATTTCGAGGTCGTTGAGAACATCGAAGGGGTCTTGGTCAAGGGCGCTCCGCAGGGCGTTCTTGAGCCACAGGCTCATGCGAGGGTTCGCCAAAACCCATTCAATCATCGAATCGGCATCTTCTGGGCCGTCGCGGCGCTTTCCTCCTTCTGCCATGTGAACCTCCTCGCTTACCTGACAGTCACGGGTTGCAATCGCCGCATTGACCTGGATCCGCCGTTGTCGCTGCAACCGGGCGCTCGATCCGGTGACCGCAGGCTGCGCACGAAAGCACGTCCGCCCGCATCGCCAAGGTTGGCCCGCCGCACCACGAACAGGGCAGACCGGAAAGCCGCTCGGTAACGGCGAACCCGGGTGCCAAGCACACCGGGCACTGGCTGCGATACCGGCGGACCAGATCGATGGCAGCGGCTTTGATGGCGCGCATGCGGTTCGGGTTTCGATGGGCGCGCATGTCGGTTTCGACGAAGGCCGCACCACATACGCCGACCACCTGCGTCACCGCGTTGTCGAGTTCCGCCGCGCTGCCGATATCTTTGATCAGCGCGCGCTGAGGTGCCGGCTGACCCTCGGTACATCCGATGACGATCACGCCGTGAGCGGGGAACTGGACCCGCTCGGCGAATGCGCGCGCCGCCGCCACGTCCGAAACAACCGCGTGACTGAAGTTGGTGTTCAGGCCCGCATGACGACCGATGAGCTCAAGCCCGCGGGCGCGATCGGCGAGCACGACGATCTCGCGGGCGAGCGGCGCGAACGGGATGTAAGGGTGCGGGCCAAAGCTGCCTTCACTTGCGAGCGCGACCCTGGCGTCGGGCGATTCCGCGAACGCCGCCGTGATCTTGGCCCGCGCGGCATCGAGCTGCGAGCCTGTCCGCTCGACGTCCCGGCTGAAGGTTCCGAACCGGTCGGTGTCGATGCCGTTGCTTACCTTGACACGCAGACCGAGCGCTCGCTCCAGCAGCGGCGCTATCACCCGCTCCTTGGCGTGCATCGTCGCGAGCACCGCCAGTTCATCGTCGTAGGGGCGCGAGGCGGCGGGCATGTTTAGAAATACCCCTCCCGCTTCTTCTGTTCGAGCGAGCCGCCATCCTCTCCGTCGCTGATCCGGCCCTGACGTTCCGATCCCTTGGCAGCCAAAGTCTCCTGGACTACGGAGCGGAGGTCCGTCGCGTCGGATTCGACCGCCGCCGTCACCGGCCAGCAGCCAAGCGTCCGAAAGCGCACGGTCTTCGTGTCGACGGTTTCGCCGGCCCGCAGTCGCATGCGGGGTTCGTCATCGACGACGATCAGTCCCCCGCCCCTCTCCACGACGGGCCTGGGCGCCGCGAAATAAAGCGGCGCCAGCGCGATGTCGTAGACGAGCGCATACGTCCAGACGTCAGTTTCGGTCCAGTTCGACAGCGGGAACACCCGCGCCGACTGATCCTTGCCGAGCCGCGTGTTGTAGAGATTCCAGAGCTCGGGACGCTGTTGGCGGGGTTCCCAGACATGGCCGGCGCTCCGAACGGAAAACACGCGCTCCTTGGCCCGTGATTTCTCCTCGTCGCGGCGCGCCCCGCCGAAGATGATGTCATAGCCGCCCTGGTCGAGAGCGGCCTTGAGCGGCTCGGTGCGCATCTCCAGCGTATAGCGGTCGCCATGATCGAACGGGTTGAGACCGGCAGCGCGACCGTCCTCATTGGCATGGACGATCAGCTTGAACCCATGCTCGCGCGCGAAGGCGTCGCGGAAGTCGAGCAGCGACCGGAACTCCCAGGTCGAGTCGATATGGAGCAGCGGGAACGGCGGTCGGCCGGGAAAGAAGGCGCGCAACGCGAGGTGGGCGAGCACGGTCGAGTCCTTGCCCGCCGAGAACAGCATAACCGGCTTGCGCGCGTCGGCGACGGCCTCGCGCAGGATGTGGATCGCCTCCGATTCCAGTCGAGCGAGGTGCGACAGCCGTGCGGTCATGCGGCGGCTTCCCATTGAAGCCCACCGACGTAGCGGCGGATCACCCGCCCATCGTCGGCCAGCCGGAAGAGGTGAACCCAGCCGTTGTCGACGAGATGGCGAACGCCCGCGTGTTTCGCGATGACGCCGTTCAGCGCGTCTTCGGGGGCTGCGATGAAAACGTTGAGCCGCAGCGGCTCGTGCACGAAGCGCTCGCCGTCGTGAACCGACTGCCAGGGCAATCCCACCTTGAGGTCGCCGGAATTGCCCTCAAGCACACCCAGTTGCCCGACGACGTTGTGAAGCACCTTGTTGCCGCTCCCGAAGGCGCGGTTGTTCACGGTCGAGCCGTAATATTGCAGGTTGATCCAGCTCGCGACGACCATCGGCGCGGTCATGATCAGTTCGAGCACGCCGAACCCGTCGTCCTTGCGCCACTCATAGTCATGAAGGAAGGCGCGGCCCCCGAGATCGAGCCCGCGCGTCCGCGCCCGCGGGGCGGCGATGAAGGCGGCGTTGCCGGCCAGCCCCCATTCGGGACGGACCTGCGCCCAGTCACGGCTGCGCGCCTTCACCGCATCATCGACGTCCGTTTTGTTGTCGATCCCGAGCCCCAGCGCGCGCTCGGCGCGCGCCAGCGAGGAAGCCTTGGCGAGCGCCGCGCGCAGTGCGGCGAGATCGGCGGCGTGGGATGCGGGCAGATCGCCAGCGTCGAAGATGCGGACCTCATCCGTCGTGGTGTCGTGCAGACAGCCCAGGAACCAGGTGTCCTCGGGGATGTCGATCCCCTTGCCGGCGAGGCCTATGCGCACGCCCGGATCGTTGAGAATGGCTGCGGCGACGCGGGCATTCGCTTCGCCGGTGTGGCCGCCGCACGCGCCGCAATCGAGCCCCGAGGCATGGGGATTGTTGACGGTCGTGCTGCCGTGCCCGGTGAGCAGGACCAGCCGCGCGAAGTCTTTCGTCATCGACATGGCGCGCAAGACGGCCTCGGCCATGGCGACGCGCTGCGCGTCGTCGAAGCCGGTCAGCCGGCCGCCCACCGCACGGGGTTCCAGACGTGGACCGATCCGACCGATGACGCTCTTGTCGAGGCCATCGGTGTTGGGATCGCTGACCGTCCGGGTCAGGCGCGCGCTGTCGCCGACGAGCTTGCCGGCGAACAGCAAGCCCGCCGTCTCGACATAGGTGAAGGACGACACTGCCGAGAGCTTGAACGCCTTCCACGCCTTGGCGGCGCGACGACGCAGCAGGCGCCGATTGAGGATCTCCGCCTCCTCGGGCTCGGAAGCGCCGGCGACCGCCTCGCAGACGACGAAGGCCGGCTTGAGCAGCACCGGACATTGCGCTCCGCCGGTGTCGCGGCCGATCGGCACATACTCGATCGGGAAGCCGAAGAAGCCGGCGAAGCCGATCGTCTCGGCCTCGGGGCATACGGTCTCCAGCGCGCGCCGATAGACCTCGGAGCGCACGTCGATGCAGAACGCCGCCTGGAACGCCTTGCGCGCGCCTTCGAGGGCGCGGGGGAGGCGAGGTGCTGCCCGAGCCGCGCCAGTAACTGACGCTGATACGCGGCCTCATAGGCTTCGTGCAGCATCAGATCGATGACCAGCTCCGGATCGTCGCCAAGGCGCTCGTCCTCCGGCAGCGCGGTGGCCTCAGCCATCGCCTTCGACCACGCAATTCTGAAGGCGGGGTCCGCGCGTTCGAGGAACAGTGCATAGCCCCACACCACCCGGATCGCCAGCAACTGCACCAGGGTGTCGTCGTCGCGCCCGTAAAGCGCGTTGTCCCAGACGCGGTAGCGCGCATAGGCGGCCCAGCCGCCGATATCGATCAGCGCGCGGTGCAGATAATCCTCGACCGCGCGATCGGGGATGCCGAGCGCGCCGACGACCGCGACGATCGCGTCGCGCGGATCGTCGGGCATGGCGGCGACAGCCTTGCGGAAGCCCTTGATCCCCATCGTCTCGGGGTTGCGGTCGAACCGCATCGCCGCGCGCCAGGCGGCGTAAGGCGGCAGCGCCCGCGACGGCAGCTTCCAGGCCGCCTGACCTTCGTCGAAATAAGCCGCGCACCACTTCGAGATCTCGTCGATCATGAAGGCCGTGCGCGAGGCCTGACGGTCGCCCGCCGCCAGGCCGTCGAGAACTTCGGCGACAGTCGCAACCACCGCTTTTGGCCTCTTCGTCACTGGCTCTCGCGTCGCCGACTGGCGCAGCGCGGCGGCATCGCTCGCCGGCGCCGCATGACCGGACGTCGCGGCGATCGCCGCCTCCAGATCGCGATCCTCGATCCGTCCCGCCGCCAGCGCTTCGCGATAGAAATTGCGCGGCATCAGCATGTCGACGCCGGCGACACGGCGCAGCGTTGCGCTCGTCGCCGAAAAGCTCTGGTCGCTGAAGCCTAAGAACGGATTGACCGCGACGAAGTGCTTGAGCGGCCAAAGCGGCGCGATCTTGTTGCACGCCCGGTCGATGGCGGCGTCGATCGCCGGCCGTTGCCGGCTGATCGATGGCTCCACATCACAGGCCGGGCTTGGCGGGTCGAACGCGACGGCGACGACATGGCTCATGAGGGAACTCCGCTGACAGTAGTCGAGGAAACGATCGCAGTGGGCGGCGGCGGGCTGGGCCAGAACCGCAGCACCAGCCGATTGGCGAGCGTGTTGACATAGAGGCCGTTGGCGAGATGGACGTAGATGGCCTGCCAGCGCGGGGCATCGGCCTTGCCCGGCAAGACGCTCTGGAAGACGGTCACGGCGGCAAAGGCGAGGACGACCAGGGCGACGATGACGAGGTCGAGAGGGCCGCGCAGCGCCTGCACCGGGGGCAGCGACCCGGCGAGCACATGCTCCACCGCCCATTGCAGCCCGAAATAGGCGAGCGACACCACGACGGCGAGCGCGACCGTCCGGGCGACCACATAGAGGCTCGGCCGCTCGTCGAAGGCCTGGGTGATGAGGTGAGCGAGACCCAGCATCACCACCGCGCCGAGCGCGAACACACCGGGCTGGGCGGTGATCGTCGCCCCGAACAGCGTGCCCACGACCAGCGCCGCCGCCAGCACCAGACCGACGATCATCGCCATCCGGGCCGGGTGCGGCTTGCCGCCCGGGCTCGGCGACCACGACGCCCGCGCGAGGTCAATCACGCTGCCCGACGAGAGGAAGGCGTGCGCCTTGTAGAGCGAGTGGGCGACGATGTGCAGCAGCGCGGCGGCGAACGCGCCGAGGCCGCATTGCAGCATCATGAACCCCATCTGGGCGATGGTCGAATAGGCCAGCGAAACCTTGACGCTGGTCTGGGTGAGCATGACGACCGACCCGAACAGCGCGGTCGCGCCGCCGACGATGACCAGGACTTCCATCGATGGCGCTGAGAGCGAGATGACATCGGCGAAGCGCAGCACGAGGAAGCCGCCGGCATTGATCACACCGGCATGGAGCAGCGCCGACACGGGCGTCGGCGTCTCCATGACCTCGGTGAGCCAGCCATGCAGCGGGAACTGTGCCGACTTCAGCAGCGCGGCGACGACCAGCAGCACCGCGACCGCGTGGATGGCAGTCGGAATGTCTCCGCCGACGCGCATCGCCTCCGCGCCCGCGAAGAGGACCGCATAGTCGAGGCTGCCGAACGCCTGGTGCAGCAGCACCATCGCGGCGATCAGGCAGAGATCGCCGAGGCGGCTGGCGAGGAATTTCTTGCGAGCCGCGAGCACCGCCGCCTGCCGCTCGGGATAGAACAACAGCAACTTGTTGAGCCCGAGGCTGGTTGCGATCCACCCAAGCGCGAACTGGAAAAGATTGCCCGAGACGATTAGCAGCAGCACCGCCGCCAGCGTCAGGCACAGCCAGCGGGTGAAACGGCCCTGCCCGGGATCGCCGTCGAGATAGTTGCGGCTATAGAGGATGACGATCAGGCCGACGAAGGCGACGAGCGCGAACATGATCACGCTCAATGCATCGATATAGATCCCCAGCCCGACGCCGCTGATGCCGAGCGTACCCGTCGTCAGCGGTCCGTGAAACGCGACAGCGACTGCCGCCGTCAGCGCTAATGCGAGCGCGAAGGCGGCCGCCGGACCTGCCGCAAAGGCGGTCCCGGCGATGCGTTGCCGCGCGACTGTGGCCACCGGTGCCATGCCGACGGCCGTTAGGGTGAGTGGACCGAGGCCAAGGAGCCATAGCAGCGATGCAGACATGGGTGCCTCCAAGAAGTAGCTACCCCTGCAATATCGTGCGCGACGTTTTCGATAAAATACAAAGATTACAAGAGATCATTCTCTTTCGTAAAACTGTGATCCGGCAAACCGCCCGCCTTTCATCGCTAGCGGGATGCAGGTCCGACCGTAGGAAAGGGCAACGGTTCAGCAATTCCGCCGGATTGTGTAGCGCGGGACTAGTCCGCGACCGGCGCTCCCCCGGGTTCGCTTGGGCCGAGCCGTGACGGGTTGCCCGCTCCGGCTCGGTCGTGTCGAGCGAAGGAAATGGCGGAGAAGGATGTGATGGAGCCGCGCGGCTCTTGCGGCTTCTCGTTGATGGCTTGCGGATTCCAACGACGTCTCGACTTGCCCGACGGTGCCGACGTTTACACTACAGCTTGGCGGCCCGCGGCATTCAGGATCTCCTCCAAGAACGCCAAGTCAACAATTCCGGCTTCTGGACGGGCACCGTGCAACGAAAGCGCGGGTGCATTGGGCTCCCCCAGATTCGAGAGCACAGCTGTTGCGCCGGCAAAATCTTCCCGCGTCGTGTAGTCGCTCACCGTGACGATTGTTTGCAGATGAGCCGCCAGCGCCGCGCGTAGGCCGACACTCGAATCCTCGATTGCGACGCAGTCGGCGGCCTCAAGCCCCAAGCGCGCGAGCGCCCAGACATAGATATCGGGCTCGGGCTTCTTGCGCTCAACCGCTTCGTTGGCCGCGATCAGGTTGATCATGGCGGGTAAGTGCAGGTCTTGGCTTAACAGCGCCTCGACGCCAGGCTTAGACGCTGTCGTCGCGATCGCGACCATGACGCCGGCGGCGTCCGCCTCCCGCACCAGCCGCAACAGGCCTGGCCGAAGCGGAATCGCCGGAGCGATCTCGGCGAAGTGCCGGATCTTCGCACGATGGATCTCAGCGATCAGGGCGGAAGTGTCGGCGTCATCGAGAAGCTCAGGCCGTTGGCGTTCGAGATAAAAGCGCAGGCGTTCCTTGCCGCCGGCCACAGCGAGAAGTTCGCCATACAGCGCCTCGTCCCAAAACCAGTCGAGCCCCAATTCGGCAAAGGCGCGATTGTAGGCGACACGTTGCCCGATGCGCTCGGTTTCCGCGATCGTACCATCGAAGTCCAGGAAGAGACCGCGGAGCCCACACTTCATGCCAGTGACCTCATGGCAAAACCATTTTTGTTGGCGGTGAACAAATCTGTCTTATCTACCACCCCGCTCGCGCTTCGATAAAATACAAAGATTGCAACATATCGTTCTGTTTCATAAACTCCTCAGCCATGGCCACTCTCAACTATCACCACCTGCGCTATTTCTGGGCGATCGCTCATGAGGGCAGCCTCACTCGCGCCGCTGACCGCCTCAACCTTTCGCAATCGGCCCTCTCGGTTCAGCTCGGCAAGCTCGAACTGCAGCTTGGCCATCCGCTGTTCGACCGAGCCGGAAAACGCCTCGTGCTCACGGAGGCCGGTCGGATCGCCCTCGACTATGCAGACACCGTCTTCCAGGCCGGCGACGAGCTGGTGAGCACGATGAAAGGGCGGCCGGTGGATCGGCGCCAAGCATTCCGAGTGGGCGCGTTGACGACGCTCTCGCGAAACTTCCAGCTGGAGTTCCTGAGCCCACTCGTGGGCCGGACCGACGTCGAGCTGATCATCCGCTCAGGGACCATGCGCGATCTCCTCGCCCAGCTTGAGGCGCATATGATCGATGTCGTGCTCGCCAACAGCGCGCCGCAGCACGACGCGCGGTCCGATCTTCGCAGCCATCTGCTCGCTCAGCAGCCGGTCGCACTGGTAAGGCGCCCGCGCGCCGAACCGGTCGCGTTCCGCTTCCCGGAAGACCTGCGGTCGCAACCCATCCTGTTACCGAGTCTCGACAGCGAGATCCGCATCGGGTTCGACCGGATCCTCGAACTCGCCGGTGTGCGCCCGATTATATTTGCCGAAGTGGACGACATGGCGATGTTGCGGCTACTGGCTCGCGACAGCGACGGACTGGCGCTCGTGCCGCCAATCGTGGTGCGCGACGAGCTCGCTGCCGGCCTGCTCGTGGAGGTCTGTCCCGTCCCGAACCTCAGCGAGACGTTCTACGCGATCACCCAGAAACGCCGCTTTCCGAATCCCTTGCTCGGGGAGTTGCTCATGCGGGCGGCAAACGGAAAGTGATACCGTCGCTTAGTTCGGGTTCTGCCTATGACGCCGTCAGCTTTTCAATTTGGCCAGGTTTCTGAATCCAGCGCCAAGACCTCTCCGGCGAGATAGAGCGAACCGCAGATGACCACATGCGGCGGCGGCCCGTCGTCCGAAAGCGCCGCATCGAGAGCCGTTGAGACATCCGGCCGAGCCTCCGCGTAAAGCCCCGCACGCCGCGCCACGTCCAACAGGATCGCCGGATCGGCCGCCGCGCTCGCATCAAATGCCACCACGAGCAGCTTTAGGGGACGGATCGGACACAACGCCGCGAAGATGCCTTCAAGGTCTTTGTTGGCGAGGACGCCGAGAATGACCGCCAACGGCCGCCCATCGCTCGCTCTCAGGTCGCGAAGCGATCGGGCCAGCGATCTGAACGCGTGAGGATTATGGGCGCCGTCGAGCCAGAGATCGGCGCCTCGCGCTAACGCTCGTCCGGCCAGCGGGCCTGCCGTCAAGGACTGCATCCGGGCGGGCCACGAGGCGCATCTCATCCCCTCAGCCAAGGCTGGGTCCAGCAGGCCGAACTTGCGGGCCACGGCGACCGCGAGCCCGGCATTGGCGACCTGATGCGCGCCAATCAAACGACCCTGGGGCAAGTCCATGACTCCGGCAGCGTCCTGATAGCGGATGCGGCCGCCTTCCGCCCATGAATCGAAATCCCGGCCAGCCAGCATAAGCGGCGCTCGTGCGCTCTCGGCCGCTTGCCTGATCACGACCGAGGCGCTTTCGACCTGGCGAGCGGAAACGCAGGGAACTCCGGGTTTGATGATGCCGGCCTTCTCCCCCGCGATCTCGGCGATCCCTTCTCCGAGAAACTCACAATGGTCGAGCGCGACGGCCGTGATCGCCGTGATCGCCGGACGCTCGATGACGTTGGTTGCGTCATAACGCCCGCCCAGACCCACCTCTACCAGGCAGAGATCGGCGGGCGTCTCCGCGAACGCCAGCAACGCCGCCGCCGTCGTGATCTCGAAGAATGTGATCGGCTCACCCTCGTTCGCCGTTTCAATCCGCGCCAGCACCTCAGCCAGATGATCCTCAGAAATCAGTTCCCCGGCCAGCCGTATCCGCTCCGCGAAACGGACGAGGTGCGGTGAGGTATAGACGTGCGTGCGCAAGCCGCCAGACTCGACGATGGCGCGCAGGAACGCGATGGTCGACCCTTTGCCGTTGGTCCCCGCGACATGAATCACGGGTGGCAGGCGACGCTCAGGGCATCCGAGCTTCGCACAGAGACGTTCCATGCGAACGAGCGAAAGATCGATCAGCTGCGGGTGCAGCGCGCGCAGTCGCTCCAGCGCAGCGTCGTGAGCTCGCAGACCGTCTGTCACGAGGGACAGTCCACCACCGAGATCGGCGGAGCGGTTCGGGCCTCGGCGGGCGTGACCAAAGCTGGCCACCAGGTCCGCCCTTTGCGCCACTGACCCCTCCGAGCAGCACCCCGACGCGACGTCGGTCTCGAAGCGGGATAAGCGCCCCGGTGCCTCATGGATTGCACTCCGGACAATACTGCGCCGGCGCACGGATCAACCCGTCGGACCGAGGCCGCTCCTCACGACAACCGCACGCGGAACAACCATATTCCTCGGCGAGGACCATCTCGGTGGGCGTACCGCACGCCTCGCACGTCAAGCCGACGCGCGATCCCGTACGGCCGAAACCGGGCGCGGCACACGCAGGACATGGTGTCGCGAGCCGGCGAGCGAGACGATCCGCCAGCGCCGCGAGGCTATTCATCCGCGTCGGATTGAGGTGGGCGCGCATGTCGGTTTCCAGACGCGCGCGGCGATCCGAGGATTCGGCAGCGGCCGTCGCGATCGCGCGCGCGAGGCTTTCCCGGTCGGTGATGCCTTTGGCGAGAGCGGCTGTCACCGAACCCTCATTTGCCCGCACGATCAAGGCGTGGCTCGGGAAGCCAACCCGTTCGAGAAACGGGTCAAGGGCGTCGCCAGGCGCGACAACGAGGTGGCCGAAGTTGGTCGCGTCGGCGATCAGGCTTTCACTGACGACGATCCCCCTCTCGTCATCGACGAACACCAGGAGTTCCATGCCAGCCGCGAAGAACGGGATCGCCGGATGGGGACCGAACGAGCCTTCGCTGGCGAGCCCCAGCGGTAATCCGGCGCCCTGCATGCCCAGCCTCGCCTTGCGCACCGCGACCTCGAGCATCGTCCCCTGTCGGGCGATTTCGCCGGAGAACGTCCCGAGCTGATCGGTATCGAGACCGGACGCGGGTACGACGACAAGACCAAGTGTCGTGTTCAGGGCCGGGGCGATCGCATCTTCCTTGCGATGCATGGTGGCGAGCACGGCGCTGCGACCTGCGTAAGGACGTGGTTCGTCGGTTGCGGCTGGCTCATGTCGGCGCATCGATCAGTCCCCGATACGTCCAGGCCATGGACGCGCCGGCCTGGAACGGCACGACCTGGTCGCCGGCGGCGGCGAAGACCGATGGGGCCCGCCACGGTGTCCGTTCGAGCACGATCAAGCCCGTGTTGAGCGGCAGGTCGTAGAAGCGGGGACCATGTTCTGACGCGAAAGCTTCGAACCGGTCCAGCGCCCCTTCCTCGTCAAACACTGTCACGTAACTCTGCAGGGCGACGGGCGCGTTGAAGATGCCGGCGCAGCCGCAGGCGGACTCCTTGTCACGGACCGCGTGCGGCGCTGAATCGGTGCCGAGGAAGAACTTCGGGTTTCCCGAGGTCGCCGCGCGTCGCAGCGCCAGACGATGCCGCTCGCGTTTCGCAACCGGCAGGCAGTAGAGATGCGGTCTGATGCCGCCCTCGAACATCGCGTTGCGGTTGATCATCAGGTGGTGCGGCGTGATCGTGGCGCCGACGTTCGGCCCGGCGGCCTCGACGAAGATCACGGCTTCGGCGGTGGTGATGTGTTCGAGGACGATCTTCAGCCCGGGGAATCCTGCAACCACCTTCGCAAGCACGCGGTCGATGAACACGGCCTCACGGTCGAAAACGTCGACGTCGTGGTCCGTGACCTCCCCGTGGAGCAGCAACGGCATCCCCAGGCGCTGCATGACGTCGAGGGCGCCGAAGATGCGAGCCACGTCGGTCACGCCTTGCGCGGCGTTGGTCGTCGCATGGGCAGGGTAGAGCTTTGCCGCGGTGAACACGCCCGACTTGAATCCGCGCTCGATTTCCGCCGGGTCGATGTCGTCGGTCAGATAGGCCGTTATCAGTGGCGTGAAGGCGAGACCCGGCGTGACGGCAGCCTGGATGCGCTCGCGATACGCTTGCGCCGCGGCCACCGTCGTCACCGGCGGATCGAGGTTGGGCATGACGATCGCCCTGGCGAACTGACGGGCGGTCTCGTTGACGACCGCGGCGAGCATCGCGCCGTCGCGCAGATGCACATGCCAGTCGTCGGGCTGGCGAAGGATCAGGCGCTGCGCGGCGGACGACTCCATGTTCTCGGCTGTGGCGCCTGGCTCAGATATCGGCATAGACATGCTCTTCCGCAGCCGCTCCGGGATGAGTCACCGCGCCCTTGCCGGCGGGTCCGACAGTCTGCGCGTAGCGCCACAGCGCTCCTGACTGGAAGGCATGCCGGCGCGGCTGCCACCGCTCACGGCGCGCCGCCAGCTCTTTAGGATCGAGCCGCACAGACAGTGTTCCGCGCTCGGTGTCGATCTCGATCATGTCGCCGTCCTCAATCAGCGCGATCGGGCCGCCGACC
Source organism: Sphingomonas sp. Ant H11 (assembly GCF_000797515.1). GTDB lineage: Bacteria > Pseudomonadota > Alphaproteobacteria > Sphingomonadales > Sphingomonadaceae > Sphingomonas. The sequence goes on from NZ_JSBN01000043.1 coordinate 16,946, forward strand.
GCAGCTTCCGGCCCGACATGCCCGACGCACAGGCCCCGCGTCGCGCCAGAGAAGCGGCCGTCGGTGATCAAGGCCACGTCCTCCCCCATGCCCTGGCCATAGATCGCCGAGGTGGTGGACAGCATCTCGCGCATGCCGGGCCCGCCGCGTGGCCCCTCATAGCGGATGACGAGCACCTCACCCGCCTGGTAGCGCCGGTGCATCACCGCTGCGAAAGCGTCCTCCTCGCGGTCGAACACCCGCGCAGGGCCGCTGAAGGCCAGCCTGCGCAGGCCCGCCACCTTTACGATCGCCCCTTCAGGCGCGAGATTTCCCGAAAGGCCGACCAGGCCCCCGGTCGGCGACAGCGGCCGCGTCGTCGGGTGGACGACGTCCTGATTGTCAGGCACACGCACGCCTTCCAAATTCTCGGCCAAGGTGCGGCCGGTCACGGTCAGACAATCCCCGTGCAGGAAGCCGCCGTCGAGGAGGGCTTTCAGCACCATCGGCACGCCGCCAATGTCGTGCACGTCCTTGGCGAGATAGCGTCCGCCGGGTTTCAGATCGGCGATCAACGGCGTGCGCCGAAACACCGCGGCGACATCGAAAATGTCGAAGGCGATGCCGGCCTCATGCGCCATCGCCGGCAGATGGAGCGCCGCGTTGGTCGATCCGCCGGTTGCGGCGACGACCGCGGCCGCGTTCTCTAGCGCCTGGCGCGTGACGATGTCGCGCGGCCTGAGGCCCCGTGCGAGGAGTGCCATCACCGCGCGACCGGACGCGTCCGCGAAGCGGTCACGCGACTCGTAAGGCGCAGGCGTGCTAGCCGAACCCGGCAGGGCGAGACCGATCGCCTCCGACACATAAGCCATGCTGTTGGCCGTGTATTGACCGCCGCACGAGCCCACCGATGGGCATGCCACCATCTCGAGTTCCGCGAGGTCCGCATCGCTCATCGTTCCGGCGGCGTTGGCGCCGACGGCCTCGAACACGTCGAGCACGGTCACGTCCTTTCCGCGAAACCGACCCGGCAGGATCGAGCCGCCGTAGAGGAATACCGAGGGAACGTTGAGGCGCAACATCGCCATCATCAGCCCCGGCAGGGTCTTGTCGCACCCGGCGAGCCCAACGAGAGCGTCATAGCAATGACCGCGCACGGAGAGTTCGACCGAGTCGGCGATGACCTCGCGGCTGACGAGCGAGGCCTTCATCCCGGCATGACCCATCGCGATGCCGTCGGTGACCGTGATGGTGGTGAACTCGCGCGGCGTGCCGCCGGCCGCCGCTACCCCCTTCTTCACAACCTGCGCCTGGCGGGACAGCGAGATGTTGCACGGCGCCGCCTCATTCCAGGTCGTGACGACGCCGACGAATGGCTGGGCGATCTCTCGGGCTGAAAGGCCCATCGCGTACAGGAACGAGCGATGTGGCGCACGCTCGGGACCCACGGTCGTATGCCGACTCGGCAAGCCCTTCTTGTCCGCATCCGAACCCACCGTCGCGCTCGACCCTCTTCAACGCCTTCCCGATGATCGTTCAAGATTCGCCCTCTCAGCCACGAAGCCCGCGCGCATCCTGCGGCTTGCTGGCGTCCCGTGACCAGGCTTGTTCCAACCCGCCAGGATCCATGGCGAGACAGTCAGAATTGGCTCGTAGGTTCCGCTGTGCTCAAGGTAGACGCGACGACGCCTTCAGTTGACTACAAAGTTTGCAAGACATCGTTCTGTTTTATGTATCGTCACCCTTGGTCGGTCGCGCAGTTCAGACGTTGAACACGCGTTTGCGCCGACACGTGTCGATCTACGATGCGTCCGCAATACCGAATTCGGCGGCATCGAGCCCAAGGACCTCGCAGATGCGCAGGGCCGCCCGGCGCTCGTCAGCATCAAAGCCGCCATCGGCGGCGGCGATCGCGCAGCATGCCTCGACCAGCAAAGCCGGGTAGCGCGCCGCACCCTTGACCCTAGCGACGGCCTCGAACGCGGCGGCCTCGCCGCCTTTCCGGTCGGAGGTGAACCGCTCGGTCATCGCTTCGAAGGTGGCGGCGACATCGTCGAGTCCGAAGGCGGCGATCGGCTGGAATCCGCGGAGCAAGCCCAGCATCCGATCATGTTCCTCGGTCGTCACCCAGCCGTCAGCGTAGGCGACCAGCGCGCACCCCGCGACGATGCCCTCCATCAGATGCTCGTTCCGCGCCTGTGAACCTCGTCGCCGAACTCTTCCCAGGAGCGTTTGGAGAAGCGGCCAAGCGAACGTCGATATGGCATGGTCTGTCCTTTCGTGATTGGGCCTTTGGGCGCTGACTGTGATTGCTGGTCAGTCGAAAATGTCGAAGATGCTGGACCGTTTTTTCTTGCGCCGATAGCCGTCGTCATCGTCCCAGTCGCGCTGGCCGTCGTGACGCTGTTCGAACGCTGATCGTGGCGATTGGCCATGCACCGGCCGGTCGTCGGGTTCGGCTTCACGCCCCCCAGCAAGCAGTTTTTCAAGTTCGCCACGATCGAGCCAGACGCCTCGGCAGGTCGGGCAGATGTCGAACTCGATGCCGGACCGCTGTACGGTCTGCATCGATCCGTTGTCGTTGGGGCACAGCAGCAGGGGCATCAGGATTCTCCTGTCAGGGTGGGGACGGGATTGCGGGTGCGCCAGAGGGAATAGGCGATGCCCGAAGCGAGGATCGCGAAGGTGACCCCGAGCGACCAGGCCGGTGGGAACTTTGTAAGTCCGAGCAGGTCAGCGACGAAGATCTTCGAACCGATGAAGATCAGCAGCACCGCCAGCGCCTGCTTCAGATAGGCGAAGCGGTGCAGCACCGCCGCCAGCGCGAAATACAGCGCGCGCAGTCCCAGGATCGCGAAGATATTCGAGGTGTAGACGATGTAGGGATCGGTCGTGATCGCGAAGATCGCCGGCACGGAGTCGACCGCGAAGATCACGTCGGCGATCTCGATCAGGATGAGCGCGAGGAACAACGGCGTCATGTAGCGCACGAGCTTGCCGGTTTTGGGATCGGGCAGCTTCACGAGAAAGCGCTCGCCGTGCAGCTCGTCCGTAACGCGGAAACGGCGGCGGACGAACTTCAGCACCGGGTTGGCGGCTAGGTCCATTTCCTTGTCGCCGAAGGCGAGCATCTTGATGCCGGTTAGGATCAGAAATCCGGCGAACAGGTAGAGCACCCAGCCGAACTCGGCGACGAGCGTTGCCCCGATGCCGATCATGATCGCGCGCAGCACGATCACGCCCAGAATGCCCCAGAACAGCACGCGGTGCTGATACTGGCGCGGCACCGCGAAGAACCCGAAGATCAGCGCGATGACGAAGACGTTGTCGAGCGCGAGGCTCTTCTCGACCACGAAGCCGGTGAGATACTGGATGCCGGCAGTCTCACCCAGCTGCCACCAGACGAGGCCCGCAAATCCTACACCCAGAGCAAGATAGCCTGCCGAAAGCGCTAGGCTCTCGCCGACGCCGATCTCCTTCTGCTTGCGATGCAGGACGCCGAGGTCGAGCGCCAGCAGCACGCCAACTATCGCGACGAAGCCGAGCCACATCCAGGCGGGCTTGCCGAGCCACTCAAGAAACAGAAATTCCAAATACCGCCTCCTTTTACGGAGCGCAGCTCGAGCGGGAGCGGTGAACATCGGACCCGGGCATCGAGCGCACTCGATGCGGTCCGACATCACGATCATCAGGATCGCCAGAGGGGCCCGGCCCGCAATCCGCACATAGGAGCAGTCAAGTGACGTTACAAGAGGACGCCAACAACCGACGCATGAGCAAGCACGCGTCGACACGATTCACGCTTGGCTGTTTAGTTTCGTTGCGGTCAATATGACCTGCGGTTTGCTTGGCCCAGGGTGCCAGCTCCGCTATACTTCGTACGAACGGGCTGGCTACTCGGTGGCGCCTTCGCCTGGATCGCGGGAGGAGCGGATCGTGGTTGGACAGGTTCCGGAAAAACCCCGGCCACGCAAGGCGGCTAACCTATTCTCGTCGCAGTATGCGAAAACCGCGGGCCTATCCAAATCGCGGCTGATTCGAATGCACGACAGCCTTGGCCGCCATGTGGATAGCGGCCAGTTGCCCGGCTTGGTGGCGGTGGTCGCTCGACGAGGCTCGGAGCACGTCGATACCATCGGAACCCTAGGGTTTGACACCGCGGCATCGATGCAGCGCGACACGATCTTCCGCATGGCTTCGGTGACAAAGGTGATCACCGCGGTGGCGACGATGATCCTGGTCGAGGAATGCCGGCTCAGGCTGGACGATCCGGTCGACGAATTCCTCCCGGAGCTGGCGAACCGACAGGTTCTGCGCACGATCAACAGCGCGCTCGAAGACACGGTCCCTGCCACACGCCCAATTACGTTGCGCGACCTGCTGACCTATCGCTCAGGCTATGGTGAAGTCCGGTTTCTCTCGCCTACCTGTCCCCTGCAGGCGGCTATGACCGAGGCCCGCCTGCCGCTCAGCACATTCTACTTTCCGGGAACGCCTGACGAGTATCTGCAGGCGTTGGGACGCCTGCCGCTTGCCAGCCAGCCTGGCGAGCGGTGGCTATATCACGCGAGCGCCGAGATTCTGGGCGTGCTGATCGCGCGTGCGTCCGGCATGCCGCTGTCGGACTTTCTACGGGCGCGCATCTTTGAGCCGCTGGGTATGATCGATAGCGGGTTCACGCTGCCGGAGACCAAGCTCGAGCGGGTGGCGACCTGCTATCAGACGGACTTCGTCACCGGCGTCATCACCCCCCTTGAAGAGGCGCGTGTCGCACTCCTGGCGCAACTCTGCGCGTTCGAATCGGGCGCCGGCGACCAGTTCGTGTCCACCGCCAACGACATGCTCGCATTCGGCCGCATGCTGCTGAACCATGGTGCCTACGGAAAGGAGCGGATCCTGTCCCGATTGTCGATCGAGGCGATGACTACGGACCATTTGACGGCCGACCAAAAGCGGCGTCGCCATTCTTTCCGAGATTCTGGGGCTCACGCGGCTGGGGGCTCGGCGTTTCGATTGTAACCCGGCGTGACGACGTGGCCAGCGTGCCCGGACGCTACGGCTGGGATGGGGTCTTCAGCACGTCGCTGTACATCGACCCCGTTGAGGACTTGGTCGGCATCCTGATGGCGCAATGCCGACCGGGTGCCCTCGCGCTGCATCCGGTAGTGCTGGATTTCTGGACCTCCGCGTATCAGGCGATCGATGATTGAGTCGGAAGCCTAGCTCAGATGGATAATCGTCAGGTCCTCAGCGGAAATCTGGGGGGGGGACGAATCGCCAGACCTATGCGGCTCAATGCCGATCGCGCGAAACGGGGGCGAGCCGACTCTGGTGTTTCTTCATTGGTATCTCATCCGCCAACTCGTCGATCACCGGGGACGCCGGCGATCGTTGCCTTGGCAGTCCTCCGCGAAACGTTAACTGGTGGTGCGGGTGGCCGGGGTCGAACCGGCACTCCTCTCGGAACTGGATTTTGAAGTGGATCGTGTGGTCAAACGGGCTAAATTTCCACGGACGGCGACTCTTCGAATATGAGCCGAAGGCTGAGTGTACGCTCTTGGACGACACCTGCCCTCCGGGACCACCCGTCCAATTTGCACGCTACGGCCCGATATTTCCGCACACGTTCACGCCGGGGCTTCAAAGCGGAAGATCTATCGCCTTCTATCTTCACAAGAGCAAAAGCGTGGAGATAGAGTATGAGTGCTGCCCCGCATGTCGCCCGCAGAACAATTCGTCGGCAGCAGTTGCGGGAGATCGTGCCGCTTGCCGACAGCACGATCTACGATATGGAGCAGCGAGGAGAGTTCCCGCAGCGCTTCTATCTCACCTCGCGCTGCGTCGTCTGGGACTTAGCAGAGGTCGAAGCCTGGCTCGACACTCGACGCCACGCCTCTCGGGCTAACACCGCTAAGCGCGCTCCCTGTCCCGATGTGAGATTGCGCCGTTCGCGGCCCGTCAAACACTAGGCTCAAGCTCAAGCAGCTCCATCGTGGCGGGGAGCAAAGTCGGAACATACTTCCGCCCCAAGACCCAGGCGTCCACCAGATTGGACCACTCCTGCATCATGTGCCGGCGTTGATGCTCGTACTCCGCCTTGTTGTAGACACCCCGCGAGGACCTTCCGTCTTCGTGCGCCAGGCACTTCTCGATCCAGTCACTGTTGAAGCCGAGCTCATTCAACAGGGTCGAGCCTGTGCGTCGAAGATCGTGAACAGTGAAGGATTCGAGTGGCAGCCCCTCCTTTTTCGCTCTGACAACGACTGCGGTCGTGATCCGGTTGAACGTCGCCCGCGACATCGGAGCGTCAGCGTCATATCGCGACGGAAGGACATACCGCGAGTTGCCCGCGCAAGTTTTCAGGGCGATGAAGATGTCGACGGCCTGCTGTGACAGGTAGACATTGTGTGCCTTCGACCGCTTCATTCGCTCCTTGGGTATCGCCCAGACGGCGTTCTCGAAATCGACCTCATCCCAAGTCGCGTCCTGCAGTTCGCTTTTCCGGACCATCGTCAGAAGGAAGAGCTTCATCCCCAGCCTTACAGTCGGCAGGGTCGGTACATGCTCGAGTTGACCGAGCATGATGCGTATCTCCGCAGGAGACAGCGAACGGTCTTTCGATACGAAGGTCGCGATGGACGCGGGCCCAACTTCATCTGCCGGATTCGCGACCTTCTCGCCATGCAAGATCGCGAACGCAAAGATCAGCTTCACGATGTCCCGCACATGGACGGCCGTGGCTGGAGCCCCGCGTTCTTTCACTTTCCCGCACATCATGCGGAGATCGTCGGGCATGATCTCTGTCAGAAGCCTGTTTCGAAACGTCGGCAAGATGTCGCGCTCATAGATCGAGCGCCGCATGGCGCGTGTACTCTCTGCCATGCGCGACTCCTGGAACCATTTTTCGCCGAACTCGCCGAACCGCTTCGCCTCCTTCAGCCGCCGCTTGTGATGCTGCTTCTCTTGAGCAGGGGACCGGCCCTCTGAAATGGCCCGCTTCGCATCGATCAGCTTCTCGCGAGCCCTGGCAAGCGAGAGGCCATCTGGGCCGTATCGGCCGAGCGTCAGCGTCTCGCGACGTCCGTTGAGGCGGTAGTCATATCGGAACACGATCGCCCCCGACGGCTGCACCACAACGTACATACCGTCACGATCGCTCACCTTGTATAATTTTTTCTGTGATCTCAGTGCCTTAATCGCAGCGTCAGTGAGCATGGGGGCCTCCAAAACCGTGCAAAAACTGGAGAGAGGCGCCAATTATACCGTCAGGCCAAAACAGGTGATGCTAGAAGCATGATTCCCGTTTTATATCAGCCTTCTAGTGCCAGAAAAAATACCGTCAGCAGCTCTCTTAACCCTGACGGTATCGCAAAATCCCAGGTCGGACAAGTTTCCCCATACCGTCTGCTATACCGTCAAATCGGAGCAATGCCCCTCGATAGAGAGCGATAGACGCTGATACGATTATCGTTATATTTCAATGTTTTATGTCGTGTTGGAGCGTACAAACGGATACTGTCGGAGGGGCAGAAATCATTCCCACTCGATCGTGCCGGGCGGCTTGCTCGTATAGTCATAGGTAACGCGGTTGATGCCCTTGACCTCGTTGACGATCCGCGTCGCCACGCGCGGCAGGAAGTCACCCGGGAACTGGAATGCCTCGGCGGTCATGCCATCGGTCGAGGTGACGGCGCGCAGCGCCAGCACATTGTCATAGGTGCGCCCGTCGCCCATCACGCCGACGCTGCGCACCGGCAGCAGCACCGCGAACGCCTGCCAGATCGTGTCGTAGAGGCCCGCCGCGCGGATTTCCTCGAGATAGATCGCATCGGCCTTGCGCAGGATGTCGCAGCGTTCCTTGGTCACTTCGCCCGGAATGCGGATCGCGAGGCCCGGCCCGGGGAACGGATGCCGCCCGACAAACGCTTCGGTCAGCCCCAATTCGCGGCCCAGCGCGCGCACTTCGTCCTTGAACAGTTCGCGCAGCGGCTCGACCAACTGCATGTTCATCCGCGCGGGCAGGCCGCCGACATTGTGGTGGCTCTTGATCGTCACCGACGGGCCACCGGTGAAGCTCACGCTTTCGATCACGTCGGGGTAGAGCGTGCCTTGCGCGAGGAAATCGGCCCCGCCCACCTTTTTGGCCTCGGCCTCGAAGATATCGATGAACGCCGCGCCGATGAACTTGCGCTTGGCCTCGGGATCGGTGACGCCCGCCAGCCCTTCGAGGAAGGTCGCCTCGGCATCCACATGCACCAGCGGGATGTTGTAATGGTTGCGGAACAGCGAGACGACTTGCTCGGCCTCGCCGCTGCGCATCAGGCCGTGATCGACGAACACGCAGGTGAGTTGCGCGCCAATCGCCTCATGGATCAACACGGCGGCGACCGCACTGTCGACACCGCCCGACAGGCCGCAAATCACCCGCCCCTTGCCCACCTGCGCGCGGATCTCGGCGATCTTGGCGGCGCGGAATTCGGCCATCGTCCAGTCACCGGTCAGGCCGCAGACGTGCCGCGCGAAATTGGCGATCAGCTTGGCGCCATCGGGCGTGTGCGCCACTTCCATGTGGAATTGCGTGGCGTAATATTTGCGCGCTTCGTCCGCGACGACCGCGATCGGCGAACCGGGGCTGACCGCGACCGGGCGGAAGCCGGGGGCGAGCGCGGTCACCTTGTCGCCATGGCTCATCCACACAGTGTGCTTTTCGCCCGGCTGCCACACGCCGTCGAACAGCGCGCAATGGTCGGTCACTTCGATTACGGCATGACCGAACTCGCCACTTTCGCCGAGCGTCACGCTGCCGCCCAACTGGTGCATCAGCACTTGCTGGCCATAGCAAATGCCCATGATCGGCACGCCGCTATCGAGAATCGCCTGCGGGATACGCGGCGATCCTTCCTCCAGAACCGAAGCCGGGCTGCCCGAGAGGATCACGCCTTTGGGGCTCATCCGGGCGAAGGCCGCATCGGCGGTGGTGAAGGGAGCGATCTCGCTGTAGACGCCAGCCTCACGCACGCGCCGCGCGATCAATTGCGTTACCTGGCTGCCGAAATCGACGATGAGGATGGAGTCGGTCTGATGGGTCATGCGGCCAGATAGCAGATACGCGCGGCGGGGGGAAGAGCTTTGGAAACGGCATGAACAACAAGCGAGGCATGAAAGCGGTAGCGCGCGCCGGTTTCGAACCGATGGTGGAGGCCGCCGGGCGGGACGGGCGCAAACTCGCCGCGCTCGCCGGGCTTGCATCGAAGATCGGACTGCGCGGCCGGGTTTTTCCGCTGGCGACCGAAGCCCGCGCGCTCGCCCCCGATGACGGGGAGGTCGCCGCGCGCACTCAGCAATTGATTGGGCAAAGCGTGCCGCGCTGGCATTTCAATATGCTGCGCGACGAACCGCGCAACGCCGCTTTCGATGCCGCAATCCGGCGAGCGGTGACGCCGGGCACGCATGTGCTCGATATCGGCGCGGGCAGCGGCCTGCTGTCGATGATGGCCGCGCGCGCCGGCGCGGGGCGCGTTGTTGCGTGCGAGGAAAACCCCGCAATCGCCGATTCCGCGACGCGCATCGTCGCCGCCAATGGCTATGCCGACCGTATTCGCGTCGTCACCGGCAATTCGACCGAACTTGATCTCGAATCCGATCTCGAGGGCCGCGCCGATGTGATCGTGTCCGAAATCGTCTCGAACAACCTGCTCGCCGAAGGTGTGCTGAACACGCTGGCGGATGCGGCATCGCGGTTGCTGGCTCCCGGCGGGCAGATGATCCCACAGGGCGGCGCAGTGATGGTCGCGTTGGCCAATTGGAGCGGAGCGGCTCAAACCCACATGGCGGAGGTCGCCGGGTTCGATCTCGACGGGTTCAACACGCTGGCGCAGGTGCCGCGCAACGTCGCAGTCAGCGACGCGACGCTCTCACTACACAGCGCGCCCGCCGCCTTGTTGGCGTTCGATTTCACCGGCAAGGCCGCGCGCGAGCCGCACCGTGCCGAAACGACGCTGGTCAGCGACGGCACGCCCGTCTGCGGGATCGTGCAGTGGATCCGGCTCGATCTCGACGCCGAGGGCACCTATGAGAACCGCCCGGGCCCCGCCGCCAAATCGCATTGGGGTGCGCAATTCTATCCGTTCGACACGCCGCTCGATCTTCCAGCGGGCACCCCGGTGCGGATCGCCGGGGTGCATGACGGCAACCAATTGCTGGTGTGGCGGGAGGGGTAAGCCTCCCCCCACCCTGCCGCGCGGCTTACTCGACCGGCTTGACCGTCAGCCCCGTCCACTTCGCCGCGAACGCCCAGGCGTCGGCGGTTTCGGCGATCACCTTGTCGGTCGGCTTGCCCGAGCCATGGCCTGCGCGCGTCTCGATCCGCACCAGCCGCGGCTTCGGCCCCAGATCGAGCGATTGCAGCATCGCAGTATATTTGAAGGTATGCCCCGGCACGACGCGGTCGTCGGTATCGGCGGTCTCGGCCAGGATCGCCGGGTACGCCTTGCCCGCGCGGATATTGTGATAGGGCGAATAGGCGTAGAGCGTCTTGAAATCGGCTTCCTTCGAGGGATAGCCATAGTCATCGACCCAATAGCGCCCGGCGGTGAAGCGGTCGAAGCGCAGCATATCCATCACGCCCACTGCGGGCAGCGCCGCCGCGAACAGGTCCGGCCGCTGATTGGTCACCGCGCCCACCAGCAAGCCGCCATTCGATCCGCCCTGGATGGCAAGCTGGTCCGTACCGGTTATGCCTTGCGCCTTCAGATATTCGCCCGCGGCGATGAAGTCGTCGAACACATTCTGCTTGTTGGCCAGGCGACCGCCATCGTGCCACGCCTTGCCATATTCGCCACCGCCGCGAATGTTCGCGACCGCCAGCACCCCGCCCTGCTCCAGCCACGCCAGCCGCGTCGCCGAGAACGCTGGCGTCACCGAAATGTTGAAGCCGCCATAAGCGTAGAGCAGCGTCGGGGCCGGTCCGGTGACATCACTGCGCCGGACGATGAACATCGGCACCTGCGTGCCGTCCTTCGACGCGTAGAAGCGCTGCTCGACCGTGTAACGCGCCGGATCGAACGCCACCTTCGGCGCGGCCCATGGCGTCGCCTGCCCGGTGGTCACGTCATAGCGATAGATCGTCGTCGGCGTGGCGAAGCTGGTGAAGGCAAAGAAGGTCTCGGGATCGCCCTCCTCGCCGCCAAAGCCCCCGGCCGCGCCGATGCCAGGCAGCGGCACTACGCCATCTGGCTTGCCCTCCAGCGTGTAGCGGCGAATCTCGCTCTTCACGTCGGCGAGGTAGGACACCAGCAACTTACCACCGACCAGCGAGGCACCGGCGAGCACATCCTTGCCCTGCGCCACGAGTTCCTGCTCGGGCACTTCGGCCGAGCGCGCGTAAAGATTGGTCGCGACGATCCGGCCGCGCGGCGCATTCTTGTTGGTCACCCAATAGAAATTCCCGCCGACATTGCCCGCCAGGCTCCACTCATAGTCCAGCCCCTTGAAGATCGTGCGCGGCACCGGCGTGGGCGCGGTCAGATCGATGACGGTGATCTGATAGCGGTTGTCGGTGCCTTCATGCGTCGTGATGACCAGCCATTTGCCGTCATCGGTCACTTGCGCGGTGTGGCCGAGCTTGGGGCTCTCGGGCGTGGCGTAGATCAGCGGGTCGGCCGCCTGCGCGGTGCCGAGCTTGTGGAAGTAGATTTGCTGGTTCTCGTTCAGCGCCTGGAACTTCGCCCCCGCCGCCGGTGCTGCGAAGCGCGAATAATAGAAGCCCGAGCCATCCTTAGCCCAGGCCAGGCCGGAGAATTTCACCCACTCGATCGTGTCCGAAACCGCTCCGGTGGCCACGTCGAGGACCTTGACCGTGCGCCAGTCGGTGCCGCCATCCTGCACCGCATAAGCGAGCTTCTTGCCGTCCTCGGACGGGCTCCACTCGGCGAGCGCGGTCGCGCCGTCATTCGACCAGCCATTGGGGTCGATCAACACCCGCCCGGCACCGTCAACGCTGTCGCGCACATACAGTACCGCCTGGTTCTGCAGGCCGCTATTGTGGGTATAGAAATAGTGGCCGCCCTTCTTCACCGGCACGCCGAAACGCTCATAATCGAGCAATGTCTTCAACCGCGCCGCAAAGATGTCGCGGCCGGGCAGCGTCGCCAGATAGGCGTTGGTGACGGCATTCTCGTCCGCCACCCATTTCGCGACCTCGGCATCGGTGCGCACATCGTTTTCGAGCCAGCGATACGGATCGGCGACCTTCACGCCGAACTGTTCGTCGGTCTGGGTCACGCGGCGGGTTTCGGGATATTGCATGGTCTGGGCCTGTAGTTGCGCGGGAGCCGCGAGAACGAGAGCGATCAGCGGCAGGGTTAAGCGCATGTAGGGCTCCAAAACGAAAAAAGGAGCCGCACTCTACCGAGTGCGGCTCCTTTCTCAATCTCTTGATCGCATCACCCGCTACATCCGCGTCGTGGCGAAGCCACGCCGTCGAACGGCGCTTTATGCGCCGTCGGCCGGACGAGGCGAAAAGCGGTGCTTAGCTACGCTAAGCTCATGCCGCCTCGTCATACTCACCGTCATTCAGCACCGGGCCCGAATCCTGGCCCTTGGCGCTGACGTCGCGGTCGACGAATTCGATGATCGCCATCGGCGATGCGTCCGACAAGCGGATGCCGGCCTTGATGATGCGGGTGTAGCCGCCGTTACGATCGGCATAGCGCGTCGCCAGAACGTCGAACAGCTTAACCAGCTGCGCATCGTCGAGCAGCCGGGCGTGCGCCAGGCGACGGTTGGACAGGCCACCCTTCTTCGCCAGCGTGATCAGCTTTTCAACGTAAGGACGCAGTTCCTTCGCCTTGGCGACGGTGGTGGTGATCTGCTCGTGCTTGATGAGGGCAGCGGACATGTTGCGGAACAACGCAATGCGATGTGCCGAGGTACGCTGCAGTTTACGACCGCCTACGCGATGACGCATGATAATTTCCTTCGTTCGTTAAGGGGCCGTTTGACGGAACCCCAGACCAGGTGGGGACGGTTCGCCCACCCAAATGACCGTCACCCCGGCGAAGGCCGGAGCCGTTTCGTTATGGGGCACTCGCTCCGCACTTGCGCGAGGCAGCCCCGGCTTTCGCCGGGGCGACGTGCCTTAGCCCATAATCTCTTGTTCAAGCTTCTTGGCCATCTCTTCGATGTTCTCAGGCGGCCAGCCCGGGATTTCCATGCCGAGGCGCAGCCCCATCGAGGAGAGCACTTCCTTGATCTCGTTGAGCGACTTGCGGCCGAAGTTCGGCGTGCGCAGCATCTCGGCTTCGGTCTTCTGGACCAGATCGCCGATATAGATGATGTTGTCGTTCTTGAGGCAGTTGGCCGAGCGCACCGACAGTTCGAGCTCGTCGACCTTCTTGAGCAGGTAGCGGTTGATCTGCTGCGTGTCGCCAGCGACTTCGCCACCGGTCGCCGCCGGGGCAGCATGGCCGATCGGGGCTGCGCGCGTGACCGACGAATCATCGAAGTGCACGAACAAAGCGAGCTGGTCCTGCAGAATGCGACCGGCATAGCCAACCGCGTCCTCAGGTGTGATCGTGCCGTCGGTCTCGACCGTCAGCGTCAGCTTGTCATAATCGAGTTCCTGCCCGACGCGGGTGTTCTCGACCTTGTAGCTGACCTGCTTGACCGGCGAATACAGCGCATCGACCGGGATCAGGCCGATCGGCGCATCTGCCGGACGGTTGGCAACCGCTGCGACATAGCCTTTACCGACATCGGCGGTCAGTTCCATGTTCAGCGTCGCGCCATCGTCGAGGTGGCACAGCACCAGCTGCGGGTTCATCACTTCGATGTCGCCCGAAACCGCAATGTCGCCCGCCTTGACCGGGCCAGGGCCCGTTGCCGAAAGCTGAAGCCGCTTCGGCCCCTCGCCCTGCATGCGCAGCGCGATTTGCTTCACGTTCAGCACGATGTCGGTTACGTCCTCGCGAACGCCCGCGAGCGAGGAGAATTCATGCAGAACGTTCTCGATCTTGATCGAGGTGACGGCCGCACCCTGCAGCGAGGACAGCAGCACGCGACGCAGCGCGTTGCCCAGCGTCAGGCCGAAGCCACGCTCCAGCGGCTCGGCGATGAAGGTCGCCTTGCGCTTGCCGTCTCCGCCGGGCTTCTTTTCGAGGCCGGACGGCTTCTTCAATTCCTGCCAGTTCTTTGCATTGACGGACATAGGCTATCCCTTGGTTTTGGGCCGGAATGGGGCAATCCCGGCCATATATGAATCGAACCGTGCAGCGCGATCAACCGCGCACGGTCGAGACGAAGTCAGACGCGACGACGCTTGGACGGGCGGACGCCGTTGTGCGGGATCGAGGTCACGTCGCGGATCGAAGTGATCTGGAAGCCGACGGCCTGCAATGCGCGCAGCGCCGACTCACGGCCCGAACCGGGGCCCTTCACTTCGACTTCGAGCGTGCGGACGCCATGTTCGGCGGCCTTCTTGCCGGCGTCTTCCGCTGCGACCTGCGCGGCGTACGGCGTCGACTTGCGCGAGCCCTTGAAGCCCATCGCCCCTGCCGACGACCAGCTGATCGCGTTGCCCTGGGCATCGGTGATCGTGATCATCGTGTTGTTGAAGCTTGCGTTCACATGGGCAACGCCCGAGGTGATGTTCTTGCGTTCGCGGCGCTTAATGCGCTGTGGTTCACGTGCCATTGTCTGTCCCTAATCCTTCGTCGAGGAGCGAGCCGCGGTCACCCGCGGCTCAAGCTCACTTCTTCTTACCGGCGATCGGCTTGGCCTTGCCCTTGCGAGTGCGCGCATTGGTATGCGTGCGCTGGCCACGAACCGGCAGGCCCTTGCGATGACGCAGGCCGCGATAGCAGGCCAGATCCATCAGGCGCTTGATGTTCATCGCAACCTGGCGACGAAGATCACCCTCGACGGTATAGTCGGCGTCGATGGTCTCGCGGATGTGGAGGACTTCCTGGTCGGTCAGGTCCTGCACGCGCGCGGTCAGCGGGATGCCGAGCTTGGTGACGATTTCCTTGGCCTTGGTGTCGCCAATGCCGTGAATGTAGGTGAGCGCAATAACAACGCGCTTGTTGGTCGGGATGTTGACCCCGGCGATACGTGCCATGAACTTGTTCTCCTGCTCCACAGGGTGCGCATGGCTGCGGACCCCATCTCATCGCGTTGCCTACCGTAACGCACGACACCGGCGAGCGCAAACATGCGCCGCCGGAGACCGGTGTTTCGGAATGGAAGTGCGTTAAGACCCGACTCACCTGCTGTCAAGCGCCCGATCACGCCGTCAGTGGGATGACGATCGCCACGATCAGGCCGGGCGCGTGGTCGCCCAGTTCCAGACGCCCGCCATGCAGCCGGCGACCGCCTCGACCAGCGCCATGCCGAGCCCCGCCCCCGGCACACTGCGCGCGACATCCAGCCGCCCGAACCGACGCAGCGCCTGCGCACGGTCAGCCTCGGCGATGCCTGGGCCGCGATCGGCAACCTGAAAGCGCGCTTCGTCCGGACCGATCACCAGCCCGAGCCGGATCTCCCCACCCTGTGCCGCATGGCGCAGTGCATTGTCGATCAAATTGGCGATCGCCTGCGTCATCAACTCGCGGTGCAGCACGATCTGCGGCGGGTGCGCCTCAATCCCGACCTCGAACCGCATGCCGGAATCTTCGATCACCGGGCCGTAAAGCTCGGCAATCTCCTCCATCAACGCGGCCGGGTCGATCGGTGCCAGACGGTCGCGCGGGACCGATTCGGCGCGCGTGATCTCGATCATCGTCGACAGCATCCGCATCACCAGATCGGTCTCGATCAGCAGCCCGCCCATCGCCGCCTCGCGCTGTGCCGGATCGGCCTGCAGCACCGCCACCTCGGCCTTGGCGCGCAACCGCGCGAGCGGAGACCGCAAATCGTGCGCCAGGCCATCGGTGACGATCCGCAATTCGGTCATCAGCCGTTCGGTCTTGTCGAGCATCGCGTTGAGCCGTGTCGCCAGTCGGTCGAACGCGTCGCCACCCCCCGGATGCCCGGCCGCCGGATTGACCACGCGGCGCGACAGGTCGCCGCTGGCCACCCCTTCGATCACATCGGCAACCCGGTCAAGCCGCCGCCCGACATAGCGGGTCACAATCAGCCCGCCGCCAATGCCAAGAGCCAGCGACAGCAGCATCGCCGCAGCAAGCGCGCGCTCGATCCCCTGTTGTTCCTGCTCCCAATCGTCGAGCAAGCGCCCGCTGACCAATCGGTACGGGCCGACCTCGCGCACCGCATACCCCGCCTCGCGCTCCAGCCACGGGCTTGAATCCCCCATGCGTCCGATGCGGAAGATGGTGGGTGCCGGTGCCCCGCTGCCGACGATCGCCGGGCCGATGCCAGCAACGCGCCGCCCATCAGCAGCGATCACCGCGACGATGCGCGAACGATCTCCATTTGCGCGCCCCTCGTCGATCGTCCGCGCCAGCGCGGGGAGGCCGCCGGCGCGATAGATCGCCACCAGCCCCTCCGATTCCTCGACAGTATCGCGGCGCAACTCGTCGATCGCCTGGTCGCGGACAAGCTTCCAGACGAACGCCACCAGTGCGACATTGGAGGTGAGCCCCAGCAGAATTGCCAGCAGCGCAATACGCGCGGTTACCGACAGGCGGGACGACAGGGAAATGGCTATGGCTCGACCGAGAGCCGATACCCGGCCCCACGCACGGTGTGCAGGATCGGCGCGGCGAAGCCCTCCTCGAGCTTGCGACGCAACCGCCCGATATGCACATCGACCACGTTCGATCCGGGATCGAAATGATAGTTCCAGATCTTCTCCAACATCATCGTGCGCGTGACCACTTGTCCGGCATGGCGCGCGAGATATTCGAGGAGATTGAATTCGCGCGCGCAAGCTGAATTGGCCGCCCCGCGCGGGCGACTGTGCGCCCGAGCAAGTCGATTTCCAGATCACCGACTGACAAGCGCGTCGCCTGCCCCTCCCCCGCACCACGATCGACGCGGCGGAAGATCGCATCGATGCGCGCGGTCAGCTCGGCGAAGGAAAACGGCTTCACCAAATAATCGTCGGCACCGGCATTCAATCCGTCGATCCGGTCGTCGACAGTCCCCAACGCTGAGAGAATCAAGGTCGGCGTGCGCACCCCGGCCGCGCGAATCGCGCCGAGCATCGCAATGCCGTTCAGCCCCGGCAACATGCGATCGGCGATGATGAGATCGAAAATGCCCTCGCTCGCCAGAAACAATCCGTCGCGCCCATCGGAGCAGGATTCGACCGCAAAGCCCGCCTCGCTCAAGCCCTTGGCGAGATAGGCGGAGGTGGAGCTATCGTCCTCAACGATCAGAATCTTGCGGGTCACAGGCGGCATTCCGGGCGGTTTCCTCGTGCCTAGAATGAAATGAGGCCGACGGAAAGCATGCCTTCCGCCGGCCAACGACACTCCCGGGAGTGCGAGTGTCGATCTCGTGAATACATTTCCGGCCAGCGTGCATGGCCTGCGCCCTTCATGCGCCGGTCGCGTATCCAACGCGATGACGCTGAGGTGACGAAAATGTCATTCGCCCGAGAAACGCCTCACGCACCGCCAGCGTGAGCCCGCATTGTCTTTTGAGCCAACCGATCAGCCAGCGTCGAGAATCGCCTCGATTGCGCCCGTCACATCGGCAATGTCGCCCATGCCATCGACCCGCGCGAGCAACCCGCGCGCCTGGTAGATCGGGATGATCGGCTCGGTCTTGGCGCGATATTCGGCCATGCGCGTGCGCACGGTTTCCTCATTATCGTCGGGTCGGCGTTTGAATTCATGCCCGCCGCACACGTCGCACGTGCCCGCGATCTTGGGCTGTTTGAAGCTGTCGTGATAGCCCGCACCACAGGTGGCGCAGGTATAACGACCAACGATCCGCGCGACGAGCGCATCCTCGTTCACGTCGAGTTCGATCACGGTGTCGAGCTTGCGGCCATGCTGGGCAAGGATCGTATCGAGCGATTCGACCTGGGCCGCGGTCCGCGGATATCCGTCGAAGATCGTGCCTTGCTCGGGCGAGAGCGTGCCAAGCTTGTCATCGATCAACGCGGAAACGATCTCGTCGGATACGAGCGCGCCCGAATCCATCACCGCCGCAACCTGATGGCCGAGCGGCGTGTCGGCCTTGCGCGCGGCGCGCAGCATGTCGCCGGTCGAAAGCTGGATCATACCGCGATCCGCCTCGAGATGGCTGGCCTGGGTGCCCTTGCCGGCTCCCGGCGGCCCCAACAGGATGATGTTCAATACGCTCTCCCCAATCGCCGTGGCGACTCGCGTCCCGCTTTTAGCGGAGACGCCCGCCCTTCAGCTTCGCCTTCTTGATCAGATCGCCATATTGATGCGCAAGCAAATGGCTCTGAATCTGCGTCACCGTATCCATTGTTACGTTGACCACGATCAGCAAGCTAGTGCCACCAAGGTAGAAGGGAATCGACAGCGCCGACACCAGATATTCCGGCAACAGGCAGATGATCGCCAGATACCCGGCACCGATCACGGTGATACGCGTCAGCACATAGTCGAAATACGCCTCGGTGTTCTTGCCCGGGCGGATGCCGGGGATGAAGCCGCCATAGCGCTTGAGATTGTCGGCGGTCTCTTCCGGGTTGAACACCACGGCGGTGTAGAAGAACGAGAAGAAGACGATGCCCGCGCCGTAGAGCAGCATGTACACCAGCGACCCATGCTGCAGATATTGGTTGAGCCCGATGACGACATCGCCCCACCAGGTTTCCTTGCCGCCCGTCGGCTGTTTGCCCGCAAGCTGCATCACCGTCAGCGGCATCAGCAGCAGCGACGAGGCGAAAATCGGCGGGATCACGCCTGCCGTGTTGATCTTGAGCGGCAAATGGCTGCGATCGGCCTGCATGCCGCGCTGCGTTTGGCGCTTCGGGTATTGGATCAGGATGCGGCGCTGCGCGCGCTCCATGAAGCAGATGAACAGGATCAGGCCCGCCACCGCGACGATGATGCCGAGGATCTTGAACCCATCGAGGTTCCCCGCGCGGCCGCCCTCGGCCAGCGTGTAGAGCGTCGTCGGCAAGTTCGCGACGATACCGGCCATGATGATCAGCGACATGCCGTTGCCGATGCCGCGACTGGTGATCTGCTCACCGATCCACATCAAGAACATGGTGCCGCCGACTAGGCTGACGATCGAGCCGATGATGAACATCGGGCCGGGGTTCACGACGACGCCCTGGCTTTCGAAGCCGAGCGTCAGGAAATAGCCCTGGATGATGGTCAGCGCGACGGTGCCGTAGCGCGTATATTGGTTGAGCCGCTTGCGCCCGCTCTCGCCTTCCTTCTTGATCGCGGCGAGCGTCGGCGACAGCGAGGTCGCGAGCTGCACTACGATCGAGGCGGTGATGTAGGGCGTGACGCCCAAAGCGATCAAGCTGGCGCGCTTGAGCGAACCACCCGAGAACGCGTTGAAGAAATCGAGCACGCCACCGCTGGTACGGCTGGCCAGTTCGGTCAGCGCAGTCGGATCGATCCCCGGCAGCGGCACATAGCTGAGCAGGCGGAAAACGATCAAAGCGCCGATGGTAAACCACAGCCGCTTCTTGAGGTCGGTCGCCTGTGCGAATTTCGACAGGCTGATGCTGGAAGCCATCTGGTCGGCTGCGGATGCCATGTGCGTCTATCGTCCTGGATGCAGTAGCGGCGGAAACAAAAAGGGCGGGAAACGTTTTACCGCCCCGCCGCTCATATAGGGGCCCAAGCGGGCTTGTCTAATGGGTTGCGCGAAGAGATCGCGCTAACCTACCCCTATCCGTTCGTTTCGAGCCTAGTCGAGAAACCCCGCGCAGCGCCTGATACCTGTTTCTCGACTTCGCTCGAAACGAACGGAGGGAGCGACAGAGCGCGTCTAGAAGCCGAGATCCCTTAAACGATTTGTCCCGAACAGCGGGGTCGCTGTTCGGGACAAAGAGTATCAGATCGTCCGGCTTACGCCTTAAACGATTCCTTGTGCGCCTTGCGCTCGCGATACTTGACGCCCTTCTTGGCGGCAGCCTTTTCAGCGGCAGGAACGACGTGGATCACGTCGACCGAACCACCGGCCTTCTCGACCGCTTCGATCGCGCCCTTGGACGCGCCGGCAACCGTGAACGACAGCTTGGTGGTCAGTTCGCCCTTGCCGAGCAGACGGACGCCGTCCTTGCCACCGCGTGCCAGGCCAGCGGCCTTCAGCGCGTCATGGTCGAGGCTCGCACCGGCTTCGATCTTGCCCGCGTCAACCGCGACCTGGATCGCGCCGAGGTTCACCTCAGCATAATCCTTGGCGAAGATGTTGTTGAAGCCACGCTTCGGCAACCGCATGTGCAGCGGCATCTGGCCGCCTTCGAAACCGGCGATGGAAACGCCCTCGCGGCTCTTCTGGCCCTTCTGGCCGCGGCCTGCGGTCTTGCCCTTGCCGGAACCGATACCACGGCCGACACGCATTTTCGACTTACGCGCACCGGCGTTGTCACGGATATCATTAAGTTTCATGTGTGCACTCGCTTTCGCTTTTGACGCGCTGGATAAATGAGGAAGGGGGCCGTTAGCCCCCTGCCCCGGATTTGTCTACTTCTTCTCCCTCTCCCCTGTGGGGAGAGGGAGAAGAAGTTTACGCCTCGATCTTCACCATGTGCGCGACCTTGCGGATCATGCCACGAACTTCGGGCGTGTCCTGCAGCTCGCGCGTGCGGTGCATCTTGTTGAGGCCGAGACCGATCAGCGTTGCGCGCTGGTCCTTCTCGCGGCGGATCGGCGAACCGGTCTGCGTGATCTTGATGGTTGCCATGGGTCTTTACTCCACGATCGCTTCGGCTTCAGCCTGGGGCGCTTCCGCACCGCCACGGCCGAGCAGATCGGCGATCTTCTTGCCACGACGCTGCGCAACCGACTTCGGGCTCACCTGGCTGGTCAGCGCCTCGAAGGTCGCACGGATCATGTTGTACGGGTTGGACGTACCGACCGACTTGGTCACCACGTCGGCAACGCCGAGCGATTCGAACACGGCGCGCATCGGGCCACCGGCGATGATGCCCGTTCCCTGCGGTGCCGAGCGCAGCGTGACGAGACCGGCACCGAAGTGACCGTTACCGTCATGATGCAGCGTGCGGCCTTCCTTCAGCGGAACGCGGACCATTGCCTTCTTGGCAGCAGCCGTCGCCTTGGAAATGGCTTCGGGCACTTCGCGTGCCTTGCCATGACCGAAGCCGACACGGCCCTTGCCGTCGCCCACGACGACCAAAGCTGCGAAGCCGAAGCGCTTACCGCCCTTGACCGTCTTCGAGACGCGGTTGATGTGAACCAGCTTCTCGATCAGCTCTTCGCCGCCATCATCGGCACCGGGGCCGCCACGACCGCGATTGTCGCGACCGCCACGGTTGTCACGGCCGCCACGATTCTGGCCACCGCCGCCGGGGCCACCGCGACCACGACCGCCGCGGGGACCGCGGGCGTCGGGAGCGGCTGCGCCTTCGGGAGCTGCCGTAGCTTCGGTTGGAATGTTGTCGTCAGCCATAATTAGAACTCCAATCCGGCTTCACGCGCGGCAGTCGCCAACGCCTTGACGCGACCGTGGAACAGGAAGCCACCGCGATCGAACACGACCTGCGTCACGCCCGCCGCCTTGCTGGCCTCGGCGATGCGGGTGCCGACGGCCACTGCTGCGTCGATGTTGGCGCCGGACGTGTCGCGCACGTCCTTTTCCAGCGTCGAAGCAGCTGCGATCGTCACGCCCTGCGCGTCGTCGATAATCTGCGCATAGATGTGGCGGCCCGAGCGATGGATCGACAGCCGCGGACGGCCCGATCCACGCGCGCGGAGCGCGGTGCGGTTGCGGCGGCGCCGCTTCTCGAAGAGAGACATACCCTTGGTCGACATTACTTCTTCTTCCCTTCCTTGCGGAAGATGAACTCGCCGTCGTACTTGATGCCCTTGCCCTTATACGGCTCGGGCTTGCGCCAGCGACGGATTTCAGCGGCCAGCTGGCCGACCTTCTGCTTGTCGGAACCCGAAATCTCGACCGTCGTGTTGTCCGGGGTCTTGACTTCGATCCCTTCCGGCACGTCGATGTTGACGTCGTGGCTGTAGCCGAGCTTGAGGTTCAGCGTCTTGCCCTGAACCGCAGCGCGGTAGCCCACGCCGTTGATCAGCAGCTTCTTGGTGAAGCCGTCCGACACGCCGGTGATGAGGTTCTGCACCAGCGTGCGCTGCATGCCCCAAAATGCGCGAGCGCGCTTGGTCTCATTGGCCGGGTTGACGGCGATGCCGCCATCTTCAAGCACATAGCTGATCTCTTCGCGCAGCGGCATGGCGAGGGTGCCCTTGGGGCCCTTCACGCTGAGCTGCTGGCCTTCGATCGTCGCGGTCACGCCGCTCGGGATCGTGACCGGCTTTTTACCGATGCGGCTCATCAGAACACCTCCGCGAGGACTTCGCCGCCGACATTCTGTTCGCGCGCTTCGGCGTCGGACAGAACGCCGCGAGGCGTGGAGACGATCGTGATGCCAAGGCCATTCATGACCCGCGGCAGTTCGGTCGAAGCCGAATAGACGCGACGGCCAGGCTTGGACACGCGAGCGACGTGCTTGATCGCGGGCTGGCCCTCGAAATACTTCAGCTCGATGCGGATGCCGGCCGCAGGGCCCATCTGCTCTTCGGTGTAGCCACGAATGTAGCCCTCGCGCTGGAGCACGTCGAGCACGCGGGCCCGCAGCTTGGAGCCCGGCGTCAGGACGGAGTCCTTGCGCGCGCGCTGGCCGTTGCGGATGCGGGTGAGCATATCACCCAGGGGATCGGTCAATGCCATCTGTTGATCCTTACCAGCTCGACTTCGTAACGCCCGGGATCAGGCCCTTGTTGGCCAGATCGCGCAGCTGAATACGGCAGAGGCGGAACTTGCGATAATATGCGCGCGGACGACCGGTCAGCTCGCAGCGGTTGCGGATGCGCGTCGGGTTCCCGTTGCGGGGGATCTCAGCCATCTTGAGACGGGCTTCGATCCGCTCGCCGTCGCTGAGCGTCGTGTCGGCGGCAATCGCCTTCAGCGCCGCGTACTTCGGGGCGTACTTCTTGACCAGCATCTTGCGACGCTCGTTCTTGTTGACAGAACTTACCTTCGCCATCTTATGCCGCCTTCTTTTCGGTGTCAGCGTCTTCGATCGGGAACGGGAAACCGAACAGACGGAGCAGCTCGCGCGCTTCCTCGTCGGTCTTCGCCGTGGTCGCCACGATCACGTCCAGGCCGCGGATCTTGTCGATCCGGTCATAGCTGATTTCCGGGAACACCAGCTGTTCCTTCAGGCCGCAGGCATAGTTGCCGCGTCCGTCGAACGACTTGGGGTTGAGCCCGCGGAAATCGCGAACGCGGGGAAGTGCGATCGTGATGAAACGGTCCAGGAATTCGTACATGCGCTCACGGCGAAGGGTAACCTTCACGCCGATCGGCATGCCTTCGCGCAGCTTGAACTGTGCGATCGACTTCTTGGCCTTGGTCACGACGGGCTTCTGCCCTGCGATCAATTCCATTTCGCCAAAGGCCTGGTCGACCTTCTTCTTGTCCTGCGTGGCTTCGCCAACGCCCATGTTCAGCACGATCTTGTCGATGCGCGGAACTTCCATGGCGTTCTTGTAGCCGAACTTTTCGGTCATCGCCTTGACGATCTTGTCGTCATAGATGCCCTTCATCCGGGGCTTGGTAGCTGCATCAGCCATCGATCTTGTCTCCGGTCTTGACCGCAACACGGACTTTCTTGCCGTCCTGGGTCTCGAAACGAACGCGCGTAGGCTTGCCGTCGGCGGTCACGTGAGCGACCTTGGAGACGTGCAGCGGCGCTTCGGCGCGCTTCAGGCCACCCTGCGGGTCACCCTGGCTCGGCTTTACGTGGCGAACGGCAACGTTGACGCCCGAAACGACGACCTTGCCGTCCTTCGGAAGTGCCAGCGTGACTTCACCGGTCTTGCCCTTGTCCTTGCCGGACAGAACGATGACGCGGTCGCCCTTCTTGATCTTTGCGGTCGCCATTACAGCACCTCCGGCGCGAGACTGATGATCTTCATGTGCTTCTTGCCGCGCAGTTCGCGAACCACTGGGCCAAAGATACGGGTACCGATCGGCTCCTCGTTCTTGTTGACCAGCACGGCTGCGTTCGAATCGAAGCGGATCACGGTGCCATCGGCCCGGCGAATGTCCTTCGCCGTACGCACGATGACGGCACGGTGCACGTCGCCCTTCTTCACGCGGCCGCGGGGCGCAGCCTCCTTCACGCTGACGACAATGATGTCGCCAACGCCTGCAACACGACGCTTGGACCCGCCAAGCACCTTGATGCACATAACCCGCTTCGCGCCGCTGTTGTCAGCGACCTCGAGATTGGATTGCATCTGGATCATAGATCCGCTTCCTTCTCATCTGGGGCCGATACCGACCGGACCCCGCCTCGATCAATGGAGCCGCGCTAACGCGGCCCCGCTCTTATGCGTCGACGTCGACCCGGTCAGGCGTCGCGTGGGTGTTGACCCGATCGATCACCTTCCAGGTCTTCAGCTTGGAAATCGGCGCGGTCTCTTCGATCCGCACGGTCTCGCCCTGCTTGAACTCATTGCCCTCGTCATGGGCATGATACTTCTTCGTACGGCGGATGATCTTGCCATAGAGCGCGTGCTTGACCTTACGCTCCACGTTCACGACCACCGTCTTGTCGCCCTTGTCGGAGACGATCAGCCCCGTCAGCACGCGCTTTGGCATGTCTAAATCCTTACTTTGCCGCAGTGTCGCGCGAACGCGCGGACTGCAGGGTCTTGATGCGAGCGATGTCGCGACGGACTTCCTTGACCCGGCTCGGCTTTTCGAGCTGGTTGGTCGCGGCCTGGAAACGGAGGTTGAACGCCTCGCGCTTCAGGTTGCCGAGCTCTTCGCCCAGCTGGTCCTCGGTCTTCGCCTTGAGGTCGGAGCGACGCGTGTCGATCTTCGCCATGTTATGCAACTCCCAGATGCGAGGTGTCGCCGAGACGGGCAACGACCTTCACCTTGATCGGCAGCTTCATCGCTGCACGGCTGAACGCCATTGCCGCGATGTCGCCCGGAACGCCGTCCAGTTCGAACAGGATACGGCCGGGCTTGACGCGGGCTGCCCAATATTCCGGCGAACCCTTGCCCTTACCCATGCGGACTTCAGCGGGCTTGCCCGAGACGGGAACGTCCGGGAAAACGCGGATCCACAAACGGCCCTGGCGCTTGATGTGACGCGTGATCGCGCGGCGAGCCGCCTCGATCTGGCGTGCGGTGAGACGATCCGGCTCCATCGCCTTCAGGCCGTACGACCCGAAGTTGAGCGTGGTGCCACCCTTGGCGTCGCCATGGATGCGGCCCTTGAAGGCCTTGCGGAACTTGGTCTTTTTCGGTTGCAGCATGATCTATTCCTTAGCGGCGCGGATCAGGCCGGACGCCGGAAGTCTGTGCTTCCATCATCAGCCGGTCGGTCGCCATCGGGTCATGACCCAGGATTTCGCCCTTGAAGATCCAGACCTTCACGCCGCACACGCCATAGGCGGTGTGTGCAGTCGCTTCAGCGTAATCAACGTTCGCGCGCAGCGTGTGGAGCGGCACGCGACCTTCGCGATACCATTCCGACCGTGCGATCTCGGCGCCGCCAAGACGGCCGCCGCAGTTGATCCGGATGCCCTCGGCACCGAGACGCATCGCCGACTGCACCGCACGCTTCATGGCACGGCGGAAGGCGATACGACGCTCGAGCTGATCGGCGATGCCCTGCGCAACCAGCTTGCTGTCGACTTCCGGCTTGCGGATTTCGACGATGTTCAGGCTGACGTCGGACGTCGTCATCTTGCCGAGCGTACGGCGCAGCTTTTCGATGTCCGCACCCTTCTTGCCGATGATGACACCGGGACGGGCAGCGAAGATCGAAACGCGGCACAGCTTGGCCGGACGGTCGATGACCACTTTGGAGATCGCAGCCTGTGGCAGCGTCTTCAGGATGTACGCACGCATCTTGAGATCTTCGAGCAGAAGACGGCCGTAATCGGCGCCCTCGGCATACCAGCGGCTATCCCAGGTGCGGTTGATCTGCAGGCGCAGACCGATCGGGTTCGATTTCTGACCCATTATGCTTCTTCCTGCTCGCGCACGACGATGCGCAGACGGCTGAACGGCTTGAGGATGCGCGTCGACTTGCCACGACCGCGGGTCGCGAAGCGCTTCATCACGATCGACTTGCCAACCGAAGCCTCTGCGACGACGAGCGAGTCGACGTCGAGATTGTGGTTGTTCTCGGCGTTGGCGATGGCCGACGCCAGCACCTTGCGCGCGTCAACCGCCATGCCCTTGGTCGAGAACTGCAGGATGTTCATCGCATCGCCGACCTTCTTGCCACGGATCAATGCCGCGACGAGGCCGAGCTTCTGCGCGGAACCACGGATCTGCGTGCCGACCGACAGCGCCTCGTTATCCGCCACGCGGCGGGGAGCTTTTGCCTTAGCCATTAGCGCTTGCCCTTCTTGTCCGCGGCATGGCCGGGGAAATAGCGCGTCGGCGCGAACTCGCCGAGCTTCATGCCCACCATGTCCTCGTTGACAGAAACCGGCACGAACTTGCGGCCGTTATAGACGCTGAAGGTCAGGCCAACGAACTGCGGCAGGATCGTCGAGCGGCGCGACCAGGTCTTGATCGCACCACGCGCGTTGGTTTCCTGCGCGGTTTCTGCCTTCTTCAGCAGGTGAAGGTCCACGAACGGACCCTTCCAGACGGAACGAGCCATCGTTTAGCCCTTCTTCTTGGCGTGACGGCTGCGGATAATCATCTTGTCCGTCGCCTTGTTATGACGGGTGCGCGCACCCTTGGTCGGCTTGCCCCACGGGGTAACCGGATGACGGCCGCCCGAAGTCCGGCCTTCACCACCGCCGTGCGGATGGTCGACCGGATTCTTGGCGACGCCGCGCGTCAGCGGGCGGATGCCCAACCAGCGATTGCGACCCGCCTTGGCGAGGTTGGTGTTGCCATTGTCGGGGTTCGAAACCGCGCCAACCGTCGCCATGCAATTGGCGTGGATGTAACGCTGCTCGCCCGAGTTGAGGCGGACCATGACCATGCCCTTGTCGCGACCGACGACCTGCACATAGGTGCCGGCCGACCGTGCGAGCTGACCGCCCTTGCCCGGCTTCATCTCGACGTTGTGGACGATCGTGCCAACCGGCATCTGGCCCAGTTCCATCGCGTTGCCCGGCTTCACGTCGGTCTTCTTGTCCGCGATCACCTTGTCGCCAACGGCGAGGCGCTGCGGCGCAATGATGTACGCGACGTTTTCCTTGCCATCGGCGGTCTGACCATAGTTGATCAGCGCGATGAAGGCGGTGCGGTTGGGATCATATTCGATCCGCTCGACCACGCCATCGACGCCCCAGTTACGGCGCTTGAAGTCGATGATGCGGTAGCGCTGCTTGTGGCCGCCGGCGATGCCGCGCGAGGTCACATGGCCCTTGTTGTTGCGCCCACCGGTCTTGCGCTTGCCTTCGGTCAGCGCCTTGACGGGGCCGCCTTTGTGCAGGCCGGAACGGTCGACGAGGATGAGTCCGCGTCGTGCCGGGCTGGTCGGATTATAATGCTTCAATGCCATCGGATCAGATCCCCGTCGTCACGTCGATGGACTGGCCGTCCTTCAACGTCACGATCGCCTTCTTGATGTCGGAGCGGGTGTAGGGCGCGCCCTTCCACTTCTTGGTCTTGCCCTTCTGGACGATCGTGTTCACGCCCAGGACGGTCACGTCGAACAGCGCCTCGACTGCAGCCTTGATCTGCGGCTTGGTCGCGTCGTTAGTGACCTTGAAGACGACCGCGTTATGCTCGCTGAGCAAAGTGGCCTTTTCGGTGATGTGCGGTGCGACGATCACGTCATAATGACGCGCGTCGATCGCGGCTTTCTGCTTAGCCATTGAAGCGCGCCTCCAGCATTTCGACGGCAGCGCGGGTCAGGACCAGCGTGTCGTGCTTAAGGATGTCATAGACGTTGGCACCAGCCGCCGGCATCACGTTGATCGTGTGCAGGTTGCCCGCTGCCAGCGCGAAGCTGGTCTCGACCGCTGCGCCGTCAATGACGAGCGCGGTCTTGCCCGTGCCGAGCTTTGCCCAATCCGCGATCAGCGTCTTGGTCTTGCTCTCTGCGACCGTCAGGCTGTCCATGACAACCAGCGTGCCCGCCTGAGCGTGGCTCGACAGCGCCATCTTCAGACCGAGCGCGCGAACCTTCTTGTTCAGGCCGGGGTTGAAGTCGCGGGTCCGCTGACCGTGCGCCTTACCACCGCCGACGAAGATCGGAGCGCGGCGATCGCCGTGACGAGCCGTACCGCCGCCCTTCTGGCGACCGAACTTCTTGCCGGTGCGAGCAACGTCAGCGCGCTCACGCGTGCCGCTTGCGGTCGCGCGACGCTTTTCGAGCTGCCAGGTGACAACGCGGTGCAGGATGTCGGCGCGCGGATCGAGGCCGAAGACCTCGTCGTTGAGCTCGATGTCCGCGCCTGCGGTGTCGGCGAAGGATTGAACCTTGACCTTCATGTTCAGCCCTCCTGGCCGTCGGTCGCGTCCACGGTCGCGACGTCAGCAGGCGTCTCGGCGGGAGCGGTGTCGTTGTTGTTGGCGACCTGCTTCAGGCCGGCGGGATACGGCGCATCAGCGTGACGCGCGACCTTCACCGAATCCTTGACGAGCAACCAGCCACCCTTCGAGCCAGGGACCGAGCCCTTGACGAAGATGAGGCCACGCTCGACGTCGGTCGAAACGATTTCGAGATTTTGCTGGGTGCGGTTCTTGTCGCCCATGTGCCCGGCCATCTTCTTGTTCTTGAAGACCTTGCCCGGATCCTGGCGCTGACCGGTCGAACCCAGCGAGCGGTGCGAGACCGAAACGCCGTGCGTTGCGCGCAGACCGCCGAAGCCCCAACGCTTCATACCGCCCTGGAAGCCCTTACCCTGGGTCACGCCCTGGATATCGACGATCTGGCCAGCGACATAATGGTCGGCCGAGATGGTCGCGCCGACTTCGAGCAGCGCATCTTCGCTCACGCGGAATTCGGCGAGCTTCGCCTTGGGCTCAACTTCGGCCTTGCCGAAATGGCCACGCTGCGGCTTGGCAACGTTCTTTGCTTTTGCGGTACCCGCGCCCAACTGGACTGCGACATACCCATCACGATCGGCCTCGCGAACGGCCACAACTTGCAGATTTTCCAGCGCCAGAACGGTCACGGGCACATGGCGCCCATCGTCCTGGAACCAGCGGGTCATCCCCATCTTTTTCGCGATCACGCCAGTGCGCATGATCAATGCTCCATTCAATGCAGAGGCACCCCTCGGACCATTCCGAAGGGTGCGTACTCAGCCCAAACTTTATTTTATACTGCGGCCCCGACCCGGGCTGGTGCTCCCCGCGTTGGCGGTGGAGCGTGTCGGGGGACGCAGACCCGGGCAAGCCCGGCGGTATCCCGTCTATTTGGCCCCGAATCCGGGGCCGAATCTCTCGGAAGAGCGGCCTTTAGGCCAGCTTGATCTCGACGTCAACGCCTGCGGCGAGGTCGAGCTTCATAAGCGCGTCGACCGTCTGCGGGGTCGGCTGCACGATGTCGAGCATGCGCTTGTAGGTGCGGACTTCGAACTGCTCGCGCGACTTCTTGTCGATGTGCGGACCGCGGTTCACGGTGAACTTCTCGATGCGCGTCGGCAACGGAATGGGACCACGGATGAGAGCGCCGGTGCGGCGCGCGGTGTCGGCGATGTCGCCGGTCGCCTGATCGAGCACGCGATGATCGAACGCCTTGAGGCGGATGCGGATATTGCTGTCCATAGTCCCTACCGATGCGAAAGAGCGGGCCCCGTAGCGGGGCTCTTGCTGTTCAAAACCAAAACTGGAGGCGGGCCACTACAGCGGCCTCCATAAAATAGCAACAGCCCGCACCTCCCTTTGGAGGTGCGGGCTGTACTTTTCTTGTAACGCTTAGGCCGAGATGCCCGAGACGATGCCCGAACCAACGGTACGGCCGCCTTCGCGGATCGTGAAGCGCTGGCCAACGTCCATAGCGATCGGTGCGATCAGCTTGACGCCAAGCGCGATGTTGTCGCCAGGCATAACCATTTCGGTGCCCTCAGGCAGCTCGACGGTGCCGGTGACGTCCGTGGTGCGGAAGTAGAACTGCGGACGATAGTTGGCGAAGAACGGCGTGTGACGGCCACCTTCGTCCTTCGACAGCACGTACACTTCCGACTGGAAGTCGGTGTGCGGCTTGATCGAGCCGGGCTTGCAGAGCACCTGGCCACGCTCAACTTCTTCACGGCCAACGCCGCGGATCAGCGCGCCGATGTTGTCGCCTGCCTGGCCCTGGTCGAGCAGCTTGCGGAACATTTCGACGCCCGTGACGGTGGTCTTGCGGGTGTCGTTGATGCCGACGATCTCGACTTCTTCGCCAACCTTGACGACGCCGGTCTCGACGCGGCCGGTGACGACCGTACCACGACCCGAGATCGAGAACACGTCTTCGATCGGCATCATGAACGGCTTGTCGAGCGGACGCTCGGGCTGCGGCAGGTACGTGTCGACAGCCTGCATCAGCTTGAGGACGGCGTCATGGCCGATCTCGGGCTGCTTGTCTTCGAGCGCGCACACGGCCGAACCCTGGATGACCGGGATGTTGTCGCCGTCGAAATCATACGACGAGAGCAATTCGCGGATTTCCAGCTCGACGAGCTCGAGGATCTCGGGATCGTCGACCAGATCGACCTTGTTCATGAACACGACCATCGTCGGCACGCCGACCTGGCGAGCGAGCAGGATGTGCTCGCGGGTCTGCGGCATCGGGCCGTCGGTCGCCGAAACGACGAGGATCGCGCCGTCCATCTGCGCCGCACCGGTGATCATGTTCTTCACATAGTCGGCGTGGCCCGGGCAATCGACGTGCGCATAGTGACGCTCGGTCGTCTCATACTCGACGTGTGCGGTCGAGATGGTGATGCCGCGCTCGCGCTCTTCGGGAGCCTTGTCGATGTTGGCATAGCTGGTGAACGTCGCACCGCCGGTTTCCGCGAGCACCTTGGTGATCGCAGCCGTGAGCGAGGTCTTGCCGTGATCGACGTGGCCGATCGTGCCGATGTTGAGGTGCGGCTTGGTCCGCTCAAACTTTGCTTTTGCCATTTTTCCTACCTTATTGATCGTTTTCGGTTCGCCACAGCGCCACGCGAAGGGGGCCCCATAGCGGGAGTTTTCAGGTTACGCCAGCCCTAGCACCGGGCGGGGTGCCTTACGCCAGCTTCGCCTTAACTTCGTCGGCAACGTTGGCGGGGACTTCGTCATAATGCGAGAACTGCATGCTGTACTGCGCGCGCCCCTGCGTGAACGACCGCAGCTGGTTGACGTAGCCGAACATGTTGGCCAGCGGCACCATCGCCTCGACCGTCTGCGCATTGCCGCGGCTGTCGGTGCCCTGGATCTGGCCACGACGGCTGTTCATGTCGCCGATAACGTCACCCAGATAATCTTCCGGGGTCACGACCTCGACCTTCATGATCGGCTCGAGCAGCTTGATACCGGCCTTCTGCGCGGCTTCACGCATGCAACCACGGGCGCAGATTTCGAACGCCAGCGCGCTCGAGTCGACGTCGTGATACTTGCCGTCGGTCAGCTCCACCGAGAAATCGATGATCGGGAAGCCGATCAGCGATCCGGTCTCGGCGGTCTCGCGCATGCCCTTTTCGACCGAAGGAATATATTCCTTCGGGACGTTGCCGCCCTTCACCGAATCGATGAACACGAAACCCGAACCACGCTCGCCCGGCGTCAGCTTGACGCGGACTTCTGCGAACTGGCCCGAACCACCCGACTGCTTCTTGTGGGTGTAGGTCAGCTCGACCGGCTTTGCGAGATACTCGCGATACGCCACCTGCGGCGCACCGACATTCGCCTCGACCTTGAACTCACGCTTCATGCGGTCGACCAGGATTTCGAGATGGAGCTCGCCCATGCCCTTGATGATGGTCTGGCCGCTCTCGGCATCCGACGACACGCGGAACGAAGGATCCTCGCGCGACAGGCGATTGAGCGCGATGCCCATCTTTTCCTGGTCGGCCTTGGTCTTCGGCTCCACCGACAGCTCGATCACGGGCTCGGGGAATTCCATCCGCTCGAGGATGATCGGCGCGTTGGAGGCGCAGAGCGTGTCCCCGGTGGTCGTGTCCTTCAGCCCCGCCAGAGCGACGATGTCGCCGGCATAGGCCACCTGAATGTCCTCACGGTCGTTCGCATGCATCAGCAGCATGCGGCCAACCTTTTCCTTCTTGTCCTTGACCGAGTTGGTGACCTGCGACGCGGTCTCCAACTTGCCCGAATAGATGCGGGCGAAGGTCAGCGTACCCACGAACGGATCGTTCATGATCTTGAACGCCAGCGCCGAGAACGGCGCATTGTCGTCGGCCGGACGCGAATCGGGGGTCTCGCCGTCGAGCTTGAGGCCCTGGATGGCAGGAACGTCGAGCGGGCTCGGCAGGTAATCGACCACGGCGTCGAGCAAGGGCTGCACGCCCTTGTTCTTGAACGCCGAGCCGCACAGCACGGGCACGAACGAGAAGCTGAGCGTGCCCTTGCGGATCAGCGCCTTAAGCTGCTCGGTCGTCGGCTCGGTGCCTTCGAGATACGCTTCCATCAGGTCGTCGTCTTGCTCGACGGCCATTTCGATCAGCTCGCTGCGCGCGGTCGCGGCAGCGTCAGCCATGTCGGCGGGAATGTCCTGATATTCGAACTTCGCGCCCAGCGACTCTTCGAGCCAGATGATCGCGCGGTTCTCGACCAGGTCGACCAGACCCTTGAAATCGCTCTCAAGGCCGATCGGGAGATACAGCACCGCCGGACGCGCGCCGAGACGATCCTTGATCATCTCCACGCAACGGTCGAACGAGGCACCGGTACGGTCGAGCTTGTTGACAAAGCACATCCGCGGAACCTTGTACTTGTCCGCCTGGCGCCACACCGTCTCCGACTGCGGCTCAACACCGGCAACGCCGTCGAAGCACGCAACCGCGCCATCGAGCACGCGCAGCGAACGCTCGACTTCAATCGTGAAGTCGACGTGGCCGGGGGTGTCGATGATGTTGATGCGATGGTCGTTCCAGAAGCACGTCGTAGCAGCCGACGTGATCGTGATCCCGCGCTCCTGCTCCTGCTCCATCCAATCCATCGTCGCGGTGCCTTCATGCACTTCGCCGATCTTGTAGGACTTGCCGGTGTAATACAGGATACGCTCGGTCGTCGTCGTCTTACCGGCGTCGATATGCGCCATGATGCCGATATTGCGGTACATGTTCAACGGATGGCTGCGGGCCATGATACGTCACTCCTGGTGCCTGTGCGGCAGTCAAAATTCTGAAAGGTGCACTCTCAACACCGTTCGGGCCAAGCCTTCGAAGGCCCTGCCCTATCTTCCGAGGAAGTGCAGCCCTTCGACAAGCTCAGGGCGAACGGTAATGAGGGCGAAGGTATATCCCTTCGCCCTCATATAGTCTTTACCAGCGATAATGCGAGAAGGCGCGGTTGGCTTCCGCCATCCGGTGCGTGTCTTCGCGCTTCTTCACGGCATTGCCACGGTTGTTCGCGGCATCCATCAGCTCGCCCGACAGGCGTGCCGACATGGTGTTTTCGCTGCGCGCACGCGCAGCGGCGATCAGCCAGCGGATCGCCAGGGCCTGGGCGCGCTCGGGGCGCACTTCGACCGGGACCTGATAGGTCGCACCGCCGACGCGGCGGCTGCGGACTTCGATGCCGGGCTTCACGTTGGTGAGCGCGTCATGGAAAACCGCGACGGGATCCTTCTTCGCACGGGCTTCGACGGTTTCCATCGCGCCGTACACGATCAGTTCCGCGACGGACTTCTTGCCGTCAAGCATCACCGAATTCATGAACTTCGAGAGGACCTCATCACCGTACTTAGGATCGGGGAGGATGATACGCTTTTCTGGGCGACGACGACGTGCCATTTCAATTCTTCCTTCTAAACTTCAGCCATACGAGGATCGGCTATGTGAGCCGACCGGCTTACTTCGGACGCTTGGCGCCGTACTTGGAACGCGACTGGCGACGATCCTTCACACCCTGTGTATCGAGCACGCCGCGCAGAACGTGGTAGCGCACACCGGGAAGATCGCGAACGCGACCGCCGCGGATCAGCACGACCGAGTGCTCCTGCAGGTTGTGGCCCTCACCGGGGATGTAGCTGATGACTTCGCGGCTGTTGGTCAGGCGGACCTTGGCCACCTTGCGCAGTGCGGAGTTCGGCTTCTTAGGGGTCGTCGTATAGACGCGGGTGCAAACGCCACGCTTCTGCGGGTTCTGCTCCATGGCAGGGACCTTGGACTTGGCCTTCTGCGGATCGCGGCCCTTGCGGACCAACTGGTTGATCGTCGGCATTGAATCTCTTCACCTTGACTGTTGGTTACTTTGCTGGAGCCATCACGCCCCCCCGAACAAAATGGGGAATACAAAAAGGGCCATTGGGCGTGAAACCACCCCCTGGGCCCTGGAATGCATCCAGCAATGTTCAAGCACTGTCCCGGAGCAAGCCCCGGTCAAGCGGAGGTGCGCATACAGCGCCTTGGGGGCGGGGTCAACTGAGTCGCTCGCGGTGAGCGGCGCACCAGCGCGCCCTGTCGACAATCGCCCGCTCTGACCCTAGCCTCTCCGCATCTTTGGGAGAATGGCGATGCGGTGGCTGCGCCGGACGCATTTGGCAATGCTGGCGTTCGTGACGCTGCTCGTGCTCGTCCCCTCTGTCATACCCGCTGCGTTTGCGTCCGCACTTGCGCCGGTAGAGCGCACCGACCGACCGGCAATGCATGCGGTGATGCGAGATTTGTGTCATCGCGACGTCGGGGTTCTGGGGGAGGCCACGCACGCAGATGGGCATACCGAAGCCTTCAAGGTGGCGCTTGTCGAGCGGCTGGTGAAACAATGCGGATTTCGCGCCGTCGTGTTCGAGGGCAGTCTCTACGAGTTCCTGGGTTTCAACCGCGCGAGGCGCGATGGCCGGGCGACTGAAGCGATGGTCGGCAACGCGATCGGCGGACTCTGGAAGTTCGAGGCTGAGATCAAGCCGCTGACGCATTTCCTGTACACCGAGGCGATGGCTGGCCGGATCACGCTTGGCGGGATGGACGACCAATTGGGCGGTTTTGAGCAGCCGTTCGCGAACGAGACGATGGCGGCGCTGCTGACCCAAGGGTTACCGGTGGATCGCAGGACGGCCTGTGTCGAGGCTTTCCATCGACGCACGTACCTCGCTTTTGATGATGACCATCCAAATTCTCCAGACTTTAAGAACCGGATCGATGCATGTGCCATGGATATGCGCAGCGCGCTCTCCAAGCAGAACCTTGCCGAGGGAGAAACCGCCGAGCGGATCGAAATGCTCGACGGCATCGATCGTCAACTCGCGCGCGATCGCCTTTCATCCGAGGACTATGCGAAGGATCGGGATCGAGCGATGTATTACGCGTTCGCTCGCTTTTCCGCCAACCTGCCCAAACGCACCCGTATCATCGTTTGGACGCACAGCTTCCATGCCGCAAAGAGCCCGGCGATCCGCCCCGATCTAAACGGTGCCCTCACCTTCGGAACGCTCCTCCATCAAGCGTATGCGAGCCGCGCCTTCGCGCTCGCTTTTTCAGCGCGGGGCGGATCGTATCGCTGGAGCCGCAAGGAAAACCGACCAGTCCCGGCACCGCCGCCAGACGCGCTGGAACTGGCATCGCCAGGCGATAATCGGACCGCCTATCTCAACAGCGCAACCTTGCGCGCCCGAGGCATCGCGCCCGCCGCGCCTGACTATCACACCTATCAATCAGCACGCTGGGCAGACATTTACGACGGACTCGTTGTCTTTGCCGAGGAGCATCCACCGCACAGTAGCCGCGTCTACCCCGCGCCTAGGGTGGGCAGGTCGGACTGGTTCAAGATCTATAGATTTTCCGAGCGCTAGCTTCCGTTCAAACGACCAAATGCGAGCCCGCTACCGAGACCACTCAGCTCGAAGCCAATGATCGGGTCGCAAGCCAATCCTTCAGCGCGAGCCAGTGGTTTGCTCCAGCTTCGACAAGAAGGGTTAGGCCGGGCTGCGCGTGCGCCTCGATCAGGCTCGTGAGGTTGAGGTTTCGGCGATAGCTGAGATCCGCTACGACCCGACTGCCAATGCCCTTCCCGCAAGGTGTGCCGTTCGCCGGATCGTATTGGTCGCCATATGCTTGGCGGTACCACGCTGCATAATCGAACCCGGCAACCGGCGCGACGGTAGCCGCATAGCGCATTTGCCGCTCTACCGTTCCCGCGGCGTTCCGGGCATCAAAAGGGTTTACCTTCGACCGTAACAAATGCGCGCCGAGCGCATCGGCGATGGCGACCTTATCTTCGACGAGGACCTTATAATCCTGATCCGGGCTGAAATCCCAGCCGGAGAAGTGTGCACCGCTGTCCAGCGCCAGCTTTACGGCGTACAGATTCTCCGATGCAGCACCGCCGTCCGTTCGATGCCGTGCAAGGTTGGCGATATCCTTCAGATACCAGTCGAACCCGCTTTTGGCCGAAGACACGCCCTCGACCAAGACGAACCCTGGCCTGTAGTGCTCGACCGCCGCCTTGATCTGCCGGTGCGTCTCGTCTGTGATATCGTCGGTATGCTCCACCCCGACAAAGACGAGCTTGGCTCGATTTCGCAGGTGGTAGACATGGGTAAACGGCTTTGCCCATCCCGCAGGCGTCGTGCACATATCGTGCGATGCCGGTGCGGTCGCTGCTGCGCTTGAGTCGATCGTGGCGCTCGCCGCAACCGGGCTTAGTGCGGCGAGCCAAATAAGCGAAAGAGACACTACTCGCATCGTCGGCCCCTTCGAAGAGCTGGAACGTTACCACAGAATTAGACCTGCAATTGTGTCAGCATCGCGGCTCCCGCAAACCGCAGTCGCATCCGCCGCGCGAGTGCGATACAGGACAGCGGTGACATACGATCTCCTCATCGTCGGCGGCGGTATCAACGGCTGTGCGATCGCGCGCGAGGCCAGCTTGCTTGGCCTCAAGGTCCTCCTGGTCGAGCGCGACGATCTCGCCGCGCACACCTCCTCGGCCTCGACCAAGCTGATCCATGGCGGGCTGCGCTATCTCGAATATTATGAGTTCAAGCTCGTCGCCGAGGCGCTGCGCGAGCGCGAGCGGCTGGTGAAGGCCGCGCCGCACATCATCCATCCGCTGCGCTTCGTCCTGCCGCACGAAAATGCGCTGCGGCCGTGGTGGATGGTACGGCTCGGCCTCTATCTCTATGATTTTCTGGGCGGCAAGATGACGCTGGCGCGCTCGCGCGGGCTGCGGCGGAGCGACACCGCCTTCACCGCGCCGCTCAAGGGTGCGGGCAAGGGCTTCGTCTATTCGGACGCCTTCGTCGACGATTCGCGCCTGACCGTGCTCAACGCGGTCGATGCCGCCGCCAACGGGGCCGAAATTGCGGTCGGCACCGCGCTCGAGTCGGCGCGGCGCGAGGGCGATGTCTGGCGTGCGACGCTGTCCGATGGACGCACCGTCACCGCCCGCGCGCTGGTCAATGCCGCCGGGCCGTGGGTGCATCAGTTGCTCGGGCGCCTCGGCGTCAACGCCGCCTCGGGCGTGCGGCTGGTCAAGGGCAGCCACATCGTCGTGCCGCGCCTGTTCGAGGGCGACCA
This sequence comes from Sphingomonas sp. Ant H11, assembly GCF_000797515.1. Taxonomy (GTDB): domain Bacteria; phylum Pseudomonadota; class Alphaproteobacteria; order Sphingomonadales; family Sphingomonadaceae; genus Sphingomonas. The sequence continues at coordinate 54,682 of NZ_JSBN01000043.1, forward strand.
CGCCTATATCCTGCAGCAGCCCGATGGCCGCATCGTCTTCGCCATCCCCTATCAGGGGGCCTTTACCGAGATCGGCACCACCGACATTCCGGTCGATGCCCCCGAAGACGCGCAGATCGACGCGGGCGAAATCGCTTATCTCTGCGAGGCAGTGAACCGCCATTTCGTCCGGCAGATCAGCCCCGCCGACGTCACCTCGACCTGGTCGGGCGTGCGCCCGCTTTATGACGATGGTGCGAGCGAAGCCAAGGCGGTGACGCGCGATTACGTGCTGGAGCTCGACACCAACGGCCCGACCTTGCTCTCCATCTTCGGCGGCAAGATCACGACGGCGCGGCATCTCGCCGAAGAGGCGTTGGGCAAGCTGTCGGGCCCGATGGGCTTCACCGCGCATCCGGTTACGCGGGCGCGGGTGTTTCCCGGCGGCGCGATTCCGGACTTTGCGCAGTTCCTGGCCCAGGTCCGCGCGCGGTGGCCTTTTCTGGGCGATGCGCAGTCGGAGCGCATGGCGCATGCTTACGGCTCGCGCCTCGCAGAAATGCTCGACGGCATCGACAATGAAGCCGCGCTCGGAGCAGATCTCGGCGGGGGCTTGACCGAGCTCGAGGCGCGCTGGCTGCACGATCGCGAATGGGCGCGCAGCACCGACGACGTCCTGCTCCGCCGCACCAAATTGGGGCTGCATCTGAGCGCGGCCGAGCGCACGCAGGTCGAGCGCTGGTGGACGGAAACTTTCCCGACCGCAGGCGGGAACGATGTCGATCACGGGCGAGTTACCGCAGCCTAGTCACACCACCATCCAAGCACAGCCGCTCCGTGCCCGCGCGTAGCGGCGGCGAAAGGATTTCGCATGACCACCACCACCCACGCCTTTGCCGCGCATGCCGCCGACGCGCCGCTCGCGCCCTTCTCGTTCGAACGCCGCGATCCTCAGCCCGACGACGTAGCGATCGACATCCTGTTCTGCGGCGTCTGCCATTCCGACCTGCACACCGTGCGCGGCGAATGGGGCGGCACGCTATACCCATGCGTGCCGGGGCATGAGATCGTCGGTCGCGTTACTGCGGTCGGCAGCAACGTCACCAAATTCGCGGTCGGCGACATCGCCGGGGTCGGCTGCATGGTCGACAGCTGCGGCCACTGCCCGTCCTGCACCGACGGCGAGGAGCAATATTGCGAGACGACCGGCTTTGTCGGCACCTATAACGGGCCCGATCCGGTGATGGGCGGCCACACCATGGGCGGCTATTCCGACCATATCGTGGTGAAGCAGGATTTCGTGCTGAAGGTGACGCATGACGAGGCCGATCTCGCCGCCGTCGCGCCGTTGCTGTGCGCCGGGATCACCACCTATTCGCCGCTGCACCACTGGAAAGTCGGGCCGGGGCAGAAGGTCGGCGTGGTTGGGCTGGGCGGGCTCGGCCATATGGGCGTCAAGATCGCCGCCGCGATGGGGGCCGAGGTCTATGTGTTCAGCACCTCCCCCAGCAAGCGCGACGATGCCAAGCGGCTCGGCGCGACCGACCTGATCGTGTCCAAGGACTCGGAAGCGATGGCCGCCCATGTCAACAGCTTCGACTTCATCCTCAACACCGTTGCTGCCGCGCACGATCTCAACCCGTTCCTCGCGCTGCTCAAGCGCGACGGGACGATGACGCTGGTCGGCGTGCCCGAATCGCCGCATCCCGCGCCCGATGTCGGCCATCTTGTGTTCAAGCGCCGCGCGCTTGCCGGATCGTTGATCGGCGGGATCAAGGAGACCCAGGACATGCTCGATTTCTGCCGCGAACATGGCCTGACCGCCGATATCGAGATGATCCGCATCCAGGATATCGACGCCGCTTATGACCGGATGGTGAAGAGCGACGTGAAATACCGCTTCGTCATCGACATGCAGTCGCTCAAGACGGCGTAAAACGGCCCCCACTTCCGTTCGGGCTGAGCTTGTCGAAGCCCTCCGCTTTACTCGCGCTCAGGCGCTTGTGGCGAGGGCCCTTCGACCGGCTCAGAGTGAACGGAGGGGCGGTTCCCCTCATTGATGAAACCTTTTAGAGGGGCGGCGTCATGACAAATGCCCCCTCCCCCATCACCGTCGCCGCGCTTTACCGCTTTGCCCGCTTTCCCGATCCCACTGCCATCCGCGCGCCGCTGCTCACTTTGTGCGAAGCAGAAGGGATCAAGGGTACGCTCCTGCTCGCGCGCGAAGGCATTAACGGCACCATCGCCGGGTCGGACGCGGGCATCGCCGCTGTCATTGCGCACATCCGCACCCTGCCCGACTGCTCAGGCATCGTGGTCAAATACAGCCATGCCGCGACGATGCCGTTCCATCGCCTCAAGGTCCGTCTCAAGCGCGAGATCGTGACGATGGGGGAGCCCGATATCGATCCGCTGCAAGGTGTCGGCCATTATGTGAAACCCGCCGACTGGAATGCGCTGATCGACGATCCCGACACAATCGTGATCGACACGCGCAATGCCTATGAGGTGAAGGTCGGTACCTTCGCCCGCGCGATCGACCCGGCGACCGAGAGCTTCCGCGACTTTCCCGCCTGGGTGCGCGAGCACCGCGCGGAGCTGGAGGGCAAGAAGGTCGCGATGTTCTGCACCGGCGGCATCCGCTGTGAGAAATCGACCGCTTTCCTCAACGCCGAGGGGCTGGACGACGTTTTTCCACCTCGAAGGCGGCATCCTGAAATATCTCGAAGAGTGCCGGAAACCGAAAGCCGCTGGCACGGCGAATGCTTCGTGTTCGACGAGCGCGTTGCGGTCGGCCACGGCCTCGCGCTCGGCACCCATGAACTGTGCCGCGCCTGCCGTATGCCGGTCAGCCCCGCCGACCGCGCCTCACCGCTGTATGAGGAAGGCGTCGCCTGCCCCGCTTGTCATGCCACCCGCGATGCGCAGGCGCGCGCGAGCTATGCCGAGCGCCACCGCCAGGTAAAACTCGCCGAGGCGCGCGGCGAAGCGCATGTCGGCGCGCGCTTCACGCCCGATCTTACGAAAAGCTGAAGCGAATCGCCGCACGCACGATCGGGCACCAGTATCAGTAGGCCCGTCCGATCAGCACGCGTTCAACCGCAGCGGCTCCGGTAAACACACATACCCCGTCCGGTGCGGCCTGTTGCATCGGTGCGTTACGGATGGTGAGCTTCAACGCCTTGAGCCGCTCGACCACCGCATCCAGCGCAGCGCCGGTGGGCCGTGACCATTGGACTTCCAGCCAGCCCGGGTTCTTCACGCCCTCGGCAAAATGCGCTTCGATCGCGGCGAAGTCGGCGGCGGCAACAATATTCGCCTGCAGCCGCTGACGCGCTTCTGCGTGCAGTCCGGCCTGGATTTCCTCCAGCAAACCGGCTGCCTGGCCGACGAAATCGCCCCGCGTGACGACGGCGCTGTCGAGCTTGCCGTCTTCGCGGTAGAGCCGGTCACGCCGAATCACCGAGACGTTGCCGCCCGCGACATCGCGCCCGCCCACTTCGATCACGATCGGCGCGCCCTTCTTGACCCAGCCCCAGCGCTTGGTCGCAGCCTTGCCGAATTTGAGATCGAGCAATGCGCGCACCGGCTCGCCCAGTGCCGATTGATTGGCCAACTCAGCCTGCAACGCCTTGCAATAGTCGACGATCGCGGCGTCCTCGGGCTGATCGCGCAACATCGGCACGATCACGATCTGCCACGGCGCAATGCGCGGCGGCACGCGCAGGCCGTCGTCATCGCCGTGAACCATGATGACACCGCCGATCATCCGCGTCGACACGCCCCAGCTCGTCGTATTGGCAAGGACGAATTCGCCCTGGTCGTTCTGAAAGCGGATGTTCTGCGCGCTCGCGAAATTGGTGCCCAGGAAATGGCTGGTGCCGGCCTGCAACGCCTTGCCGTCCTGCATCATCGCTTCGATGCTGTAGGTCGCGACGGCACCGGGAAAGCGTTCGTTCTCGGGCTTCTCGCCCGCGACCACCGGCAGCGCGAGGCAATCCTCGGAAAACGAACGATAGACCTCGAGCATCTTGAGCGTTTCCTCGCGTGCTTCCTCGGCCGAAGCGTGCGCGGTATGCCCCTCCTGCCACAGAAACTCGCTGGTGCGCAGGAACATGCGCGTGCGCATTTCCCAGCGGACGACGTTCGCCCATTGGTTGATCAGCACCGGCAAATCGCGCCAGGACTGCACCCACCGGGCAAAGGCGGCCCCAATCACCATTTCGGAGGTCGGGCGGACGACGAGGGGTTCTTCGAGCTTGGCCTCGGGATCGGGAATGAGCCCGCCTTTGCCGTCCGCCTTCAGCCGATGATGCGTGACGACCGCCATTTCCTTGGCGAAGCCTTCGACATGCTCCGCCTCTTTCTCGAAATAGGAGAGCGGGATGAACAGCGGGAAATAGCAATTCTCATGGCCCGTCGCTTTAATCCGGTCATCGAGCAGCCGCTGGATCCGCTCCCAAATGCCATAGCCCCACGGCCGTATGACCATGCAGCCGCGCACGCCCGATTCCTCGGCAAGGTCGGCTTCTGCAATGACGGATTGATACCAGGCCGAGAAATCGGCCTCGCGGGTGACGGGGAGTGCGCGTTTGATCATGCCGGTGCGGATAGCGACTGGCGACGCGCGCGTCACCCCCGCGCTTGTGTCTCGCGCCGCGCGGCGTCATGGACCAATGCATACTCTGGAGACACTCGATCGACGCCCCCGCCCTACCCTCCGTCGAAACGCGCCGCGCTATACCCCCGACCGCGTCATGCTGGGGCTGGCCTTGCGCCTGCTCGCCATCGCTGGCCTGGCAACGATGAGCGCGCTGATCAAACTCGCGGAAAATCGTGGGGCGAACCTCGCCGAGACGATGTTCTTCCGTCAGGCCTTCGCGGCGATGCTGATTTTGGGAATCGTGGTGACCGGTCCCGGCCTTTCGTCGCTCCGGACCCAGCGATTCGGCGCACATGTCCGGCGCACCGCCGTTGGCCTGATCGGCATGGTGACCACTTTCGGCGCGGTGTTGCTGTTGCCGTTGGCAGACGCGACCACCTTGCAGTTTACCGTGCCGATCTTCGGCACGCTGCTGGGGGCGCTCATCCTCGGCGAACAGGTCGGCATCCACCGCTGGGCCGCGGTCGTCGTCGGCTTTATCGGCGTATTGATCGTGACCCAACCGGGGACCGGCGCGTTGCCATTGGGCGGGGCGGCGGTCGGCCTTGTCGCGGCGATGTTCGTGGCATTGGTCGCGATCCTGCTGCGCCAGATCGGGCGCACCGAAAGCGCGCTGACGACGGTCTTCTGGTTTTCGGCGCTGTCGATCCCGCCGCTCGGCATCGCCTATGCGCTCAACCTTCAGCAGCACGATGCCTTGACCTGGGCAATTCTGGTGGGCGTCGGCCTGATTGGCGGGCTCGCGCAACTGGCGTTGACCGCAGCAGTGCGCCACGCGCCGGTCTCGACCGTGATCCCGATGGATTATTCGAGCCTGTTCTGGGGCACGCTTTATGGCTGGCTGCTGTTCGGCACGTTACCCGGCTGGGGCACTGTCCTCGGCGCGCCGATCATCGTGGCGAGCGGGCTCTACATTGTCTGGCGGGAGCAGGTCCGGCAACGCCCCGTGACCGAAGCCGTAAGCCCCTAACGGCGACAAAACACCAATAGCAGGTTGTTGGCAGGCATTGCGAGGCATTGGTCGAGCGAGAAGGATGTCGCCGCAGCCGTTACTGCCTCAACGGAACGCAACCCCCAGCGCGAGTCGCGCGCACGCAGCGATTCGTCGAACGCGAGGTTGCTCGGTGCGGTCGGGACGCCCGCTTGCAGAAACGGGCCATACAAGATCAACGGTGCCCCCGACGGCAGGACCGACCCAGCTCCCGAGAGCAAACCGAGCGTCGCTTCCCACGGGCTGATATGGGCCATGTTGATGCAGAGCACCGCGTCGGCACGGCGGATCGACCATTGGCTCGCAGCCGCATCGATATTGAGCGGTGGAAGGACATTGGCTATCCCCTCGCACCACGCGCCGATCGAGCGGCGCGCATCCGCGTCGGGGTCGCTTGGCTGCCAGTCAAGCGCGGGAAATTCCTGCGCGAAATAGGCGGCATGCTCGCCCGATCCGCTCGCGATTTCCAGCACCAGACCAGCAGACGGGAGTGTTTCGCGCAGCACATCGGCAATCGCCATGCGGTTGCGCAGTGTCGCCGGGGCATGGCGCCGCGCGTCTTCCCCCGCCTCCCCCGGAATCCAGGGGACGGGTGTCGTCACGCGCGGGCTTCGGCGAGCAGGCGATTCGCGCGCAGATACATTTCCAGCCGCTGCGCTGCGAACACGCCGAGCGAGAGCGCCGCGAAAGTATCGATCAGCACCGCCAGGTTGAAGTGCAACGCAGCCCCTTCCGCCTGCGCGACCGATTTGATCGCGATCAGCGCCACGATGAAGGCAAGCGCCCAGAGCGAGGCACGCTGGCGCAGTTCGTGGGTTTCGGGGTCGACATGGATTTGCATGGTCTTGCCGCGCTGCCAGCCGAGTGCCGCCCCGACCAGCAACGCCGCCACCGCGATCCCCCACCCAGCCAGCGTGGGCGGGCTGCGATAGAAGATCACGGCGACGACGGCGGTGTAAAGTGCCGGTACGATCCACAATTGCTCGACCTTGAGCGGCCTGAGCCGGGTCAACCGCCGCGCACGCAGCGCGAACACCGCAAGGAAGATCGCGATCGGGATTGCATATTGCAAAATCCCCGGCGGCGCAGCGTGGACCGGCATGAATTTCCCCCTGTTATTCGGCCGCTTGGGCCAGACCCGGGTCCTTCCATATCAGCACTGGCTTGCGTGCCGCCAGTGTTTCATCGAGGCGGCTGCGCGGCGCGAAATGCGGGGCGCTCTTCAGGCTGATATCGCCCGCCTTGGCGCGCTCGGCGACCGAGCGCAAAGCGCCGATGAACTGGTCGAGCGCGGCCTTCGATTCGGTCTCGGTCGGCTCGATCAGCATCGCGCCGTGGACGACCAGCGGGAAGTACATCGTCATCGGGTGGAAGCCCTCGTCGATCAGCCCCTTGGCGACGTCGATCGTCGAGAAACCGTCGGCGAGGCCATTATCCGAGAACAGCGCCTCGTGCATGCACGGGCCCGATGCGGCGAACGGCGCGTCGAGCGTCTTTTCCAGGCTGCGCAGGATGTAATTGGCGTTGAGCACGGCGTCTTCCGAAACCTGGCGCAGGCCATCCGCTCCGTGGCTGAGGATATAGGTCAGCGCGCGGGTGAACATGCCCATCTGGCCGTGGAAGGCAGTCATGCGGCCGAAGGTGTGCGGGTGTTCGTCGCCCGCCGTTTCTTCCTCGATCAGCGCGATATGGCCGTCTGCATAGCGCGCGGTGAAGGGCAGCGGGCCGAACGGCGCGAGCGCTTCCGACAGCACGACCGGGCCCGAGCCGGGACCGCCGCCGCCATGCGGGGTGGAGAAGGTCTTGTGCAAATTGATGTGCATCGCGTCGATGCCGAGATCGCCCGGGCGCACGCGGCCGACGATCGCGTTGAAGTTCGCACCGTCGCAATAGACATAGGCCCCGACCGCATGGACCGCGTCCGAGATCGCCTTCATGTCGCGCTCGAACAGCCCGCAGGTATTGGGGTTGGTGATCATCACCGCCGCCACGTCCGGCCCGAGCCGGGCCTTGAGCGCTGCGGTATCGACACGCCCTTCGGCGGTGGCGGGAATATCCTCGACGGTGAAGCCCGCAAACGCGGCGGTCGCGGGGTTGGTGCCATGCGCGCTCTCGGGCACGAGCACGACCTTGCGGTGGCCCTCGCCGCGCGCTTCCAGCGCCGCCTTGATGCACAGGATGCCGCACAATTCGCCATGCGCGCCCGCCTTGGGGCTCATCGCGACGCCGTACATGCCGGTCAGCTTGATCAGCCACACCGCCAGTTCGTTGATGACGCCAAGCGCGCCCTGCACGGTATCGACCGGCTGGAGCGGATGGATATCGGCGAAACCGGGCAGACGCGCGACCTTCTCATTGAGGCGCGGATTGTGCTTCATCGTGCACGATCCGAGCGGGAAGAAGCCGAGGTCGATGCCGTAATTCTGGCGGCTGAGGCGCGTGTAATGGCGCACCGCTTCCGGTTCCGACAGGCCGGGAAGGCCGATCGGCGTGGTGCGCGCGAGGCTGCCGAGGCTGGTGCCTGACGGCCCCTCTCCCCGGAGGGGAGAGGGAGAAGATGCGAAATCGACGCCTGTGGTCTCCGAATCGCCGATCTCAAAGATCAGCGCTTCTTCCAGCATCAGGCCCTTGTTCCCAGTGACGGTCGGCGAGGCCTTGCCACCGGCGACGGGCGCTTCGGGGCGCCATCCGCTTGCATTGATGCTCATGCCAGAATCTCCTCGAGCGCGGCGGCCAGCGTTTCTACATCTTCTGCCGAGGTCGTCTCGGTCACCGCGACGACCAGGCCGTTGGCGAGGCTCGCCTCACCCGGATAGAGCCGCCCGAGCGATACGCCCGCCAGGATACCGCGTTCAGCCAGGGCGCGCACAACCGGCCGCGCTTCTTGCGGCAGCTTCAGCGTGAATTCGTTGAAGAAGGTGGTCGTTACCAATTCGACCCCTGGCACCTGCGCCAGCCGTGCCGCCGCCGAAGCCGCGCCGTGATGGTTGATCTGGGCCAGCGTGCGCAGGCCCTTTTCGCCCAGCAGCGTCATATGAATCGAGAAAGCCAGCGCACACAGGCCGCTATTGGTGCAGATGTTCGACGTCGCCTTTTCGCGGCGGATATGCTGCTCGCGCGTCGACAGCGTCAGCACGAAACCGCGGCGGCCATCGGCATCCAGCGTCTCACCGCAGAGGCGGCCCGGCATCTGGCGGACGTATTTTTCCTTGCAGCCGAACAGGCCGACATAGGGGCCGCCGAACTGCAGGCCGACGCCGAGCGACTGGCCTTCGCCGACGACGATGTCTGCGTCCATCTCACCGGGCGACTTGATCGCACCCAGCGCAACCGGCTCGGTCACCACCGCAATCAGCAGCGCCTTATTGGCGTGGCAGGCGTCCGCAAGCGGCGTGAGGTCGGCGATGCGGCCGAGAATGTCGGGATATTGCACGACGACGCACGACGTATCCTTGTCGATCGCCGCGATCAGCGTTTCCAGATCGGTGTCTGCGCTCAGGGTCGGCGTCGCGGTTTCGAGCACGTCGCCGGTGAACTTCGCCATCGTCTTGGCGACCGAGACATAATGCGGGTGCAGGCCAGAGGACAGGATCGCCTTGCCGCGCTTGGTGATGCGGCGCGCCATGCCGATTGCTTCCCAGCAGGCGGTCGAGCCGTCATACATCGAGGCGTTGGCGACATCGGTGCCGAGCAGCCGCGCGACTTGCGTCTGGAACTCGAACAGCATCTGCAGCGTGCCCTGCGCGATTTCGGGCTGATACGGGGTATAGGCCGTCAGGAACTCGCCGCGCTGGATCAAATGATCGACCGAGGCGGGCACATGGTGGCGATAGCACCGCAGCCAAGGAAAAAGGGCGCTTCCCCCGCCGTCAGATTCTTGCGGGCCAGCGCGCTCATATGGCGCTCGACCGCCATTTCGCTGGCGTGCATCGGCAGATCGTGGATCGGGCCGTCGAGCCGGGCGGCTTCGGGCACGTCGACGAACAGATCGTCGATCGAAGCGGCACCGATGACGCCGAGCATCGCCTCGCGATCGGACTGAGTCAGGGGTAGGTAACGCATTTCAAAATCTCCCCCCTTCCGCACGGCGGGAGGGGTTGGGGGAGGGAATGACAAAGCTTGGCGGTGAGCAAAACGCCCTCCCCCACGCCCTCCCGCACGGCGGGAGGGGAGAAGGAGATCAGAGCTTCGCGACGAATGCCTGATAGGCGACTTCATCCATCAGCTCGTTCAGCTCATCGGCGTCGCTCAGCGTCAGCTTGAAGAACCAGCCATCGCCTTCGGGATCCTCATTGACGAGGCCGGGCGTGTCGGCGAGCGCGGCGTTGCCGTCGATCACCGTGCCGGACACCGGCGAATAGACGTCCGACGCGGCCTTGACCGATTCGACGACCGCGGCTTCATCGCCCTTGGCCAATTCCTTGCCCTCTTCGGGCACGTCGACGAACACGATGTCGCCGAGCTGGCTCTGCGCATATTCGGTAATGCCAACGATGCCGATGTCACCATCGACATCAACCCATTCATGATCTTCAGTAAAATAACGGCTCATCACTTGCCTCCTGCGCGGACGTAGCGGTGGGGAATAAAGGGCATTGTCGTCACGGTCGCTTGATGGACCTTGCCGCGCTGCGCCAATTGAATTGTCGTACCGGGAACCGCAAGCGCAGTCGGCACATAGGCCATGGCGATCGGCGCGCCGACGCTGGGGGCGAAGCCGCCCGAGGTGACGCGGCCGACGTCAGAGCCCTGCGCATCGAGCACAGCAGCACCTTCGCGCACCGGCTGGCGGCCACCGACCATCAGCCCGACGCGCTTGACGATCGCGCCGTTTTCACGCTCGGCCAGGATGCGTGCTGCGCCCATGAAGTCGCCCGCCTCGCGGCGGCGCTTCGATAGCGCAAAGCCGAGATCCGCCTGGATCGGCGTCGTTTCGGGGTCGAGATCATGGCCGTAAAGCGGCAAGCCGGCCTCAAGCCGCAGCGAATCGCGCGCGCCAAGGCCGATCGGCTTTACCTCAGGCTCGGCGGTCAGCGCATCAGCCAGTGCCTCGACATTCTCGGCAGGCACCGAAATCTCGAAGCCATCCTCGCCGGTATAGCCCGAGCGGCTGATCCACAGCGGAATGCCGTTCCACTCGAAGCCGCCAGCGGTCATGAACACCAGCGCTTCGACGCCCGGCACCAGCCGCGCCAGCGCATCGACCGCCTTGGGACCCTGCAACGCCAGCAGCGCCTGGTCTTCCATATGGTTGAGTGCGATGTCGTCGGGCAGATATTCGAGCAAATGCGCGATATCGTCGATCTTGGTCGCACCGTTGACGACCATGTAAAAGCCCTGAATGTCGAACGGATTGGCGTCGGGCAGGCGCGTAACCATCAGATCATCAAGGATGCCGCCATCTTCGGCCAGCAGTAGCGAATAACGCTGCTTGCCTGCGCCCAGCCCGGCAATGTCGGCGGGCAGCACGGCTTCGAGGGCGGCGACCAGATCGGCACCTTCATCGGAGCGGAACAGCAACTGTCCCATATGGCTGACATCGAACAGGCCAGCCGATTCGCGCACCCACAGATGCTCGGCCATGATGCCTTCATATTGCACCGGCATCTCATAGCCCGCGAACGGCACCATGCGGCCACCACGGGCGCGATGCCAGGCGTCGAGCGGCAAGGTCTCGATCGCGATTTCGTCGGGAATTTCAGCGTCGGTCATAAAGGCCTTCCGTGCGAGGTCTACGGCGTAGCATGACGCCGTAGCGTCCATGATCCGCCGCCCCCTCTGTCACGGATACCTGAGAGCTTTGACTTGCCGCACGTGCCGCAAGCTTACCCCTTCGGTGGCACATCGCCCAAGGCGAGTGCGCTTTCCAGAGTGTCGATGGCCCGCGCGGTCCGGTTGCCTGAGAGATTCCGGGGCGGTTGCTCCTTCGGCGGTCCAGAATGCCGCAAACGGCATCCGGGACGCTCTCCCGCGCGTGCCTATCCCGGTTGCCCGCGATCGACGCCTTCGGTTTGACGCGGCGCAGCAAGCGAGTCAACGACCCTTTGCCACAACCGCGTCAACAATCAGCGTGTGGCGTTATATTTCAGCTGGTCGCTGGTGAGCTGGAAGCCAACCAATGCCTCGAAGGTAGCGCGCAGCACCGCCTGGCGAACTTCCGGACGCGTCAACGGATCGACCGCGGCATCCTCGCCGCCCGCCTTGCGCTTTTCGAGCAGCTTCTTGCGGACATCGTCAGGCAGCGTAGCGGCGGCGCGCGACACGGTCGCGGTGCCGGTTCCCTGCACCGACGCGCGCGGCTGGCCCGCCTCGAAATGCAGCGTGACATGTCCAAGGCGCTTGGCAACGACGGCGCTGCCGCCCTGCACAACGGTGACGAAATAGGGCAAGGTCACGTCGCGGGCACCATCGGTCCGCAGCCGCCGCCCTTCGACCGAGAAGGTCAATGTAGTGAGAATGTCGTCGCCCGCATCGGTGCAGGTCGAACGAACGTTGGTCAACACCGCCGTAAGGTCGAGCGCGGTGGCATCATGGCTGGTCGCGGGATCGAACAGCGTAATGTCGCCGGTGCCGGCCGGGACCGCCACGCTTGGGCACGCCGTGCGGACCGCGGTGATGCCGCCTGTCTCGTCCAGCTCGCCCGTGTGCCGACATCCGCCGAGCAAAACCGCCGCGAACACGGGAAGTGAGAGGGCGGCGATGGCTGATTTCCGGAATGTCACGGGGTCACGCACCTTATCATGCAAAAGGGATCGCCTGCTTTAGGATTTATCGCGCAGGCGCGAGCGCACCATAGGAACCGGCTATCGCCCGCGCAAGCAATCGCGTAGGCTTGCTGCGAGATGTTCACCGCTTCAAAGCCAAAACTCGAGCTCATCATCGCCGCGCCGCGCGGCTTCTGCGCCGGGGTCGACCGTGCCATTCAGATCGTGGAACTGGCGATCGCCAAATATGGCGCACCCGTCTATGTTCGGCACGAAATCGTCCACAATCGCTTCGTCGTCGACATGCTGCGCGACAAAGGCGCGGTGTTTGTGGAGGAATTGGATGAGGTGCCCGACGGCGTTCCCGTCGTCTTCTCCGCGCATGGCGTCCCCAAGGCCGTGCCGAACAAAGCGGCCGAACGCGGCCTCGCCTTTTTCGACGCGACCTGCCCGCTGGTGTCCAAGGTTCACCGCCAGGCTGAGCGCATGGTCCAGCTCGGGCGGCACATCGTGTTCATCGGCCATGCCGGACATCCCGAAGTGATCGGAACGTTCGGCCAGGTGCCCGAAGGCGCGATGTCGCTGGTCGAAACCGTGGCGGATGCCGAAGGCTATACGCCCGCTGACCCCGACAACCTCGCCTTCCTGACCCAGACGACCTTGTCGATGGATGACACCGCCGATGTGGTCGCCACGCTGCAACGGCGTTTCCCCTCGATTCAGGGGCCGCGCGGCGAGGACATTTGCTACGCCACCGCCAACCGCCAGGGCGCAGTCAAGGCGATTGCCCATGCGTGCGATGCGATGTTGGTGATTGGCGCGCCGAACTCTTCAAACTCGGTGCGTCTGGTCGAAGTCGCCGAGCGCGAAGGTACCCCTGCTCGCCTGATTCAGCGTGCGGCGGACCTCGACTGGAGCTTCGTCGACGGCATTAGTAGACTGGGCATTACGGCCGGAGCATCCGCACCGGAGGTGCTGGTGCGCGAACTGGTCGATCGGCTGGCTGAACGGTTTACGGTAACCGAGCGCGAAGTGGAAACGAAGCGCGAGACGGTCTCGTTCAAGCTGCCCCGCGGGCTTGAAGCAACGGCCTGAGCGATGGCCGTGTATACGCCGGTATCGGCCGAGGTCCTGGCCGGTTTCCTCGCGCGCTATGACGTTGGCGAGTTGGTGTCCGCCAAGGGAATCGCCGAGGGTGTCGAGAACACCAACTACCTGGTCGACACCACCACCGGCCGCTTCATCCTGACGCTGTATGAAAAGCGCGTCGAGGGCGGCGACCTGCCCTATTTCATGGCGCTGCTCGATCATCTCGCAGCGCGCGGCAACCCTGTACCGCCAGCGATCAAGGACCGCGACGGCACCGCGATTCAGACGCTGGAGGGTCGTCCCGCCTGCCTCATCAAGTTTCTGTCCGGCGTGTCGGTATCGCATCCGACCGCAGCACAGGCGCGCGCTGCGGGAGTGGCGATGGCGGATATGCACGTCGCCTTGGCCGATTTTCCCGAGACACGTGCCAATTCGATGGGGGTCGAGACCTGGGCCCCCTTGTTCGAGCGCTGCGGGCGCAGTCTCGATACCATCGCGCCCGGCTTGTATGATGATCTCGGCTTCGCGATCGATCGGGTCGTCGGTGCATGGCCCCGGGCGACGCTCGACACGGTCACCATCCATGCCGACCTCTTCCCCGACAATGTGCTGATGCGCGGCGACGCCGTATCCGGGCTGATCGATTTCTATTTCGCCTGCACCGATCTGCGCGTGTACGATCTGGCGATCATGCACAGCGCCTGGGCCTTTGACGCCACGGGGGCGCACTATGACGCCGCCATCGGCGATGCGCTGACGGCAGGGTATGAGCAGCGCTTTCCGCTATCGTCGGTCGAACAGGCCGCCTTCCCGACGCTGGCCAGCGGGGCCTGTGTCCGCTTCGCCCTGTCGCGCGCATGGGACTGGCTCAACACCCCCGCCGACGCGCTCGTCACGCGCAAGGACCCGCTCGCTTATGTCCGGCGACTCTCGCATTATGCGCCGGAGCTGGTTAAGCGGACGCGATGACCGCGACAGCAAAAAGACCCGCCCAAAGAACTCACCAAAGTCGAAATCGCCACCGATGGTGCCTGCAAGGGCAATCCCGGCCCAGGTGGCTGGGGCGCGCTGATTCGCGCAGGCGGCACCGAGAAAGAGCTGTCGGGCGGTGAAGCGCTGACCACCAATAACCGCATGGAATTGATGGCCGCGATCGAGGGGCTGAACGCGCTGAAACGCCCCTGCCATGTCATGCTCTCGACCGACAGTCGCTATGTGATGGACGGGCTGACCAAGTGGATCAAAGGCTGGCAAAAGAACGGCTGGAAGACCGCTGCGCGCCAGCCGGTGAAGAATGCCGATCTGTGGCAGGCGCTGCTCGACGCGGCGAAACCGCACCGGGTCGAATGGACCTGGGTCAAAGGCCATGCCGGCCACCCCGACAACGAACGCGCAGACCGGCTGGCGAGCGATGCCGCGGTGGCCGCTGGCAGGCGCGCTTAAGCCTCTTCGACCGGCGCGCCCGGACCGTTCTTCAGCACCGATTCAATCGCATTCTTGGCCCCGGCCTTGCTCGAATAGCCTTCGGTCCACCAAATCAGTTCGCTGTTATATTTGAACTTGGCGACATACTCGCCCGCCTTGTTCTGCTCGATCACGAATTTGTGTGCCATGCGAACCTCCCCGGTTTGTCGGTTCGGGAAGGATAGCGACGAGAATATCGTTACGCCAGCACCGCGAAGCGGCCCGGTGCATAGCGGGTAGGATCGATCGCAGCCACGCTGGGATCAGGCGCGCGGCCCAAAAGAAGCGCTGCGGCCAGCGCGGCCGCTGCCGGTGCCGTCTGGATGCCGAAACCGCCCTGCCCCGCGCACCAGAAGAAACCGGGCGAATCGGGGGCGAAGCCATAGACCGGCAAGCGATCCGGCGCGAAGCTGCGCAGGCCCGCCCAACGCCGTTCGACGCGCGTGATCTGCCAATCGACGACGTGTTCGAACCGGTCGATCGCAACGGCGACGTCGATCTCCTCGGGCTGGACATCACCGGGCGTGGCCGGAGTCTCGTCGTGCGGGCTGAGCCACAGCCGACCTCCGGCCTCGGGCTTGAAATAGAATTGGCCCGAAATGTCCGCGATATGCGGCAGCGTATCGGGGGCCGCCGGGCTGGTCGCCAATTGCACGACGGTGCGGCGATAAGCGGCGATGCCGATCGGCGCGACCCCCGCCATTTCTGCAACCGCATCGGCCCAGGCACCGGCGGCGTTGACGAGGATCGTCGCCGACACCGGCCCCGCGCCTGTCTCCATTTGCCAGCGACCACCGGTGTGGACCGCGCGCTGCAACGGCGCGGACAGCAACAGCGTCACCCCGCCCTGCCGCGCTTGTGCCAGATAATGCGCGTGGAGCGCCGCGACATCGATATAGGTGCTGCTCGCCTCCAGCACGCCCAGCGTCCAGTCGGCGCGCAAACCCGGAATGTACGCGCGCGGATCAACCCGCTGCAGCGCCACGCTGCTGCCCGCAAATTCCGCCAGAAAGCCGTCGATCCGGTCCGAATCCGACGCGCGCCCGATATGGAGCGAGCCGAGATCGGCCAGGAAGCCCCCGCCCCGCAACGCAGCGCCCGATGCGGTGGTTAGCGGCTGCACGCCAGGGCCGCCATAGGTTTCCGACCAGAAAGCCGCCGACCGCCCGGTCGCATGGTAGCCGGGCAAATCCTCCGCCTCGAGCATCACCACCGAAGCATAAGGCGCAATCGCGGCGGCAAGACTTGCGCCCGCAATCCCGGCCCCGACAATCGCCACGTCATAGTGCGTCACGGCTCTACCTCTGCGCCCGCGACGACAGGAAGATGTCGATCTCGCCAATCGCGCGATTGCGCACCGGATCTGCCTCGCGCAGGATCTCGTGCGCGGATTCCTTGCCGAAGCGCACCACCCGCGCATCCGGCACCTTTGCCGCGATCTTCAGCGCGGCCTTGGGGTCGACCAATTTATCGTCATCGGCAACGACGAACAGCAACGGCACGTCGAGCGTTTTCAAACGCGGATCGACGCTCAACCGCCGCGTCGACGCAAACGCCTCGATCACCCAGCGCCAGCTCGGCGGCCCCAGCAGCAATTCGGGCTTGCTCGATTGCCAGAAGATCTCGTCCTCATAGCGATCCGTATCCTTGGTGAGCAGTGCCTGGCGCGTTTCGGTGGTGGCGGGCCGCTCATTCCCGCGCCACGCTGGCCGTGCTGCATTGCCGACGCCGCCTAGCACCCGCGCGAGCCGTTCGCCGAGCGTCGCGCCAAGCGGACTGTGCAACCCCAGCATCGGCGCGATCAGGACAGCGGCATCGGGTCGCGCCGCGCCTTCGACCAGCGCCCGCAGCAACAGATGGCCGCCCATCGAATGGCCAAGCGCAACATGCGGTCCGCCGTCGCGCCCGGCATCTTCCGCAACCCAATCCGCCCAAAAGGCGCGAAAATCGTCGATATACTGCTGAAAATCGTCGACATGGCCAACATGCGGATCGGGCGACAGCCGCCCCGACCCGCCCTGCCCGCGCCAGTCGAACGACGTGATCGACCAGCCGAGCGCATGCCAGTGCGCAAACGCCTCGAGATACTTCTCGAAGATATCGCCGCGGCCGCCCTGAAACAGCATCCGACCGCGCGGTCGTCCTTCGACGCCCCAGTCGAAGCGCCGCAGCGCCCAGCCATCGGGAGCGGACCATTGCGTGATCCGCGCAGCCGCAGGAATCGCGCGACGATAAAGCTGAGGGGAAACCATGGACGATGGTTACGGTTTTGAAAGGCCCGCCGTCTACACCTTTCCTCATGGGTGGGATCAATCTGTCAACGATGTTGCTGCTGGTGCTGGCGGCGCTCCTGGTTTCGGCCGGGATCCAGGATGCACGCACGCGCGAGATCGCCAATTGGAAAAAACGCCGCGATCGCGCTGCTCGCGCCCTTATGGTGGTGGGCGAATGCCCTGGGCTGGATGGCGATTGCGGAGCAGGTTGGCATTGCGCTGCTGGTGTTCGCGGTTTTCGTCGCCGCATTTCATTTCGGCTGGATGGGCGGCGGCGACGTCAAGATGATCGGCGCGCTGGCGCTGTGGCTGCTCGATCCCGTCGCTTTGACCTGGATGTTGATCGTCATGTCGCTGGTCGGCGGTGCGCTCACCGTGGTGCTGCTGATGGAACGCGCGTTGCGCCATCGCACGACGCAAATCGAGGTCCCCTACGGCGTGGCGATCGCAATCGCCGCGCTGATCGCACTGCGTGAACCGCTTTTTAACCACTTTGGTGTGAATGCTTAACGCGGGCTCAACTGCCCGCGTCCGAAAGGTCTAAGATGGATAGTCGCAAGGTCATTTTGCTGTTGGGTGCGCTGATCGTTGCCGCGATCTCGGCGTTCATGGCACGATCGTTGATCATTGGCAGCCCGGCACCGCAAGCGAATGCGGTAGCGATGGCACCGGTCGCAAACGGCCCGGAAGTGCTGGTCGCAACCAAGGCGCTCCCTGTCGGGACCATCCTCGACGCGACCTCGCTGAAATACCAGCCGTGGCCGAAGGAACTGGTCGAGAACGCCTATTACATCAAGAAGGGCGGCTTCGATCCGCGCTCGCTGATGGGCACGGTCGTGCGCAATGCGATCACCGCCGGGCAGCCGATCACCCAAGGCGCGCTGGTCAAGCCGGGCGACCGTGGCTTCCTCGCCGCCGCCCTCGGCCCGGGCATGCGCGCCGTGACCGTGCCGGTGCAGACGCAGACCAGCGTGGCCGGCTTCGTCTTCCCGGGCGATCGCATCGACCTGATCCTGACGCAGACCGTCCCCGGTGGCGGCGATGGCCCGCCGCTCAAGGCCGCCGAGACGATCATGCGCAACTTGCGCGTGCTCGCCACCGACCAGCGTACCGACAACGGTGTCGGCGAAGACGGAAAGGCCGTCGTCCGTACCTTTTCCAACGTGACGATCGAAGCGACCCCGAAGATTGCCGAACAGATTGCCGTGGCTCAAACGCTGGGGTCGCTCTCGCTGTCGCTGCGCTCGATCGCCGACAATAGCAGCGAACTCGAACAGGCGATCGCCAGCGGCGATGTCTCCATGCCCGACGACCCCAAGGCCGAAAAGGCGATGCTGACCCGCATCGCCAGCACGCCCGCGACCGGGGGCGGGACGATGGTGACCGGAGCCGACGTCTCGCGTTTTCAACGCAGCACGGTTCCCGGCAAGCCTGCTGATACCTCGGGCTCCGGTGGCGCACCGGGTACCGGGACGTTTCCGGGGGCTGGCACCGGCCCCGTGATCCGCGTCGCACGCGGCAATGCGGTGACCGATGTCGCCCTTGGGGGGAAGAAATAATGCGTAGCGCAACCGCTCTGCACCGCGTCCTGTCGGCGACGGTCATCACCGCGCTGGTCGGCAGTGCGCCGGTCACCGCCATGGCTGCAGGTCCCAAACTTCAAGCAAAGCCAGCGCCTGCGCGCGGCGGGCAACGTCCGGTCACCCATGTTGGTGCCGCACCTGCTGGCACTGTGCGTCCGACGACCGAGGTGGTGCTGTCGACCGGGCAAGGCGAATTGATCAACCTGCCCGCCAACGTCAGCGACGTGTGGGTTTCGAACCCCGGCGTGGCCGACGTTTATGTGAACAATCTCCATCAGATCCATCTGTTCGGCAAGGATTCCGGCGAATCGACGATCTTCGCCACCTCGGCGAGCGGCACGGTGATTTACGCCGCCAACATCCGCGTCAGCCAGAACCTGTCCTCGATCGACCGGATGGTGAAGCTCGCCATGCCCGACAGCGACATCAAGGTGACGACGGTCGGGCAGATCGCAGTGCTGACCGGCACGGTGTCGTCTCCCGAGGACAGCGCGGCCGCGCAGCGCCTTGTTACCGCGCTGCTCAATCCTGGCGTCGCGGTCGGCCCGGACGCCGCGCTTAAGGTCGGCGTGATCAACCGCTTGCGCGCGGCAACGCCCTTGCAGGTCAATTTGCAGGTGCGCATCGCCGAGGTCAGCCGCAGCTTCGTCAAGAATATCGGGGTAAACCTCACCAGCCGTGGCTCCGGCAGCACGCTGTTCGGCATTACCCAAGGGCGCCAGGGCACGATTGCTACGGCACCGGGAACGATCGGCAGCGGCATCATCAATGCCGACGGTTCGCTTCCGGGACAAACCGTCTTCACCCAGCCTGCCGCGACCGGCATGGGCACGACGCTTGGCCTGGCCGGCCACGCATTGGGGATGGACCTGCTGTCCTCGCTCGATCTGGGCGAGCGCGACGGTCAGGTTTCGACGCTCGCCAATCCGAACATCACGGTCATTTCCGGCGAAACCGGCTCGTTCCTCGCGGGCGGCGAGTTCCCGATCCCGATTTCGCAGGGGCTGGGCGCGGTCTCGGTCGATTACAAGCAATATGGCGTGAGCCTGTCCTATACTCCGACGGTGTTGGCCGATGGGCGCATTTCGCTCCATGTCCGTCCCGAGGTGTCGCAGCTGTCTTCGCAGGGTTCGGTGACGCTTTCCGGCGTCAGCATTCCGGCGCTGACGACAAGGCGGGCCGAGACGACCGTCGAGCTCGGCTCGGGTCAGAGCATGATGATCGCAGGCCTGCTGCAAAACAATCACAACAACTCGATCGACAAGGCACCCGCGCTTGGCGACATGCCCATTGTCGGCGCGTTGTTCCGCTCCAATGCGTTCCAGCGCAACGAAACCGAGCTGGTGATCGTGATCACGCCGTATCTCGTGAAGCCGGTCAACGCCAATGACATCGTCCTGCCAACCGACGGCTATAAGGCCCCGACCGACCTTGGCCGTGTTTTCATGGGTCAGCTTGGCGGCGGCACCACCGGCGGCGACCGCCCGAAGCCGACCATGGCTCCGGCTGGCAGTGCGCAGCCTTCGCTCGGGGCGGCGGCTCCTGGACCGGTCGCGCCGGACCCCACACCGGGGTCGCCGGTCGATCGCCGTCGCGATGCGCCCGCCGCTATCACGCCACCACCCAGCCAAACCAAAAAGGGCGCGAGTGCCGCACCCGGTTTCGACATCAATTGAGGGCCGAGGGACATGATCATGAACAAATATGTGCGTGCGATCACGACCGGCCTGCTTCCGGCGTTGGCGCTGTCTGCGTGCGCGGGCACGGAAAATCGCGGACTCGAATCGGTGCATCAGCCGGTGGTCAGCCGCGCCGATTATGCCATTGATGTCGCGACGAGCGGCGACGGCCTGGCCCCGGGCGAAGCGCAGCGCCTCGCCGGGTGGATGGCGTCGTTGCGGGTCGGCTATGGCGACAAGGTCGCGGTCGAGAATCCCACGCCTTCGAGTGGCGGCGTAAAGGACGATATCGCCCGCGAAGCGTCGCGTTATGGCCTGCTGGTGTCCGACGAGGCCCCGCTGGTCGGTGCGGCCGTTACGCCGGGAATGGCACGCGTCATCGTCAGCCGCACAAAGGCGACGGTTCCGGGCTGTCCCGATTACAGCCGCGACACCTCGACCGAATATGAGGCCAATACCTCCTCCAACCACGGCTGCGCGATGAACGCCAACCTCGCCGCGATGGTCGCCAATCCGGCAGACCTGGTGCGCGGGCAAGGCGGAAGCGCGGTCGCCGACCAATTGGCCTCGGCCAAGGCAATCGAAAGCTACCGCAAGGCGGCACCGACCGGTGCCGGCGGCACGACGGTCAAGACGGAAAGCACCGGAGGCAAGTAATGAATGCGCCCTTCAACCCAGCTCGCATCGGCTTGCGCGATCCCTTTGCCGCCTATGTCTGCGACGAAACCGCCGCCGAGACGCTGCGCCCGATCGCGGTGGAAATGGGCTGGGCACCCGAGAAAGTGAACAAAGGCGGCCTGCGCAACGCGGTACAGTCGCTGTCCGTGTCCGCGAGCCCGCAAATCCTGTTTGTCGATCTTTCCGAAAGCGGCGATCCGCTCAACGATATCAATGCGCTGGCCGAAGTGTGCGAGCCGGGCACCGTTGTCATCGCCGCAGGCCAGGTCAACGACGTGCGGCTGTATCGCGATCTCATCGTGAGCGGAATCCAGGACTATCTGCTCAAGCCGCTCAATCCCGACATGCTGCGGGATGCGTTCACCCATGCCCAGACCGTGCTGAACGCGCCCAAGGTTTCGGACACGGGCACCGAACGTCCGCACATCTCCACCGCGTTCATCGGCGCGCGGGGTGGCGTTGGCGCTTCGAGCCTCGCCACCGGTGTCGCCTGGGTGCTGAGCGAAAAGGGCGCACGGACGACGGCCCTGCTCGACCTTGATGTGCATTTCGGCACCGGCGCGCTGTCGCTCGACCTCGAGCCGGGGCGCGGCTTGACCGACGCGATCGAAAACCCCAGCCGCATCGACGGACTGTTCATCGAACGTGCGATGGTCAAGTCGAGCGAAATGCTCTCCGTGCTGTCGGCAGAAGCACCGATCAACTCCCCGATCCTTACCGACGGGGGCGCGTTTTTATCAGTTGCAGGAGGAAATGCGCTCCGCGTTCGAATGCACCGTGGTCGATTTGCCGCGCAACATGCTCGTGCTGCATCCGCATTTGATGACGGACATCCAGGTGGCAGTGGTCGTGACCGAGCTAACGCTCGCCGCCGCGCGCGACACGATCCGTATCCTGTCCTGGATGAAGTCCAACGCGCCACAGACGCAGGTGGTGGTGGTCGCCAATCGCGTCCAGCCGACCGCGCAACTGGAAATCAGCCGCAAGGACTTTGAAGGGTCGATCGAACGCAAGATCGATTTCATGGTGCCCTTCGACCAGAAGCTGGCTGCGCAATCGGCCAAATTGGGCAAGCCGCTAACCGAAGCCGGCAAGGGCTCGAAGACGATTGTCCCGATCGTCGATCTTGCGACGAAATTGATGGCGGTTGGAGACTCGGCCGAACCGATCGACAGCGCGACCAAAAAGAAGGTTGGGGCCAAGGGGCCTTCGCTGATGGGGAAATTCGATTTCAAATCGCTGATTTCCCGACCCGCGAAGAAGAAGTGACCCCCAAAAACCTCGTGGCAAAATTCTGCGGCGTAAACGCCGTGGTAACGAAGCGGAGCGCTTGATAGGCCTCATGGAACTGATGCCGGTCCTTTCGCTGGGTGCAGGTGCGCTGGTCGTACTCGCGCTGATGGCTTTCGCCTTTGCGGGCCCCAATGCGGAGCGTGCCCGCACACGACGCATGGCCGCCCTGCGCGCGCGCCATAGCGATGCCGCCAACGTGCTGGTCGACGCGCAAATGCGCCGCATCGCGACGGCGCGGAACAACCGGATGGATGCAGCGGCAATGCGCTTCATCCCGCGCCCGGCGCTGCTGAAACAGCGTTTGGCGATGACGGGGAAGACCTGGACGGTCGGGCAATATGGCATCGCCACCTTGGGCATCATCCTCGCCGTCGCGTTGGCACTGATCATTCTTGGCTTGCCGATCCTGCTCGCGTTGCTGCTCGGGCTGGTTGTCGGCGCAGGCCTGCCGCACATGGTAGTCGGCTATTTCATCAAGCGACGGATCGCGAAATTCACCGCCAAGTTTCCCGACGCCATTGAGCTGCTGGTGCGTGGCTTGCGCTCGGGCCTGCCCATCACGGAGACCATCGCCGTCGTCGCGCAGGAGGTCGATGGGCCCGTCGGCGTCGAGTTCAAGAACATCACCGACAAGATGAAGATCGGGCGGACGATGGACGCGGCGCTTCAAGATACCGCCGACCGACTGGGAACGCCCGAATTTCAGTTCTTCTGCATCACCATCGCGATCCAACGCGAAACCGGCGGCAACCTGGCCGAAACGCTGTCCAATCTCGCGACCGTGCTGCGTATGCGCGGCCAGATGAAGCTGAAGATCAAGGCGATGTCGTCCGAATCCAAGGCCTCCGCCTATATCGTCGGGTCGCTGCCCTTCATCGTGTTCGGCCTGATCTGGATGATCAACGCCAGCTACATGCAGAACTTCTTCGTCGACCAACGCCTGATGGTGGCTGGTGGCGGCGGGTTGATCTGGATGGGAATCGGCGCGTTCATCATGAGCCGCATGGTCAATTTCGAGATCTGATGCGATGAATCCCGCCACCCCCACCGGTCCGGTTATCCTCGGCGTCGACGTCTATACCGTCGCGACGCTGTTGGCCGGCCTCGCTGCGTTCATGGTGCTGCTGGCCATCTACGCGGTGACCACCTCGCACGACCCGATGACCAAGCGCGTCAAGGCACTCAACGACCGGCGCGAACAGTTGAAGGCGGGCATTACCGCCTCGACCAAGCGCCGCGCCAAGCTGGTCACCAAGAATGAGACGACCGACCGCATCAAGGCGCTGCTCTCCTCGCTCAAAGTGCTGCAGGACAGCCAGGTCAAGGCCGCGCAGATCAAGCTGATGCAAGCCGGCATCCGCTCCAAGGAATATGCGGTGGCGGTGATTTTCGGCCGCCTCGTCCTGCCGCTGACGTGGGGCGTGTTTGGGCTGTACGTGGTTTACGGCACCGAGATGTTCGCGAATTGGACGCCGATCAAAGCCTATGGCCTGGTCGCGGCCAACTTCATCCTGTCGTACAAAGCGCCCGACCTCTACCTCAACAACAAGATCAGCAAACGGTCGCTGGCGATCCAGAAGGGCTTGCCCGACGCGCTCGATCTGCTCGTCATCTGTGCCGAAGCGGGACTGACCGTCGACGCCGCCTTCAACCGCGTCGCGCGCGAATTGGGGAAAGCCTATCCCGAGCTTGGCGACGAATTCACGCTGACGGCGATCGAACTCGGCTTCCTTTCCGAACGACGGCAGGCCTTCGAAAACCTCGCGCAACGCGTGAAACTCGATGCCGTGAAGGGGGTGGTCACCACCATGGTCCAGACCGAGAAATACGGGACTCCGCTGGCATCCGCCCTGCGTGTGCTTTCGGCCGAGTTCCGTAACGAACGCATGATGCGGGCGGAAGAAAAGGCCGCACGCCTGCCCGCGATCATGACGATCCCGCTGATCCTGTTCATTCTGCCGACGTTGTTCGTGGTGATTCTGGGCCCCGCCGCCTGCTCGATCTCGGACGCGTTCAAGCACTAAGGCCCGCGGGTCAGCACGCTTGCCCCCCAGCCGTGGTTAACGGCAGGATCGTTGCGGAAGCGAATCTTGGGCGGGGGATGCAAAGGTCATGCTGTTCACGACACCGGAACAGTTCATCGTACTTGCGGCAGTGCTCCTCGGCGGGTGGTTGCTGGGGTATGTCAGCGCGCCGAGCCCGAAAAAAGTGGAAGCGCCGGGTGCGGGAGCAATCGGAAAGCTTCACCGCTTATCATGAGCAGGCGCAGGACCAGTTGCGGGCATCGCATAGCCGCGCCGCGAACCTGACCGCCGATCTCGAAGCGCTACGCGCTGACCATGCCGAGGCGGAACGGACGATCGTCGGGCTCCGCAGCGCTGCGGCGGCCGCCACGCCGCCAGCCGCCGCTCCGGTGATCGCTGTCCCGCTGCCCGTGACCCCGCCCCCTGCGGCACCGCTCCCGTCACCCGAGCCGGTCATCGCGGCCGCAGTGCCGGAGGAACCGTCAGCGGCGATTGACCACACCGACACGCCACCAGTGGCAGCGCCCTCCCGCCACC